>JBDTVS010000059.1:0-11170 GCA_040007095.1 Acidobacteriota bacterium
TCTGCCGCGTCATCGACGCCATCTCTTCCATCGAGGCCGACGTCTCTTCGAGCGATGCTGCCTGCTCGGTCGCGCCCTGCGACAGCGTCTGAGCCGAAGCGGCCACCTGGCCGGCGGCGCTCGACACCTGCTCGCCGCCCGATCGCAGGTTGACTGACGCGTTCGTCAGCGTCCTCACGACGGTGCGCACCACGTAGGCGGCCAGTCCCAACACGAGAAACTGGAGCATGGCAAGGGACGCGAGGATGGTGGTTCCTCGCCGCTCCTGACTGCCTGCATCTGCCTCGACCGCCGTCATCTGGGCGGCCAGCCGTTCGGCGATCTTGTCCTCGATCGCCTGGACCTTGTTGCCAGACGCCGCCGCCACGGGAATCTGAGCGGCCGCGTCCGAGGCTTTGAAGGCCGCCGACAGACGTGCAATCTCCATGCACTTCGCGTCGAAATCGTTCATGCCGGCAACGGCCTGCTCGGCCAGATTCCTGACGTCTTCGAGTCCCGTATGGTCCCCGAGCTCCTCGGCCCTCTGGTTGAACTGAGCGTGCAGGCCGTCCATCTTCTTTCGATTCTTTCCCAGCCCGTCGCTGTCGCGCTGCGCCGCCAGAATCACGTTGTATCGGTTCGCGGAGCGATACGCCTCGGCGAGGAACTTCATGTCGGCCGCGCGCTGAAGATTGGGAATCGCCTTCGCAGAAAGCTCTTCGATGCTCCGGCCGATTTGCCGCTGCGAGTACATCCCGCCCGTGATCATCAACATGATCACAATCCCCAGCAGTCCGAGACACGAATAGAGCTTCTTGCCGATTGTCCATTGCATGAGCGATTCCCTTCGTTGTTGTCTGTATTCAAGCGTCCTCGCCTGATAGTTCAGGCTTCCGTCAACCGTGCTGGACGACTTGCCGCTCCGCACAAACACGTGGCGTCCACGGCGGGCCTCGACCAGTGAGCCGTCACGACTGACGACCCGGGGAACTCGCCCGAGTCGCCCAGACCGGTGCAGTCGCCAGCGGAAGATTCGGGCAGCCACTTCGTCAGCAGGTCCGCGAGCAGTTTCAGATCCACCGGCACTCCTCGATCACGATGATCTCGGCGGCCGAGCTACGCGCACAGGCTGCCGCGGACGAGGCCAGGCACAACAAGACAAGGCCTGCGAGAACGCGGTCGGGTCGAGGTCGCCCGGCGCTCACTTCGCGTGCCCTCTGACAGCGACGTCGGACGGAGACGTGGTCATCAGAAAATCCGCCTCCACCGTATCGGGAGCAAGGAGATGGCCACGCGTCGACGGGCTCTATTGCGAATGTTTTGTCGTCTGTGCCACGGGCCTGGCGGGCGCGTGCCAGGCACATGTGCCAGCTACGCACGCTTGCTGCATCTTTGCGGGAGGAGTTCCCCGCCTGAACCGCGCTCGCGTCGTGGCAGCCGTCTTGCTGAAGGTGCCGATGAGGCTGAAGGGGCGCGCACGGAGATCGTCAGGGACCAACACGATGCTCAAGATCAGAACGTGGTTAATGAATCAATCGCTGGCACGAAAGCTGACCGGCATGAGCCTGGCGGCTGGTCAGCCCGCGATCGTCATCGCCGCGATCCTGATCATGGCCTACGACGGAACGAGCTCGCGCCAGCGCCTCGTCCGCGACACCGGGATGCTCGCCGAAGTAGTGGCGAGCAACAGCACCGCCGCGTTGGCGTTCGGGGATGCGCAAGCCGCGCAGGAGACATTGCGCGCCGTCGCCGTGAACGAGCACATCGTCTGGGCCGCGGTGTTCCTGAATGACGGCACGTTATTCGCTCGTTACGACCGCAGCCTCGCCGGAAAGGGGGCGGACGCTGCCGTCGCGAACAGCCGTGGAAGTCGCTCGGCCCCGACGGGTCCGAGCGCCCTTCCGGCTGACGCTGATGCCGTGCGACGACACGCGGCACGGGAGACATTCGTTCAGGACGCGCTCCTCGTCACTCGGCCGATCATTCTGGTCAAGGATCCCATCGGCACGGTGTTCGTTCAATCGGACCTCACGGATCTGCGATCGCGCGCGATCCGCTTCGGCACGATTATCGGACTGGTCCTGTTCGCCACCTTCTGGCTCGCCCTGTTTCTCGCATACCGGCTGCAGCGCATCATCTCGTCTCCGATTCTCCGCCTCACCAATGTCACCGATCAGGTGACGGTTGGCCGCCGGTACGATCTCCGCGCCGAAAAGAGCGGGGAGGACGAGATCGGTCGTCTCATTGACGGTTTCAACGGAATGCTCAGCGAAATCCAGAATCGGGATGCACTGCTGACGCAGCAGAAGAATCAGCTGGAGCAGACCGTGGAGTTGCGGACGTCCGAGCTCCGCCACTCGAACACCGATCTGATGCTGGCACGCGACAGAGCGATGGAAGCGAGCCGGGCCAAGAGCGAGTTCCTCGCCAACATGAGCCATGAGATTCGCACCCCGATGAACGGCATCATCGGGATGACCGAGTTGGCGCTCGACACCGACGTGAACCGGGAGCAGCGCGACTACCTCGAGACGGTCAAAGCCTCTGCCGATTCACTGCTGGCGATTCTCAACGAAATTCTCGACTTCTCGAAGATCGAGTCGCGCAAGCTCGAGTTCGAGTCCATTCCCTTCTCGATTCGCGAGCTCGTCGCCAACATGGTCAAGCCGCTCGCCGTCAAGGCGGATCAAAAAGGTGTGGAGCTCCTGTACGACTTCGACCCCGGCGTTCCTGCCGCGATTGTCGGCGACCCTATCCGTCTACAGCAGGTGCTGACCAACCTCATTGGCAACGCCATCAAGTTCACCCCACATGGCCATGTGTTGCTCGAGGTGCGCGAAGACGCCCGGCAAGAGGGCTCGACCACGCTGCATTTCCAGGTCAGCGACACCGGCATCGGGATTCCGGCGGACAAGCACGCCACGATCTTCGAGGCCTTCAACCAGGTTGACGGGTCGACGACGCGACGCTTCGGGGGCACCGGTTTGGGATTGACGATCTCGTCGACGCTCGTGCAGATGATGGGCGGCCGCATCTGGGTGGAGAGCGAGCTCGGGGCCGGCAGCGCATTTCATTTCACGGCGGGCTTCGACACGACCGAGATCGTCATGCCGGAGGCGCCAGAGGCGCCGCTGCTGGTCGACCTGCCGGTGCTCATCGTCGACGACAACTCAGTCAACCGACGAATTCTGCACACCCAGTTGACACGCTGGCACGCCCAGCCCACCGCCGTCGACTGCGGCCACGCGGCCATCGATGCGTTGTCGACCGCCGCGACGGCAGGACGGCCATTCCGTCTGGTCCTGCTCGACGTCAACATGCCGGATCTCGACGGTTTCCAGGTGGCGGAGCAGATCGGCGCCAGACCCGAGCTGTCCGGATCCACCATCATGATGCTCAGTTCGTCTGGCCATCATGGTGAAACCTCGCGCTGCCGCGAGCTCGGCGTCTCGGCGTATCTGACCAAGCCGGTTCCAGCCGAGGATCTGCACGCGGCGATCTGTCGGGTGCTCGATCGCGAGTCGAAGGTTTCCACCGAGACACGGCCGGTACGACGCTCGACCGGACTGGCCACCAGGCCGCTGCGAGTGCTGCTCGCCGAAGACAACGTGGTGAACCAGCGCGTGGCGGTCGGGATGCTGGCCAGGCGCGGACACGTGGTCACCGTCGCCAATAACGGGATCGAGGCGCTGGCCGCGCTGGATCGTCAGGGCTTCGACGTCGTGCTGATGGACGTCCAGATGCCCGAGATGGGCGGGCTCGAAGCGACGACAGCGATTCGTGATCGCGAGCGGGCGACCGGCGCGCATGTGCGCATCGTGGCGATGACCGCCCATGCCATGAAGGGCGACCGCGAGCGCTGCCTGGCATCGGGGATGGACGATTACCTCTCAAAGCCGATCGATCCCGCCAAGCTCTACGCGACATTGGAACTGGAGTCCACCGTCACCGGCCCCTCTGCTTCAGCGGAGGGGCCGACACGATCGGCGGTGCCGATCGATCGCGACGAGCTCATGGAGCGGCTGGGCCATGATGAGCCACTCGTCGTGGAAGTGATTCAACTGTTCCTCGCGGACTGCCCGAAGCGAGTGGACGCCATCAAGGCCGCCGTAGACCGGGGCGACGCGGAGGCCATTCGCACGACCGCCCACGCGTTGAAGGGAGCGGCCGCGAACCTGTCGGCCACCGGACTGCACGAGGCGGCGCGATCGCTCGAAGAGATGAGCGCCGAGTCTGGCCCTGAAGCGGCGCAAGCGGCCTGGCGTCAGCTAGCCATCGAAGCCGAGAGGGTGATGGAATTCCTCCGGACACTGGAAAAGAGTCTGGCTGCCGAGCTGAGCGCAACCTCGCGGCATTGGTAACCGCACATGCAACCAGGAAACCGCGAACCTGTGTCACCGCCGTACGCTCGGGCTCCGGGCGCCGGAACGTCGGTCCAATACGCTCGCCTAGTCGATGTGCAGCCGGTCGAGCCACCGATACAGCGAGCGGCGGCTGACGCCGAGAAGGGTGGCTGCTTTCGCCTTGTTGCCCCCCACTTCCTGAAGCACACGCTGGATCTGTTCCCGCTGTGCCGTCGACAGCCGCTGATGCTCGTCAGAGGAAGGCCGGACGAGGGCAAATGGCCGCTGCCGTTCCGGGCGAGCCGGTGACAGGGCCTGCAGCACCTCGCGCTCGCCGAGTATCTTCCCCTCGCCCAGCAGGCACGCCCGCTCAATCACGTTCTTCAGCTCGCGAACGTTGCCCGGCCAGGACGCCTCCTGCAGCAGGCGCTCGGCGGCGGCGCTGACTCCGGTAATCGGCCGATGCAGCCGGGTAGACAGCTCCTGGACAAAGCGCGCCGTCAGATAGGGAATATCCTCCCGACGCTCCCGTAGCGGCGTGAGGTTGATCTCGATGATGCTGAGGCGATAGAACAAGTCGGACCGAAACCGTCCGGAAGCGGATTCCGCCCGCAAGTCGCGGTTGGTCGCCGCGATGACCTGCACGTCGACATGACGCGACTCGAGCGATCCGACGCGTTGGACCTCGCCAAGCTCCACCGCGCGCAGCAGCTTGGCCTGCAGTGCCATCGGCAGCTCGCCAGCTTCGTCTAGGAAAAGCGTGCCGTGATTCGCGTGCTCGAACAGCCCGATCTTGGTGTCGGTCGCGCCGGTGAACGCGCCGCGCACGTGGCCGAAGAGCTCGCTCTCGAACAGGTTTTCGACCACCGCCGAACAATTGACCGTCACCAGCCGCCGGGCGCGTCCCGGCCCCAGCTCGTGCAGCGCCCTGGCCACCAACTCCTTGCCTGTACCGGTCTCGCCGGTGACGAGCACCGTTCGAACATGCGGCGCCAGGCGCCGAATCGAGTCGAACAGCTGCTGCATGACCGGGCTGCGTCCGACCATTCCGTGAAACTCGAAGCGCCCCGCCACGTCGGCCTCGACCGTCATCAAACGCTCGCGCCTGTTGATGCCCTCACGGACCGTCGTCAATAGATCGCGCAGTCGCTCGAAATCGAGCGGCTTGGTGACGTAATCGAGCGCGCCGCCCTTGACCGCCTCGATCGCGGTGTCCACGGTCGGATTGTCGGTCATGAGAATGACCTGGCATTCCGGCTTCGCCGCGCGGATCGCGCGAAGCACGTCGAGGCCGCCGACCGCCGGCATCTGGAGGTCGACGATCACGACATCCGGCATGAATTCAGGGATGAACGCAAGCGCGTCCGCGCCGCCAAGGCGCGTGGTGGTCTCGAAGCCGAGTTGCCGGCTGAAACGCTCGACCACGGTCAGAACATCGGGTTCGTCGTCTACGACCAGTAGTCGAGGAGAGGCGCGTGGTGTGGTCATGGCACGGCAAGAAACTCAGCGTCCACAGACGGCCGGCCCAGGCCGGCCATGAGACAGCGAGTCGGCACGGGGCGTAGGAAAGGCCCGACCCTCAGAGTACAGAGCAGCAGTGTAACCCTGATTCGCGTCCCTCCAAGCGATCGTTGCCCGTTTGTCTTCACACTCGTCGGCTGATCGAACGGAGGGCGTTTTTGGACACTTCGTGGACGCACACGCGGCTCGACGCACCGTGGTGGCTGATGGGCAGTGAGGCTTCGACGTCAGGTATTCGGCGTGATGCCCCGCGGGCAAACGCACGGTGGCTGGCCGAGCGATCAGGGCGGCGGCGCCTGGAGCACTTCGCGAACCTTTCTGCCGAGATCCAACGAGGTGAACGGCTTCTGCAGGAACGGCGTGCCCTCAACCAGCACGCCGTGGCGCACGATCGCGTCGTCTGCGTATCCCGACATGTAGAGGACCCGCAACTCGGGAATGATGGCGGACAGCCGATCGAACAAAGGCTGCCCTTCGGATTCCGGCATGATGACGTCGCTCAACAGCAGGTGAATCGGCGCTCTGAACTCGCTGACCAGACGCATCGCCTCTTTCGGATTACCCGCCTCCAGCACCCGGTAACCCGCCCGCTCGAGCGCGATCCGCGTCAGGAGCCGCACGGATTCGTCGTCCTCGACCAGCAGAATCGTCTCGAACCCGCGTGGCATGTCTTTTTGCTCCGGCGACCGTTCGAGCGAGCCAGGCACGCCCGCCGCGATCTGCGGCAGATAGATCTTGAAGGTCGAGCCGAGCCCCGGTTCGCTGTAGACCCAGATGTAACCGCCGCTCTGCTTGACGATGCCGTAGGTGGTGGCCAGGCCGAGCCCGGTGCCCTTCCCCATGCCTTTGGTCGTGAAGAAGCGTTCGAAAATGTGCCGGACGATGTCTTCGTCCATCCCGATGCCGGTGTCGCTCACCGCGAGCAGGACGAAATCGCCTGGAACCAGCGGCAGGTGGTGTTGTTTGTAGTGTTCGTCCAATGTGACGTTTCCGGTTTCGATCGTGAGCTTTCCGCCCCGCGGCATGGCATCGGCGGCATTGACCGCCAGATTGATGAGAATCTGCTCGAGCTGCGTCGGGTCGATCTTGATCAGGGCGACACCCGGCGCCAGAGACAGCTTCAGATCGACATGCGCAAAGATCAGGCGCTTCAGCATCGACTCCATGCCGGCGACGACGGTGTTGAGGTTGAGCACCTTCGGCTGCAGGATCTGTTTCCGGCTGAACGCGAGCAGCTGACGGGTCAGGCCGGCCGCCCGCTCGCCGGCTTTCTTGATCTCCAGCAGATCCTGGCGATTGGGATCGTCAGGAGCCAACCCGTCCATCATCAGCGCGCTGAATCCGAGAATCGCCGTGAGCACGTTGTTGAAGTCGTGCGCGACACCGCCGGCGAGCTGTCCGACGGCCTCCAGCTTCTGCGACTGTCGCAACTGTTCCTCGAGCAGCCGCTGCTGCGTGACGTCGCGGCCGATGCTGAACACCAGCTGTTCCCCCGCCACATCGACGAGGGTGCGCGAAAACGCCATCAGCACCTTCGAGCCATTCGGCGCCACAATCTCGATCGGGGACGTGGGGCTGCTCACGTGCGGCGCTGCCCGATAGATCGCGTCGTTCTCGTGCTCCTTGCCGATCGGCGCGAAGTCGCGAACGTGGCGTCCGACGAGCTCCTCGTACGGCAGGCCGGTGAACTCGACCCACCGCTGATTCATTTCGCGAACGATACCGTCGGGCGTGAGCACGCCGATGTAGTCGTTGGCGTTGTTCAACAACGTCCGGTAGCGTTGCTCCGAAGCAGTCAGCCGGGCCACGGAACGCGCCAGCTCCAGCGACTGCACGACCTGGTTGCCCATCGCGCGCGCAAGCGCGACCGAGTCGTCGCTGGTGACGTCGGTCTGGGTCGCGCCAATCATCATCACGCCCATCCCGCGTCCGTCGGAAATCAGCGGCACGATCTGGAACGAGGCGACGCCGGCGCAGGTGAGGATGTCCCGGCTGACGCCCGGAGCCATGCCCGCCGAAGGCAGCGACACGCTGGCCCCACGCTGGACGATGTCTTCCAACAACGAGGCATGACCGAAGAAATGAGCCAGTCCCTCCCGCTCCGATTCCGAAAAGCCGACGCCCTGGCGCAATTCCAACCGGCCGGCCTCGTCGCGCAGAATGAGCGCCCCTTTGGAGATCCCGGCGGCATCCAGCGTGGCGGCGAGCACGTCTCGAAGCGCGGCATCGATGTTGGTCTTCCGGGTCAGGGCATCCGCCACTCCGCTCAACAAGGAGATCTCCGCTGCCTGCACGCTGCAGCGTTGCGCAAAGCCGGCCAGCTCGGCATTCTGCTTCTCGAGCTGATGAATCACCAGCCGCGCGTGCCGCAGCTCGAGCTGATCGTCCGGCTCGCTGGTCGGCATCGGCGCCTGCGTCTTGAGCGCCTCCTCGATCGCCAGCAGGGCGTTGCCGAAATCCGGTGTCCGGAGCACGAGCGCGTTCGCCCCGACACGTCGGGCCAGATCCTGGTCTGCCGTCGAGCCGTACTGCCCCGACAGCAGCACCACGGGGACGCCGGCCAGATCCGGCTCGCGGCGAACCGCCAGGCACAGCTCGAACCCGTCGGTGCCGGGCATGAAGACATCGCTCAGGATCACCTCAGGCCGCCCGGTCCGCGCGGCGGCCAGGGCTTCCCGAGCGCTGCTTGCGGCGGTCGCCTCGAAGCCCCAGCCAGCGAACAGCAGGCGCGCCAGCTTGAGCTGCACGTGATCGTCATCGACGATCAGCAGCCGTCGTCGTTCCGCCGACGAGCTCTCGAGCACTCGCGGTTGTGGCAGGTGGACGCGAATGACGTCGACCAGACGACTCGGCTCGATCGGCTGATCAAGCAGGCCGTGAACCAACGCTCGTCGCTGCGTGATTCTTCGAGCCGGCTCAAAAAGCCCGAGAGCGCCAGAATCGGCAGTTCGGTGCCGCCGGGAAGCGCCCGCAGACGGCGAAGCAGCTCGAGCCCGTCCATGTCCGGCAGAATCAGATCCTGGAGGACCAGGTCGGGCAGACGCTTCTCGGCCGCGGCCAATGCCGCCCGGGCGTCGGCCGCCTCGACGACGCCGTAGCCCTCCGTCGTCAACGTAATCCGCAGCATCTTGCGGGTCGTCGGGTTGTCTTCGACCACCAGGATCGTCGCTGGACTCATGCGTCTCGGTCCGTGCCATGCGACAGATAGCCCGCCACCACGCGAGGCAATGCGTCGGTGTCGATCGGCTTCGACATGCAGCCGTCACAACCCGCGGCGAACGCTTTCTCGTCGTCGCCTTTCATCGCATACGCGGTGAGCGCGATGACGATCATGTCGCGGCGTCTTGGGTCGGCCTTGATGAGGCGCGTCAGTTCGAGACCGTCCATCCGGGGCAGCTGAAGATCCATCAAGATCAGACGCGGCGCAAACGACTCCAGGATGCTCAGGGCGTCCTCCGCGTCGATCGCGGTCTTCACTTCGTACCCCTCGGCGGCGAGGATCACCCTCGCCAGCTTCAGGTTCTGCGGGTTATCGTCGACGATGAGGATCGGGTCACGAGTCATGGACGCCCTCTGGCGGCACGGCGATTGGCGGCAGGAGTCGGCGCAACTCGTCGAGGAGCGCGTCCCAGCCGCCGCCGCGCTTGTTCGATTCCATGGCGTCAGCCAGTGTCCCCGAATCACCGCCACCTCAGCGCACACATGCACGCCACGATCAAGAACGTGCGAACGGTTTGGGGTCTCGGTTATTGCAACGGGGGATCGTCACGTCGGCCAGCCTACACGGCGCGGCCACTCGACCGAAGGATCGTCATCACAAGACAAGAATCGACCGCCGATGGGGCGAGCGCGAGGGCAGTCGTTTGGGAGATGATAGAACCCTTGGGGCCGGGCCACTCGCGAACCTGGCGCCTTACTTTTGTCGGGGATTGGAGTTTCTTCGTGTCGGAGAATCCCCGACGGCATCGCGTTTGGACGTTCATTGATCTGGAATCGCGCGCGCCCGGCTCAGTCCGGGCGGTCGACGATTCGCACCGAACTCGAGAATGGTGTCGGGGATAGGATCGAAGCAAGGTCGTGCCCAAATGATGCGAAGACGTGCCGCGCTATTCGCGCTGTTTGCCGTCACCTGGACCGTCGCTGCCGCGCAAACGACGGGTGTCCACCCAATCAGCGGCCGGCGGTTTGCCGAAGTGATGGACGCCTCGGGCGCGTCGTGGCTCGACCGGCGCGAGCGCGATGTCGAAGAGGCGCCTGATGACGCCATCGATCTCATCGGCGTCAAGAAGGGTTCCAGCGTGGCCGACATCGGGGCCGGCTCCGGTTACATGACGGTCAAGCTCGCCAAGCGCGTCGGCTCGGCCGGCGTCGTCTACGCGACCGACATCCAGACCGCGATGATCGAGCTGCTCGAGAAGCGGATGAAGTCGGCCAAGCTGACCAACGTCAGGCCCATTCTCGGCGCGACCGACGACCCCAGGCTGGAGCCCGCCTCGATCGACCTGGCGCTGATGGTGGACGTCTACCACGAGCTGTCGCAGCCACAGGCGATGCTCCGACACATCCACGACGCCTTGAAGCCTGGCGGCCGGCTCGTTTTGCTCGAGTACCGGAAGGAAGATCCGTCGATTCCGATCCGTCTCGAGCACAAGATGACCATCTCGGAAGCCAAGATGGAGCTGGAAGCCGAAGGGTTCACGCTGACCCGCGTGGACGACGGCTTGCCGCGACAGCACGTCCTGATCTTCACCAGGAAGTAAGCGCTCAATCTTGCTCTTTACCGAACCGACATTTCTATTCCTGTTCCTGCCGGTCCTGCTCGCTCTGTACTTCGTCACGTTCTCGCGATCGCACGGGTCGTACGGCAACTGGGTGCTGCTGCTGGCCAGCGTCCTCTTTTACGCGAAGGGGGGCCGAGGATTCACGTGGCTGATGCTCGGGTCGATTGCGTTCAATTACCGGATGGCAATCCTGATTGCCAGACGGCAGGCTGACGCTCGCCCCTCAGACGCCGAGTCCCGAACGCCCTACCCCGCCGCGCGGGCGGCGTCCTCACTCCTCGTGTTCACGGTCGCGGTGAACCTGGTCGTCCTTGGCGTGTTCAAGTACGCCAACTTCTTCGCCGACAACGCGACCACCCTGCTGCTTGCGCTACACGCGCGGCCGCTCGTCGTACCGCGCGTGCTGCTGCCGATCGGCATCTCGTTCTTCACGTTCCACGCCATCTCGTACGTGGTCGACGTGTACCGGGGCGACGCCACAGCGCAGAAGAGCCCGGTCCACGCGGCCCTCTATCTATTGCTGTTTCCGCAACTGATCGCCGGTCC
>JBDTVS010000060.1:0-48645 GCA_040007095.1 Acidobacteriota bacterium
CGGGATGCCCCGCCCGGAAGACGTCCTAAAGCGTCGGACGCAGGACACTAGCGCCGCAGCTTGAAGAACTCCTGTATCAGCTCACGACATTCAATCTCGCGAGGACCCGGGACGACCTCGAACCGATGGTTGTGCCCCGGCAGGTCGCCCCCCCGAACCGTCGAGACCACCGCTCCCGACTTCGGTTCGGCCGCGCCGAATACCAGCGTGGCAATTCGCGCGTGGATGATGGCGCCGACACACATCAGACAGGGCTCGACGGTGACGTACAGCGTCGCGCCGGACAGCCGATAGTTCCGAATACCCCGCGCAGCATCTCTAATTGCCACGATCTCGGCATGCGCCGTCGGGTCGCTCGAGCCAATCGGCTGGTTGTATCCGCGGCCGACAATGTTCCCTCCGACCACGACGACAGCACCGACCGGTACCTCGCCGGCGTCCCGCGCGCGCCTCGCCTGCTCGAGCGCGGCCGCCATCATCAGGCTATGGCCTTCGTCCACGGAGTCGCGACGCTCTTCCTCCATCATTCCCCATACAAGTCAGCCTCGCTGACACCCGACGGCGGCGGCGGTGCGGCGACCTCCTGTCCGGCTCGCCTTCTGGTGGAAAAGCGGGCGCCGCGCGCGGGCGTCACGGGGGCAAAGTTCAGAAAGCCGATGGGACGCGGCATGTCGTCGTAGATTGCCTCCATGCCGCCACGCATGAAATACGTCTCGTGCCAGAACCCCGTGCCCCCTGAATCGCGCAGAAAGTTCTGCCACCAGATGCGGTGCGGCTCGGACCTCGTCCACCGCTCGAGGGATTCGTAGTCCCGCCAGTACTGGCGCATGCCCACGTGGGGTGGGAAGACCGAAAACGTCACTCGTTCGTGAAGGAGCAAGCCGTCCGGCTTCGTCTTCCAACTCTTTTCAATCTGCGGACCGAGACCGAACACCGTCTTCAAACCGGCCCACGCGTTCACTCGCATGCCCAGATAGATGACGATCAGATCCGGATAGCCTGAAAGATCGACTGTGCGCCGTTCAACGGACATCAAGCCTCCTCGGTCATTCCGTTTACGATATCGCGACCGACCTGTCGATACCAGCCGGGATGCCGTCAAGTGCTCGTCAGTTTGAACCGAACCGCCGGGGGCACCAGGACAGGCGGCATTGCAAGGGGGATCCGAACGGTGCGAAGTCCCGATCCGACGAAGTGCTCGTCAGCGACAAATCAAGAAGGTAGAGGCCGAGCCATCGATGTCGCTGCTTCCCTGGCTTCGATCGCCGCTCGTAAAATCTGAGGTGCTGTTGGACGGAGAAGGCGTCAGGCCCAGAGCAGGAACATCATGGCCCAACGCGCGCCGCGCACGCGTTACAGCACTCGCTGGATGGTCCAGAAGAGGCCGATCATCGCGATGGCGAGCGATGCAGGTTGCACGACAAGTCGCCGATAGGTCGGGCGGCCGCGCTGCCAGTAAGCCACCGCCATGAAGGCGGCCGCAATCACCGTGAGTTGACCGGCTTCGACCCCGACATTGAAGGACACGAGCGCCGTCAAAAACTGAGGACGAGGCAGTCCGAGGTCCCGAATCACGCCGGCGAATCCCATGCCGTGCAGCAAGCCAAACGAGAACACCAGCGCGAGCCTCCACGGCTTCAACTCGCCGACGATGAGATTCTCGATCGCCACGTAGACAATCGACAAGGCGATCAGGGGCTCGATCACCTTTGCCGGCAGCGACACAATCCCGTACATCGTCAGGGCGAGCGTGATCGAATGCGCGAGGGTGAACGTGCTGACCTGCGCCACGATCGATCGCCAGCGCGAACTGAGCAGGAAAATCCCCAGCACGAACAAGATGTGATCGAGACCGTGGGGCACGATGTGCGTGAAGCCGAGCGCGACGTACTGCCGCGCCACGTCGGCGCGCGTCAACGGCGATGCCGGGGAGGACAAGGAAATGGGTGGGCTGGTGGCACCGCCGACGATCCACTGGGTCTCGATCGCACCGTCGCCGACCTGCACGTTGAGCGCATAGGTCCCCAGCGCCAGGCCATAGCGGAAGGCGAAGCGGTCGGCCGCGGACGGGACCGGAGCCGTGAGCCGCACGACCGAGGGCGACTGCGCCAGGTCGCTGAAGGCCGACGCCGGGCGATATTCGAAGTGCGGTTGGACAACGGCGCCATCGATCTCGATCCCGGTTTCGGCGAGGAAGACGTTTGCGAGATCACGAATCCTGTCGTCTCGATCGGTGCGCGAAAGCCCGTGAGACACCGGCCGCCCGGCGAACACCTCGAGCTTCGAGAGCAACGTGTCCGGATCGACGACCACGTCGATCTGCAGCACGCCGTCGCGCAACGCCGCGGACGCCTGGGACGCGCCAATCTCATGCGCAGAAGCGGGTGCACCCGCTAACCACAGCAGCACGGTGAGCAGCGCGGACAACCCCCGCGTCATCGGGACGCGACCTGCCGCGCACCGCGGATGGCCGCCGCGTGGGCCAGGATGTCGGCGTCCCTGGTGCCCGTGCGAAGCGCCTGCGCGATCGCGCGTCGGGCGTCCTCGACGCGGCCCGCCTTGTAGTACGCCCACGCCAGCGCATCCTCCGTGAAAATGTCGTGACGGTTGGCTGCCGCCGTTTCTGCGATCGTGACCGCTTCTTCAATCTTTCGATCGTGATCGGCCAGGAATCGAGCCAGGTTCTTCGGCTCCGGCGCGTCGACTCGCCAGCCGGCTTCAGCCAAGGTGAATTCGCGCTCGGCGTCGGCCTCACGACCGAGCTGCTTGTACAGGTCGCCGATGCGCGCGGCCAGATCCGGCGTTGGCGCGGTCCTCTGCAGGCTCTGCAGCAGCGTCAACGCGCCGGTTCGATCGCCACGAGTGACGAGCACCTTCGCGTAACCCATCACCGCGAACGGGTGACCTGGGAACGCGTGCGACGCCGCCGTGTACTCAACCTCGGCGTCCCGCACCTTGCCCAGCCGCAGGTACAGATCGCCGACCTGCGATCGATGCCAGGCCAATGATTCCGAATCGTCCGCGGCCGTCGCGTCCGCCGCCAGCTTCATGGCCTCGATGGCACCGGCGAGGTTGCCCTGAAGCTCACGCGCATATGCCACCCGCGCGTAGGCCGCGGCGCTTGGACGACTGGTCACCATGCGGTCGAACGCGTCGAAGGCCTGCTCGTAGTCCCCCAGCTCGAGATGCCCGTCGCCGATGATTCCGTCGTTGATCGGATCGCTCGGACGGGCGTTCCGGTTCTTCTCGGCGACGGCGATGGCTTCTCGAAACCGGTGCTGGGACAGATACACGGCAGCGAGCAGACGATTGGCGTCGTAGTTCGCGACGTCCCCGTCCAGGGCCCGCTTCAGCGACCGCTCGGCTTCGATCGCGAGCCCGGCATTGCCGGTCGTCCGCGCCTGTCTGAGCAGGGCGTCGGCCAGCATGATCGCCAACCCGGCATCCTGAGGATGTGCGGACAGGCGCGTGCGGAGCTCGGCGACGCGGGCGTCCAGATGCTCGCGAGAGGTCCCAAGGCCCCGCGTCCCGGTCAGTGCGGGTCGCGTATACATCGTCCGACTGCGGTGAATATCCCGCCAGTTGGCGACGGTGATCATTGCCGCCACGGCGGCAATGATCACCACGCAGACCACGTTGGCGGGCGTCAGCAGCTTACGCATTGCAGCATGCATGGCGCGTCCACTCTGCTATTGCGGGGGCCGGGGATTCAGTTTCCAGGGCAAACTGCCCGAGCTCGGGAACGCCAGGTACGGGAAGGTCGTACGGAAGGCGAGGTCGTTGCGATCCACGCCATCGCCCAGCGACGTTTTCACGCCGCCCAGCACGCCCACCGCCGCCTGCAGGGTGATGTCGATCACGTCGTCGGTGAGCCGGCGACCGTTCGGGAATCCGGAGACGTCCCCGGCCAGGACGCCAAGCCGTGCAGGCGACGCCGTCGGCAGGATGTCGGTATTGAGCCGAAGCATCTCCGCCGGCTTCACGCCGGCCGGCTGATTGAGTCCCGGCACGCCGGTGAGGAAGACCTGCACGAGGTCGTTGCGCGGGGTGGCGGGCGCCGGGATGCCGTAGACGGCCTGCAGCAGCTTGGGCACCTCCGGATCCGTCACGTAGACGCCAAATTGGGCGTCGTCGGCGGGGCGGCTGCCATTCCACTTGTCCTTCTGCCCGACAGGCAGTACCACTTCGTTGACAAGCGGCATACCGAGACGTGACACCTGGACGAAGTTGCCGGTCGAAGTCTCCGAGCCGGCGGTCCGTGTCGTCGTCGTCGGACGGCTGGCGGTCGCCCAGACGCCGATGATGGGGCTCGAGGCTCTCAGCGAGCCTCTCGGCACCTGCAGCGCGATGCTGTGCACGTTGAAGCCCGCCAGACTATCGTTACCGGCTTCCGACAGATTGCCGCCGTAGAGCAGATCGAAGACGCGCAGGTCCAGGAAGAACGCATCGTCGGTCTGGCCCGCAAACACGTGACCGGTGGTGCCGTCGGCTTGCCTGAATTCGTAGACGCCACTGCCGTTTGCTCCATAACCCGGGGTCGAGGCGGCGCCGACGTTGTCGTACATCGTGCGCATCGGTCCGGCGACGAACGTCGTCTGCCCGTTTTGCACGCGTGAGACGGTGTAGGTCTGGTACATGTTGCGGTTCGGGTCGTCCAGCCGTGAGATGGGACCGGTGGCGTACAGGAACGTATTCGGGTTGTTGACGACGGAGGTGAACCTGAATTGATAGGTAATGTCCTCGGCTGCGTCGCCGTTGTTGTCGATCTTGATCTCGTACAGCACGCTATCGCCAAAGCGATAGAAATTCGGTCCGCCGGCGGGATCTTCGAACGGGATATACGAGGCGATCAGGGTCACCATGTCGGGATTGTCAGGACTCATGAACGCATACACATCGGTATTGTCAGCCTGAGGATCACCGCTGATGAGGGGCGCTTCCCGGTGACTCGATGCCCGTCCGGGCATCACGGCGTAAGCGACCAGGAGAACGAACAATGTCAGGAAATACAACGGTCGTCGCACATTCCACCTCGCTTTTGCAACCAGCCCCGCCCCTCAAGGTTGAGGGGCGTACGCCCGATCGAGGCGCGTATCCAGATCTACGGGGCTCGGGTGCGGGCGGATGGCCGCGAGTGCGCAACGTTACACGGACGCTACAACGATGCCGTCGGGCAGGACGAGTGTCGTCCCTCTGGCGGAGAGGCCGGGAGTCGTTGGAACCAACTCATCCTGCTGCCGCGTGGCTGAGACTGCTAAACAGCCCGTGGTGAAAGTCCGTCGTCGCACCGAGGCGGACGATGCGCCGAGGCGGACGATGCGCCCGGATCGCAAGGCGCGAGACACAAGAATACCTGGAGTATTTGAGCGTTGAGCCACGCCGCGAGGCGGGATGCAGCGTTCGCCGAATGCAGACGGACTTTGCCACAGGTTGCTATGGCGGGCGCGAACGATCGCGCCCGCAGCGCTGCCGTTCGCTACGCAGCAAACGTCGTGTCGAACACTTCTGCTCGCGTGGTCACGATTGCGGCCGCCGCGGCGCAAGTATCGCTTCGCGCGCCACGAGATACAGCAGCAGGATCAACACGGCGAAAGGAATCGTCGACAGCAGATCCGAGCGCGGTCCCTCGAAGAAGGGATTGTTCGCGGTGGACCATCGAGTGACGCGATCGGTCAAATCGGCCGTGACGCCGGCCATGAACGCGATGAAGATGCCGGCAATCGCGCCGCCCGCGATATACCCCGATGCCATCAACACGCCCGGGCTCTTGTCGCCTTCCGCGACCAGCTGTTCTTCGGTCAGCTGACGGTCCCGGTTCTTCTTGCGCACGTAGAGATCGCCCAGCCATCGCACCATTCCACCGATGAAGATCGGCGACGAGGACGACAGCGGGAGGTAGACGCCGACCGCAAAGGCGAGCGAGGGCACGCTCGACATCTCGAGGACGATCGCGATCATCACCCCGAGCAGCACCAGGCCCCACGGCAGTTGGCGGTTGAGAATGCCCTTGATGATGTAGGACATCAAGGTCGCCTTGGGCGCGTCGAATTTCGCGACGGCGTGCTGCCCGTCAGCCGAATAGCGGTGTACGCCGTTGATGCCTGGATCGACCAGGAAGACCGGAACGCCACTCGCGTCCACGAGATACTTTCCCGCCGGCCCGTTCTCCGTCGTCTGTTTGTGCCAGACGAGATACGAAGTGTCCTGATAGATTTCGCGATCGCTCAGCGTCGATGGATCCACACGCAGTTGGGCTGAGAAATTTTCCACGTCGCGCAGGGCCGTCGTGTCGCCGCCCGCCACCGGCTCTTTGCTGATGCGCGGCACACGAACTGTCGCCGCTTCGTTCAGCTTCAGAAGGATGGGGCCGAGGACCACCGCCGACACGAGCGCGCCGACCACGATCGCGATCTGCTGGTTGCGGGGAGTCGCGCCGACCAGGAACCCGGTCTTGAGATCCTGCGAGGTCGTGCCTCCGTTGGAGGAGGCGATGCACACAATCGCGCCGACCGAGAGCGCCGTGACGTAGTAGGCGGGACCGGTCCAACCCACCAGCACGAAGACCAGACAGGTGAGCAGCAGCGTCGCCACGGTCATGCCTGAAATCGGGTTCGACGACGAACCGATCTCGCCGGTGAGCCGCGACGAGACGGTGACGAACAGAAATCCGAGCACGACGATCAGGATCGCACCGACGACGTTCATGTGCAGCGGCTTGGCCAGCATGATCGCGAGGACGAGCGCCAAGCTGCCGAACACCACCACTTTCATCGACAGATCGCGCTCGGTACGCAGCAGCGACGGGCGCGCGCCAGCGCCGCCCCGGAAGTCCTTGAGCCCTTCGAGCATGCTGCTCCAGATGGTCGGCAGCGAGCGAAGAAGACTGATAATGCCGCCGGCGGCCACGGCGCCCGCGCCGATATACAGCACGTAGGCGCCGCGAATCTCGTCCGGCCCCATCTGGCTGATCGGCACCGTGCCCGGCGCGAGCGCCGTCGTCAATCCCGAGCCGAAGAACTTGATCGCGGGAATGAGCACCAGGTAAGCGAGCACGCCGCCCGCGCACATCGTGGACCCGATCTGCGGACCGATGATGTAGCCGACGCCGAGCAGCTCAGGCGAAATTTCCGCCGAGATCGACCCTGCCGCAAACGGCGCCCCGAAGATTTTCTGCGGAACGTCCTTCCAGCCTTTGAGCGCCACGTTCAGCGCTTTGTAGACGAGGCCGACGCCAAACCCGGTGAAGATGGTCGTGGCGCTCGTCGTCGCGCCGCCGAGCGCCGCATGTTCCCGCTTGGCCGACGCCGACGAAGCGGCGCGCGACTCGGCCGACGCACCCGCCTTCAGCACCTCGGCGCACGCAGTGCCTTCGGGATACTTCAGGATCCCGTGCTGATGGACGATCAGCGCGCGGCGAAGTGGAATCATCATCAGGATGCCCAGCAGGCCGCCGAGGACGGCGACGAGCGCGACGCGGGCGATCTCCAGGTCGAATCCGAGAATCATGATCGCCGGCATCGTCACGCCGAGACCAAACGCGATCGATTCCCCCGCCGAGCCCGCCGTCTGCACGATGTTGTTTTCGAGAATCGTGGCGTCGCGTCCACCCATTTTCGAGAACAGCCGGAACAGCGTGATCGAGATCACGGCGACGGGAATCGACGCGCTGACTGTCAGTCCCACCTTCAGCACGAGATACAGCGAGGAGGCGCCGAAGATCGCGCCGAGGAGCGTGCCCAGGATCAACGGCAGCACCGTCAACTCGGGAATGTGCGCTTCGGGGGGAATGTACGATTCGAACGGCGCCGGGTGAATCGACTGGTGAATCGACGGAGGCGCGGCGCCCGCGGAATCGGCGCGGGCGACGGCGACGGCGACGGGCGGTGCGGTCATTCACGACTCCTTGCGGCGTATGAGAGCCCGTCCGAGCTGCCTGAACGGGCTCCTGTAGCCGCGCTGCGCGCGCGGATATTCGAAATCATTGGCGTGTTCTGCCGGCGAGCCGGCCCACCTGGAGCATGTCCAGGTTGCTCAGACACGCTCCGAGCAGGACGAAACGAGCGTCGCCCGGCGTCACCGGACGTCGCCCTGACGTCGCCCTGACGTCGGCGTCCGTCTTGACGATGGCGTGCAGACCCGATCATTCAAAGCGTTCCATGAACGAAAAATGCGGATCGACGTCCACCGGCACATCGGTGGCCAACGCCAGCGCCCGGCTGAGCGCCGCGGGCATGGTGTCGTACTTGCCGAGCCACGCCTCGGCGCGCGCCCGATCGCCCGATGCTTCCTGCTCGAGCAACTCTTTCGCGAGACGCTCAATCGCCCCCGGCATCCTGGCGTAATCGACGCGGTAGCGTCCTGCCGATTGCACGATCGCCCCCTGCTCGGACAGATAGTTGAACTCCATCATCTCGGCGCGGCCGTGGGCTTCGCCCGTGCCGAAACGGACGGTCCGGAAAATGCCGGCCACATACGACGCGTAGTACTCTTCCAGCCGGTCCTTCGACAAGACGTCGCGATCGATCAGCCACTTCAAGGCGAACATGCCGACCACGTCGGCCTTGGCTTCCTCCAGACCGGAATACGACTTGCCAATCGCTTCGCGGACGTCGACTTGCTTGCCGTCGCGACGGGCGAACGCCGGGCCGAGCCCGTGACAGATTTCGTGCATCACGGTCGATGCCAGATAGCCTTCCGCCGACGCGCGACGGGCCTGTGCCGGATCCATCAGGCGCGCGGCCAGCGGCAGGATGATTTCCTTGACCCGCGCGTCCATGAAGTTCTTGAAGAGGATCTTCTTGGTCCCCTTCTCCAAATGGATGCGGGGATCATTCGGCAGATTGTCCGCGACCGCCTGGTAGCCGTGCCGCAAGTCGCCGGCCCTGAACGGAGCGTCCATCACTTCCATCGGGGTCACATGCCCGCGGACCGACGGCCGGTCGGCGGGTGGCAGCGGCAGCGCATCCTGGATGTCTGGCACCCACTGCTGATACTTCGCGAGGTTGCGGCTCTCGGCTTCATTCCGGATCAGAATCGCCGCGCCGTAAGACGTTTTCACACCCAGCAGGTCGTCCAGATAGGTCTCGTAGGGCGCAAAGATCACATCGATTTTGGGGTTCTGCAACTCGACCCAGGCGACGTCGCTCGCGTAGTAGTCGTCGGTCGACAGCGCGTCGGCACGCATCCGCAGAAACCTGGCGAACGCGGGATCCGGCGAGAGCGCCGCGGCGCGTCGCAATGCCGTCGCGGCACCTCCCACGAATTGCGCGAACTCGTCGTGATACGGCCGGCCCACCAGTTCCTGACCCTGTCGGCGTACGAGGGTGTACGGGTTGTAGATCTCGTCTTTCTTGCCGGGACGGCTGGCCAGGTAGCTGTCGATCTGCGCGCGCGTCAGATCGGCGGCGTACAACGCGTGGCCGGGCGGCATGGGCGTCGCGCCGACGAACGGACGATTCTCATTCACCAGATCCCATCGGCTGCCGTTGATGGTCAGGTAGCGGCGCACCCGCTGCGCTACCGGAGATGAGTCGCTGGCGAGCGATTGATAGAGCGCAAGACCGTCGGGATCGCTTTGCCGCCAGTACATGCTCTCGAGATATCGCGACGCGATGACCAGCTGATCGATCATCTGCCGCTCCGGCGGCGTCAGTCCGGCCGGATTGAACGGCATCTCGACGACCTTGAAGCGCGCCAGGCGCGTGTCGAGGTCGGGCACCACCGTGTTCAGGATCGCGGCCGCGCCGACCGCACCGCGGCTGCCGCCAGGGGAGACGCGGCGCTGCGCCGCGGTGCCGACCGTCGCGATGGCGGCCGCGGCGACCGCAACGGCCACAAGTGCACGTTTCATACGCTCGAATTCTGACACGGTTGCGAGCGCTCGCAAGACGGCCGCTCGAGAATAAGGCGACACATCGTCGAGCTTGTGGCGACGGCTGGTCATGCAGCCGTCTCGAAGCAGATTCGGGACAAACCTGCTTCCTTTCGATGACGAATCAGGCGCCGTCCGGCCGCGTCGGCCTCGCCGGCGTCAAAAGATCGCGTTCACCTCCAGCCAGTTACGGTCACAGTCGCCTCGTGGTATCGTACTTGCTGGTTTCGGGGCATTCTGCATGATGGTGCGACTCAGTCTAAGCATTCTCTGTCTTTTTCTTGCGGCTGCGTGCTCGCGACAAGAGGGCACGACGGCGCTCCCTCTTCCCGAAGTCCCGCCCGCGAAGCTGGTTTCGTTCAACGGCACGTTGCAACCGCAGGCCACTGACACGTATAGCTTTACGGTTTCCCAGAGCGGCTACGTCCAAGCCACGCTCGTCGGTCTTGGCGCGCCGCCTTCGACCGCAGTCGCGCTGGCCATCGGCACGGCGAGCACGACAGGGGTCTGCGAGGCGAGCTATTCTGTAACTACGACGGCCGGGCCGTCAGCCCAGATCATCGGTACCGGGTTGGCCGGCAATTTGTGCATCACGATACACGACGTGGGCAACCTCACGGCTCCCGCCCTGTACACCATCACGGTGGCGAGCTCGTGAGCCACCCGCGGATTTCCTTACAGATTTCATGAGCCGATTTTTCGCTTCCATCATGCTCGTCGCGGCGTTGGCCGTGACCGCCTGCGGCAACGACAGCGCGTCGTCGGCGACCACCCCAACGTCGACCTCCGCGATTACCCCGGCAACGACAGCGCTGGCCGTCACCCAGACACAGACCTACACTCTGTCAGCGACGCCGACACCGACGACCACGACCTGGGTGTCGAGTAACACCAACGCGTTGACCATCGACAGCGGCGGGAACGCGGTCGCCGTCGGCGTCGGCGCTGCGACGATCACGGCGACCGGCGACGCCGGCCAGAGCGCGACGCTGACTGTGCAGACGGTGCCGCTCTATCAGGGCAACTGGGTCGGAACGGCGACGGTGCTCGCGTGCACCGACCTCGCCGGCTTTACGTCCTCGGGATACTGCGCCAGGAATCTGGGCACCACGCAGCAGGTGACGCTCAGCCTGACGCAGTCCGGCTTGACGCTCAGCGGCACGATGACCAAGACGGAAGGCGCCAGTCTCATCAGCGGGGGGATCTCCGGCACCACTGGGATCAACGGAGACATCACGGTGACCGGAACGCTGGCTGGACTTGCCAACGGCTCCAACCTTGCGCTCGCCCTGATTTCATGGAATTCGATATCTGACGGCACGAGTATGACCGGCACGTGGTCAGGAACCCTTACCTCGCCCCAAATCCTCGGCCTTGCGACGCTGCAATGGTCGTTGCGGATGACGAAGGCGCCCTGAGCTGAGGCCGGCGTTTAGGAGATCCCGCCATGCGACGATCGATTGTTGTATTTCTCTCCGTGCTCGGGCTCGCATCGTCGCTTGCCTGCGACAACAGCGGCACGTCATCGAGCGCCGTCACGACACCCACGACGCCGCTGACCAGTCAGACGTTCACCGGGACGGTGGATGTGAATGGCAGTTCGTCGAACACCACGTTTGTGGTCGCGGTGAGCGGCGAGGTCGATATCACCATCTCGGCGCTTGGACCACCCGCGAACATCATCATGGGACTTGCGGTAGGTATTCCGAGCACAACCGATGGATCGTGCGCTGCCCCGCTCAGTGCCGGCCAGAACGTTCAGGCCTCGACGTCGCCGCTCGTGGGGACGTTGCAGGCGGGCACCTACTGCGTAAAACTCTACGACGTCGGCTATCAGACCGCACAGATCAACTACACCATTACCGTGGCGCACTCGTAGGCGGCCGGAACGTCTCGGCCGAGCCACGGGCCGCGAACTCGATGTCACGGCCGGCGACCGTGCCTTTCACCTGAAAAACGCCGCTCAGCTGTAAAAAATTGAGCGGCGCGGCGCCAGCCACACGCGTCAGCGTCATTGCGTTCCGCACGGTTTCGTCACTCGACAGCGTCAGACGCAGATCGAGGCCTCGCGTGGCGTGCACGTCGACGCGGCCTTCCGTGGTGTCGTCGATGGCGACATTGGTGGAGAAGCCGAGCAGGCCATCCGCTCCGAGAACGGCGAGAAATCCAGGAATCCGCGACTGGTCAGCCACTTCGGCCGGCGGAAACACACGACCGTAGACGATCGACAGATCGTCGTGCGCCACCTGACCCCACTGCCAGCGGACGCCTTCCCAGAAGCCCCAGTTATGATCGTGATAGCCGGCGGCATCGTCGAATGCGAGTCGATCGCCGCCGACGCGCAGATCGCCGCGCATCGTGCCCGAGAGCACCGGGACGACGTAGCCGGACACCCACCCACCCGCGCCGCGGATGGTGGCGGGCGGCATCGAGCGGTGTGCCGCAGCGTCCAGCGTAATCGCGCCTTCCAGTCCCGGCAGCGCGAGCCCAATCCGATAGGTCGAGCCTTCGAGACGAACGCGACTGCCGCCAATCTCCAGGTCCGGCGCGTGGGCGAGCATCGACGCCTCATCCACCAGACCGCCGGAGGAATAGCTGGTGGAGCGCCCATCGCGGTCGAGTTGCAATCGCACACCTGCCTGGCGCATTCCCGGAGCATCTGCCGGTGGGCCGACAAAGAAGGTCAGATAGAGCCGAACTCGCCCATCACGCGTGCGGCCGTTGAAATACAGCCACTCCGCCCACGAAGATGATGACGTGTGCGACTCGGGAATCGGGTGAAAGCGGTCCATCGCCCGCAATACGTCACCGGTTTCCGGGCGCACCCATCGTTGATCTCCGGGCGCGTCGGTCCATGCACCGACGGTGGAGACTTCGCGATCGCCGATCGATTTTTCAAGGCTCGGCACGCCGCCGGTCGCCGTGATCTGGATCGTCTTCTTGGGCGTGATGAGGTAGAGACGCGCACGGCGGGTGACGGAGATGGCCGAGATTCGGTCCGCGATCTCCGGCGTGCGCTGCACCGTCGACAGGACGAACCGCGCGTTTGGCACCTGTCCGAATGGACCGGAGACGACCAGGTCGCCACCGCCCTGCAGGGCGGGCGCGTGCGCCTGCTCGAGGATGACCTGACCCACGCCCAGCAACGCCACCATCACCGCGATGCCGAATCCGAACCCCGCCGCGAGCACGGCCGCGCGGATCGGACGGGTCATCAACGAGCGCCAGGCGACCCTCAACATCATCGATCGGCACCCAGGGCGCCGCGCTTCATCACGAGATGCCGCTTCGCACGGCGTGCGAGCACGGGATTGTGGGTCACCACCACAATCGCGGTGCCGTCCGCGTGAACCCGGTCGAAGAGGTCGGCGATCTGCTCGCCGGTGTCCTCGTCGAGCTCTCCCGTCGGCTCATCGGCCAGCAGCAGCGCCGGTCGGTTGGCGAGCGCGCGCGCAATCGCGACGCGCTGCATCTCGCCGCCCGATAGCTGCGACGGCCGGTGCCTGGCGCGATCGGCAAGCCCGACGTAGTCGAGCAGTTCGCGCGTGCGGGCTCGGCGGGCCGCGAGCCCCGCGCCCATCTCCGCCTGCGGCAATTCCACGTTCTCCCAGGCGTCGAGCATCGGCAGCAGGAAGAAGCGCTGGAACACGAAACCAACGCGCGTCAAGCGAATGCGGCTGCGATCCGATTCGCTGAGCCGCGCCACGTCGCGGCCTTCGAACAGCAGCGACCCGCTGGTGGGCGCGTCGACGCAACCGAGCAGGTGCAGCAGCGTCGACTTGCCGCATCCCGACGGTCCGGTAATCGCGATGTACTCAGCCGGAGCCATCTGGAACGACACATCACGCAGCGCCGTCACCGCGCCCGAGGGCATGGGAAACGTGCGGGTCAGGCCGCGGCCCTCGACGATGGGCGTCACGAGACGGTCTCGAAGCGAAGCGTCGCTGCAATCGGCAAGCGTGTCGCCACCCACACCGGATACACCGCCGCCGCGAGGCCCGTCGCGGCGAGCAGAGCCAGGTGCCACAACGCAAGCCTCGGCTCGAAGACAAAAAAATGGAGAGCGTCGGGAATATTCGGCATGTCCCGAAGAATTCGGTCGAGCCCGAGCGCCAGGATCCAGCCGAGCGGCAGCGACAACAGTCCCCCCGTCCCCACCAGCAGCGCCGATTCCCAGACGAGGGTCGAGGCGATGCGGCGCCGCGATACACCGAGAGCGCGAAGCGCCGCGACCTGGCCGAGACGCTGGTTCACAGCGACGGTGAGCAGAGTCGCCACCAGCAAGAACGCGAACCCGAGGGTAATCGTCGACAGCACGAACGAGATCTGACGGAAGTACGCAAACCCGTTCTCGTTGAACCGCTCGACGATTTGCTCATTCGAGAACGCGTGCACATCCCTGCGGCGGCCCGCGATCGCAGCCACGGTCGCCGAGGCATCGATCGACGGTCGGGACGCGACCAGGATGACGTCGGCGGTGTCGGACGACACCGACGCGCGCGCGCGCTGAAATGCCTCGAACGTCGTCGCCAGCACGTACGGGCCGTCATTCTCGAACTGAAAATCGGCAATGCCGACCACCGTAAACCCCACAATCGGCAGCGCGGACGCTGCGCCCGAGGCCAACGCCCGGAGCGGCAGGGGCGACCCGGGCGAGAGACCGAGTGCCCGACTGAGCTGACGGCTGATGACCGCCGGAGCCGCGGATTCCTGGGGGCCGAGCGCGCCCAGGTCGGCCCCGTCGACGATCCGCCACCCTTGCCGCTCGGCGCCCGGCGACAAATTGAGCAGCGCGACGTCAGTCGGCGCACGGCCAGGCACCAGGACGACGGCGCGATCGGTTCTGACGATGGTCACCTGCCGGACTTCCGGCAACCGGGCGATGTCAGCGGCGACCTCGGACGCGTTCGTCAGGTCGACCCTCGCGGGAAACACGTCGCTCGCCACCACGCGGACGTCGTAGCCGGAGGTATCGAGCATCTCCCGGAAGGACACCAGCAGTCCTTGGGACAACATGAGCATGTCGAACAGCAACGCCCCGATGACCGCGACGCCGGCGATCGCGAGCGCCGCTCGGGCCGGTTCCGCCGCCGCGGTGCGCCACGCCAATGCCCGCGACGTCATCGGCCCACCAACGACACGACGCTGCGGCGCAGTAACGTCCAGGACGCGGCCAGCCCCGCGGCGACGCCCAGCGGAACGGCGAACGCGACGGCTTTCCAGGCGATCGCGGCCGTCACTCGCACGAACACGAGCGTCGTATCGAAGCGCCACTGGAAGAACCGGTTGATCGCGCCCTGCGACGCCACGGCCAGCAACACTCCGAAGAGGGCCCCCGCGACCGCAATCAGCAGCCCCTCGAGGAGCACTTCGAACAGAATCGAGCGCGACGACACACCCATCAGCCGCAGGATGCCGATGATGTCGCGTCGTTGCTCGGCACGCATCACCATCAGCGCCAGCAGAAACGCGGTGCTGCCGGTGACGGTCACGATCGCAATCGCCCAATGAAACCGATCCAGGACGACGAAGAGATCGTTCGGATCGGCGGATGGCTCTGTGGAGGCCACTCTCGTGCCGGGCACCCGCCGCGCGATTGCGGCGCCCACGCCGTCCGCGTTCCCGCGGTCGACCAGCGCGAGATTGATCGCGCTCACCGCGTCCGCCGACGCCGGGTCGGCGGCTTCCTCGGTCAGAGCCATCAGATCGGGCAGATGAAGTCGGGCCTCGAGACGTTGGGCGGAAAACTTCCGGGGATCGGGTGTCGGCTCGTAAACGCCGACGACGCGGAAGGACACGCCGCGCGAGCCGTCAGCATCGGCCGCGACGGTGACGAGGTCGCCGACGCGCACGTCGGCTTCCCGCAGCAACTGCCGCGAGAGCAGGACCTGCGGAGCGGAGACGCCGGGCGGATTGTCTTGCGCGACGGAGGATGTCACCAGGGTCGACCCGATGATGACCGCCGTCACCAGGCCGCCGACGCCGAGGGAGATGATGGTGCGTGCGGCGGGACCCATTGAGTACTCAGCCATTCACGCGATCATCCGACCCACTCACACGACGTTGGCCGTGAGCTCCTTCTTCAGCAGGCCGTACTCGAGGCTGTCGACCAGTGCCTGCAGGCTGGCCTCGATGATGTTCTCGTTGACCCCGATGGTGGTCCAGGTCGACGCGCCGTCGCTCGACTCGATCAGCACCCGCGTCCGGGCCGCCGTCCCCACCGTCGAGTCGACGATGCGAACCTTGTAGTCGGTGAGGCGGACGGTCTGCAAATGCGGATAGAACCGGACGAGCGCCCCCCGGAGCGCCGCGTCGAGCGCATTCACGGGACCCTCGCCGTCAGCGACCGTGTGCGCGTGCTCGCTGCCCACGCGCAGCTTGACCGTCGCCTCGCACACCGACGGCCGCGCGCCGTCAGAGCGCATCGACACGTGGTAGGCATCGACGTGAAAGGGTGTCGGCGCCTCTTTCAACGTGCGCCGGATGAGCAACGCGAGCGAGCCGTCGGCGGCCTCGAACTCGAAACCGACGTGTTCGAGCGCCTTGACGCGCGTCAACATCTCGCTCAGTTCCGGCGTGTCCTTGGTCACGTCGAAGCCGAGCTCCTGCGCCTTCAGGATGATGTTGCTTCGGCCGGCCAGCTCGCTGATGAGCACCTGCCGGCTGTTGCCGACTCGAGCGGGGTCGATGTGCTCGTAGCTGCGCAGCAGCTTTTGCACGGCGTTCACGTGGGTGCCGCCCTTATGCGAGAACGCCGCCGAGCCAACCCAGGGCAGCCGCGGATTGGGCCGGACATTGGCGACCTCGTCGAGGAACTGCGACACTTCTTTCAGCAGCGGCAGCGACTCGGACGGCACGGACGTTTTGTGCAGCTTGAACTCGAGAGTCGGGATCAACGTGGTCAGGTTGCAGTTCCCGATGCGCTCACCATATCCGTTGAACGTCCCCTGCACCTGGCTCGCGCCCGCCTCGATGGCGGCCAGCGCATTCGCGACGCCCAGACCGATATCGTCGTGAGTGTGGATGCCGATGCGAACGCCGAGGTGCTCGCGAGCGGCTCTGGTGATCGCGGCGATTTCGGCCGGCACCGAGCCCCCGTTGGTATCGCACAACACGACAATGTCCGCGCCGCCCCGCTCGGCGGCCCGCCAGGTCGCCACGGCGTACGCGGGATCGTCTTTGTAGCCATCGAACGCGTGCTCCGCGTCGTAGACCACGACGCGGCCCTGCTGCACCAGGTAGTGGACGGTATCCTCGATCATCGCGAGGTTCTCTTCGGCCGTCGTCTG
The DNA here is from genome assembly GCA_040007095.1 of Acidobacteriota bacterium. Lineage (GTDB taxonomy): Bacteria > Acidobacteriota > Vicinamibacteria > Vicinamibacterales > CAVVIG01 > JBDTVS01. The sequence continues at coordinate 17,161 of JBDTVS010000060.1, forward strand.
CAGGACTTCGCGAACGTGCAGCAGCCACGTCTTGCCGAAGATCGTGATGACCGGCGTTTCGGCATCGACCAGCAGCCGTACCTGTTCGTCGGCGGCGGCGCGAATGTCCTTCCGCCGCGTCGAGCCGAATGCGGCGAGCTTCGCGCGGGTGAAGCGACGGCGCTTCGCCTCGAGGAAGAATTCGATGTCTTTGGGATTGGAGCCGGGCCAGCCCCCTTCGATGTAGTGCACGCCGAATGCGTCGAGGCGATCGGCGATCTTGAGCTTGTCGGCGACGGAGAAAGACACGCCCTGTCCCTGGCTGCCGTCTCGAAGAGTGGTGTCGTAGATGTCGATATCTGGGGCCACGGCCCGATGATATCAGGGTACCCGGCCTGACTCCCTTCCCAGCGCCGGGTCGTAGACGCTAAGAACCCGTCACGGTCCCAACCGACAACGCGTCCCCCGGCGCGACGGTCAAACGCACAGGAGAAGACTCAGAGCCCTGCGAGACATGGCGCGGCCGGGCCGCCGAAGATCTCCAGCTCGAACCGGGCAAAATGGAGGCCGATTTCCTGAGCGAGGGCACCGACCGCGCGTACGTCGGCCTCGGAAAATCCACGCGGTGAAGGCAGGTACACCGACAGCACCGCCACGAGATTGCCAAGCGCGAATACCGGAACGGCGGTGCACGCCAGAAGCCCGAGCTCCACCGCCGCGTCGCCAATGTCCAGATCCGGCGTCGAGTTGACGATGGTGTGACGATTCGCCGCGACCCAGCCGGCAAGGCCTTCGCCTACTCGCAGCCGAAGGGGCGCCACCGCGTCGCGGACGAGCGCCGTCGCGTACGCCACAACCAGGAAGTCGGCGCCAGTCTCCGGGGCAAACAAACAGGCCTGTGCCGCCGGCCTGATCAGCGCCAGTTTCTCCGTCAGCAGGACGCCGATTTGGTGGAGCGGCGGCATGCGGGCCGTCCCATCGGCCGCGACCACTTTCAGGCTCGAGACATTCCCCGGCGGCGTGGCGGGATGTGCCGGCCGAGGCACGGTGGCCGCGACCCGGGCCTCCTCCGCCCGGTCGTCTCGCCGGAGGATCGGGACCAGTTCGATGAACGCCGACACAATTCGCGGATCGTACATCGACCCGCTGCGCGATCGTAGGATCTCGATGGCCTCGGTGTCGGTCATCCTGCGCCGGTAGGGTCGGTCCGACGTGACCGCATCGAAGCAATCGACCACCGTGAGAATGCGCGCCCCGAAAGGAATGGCCTCGCCGGACAGGCCGTCCGGGTACCCTTTCCCGTTCCACTGCTCGTGATGACTTCTGACGATCGGCACGACCGGATAGGGGAACTCGACGGCGGTCAGAATTTCGGCGCCTTTGGCCGCGTGCAGCTTGATGCGCTCGAACTCGGCGTGACTGAGGGCGCCGGGCTTGTTGAGTACATAGTCGGGCACGGCGAGCTTGCCGACATCGTGGAGCAGAGACGCGGCTTCGAGCGCCTTGAGTTCGATTTGGTCGTGAACACCCAGGACTCGCGCCACCGCCACGGTGTGCCGCTGCACGCGACGGATGTGTCCGTGCGTCACCTGGTCCTTCGCATCCACGGCAATGGCCAACGTTTCGACGGCTGCGCGGTACAGATGCTCGACCTCGCTGATATGGCTCAGCGAGTCCTGGATTCGGTTGGACGCGGCCTTGTATGCGGTGTACGAGAGCACGAGCAGCGGCGCGACGAGGCCAATCATGGCGAAGTCGATACCGGTCGGGCTCTTGACGGCGAGGGTGGCGACCGAAGCGGCCGCGTAGGAGTTGATGCCGAGCACCAGCGCGTGCTGCTGCCACACGTCGTAGGCGGAGCCATGGCTCTCGAGCGCGACGGCCACGGCGGTCAGCGTGCTGTTGAGGAGGAAGTAGGCGGCCGCCATCGCAATCGTGGGGATCATCGTCGCGGCCGGACCCAACCGCGAGAACTGAAGCGCGGGCGTGTTCGCAATGACAAAAAACACCTGACCGGCGACCCACGCCGAGATCGCCGGCTCGGCGATGTTGAACAGCGTTCGATGAAGGCGCCGATTGCGTTGAGTCAGCGAGGTCAGCAGGCCGTCGAACGCGACGGTCAGCGTCGCAGGCCCGGGGCCAAAGAGCAGGAGCGACGCAAACACGAAGACTTCGGAGACCGACACCGTCGCCGACCGGCCGGGAACCTTGATTCTGAAACGTCCACTCGCGACGATCAGCGCCGCGAGGAGAAGGGCGTAGCCGTTCACCGGGGCTTCGCCGATCGAGACCAGCGCACCGACGAGGATTGCCACGCCGATCGCGACCACGAAGCACACGAACGTCCACGTGCGCTGATCAACGGCGGGGCGCGGGGCTGCCCCGGCCACCGGGTGACCGCCGATCTGGGGACGATTGCTCGTCACGTCGCCTTGCTCGTCTGACTGGTTTTCCGCCGGAGTGCGTTCAGATCATCGGCCAGAATGGACCACATGATCTGATCCGTGCAGGTGCCATTCCGCCGGAATCCCTGCCGCAGCGTACCCTCGCGCTTCGCGCCCAACTTCCTGAGCACGGCATTGCCGCGCGCGTTGGTCGCCACGGACCGCGCTTCGAGCCTGGTGACGCCGATCACGTCAAACGCGAAGTCGAGCAGCAGCCGCGCCGCGTCGAGGAACAGCCCGGTTCCCCAGTACTCGGGCCCGATCACGAATCCCCATTCAGCCGTCGAAAATTCAGGATCGATCGGCCAGACCTGTAGCAGACCCACGACCGAGGTCTGGCCGGCCGGCACGACGCCGAAGCAGACGTGTCTGCCCCGGCGCCGCTGCAACTGCGTCCAACGGATGAACCGCCGGAACGCCTCGACCGATGCCGGGGGCATCGTGATGTGACGAGCGACTTTTTCCCCTGACAGGTGCTCGAACAGCGCGTCGGCATCCGGCAGGCGAAGCTCGCGCAGCAGGACTTTCTGGTTTTTCAACACCGGAACGCGTCGGCGCCAATCGGGCGCGTCGCCCGATCGACGCCGGTCGCTGCCACTACGCGTGGGAGTGAGCAAGAGATACTCCGGTCGGAGCCGACTATGTTATCGACGAAGGCGTTATCGACGAAGGCGTTATCGACGAAGGCGTTATCGACGAAGGCGTTATCGAAAAACGCGCTATCGACGAATCGCGTTCTCGACCAATTGCGTTATCGACGATTGCGAAATGCGTTCCTGCCCCTGCCAACGTGCGGCGCTCGGCGCGCGGTCGATTCCGCGAGTTCCCAATTTGCGATGTGAAGCTCCCCGACGGTCGGCGGCGGTCCCTGGCTGACGCGCAGTGAATCGCCCCAGATGACGCCCTGGGATGCCGAGTCGCCCCAAATCACGCCCTGGGCCGACAGGTCGCCCCAGATCACGCCTTGAGCGGACAGGTCGCCCCAGATCACCCCGTCGCCCCAGATCACGCCGCTGCTCTGCGTCTGTCCAATCAGGCCATCGCCCCAGATCACACCGGCGCCCCAGGTCGACTGATTGCCACCCCACACCGTGCTGTCGCCCCAGATGACGCCGTCGCCCCAAATCACGCCGTCGCCCCAGATGACGCCCTGGCCCCAGGCCGCCGCGTTCTTGAAGACCGAATCGCCCCCAAGCAGCTTGTCGCCCCAGATGACGCCCTGTCCCCACGCCAGCGTCCGGCCGTCGATTGTCGTCGATGGCGTCACGCCCGTGCCGAGCCACCACGAGCCGCTTTTCCGGCTGGAATCAATCGACGCCGCCAGGGTGATCGCGCCGAGAGCATTGAGCGAACCCGCCCCTTGGGTCAGCGCATCGTAGTGGGGCATCTGGATGGCCGTGTATTGGAGAATCGCCTTCACCGCGTTCGGCGTCAGCGTCGCACCTGGATAGTTCGTACGGTTGGCTTGAAGCATCAGCGCCACGACGCCGGAGACAACGCCAGCGGACATGCTCGTGCCGCTCAGTCTGAGAAGAGGCTTGTCGAACGTGGTGACCACGCCACCCGGGTACGTCTTGTACAGCGTGCTCGAGACGCTCGTGTTCGAGACCAGTTTCGAGCCGGGCGCCACCAGGTCTGGCTTCTGAAAACCGTCGTACCACGTCGGTCCGCGCGAGCTGTACCACGCTACCACATCGTCGCCGCGGCCGTTGGAATCAATGGTGTCGATTGCACCAATTGTGAGGGCGTTGGGGGCGTTCCCGGGCGAGGTGATTCCGGCATACCCGGGGACGTGCGTCTCCGGGTCGCCGCCGAAGTTTCCGGCAGAGGCGACCACCACGATTCCCGCCGCCGCCGCGTTCTCGACGACGCGCACCAGGGGATCGCTGGCCGCGGGCTCGTAAATCGGGTGCCCCAACGACAGATTGATGATGTCGATTCCGAATATCTTCTTGTTCTTGACGGCAAAGTTGATCGCATCGATGACATTGCTGGTCAGTCCGGCACCGCTCTCGTCGAGAACCTTGAGCACCACGTAACGGACATCAGGCGCAAGACCCTGGTACTGGCCGTCTGAAATGTCGCCTTCACTCCCGATCAGCCCGGCGATGTGCGTGCCGTGGCCGTAGGCGTCGGTTGGGACGCTCTGGACACCGCCTTTGGTGAAATCGAAGAACACGGCGTTGTTCAGGTCGCGGCTCGGAGTAAAGCCCGAATCGATCAGGGCCACGGTGACGCCGTTACCCGAGTAGGGGAGCGACCGATACGGTCTGGGCGAATTGCCGCGGGTCGCCAGCAGCCCCTCGGTGCCGAGGAGCGTGTTTTGCCCAAGGCGCGACATCCTGCCATCGTCAAGACCCTGGACGGGTGCATTCGACGACATGCGCACGACGTCTCGATTCTGGGCGATCGTCTGAAGGGCCGACGCCGGCACCTGCACGATCAGGAGGTCGGGGGAAGACGAGAAGGTGACCCCGCCCGCACCCGGCAGGCCGGTCATCCACTGACGGACGCGCGCGGCCGTTCCCGGGCGGACCTGAACCATTGCATGGACCTCCGAGTCTACCGTCTGCGCGAGAACGTCGGTCAGCGCGCGGTCCATTTTCAGGGCAGCCGCCGGGCCAGAGATCAGGGGAGCCGCGGCACTAGAATCGACATGGCCAGCTGCGGTCACCGCTATCGCGGAAGAGACCAGAGCTACCAGGATTAGTCGGAATTTCGTCAGTGACATAATGTATCTCCGAAACGGAACACTATAAGAGCGGATCAACAGTCATCATGAGTCTCAGCAATGGCGGTACCGACATGCCACAGTTGGTTTATCTAATGAATATCGACATTTTTACGAACCAATAGTGTCGGCATTACGTCTTATGTGTCGAAATAGGTCACATAATGTATTTCTTTGGTCATTTATAGACCAATCGAGTTGTTAATACGACATTTACATGGGTCTACCCGGCAAATTGCGGGACTTTTTGCCATGACCATACTGTTCATAAATGGTGCATACCGCTGAATTGGCAGGTTTATCGGCACATCTTCAAATGCCGTCCATTTTCAGGCACTCGTCGCAATTTGCTCTCTTATTGAGTAATTTCTGACAGTACTGATTCGACGGGGCTGTAGCTGTGCTGTGGTGACGTAATGCCGACACTAGCCCGCGCTGCGAATGAGCGCGAAGCGTCGGCTGGAGGAAGGGAGAAGATCGGACTAAGGCAGGATCGTGTCGTCGTTTGGCAGCGGCTTCACGAGCAGCAGAGAACCGAAGGCGACGAGGGCGAGGGCACTTGCGGCGTAGAACGCAAAACGATAGTCGCCGAAGGCGTCGAACACTCGCCCACCGATACTCGGCCCCAGGATGCCGGCCGCCCCCCAGGCGGTGAACAGGATGCCGTAGTTCAGCCCGAGGTTTCGCGTGCCATAGAAGTCGGCGGTCGTGGAGGCAAACACAGACAACTGCGTGCCGTAGCACCAATAGACGACGGCGGCCAGCACGAAGAACAGCACCGCCTGCTCGCGCCAGATGAACAGCGCAGGCATCGCCACGGCCGATGCGAGCACCATGACGCGCAGCGTAGACAGGCGGCCGAGACCGTCCGACAGCCAGCCGGAAAGAATGCGGCCGCCGGCATTTCCGGCCGCCGTGACCGGGAGGGCCAAGGTCGCCGCCGCCGCACCGAGTCCGGCGCTGCGGGCGAAAGGAATGAGCTGGCTAATCGTCATCTGCCCGGCCGTCGCTCCCAGACAGTAGGCGAGCCAGAGTTGATAGAACTGGGGCGTGCGCAGCATCGCCGACGCGGAGTACTCACGCCGCCGTGCCGCCGCGGGAGGCGGCGTCCAGCCCGCGGGACGATAGCCCTCTGGAGGATTGGTCAGCAGCCACGTGCCAATCATCCCCATCACGAAGAACGCGACCCCGAGCAGGCGGAAGGTAGGGCGCCACCCGACCGACGAAATCAGCGCAGTGGCAATTGGTCCAATGACCGCGGAACCGGCGCCGTACCCACCCACCATCAACCCGACAACCAGCCCACGCCGATCTGGAAACCACTTCGAAGCGACCGGCATCGGCGTTGCGTAGCCGAAGCCATTGCCCGCCCCGGCGAGAAGCCCGAAGGTCAGATACAAAAACCAGAGCGAGCCCGTAAAACTGGCCAGAAAAAAACCCAATGACACGAGCAGCGTGCCCGTGAACGCACAGGATCTTGGCCCGCGGGCGTCCTGAATCCGGCCGGCAATCACGAACGTCGTCGCAAACGTGACGACCGCGATGGTATAGACCCATGAAGTCTGTGCGCGGGTCCAGCCGAACTCCTTTTCGAGCGGCGGCACGAACACGCTCCAGGCATACAGCGATCCGAGGGCAAGGTTCATCGAAACGCCGCCCACGACAACGCGCCATCTGTTGATCACATCGACTCCCGGCAAAAAGACCCCTCTTCATATCACATCGGTGGTAGCGTTGCGCTCCGTCGCGATGACCCCATCGGCGAATACGCCACCCGTTCGGATGACCACGGCCGAGGCCGTTGTCGAGGCGCTGCTGCGCCGTGGCATCACCACGGTGTACGGTGTGCCCGGAGTCCACAACGACCCGCTGTTCGACGCGTTCCATGCCGCGCGGGATCGACTGAGGGTGATTCACACCCGGCACGAACAGGCCGCCGCGTACATGGCGCTCGGCGCCGCACTGGTGACCGGACAGCCACAGGTCTTCACGACAGTGCCAGGCCCGGGGTTTCTGAACACCGCCGCGGCCCTGCTGACGGCGTTCGGGATGAACGCCCCGGTCATCGGCCTTATCGGGCAGATTCCGCAGCGCGATCTCGAGCGCGGCCATGGCTTCCTCCACGAAGTCCGCGACCAATTGGGATTGGCCGGCCATCTAAGTAAGTTCACGGCGCGCATCGGTGGCGCTCACGAGGCGCCGACGCTGGTTGGAGCCGCCATTTCCTGCGCGACCTCGGGCCGCCCGCGGCCCGCGATCCTTGAATGTCCGATGGACGTCTGGGGCCGTCGCGGCGCGGTCGCGTTCGATACGGCATCGCCACTACCGATACGCCCTCCCATCGACGACGACGCGGTGAGTGCCGCCGCCAGGATTCTGGGCAAAAGCCAACGACCGCTGATCGTCGTCGGCGGCGGGGCGCAGGAGGCGAGCACCGAAGTCATCGCGCTGGCAGAAATGCTGGAAGCCCCGGTCGTGGCGTACCGCCGGGGCCAGGGCGTGGTGCCGGCCACACACCGGCTGAACATCAGCCTCCCGATCGCACATCGCCTCTGGGCGGAGGCAGACGTCGTGCTCGGGATCGGTACCCGGCTCTTTCTTCAGCAGAGTCAGTGGGGTGTCGACGATACGCTGCAGGTCGTGCGCGTCGACATCGACCCGGAGGAGCCGAATCGGTTCCGCCAGGCAGCCGCCGCGGTCATTGCCGACGCGGCAGACGGCTGCGCCGCGCTCCTGGAGCGGATTCCGGCACACAACGCGACCCGGCTCCCGCGATCGATCGAGCTCGAGGGGCATCGCGCCTGGCTGACCGGGCGTCTGGCAAAACTGGAGCCCCAACTCGGATTCCTCAGAGCCATCCGCGCGGCGCTGCCCGCCGACGGCATCTTCGTCGACGAAGTGACCCAGGTCGGTTTCGCGAGCCGCCTCGCATTTCCCGTGCTGAAGCCGAGAACCTATTTCTCCCCGGGGTACCAGGACACGCTCGGTTGGGGTTTGGGGACGGCGTTGGGCATCAAAGCGGCCAGGCCGGAGGTGCCCGTCTTGTCGATTGCGGGCGACGGCGGGTTCATGTACCAGGTGGGTGAACTGGCGACCGCGGTCCAGCACGGCATCGCGGTCACCGTCGTAGTCTTTGACAACGCGTCCTTTGGTAACGTCCGACTGCTGCAAGAAACGCTGTACGGCAATCGCACGATCGCGTGCGACCTGGTGAACCCCGATTTCGTCAAGCTTGCTGAGTCGTTTGGCGTCGCCGCGTTTCGCGCGACCGACGCGCCGGCGCTCGAGCAGGCCATCAGGGACGCACTGTCGACCAACAGGCCGGCGCTCATCCACGTGCCTTGCGGGCCGATGCCGAGCCCGTGGGATTTGATCCTGATGCCGAAGGTGCGTGGATGATCCGAGGCCTTGACAAGAAATACGGAGGCGCCGTTGTCTGGAATTCGATCGCGCCAGACCGCTAACGTTTGACCGGTTTGCCGTAGACCTCGATGCGGCCGACGTTCAAGTAGCCGCCCGCGCCATGACCGCTCCCCGGCATCAGATCGGCAAAGCCCACCTCGTCGACCTTGCCGAGATTTGGATGCTCGATCCAGGCACCCACGGCAACCACCCGGTCCATGTCCAGCTTCAGCCAGCGGATTTCCGAGATCGACATCTCGCTCTCGTTGAAGTCGGCGTCAGTGCCTGATGCGTGGTCGCCTACCAACCAGGTGCCGTCGGCCAATTTGAGGATCGGCCTGGCCTGGTGGAAGCCGGAGCTTCTCACCACCCAGCGAATCTTGGCGAACGGCACGCTCAAGTCGACAAAGTTGTTCCTGTCGCGAAGTGCCGCGGCGCTCGGCGACTTGGTCATTCCCGTCCACAGGTTCAGCGGCGTCACGTCACCCTGCCCGTTTCCGGCGACGAGCTGCAGATCCTTCGCCGATGGCCCGTAAAACCGGAGCTCCAGATTGGGGTTCGACACGCCGTCCGGCGATGCCGGCCATGCCCCGTGGTCGTCCACAGGGGCCGGCAGGCGTTTCCATCCCTCGCTGAAAAAGAGCGGAGGCCGCATGACGGCGGGAGCCGCCGGCCTGGCCGGCGCTGCGGCCTGTTGCGCCCATGCGCTCGAGCTGATTGCGACCAGCGTCAACCAGCACCCGATCGCCGCCATTCGTCGTGTCATGACCACCTCCCTCATCAGTGTCCAGCCGACCCGTCCCGCTTCATCCGCGGCGCACAGTCAACACGAGCCGGGAACTACGGGCAGGGAGAGAGTAACGCATTTGTCGCGACGCCGGATGGCCGCAGACCCTTTCGCCGACAGAGCGGTACGAACCGGGCTCGTCGACGCTAACCGGGTCCGGCGACGCCTCTTCTCCTGAATATCAGGATAGAGATCCGTCCCCCCCAGCGTCGTCTCGTTGTGTTCGTCGTCGCGGCCAACCCAAAGCGTCAGCGCGCCCTCGCAGCGCGACGAGCCGCTCGAGATCCGCGACGAGCGCCCGCCCGATGCCCCGCCGACGATGTACACGTTTCTCGGAAAGCTCATGTGCTATCGGGAACAGGCATCTGTCTCGCAACTACCGTAAGGTTGCGTCATGAAACAATTCCTTCAAACGCTCGCGATCTCCGCGTTGCTCCTCGCTCCCGCCTCGGTGGCTCATGCGCAGATTGATTTCGGCATTCGCATTGGCCAACCGCCAGCGCCACGCGCGTACAGAGTGCCGCGCCAACCGGGTCCAGAGTTCGATTGGATCGAGGGCTACTGGTATCCGGACGGATCGCGTTACAAGTGGCACGATGGCTACTGGACGCGACCGCCGTACGAGGGCGCGTACTGGGTCGCGCCGTACCACGTCGGCGGACAGTACTTCGCCGGTCGTTGGGAAGGCCGCCGCGGCAACATCGGCCATGATCACCGATGGGACCGAGGCAAGCAGCGCGACGAACGCCGTGAACCTCGTCCTAACCGCCGCGACGACGGCCGCCGTTGAACGTCTACCGCCTGAAAGGCGGTAGACTCCGCGCGCGACTGAAAGTCGCAGACCGCGCCGCCTGCGTGCGGCAGTCGTTCAATAGTCACGATCGTGGTTCGCACGACGCCCACGTGCTCGTTGGTCCGAAACATCTCACGGCCGGACCTGCTGAAAGCTGACCGGCTGAAAGCCGGTGGGCTTAAACCTGGCACGTGGGCGCTAAACATCTTCTAGAGCCAGAGTCTCGCATCCGGCCGGACCTGGCAGCCCGTGGGTTGCTAGCTAGCCGTTCTTTTTGTGCGTGATGTTGGTCGGGAGCAGATCGGTTTCGCCCTTCGGTAGGGTCCAGACGTGTCCGCATCGCTCGCAGCGATAGTAATTCACGTGCGCGTCCTGGCTGCGGGAGTCGAGCCATCGAATCGCGAGGGAGCGGCATTCGGCACACGGTTGAATCGAACCAGGTGTCGCGCTCGTGTTCTGCGCCATACCGCAGGCCTCCAGAGCGGATATCTACGGATTGAAACAAGCATTGTCTCGCCGACCGCGATCACTGTCTGTCAGGAATTTCCTGACGTCAGGGCGTCGACGTCGCTGGAGGCTCCCCGTGTTTCTCGACCTGAGGCACGATGATGCGCAGCGATCCTTTCGTCGTGCGCGGCGGAAGTTGCACACACGTTCAACGAATCGAGCGGTCACGACGAGCCGCGCGCGGCGAGCAGCACCGTGCCGTCGGCCATCCTCACATCGTCGGCCAGGATCATCCCCACTCTCAACTCGGAGAACGACACTTCGCGGGCGTCCACCTGCGGACCGTCGGCGCCTTTCATCACCCCGAACGCGTGGAGGACGCCGGCGTCGTATTGCTCGGCGCGTGTTGATCCGGCAGTGACAGCGGCGGCTGGAATAACGGGACGTTCACCTGGATGTCCATCAGCACGCCACCGAACCCCGGCACACGACGCGTCTTCCAGAATCGCCAGCGCCGCCCGCCCGTTGGCGGCCACGACCACGATGTGCCCGCGTTTCTCGAGCAGACGCTTCGCCACCAACTGGTTGAGGCTGTTGTCCTCCACCAGCAGAATGCGCCCGCCGGGTCGCATGACGTCTGGCCGGATCGCGCCCTCGGTCCGGGTGATGCCGCCGACCGACTCGACCCCGCCATCGGCGTCGAAGACGGGCGATAAAATGTACTCGTAGTTGGCATGATGGCCGGCTGGACTGGTATACGACGTTTCGCCGGTCTTCCGCGCCGCTTTCTCGAAGACCTCCTGGATCTGCTGCTGCAGCAGGGTGGCCCGCGCTATGGCGAGCGCGGCGTCAAGCGGGCGGAGACCGTCGCCAGGAAATCCTTGTAGTCCAGTGGCTTCGCGATGTAGCCATCGCAGCCGGCGGCGCGAATACGCTCTTCATCGCCCTTCATCGCCAGGGCGGTGAGCGCGATCACCGGAATCTCACGAGTCGCGTCATCCAGTTTGAGCAACCGTGTGGCTTCGAGGCCGTTCATGCCAGGCAGCTGGATGTCCATCAAGATCAGTTGCGGTTGCTCATCGCGCGCCAGCGTCAACCCGGCTTCCGCATCGGTCGCGTTAATCACGGAATGGCCCGCCGATTCCAGCAGGAAGACCGCAAGCGTCATGTTCGCGGGATTGTCTTCGACGATCAGGACTTTGGCCATCTCAGACGGCCAATGGGCGCCCGGACATGGCGCGCCGGACCTCAGCGGTAAAGCCGTCAGGGTCGAACCCGCTCTTTTCCATGATGCTGGAGACGTAGCCACTCAGCTTCGCGCGGTCCTCTGGTGTGATCTGCTTGGCGGTGACCACCACAATCGGGATGCGGGCCGTAGCGGGGTCGTCTTTGAGCGACTGTATCGATCAATACACGATGGAGAACGACCGATACTCGGCACCAGGACATTTCTTGGGTTTTCAGCGGCGGAGGACGTTCGGAAGCTGCGCCATGAACTCCCGGACGGTGGCAATCTGACTGGTCGTGGAGATGAACTCGAAGGCGGTCGCACTGACCGAGCCGGTTCGACCTTCCAGGACGGCAGTCAATGCCACGGGCACGACGGGACACTCACCCATCAGTCCGAGTAGGCTGACCCAGGCGGGCATGTCGAGAATGGCGATCACATCCAGGGCATCACGCGCGCACCACGGCGTTCCCGCCTCACGGTATCGCCGCAGCTCGATCCGAAGCACGCGCAATTCCCGATCGACTTCAGCATCGGCGCGCCGCAAAGCGGTGAGTGCCACGATGAGCCGCTGGGCGACGAACAGGCAGACGTCTTGGTGCAACACCTGCCATCCCACTTCGAAGGCCGTCACGAGGTCGTGGTCCACGAGAAACGTCCGGGGCAGCAGGCTGTTCGGTTCGCCCGTGGACTCCGCGCCTGGTGAATCGTTCTCAGGCCAGCGAGCGGGCCAGTGTTCGAGACCGAGGTTGCAGATCCCGACCACCGCATCTGACGCCTCCTGCAGCGTAAACGACCGTGACTGTATCGAGCACCCCGCGATCAGGGTATTCGCGAGAAACGCCAGCTCCCGGTTCCGCATGAGGTGTGCGGTGTCGTCCGTGTCGCGGACGTATTCCATCAGCGGCCGGATGCACGCAAGACGCGACGGTTGCGAACCGGCGCCTTCAAGCAGGGCTCGCGGCCGCTGCGGCACGGCGCCCGATTCGGCGAGCAGACCGATGATGGCGTCACGCGTCTCGACGACGGATCCGGTCGACCCCGGCTCCGCGGCGGACAGAGGAACAAGTGACGCATCGTGGTCCGCTGACGCCGCGGTCTGCTCCGCGGTTCGCAAATACGTTGCGGCGATCGGGTTCAGCACCGGCGTCCCGTCCGGCCGCCGGCGTCTCCCCTCTCTTGCCAACCGGAGGAACGCACGGGCGTCGTCGCGCGTGCTGTAACCCTGCTGCGAACGCCGTCGCTCCCGGTCGAGCGCCACGTCGTGGAGTAGTTGCTCCGGCCTCATGAGCAGGTGATCGAGCCCGTCGACTTCTGGCACAGAGTTGGACAACTGGCGGCACCCGCGCATCACTCTGTGAAAGCAGTCCTGATAGTCATCGTCAAGGGCGACCAGCAGCGCCACGATCGCGTCCCACGCGTCAGCTCGAATCGCACGCACGAGATAGCCGCCCACCTCGCACTCGAGGCCTCCGAACATCGCCATCTCAGTGTCCGGAAGATCGTCATCGATTGACGCTGGCGAAGTGATCGCCGAGGGGTCGAAGACACGGATGTACCGGGACAGCCCCACTGTCACGAGATGTTCATCCAGGGCGGCGACAATCCTCGCCGCGACGGGTTCGCCCGTCTCAACCAGCAGCTCGAGCCATTCTCCGAAGCGATCCGCGTCGAACTGTTCGACGAGGCCAGGCTGAGCGCTGCGCCATAAGTCGAAGTCGAAGACCGACGTGAGCTGTGCAGGGGTCGCCGAGGCGACGAGCTCGCCAGAGGCGTGGAGTCCAACGTGCCGAATCAACTGATGCAGCGTCTCGGGCGCAAGATGAGGCACGACTCGCGCAAGCTGCGGCGCATCGAGCAGGCGCGCGAGCGGACTTCGGAAGGAGTGCGCATCGCCTGGCTCGGAGTCACCCGCTCGCAGCAGGCCAGCAGCGCGGACAGGCTTGGGTGCGTCGATGGCGTTGTGAATACGGGGTCGATGACTTTTGCGTTTCGACATGAGCGCCGATGATACGCGTCGCGCGGCCCAACAAACAGTCTTGAACTTCGGGAGCATTCGCCCGATACTGATAGGGGGGAGGTTGTGGTCAACCTCTCGACTCCACTCTCGGCTTCAACCGAGCGGCCATCCTCGGCAATCGCTTCCTCAGCTACCGCAGCCCGTCTCGAGCCGGGATCTGAACCTCGATGTCGAACCTCGAACTCGTCGCCCTTCTGGTGCGGGACTACGACACCGCCATCCACTTCTTCGTGCACGTGCTTGGGTTCGAGTTGGTGGAAGACACGCCGGCGCTGACCAACGATGGCCACCCGAAGCGTTGGGTCGTCGTGAGACCCGCTGGAGGCCAAACGGGTATCCTCCTGACCCGCGCCGGACGGCGATCAAAGACAGCTTCCAACGCCGAACCGAGCACAACTTGCTTCATCCTGCGAGACTCTGGCTTTAGAAGATGTTTAGAAGATGTCTAGGGAAGCGGGTGGCAGGCGATCAGCACGCCGCGACGATCGCCGCCATGCTCTTCAGGCGGGCTTCCCGCTCCTGCAGCCCACTCAACGTGGGAATCCCCACGTGGTTCAGCACGTCGTGCCAGCGGTACGCCCAATCGTGACGCTGCAGTGAATTGACGACGTTGTCTCGTCGAATCCGCGCGATTCGCCGGGGGTCTGACTCCAGTTCGGCGATGAGCGCCGCGACCCGCGCGCCATCCGCAGCGGTCGGGATGACGGCATCCGGCCAATCGAAGCCCTGGTCGTACGCCGCACAGCGCGGAGACGCACCCACCATGACCGCTCCGCCGGCGGCCCCTTCGAAAAACCGTGAGCCGATCTCCTCCAGTCCATTGGTTTCACCTGGTTTGTCGAACTTCGCGGGATAGGCGACGAAGTAGCGGCTGCGCTTGATGAGATTGGCCAGAAGGGCCCGATGTTCGCGCGCGTCGAGCACGGGAAAATTCCCGACCGTATCGTACACGTAGAAGAAATCGCCGCACTCCGCACGCGCCATCAGCGCGTCATGCAATCCCGCCGGACGTCGTCCGATGTTATAGACGTCGATGCACCGCGCCGGACTCACGGGAGAGGGACAGAACAGCAGGGCATCGGCCGCGGGCGGAAGGAAGTAGCACGGTCGGCCCGTGACGTCCCGAATGGCCTCGACGCTCGACTGGAAATTCGAAAACACACAGTCGAAACATCGCAGGACCTCCAACCGTTCGCGCGCCTGCCCGATCATGCCGGGCCACAACTCCCCCACCACACACACGAGACGGCGGCATTTGTCGCGCAGTCCCTCAATGAGACTCATGTACCGTAAATCCTGAGGGTTCAGGCAGAACGCAAAGAACAGTTCGTACTCTTGGTCGACGACGATTCGGCCGTCGATTTTTGACCTATTCCCGGTGGTTATTCGATCGAGGCATCGGCCGATTCGGCTCTTGGCTTCCGCTGGTGGCGCCGGCGCGATGACGTCCACGCTGTCGCACCGGCGGATCACGTCCTCGAACTCATAGCCCGGGCCGCGCGCGACGTGATTGCGAAGGTTCCGCATCGAGAACAGCAAGACACGCGCCGCGTCGGCCGGCGAGGATCTCGACCGTTGTGTCACGACATCCCTTCCTGTGACGGCACGATGAGCCAGCGTCCTAGCCGGCCATCGAGTACAACATGCGCAGTTCCCAGCTCGCCAGATCGAGCAGCGGCCTCCCCGCGATCGTCCATTCCCCTTCCGGACGGCCGCCACGAACCGGCCGCACCAGGACGCAAGGCATGCCCCGCGCCGATGCGCCCGTATTCACGAACCCGGCACGCTCGAGAATCGCGCGCGCGTCGTCGGGGAGTGTCGCGGCCCAGGCGATCATGTGGCTGAAGCCGCCCCAGCGGATGGCCGTCCGCAGCAGCTCCTCCATGACGCCGGGATCGCCCGCCTCCCAGTCCGAGATGTACGCGCTGGTCTGATCGAATCGATCCGATACAGCTCTGCGAAGGACCAGGTAGCCGGTGAGACGAGACTCTCCCGCATAGAGAAAGCGGTACTCATGCATGGGATTTCGAAAGCGCCAGGCGAAGTAGGTCGCGTTCCTCACGTGCCGGATACGACCGTCCGTGCCAAGAGCCTCGACGAGGTCCGCCATGGCGTCGACGTTCGGCTCCCGCGCGAGCCTGACGCCGCCGGCTGCGCTCGACGCACGTGCCGCCCTGGCGTCGAGACGCGCGAACTGGTCGCGCTCCCACGGGGCCGGCCAGCACCGGGAATATTTTCGCAAGACAGGCACCGCGCCGATGACCCTGCGCGCCTGCCGGGCGAGGACCGCGCCGCTCGATTCCCGCCGAACCTGCTGCGTGACGCCGATGCTCTTCCAACCCATG
This sequence comes from Acidobacteriota bacterium, assembly GCA_040007095.1. Lineage (GTDB taxonomy): Bacteria > Acidobacteriota > Vicinamibacteria > Vicinamibacterales > CAVVIG01 > JBDTVS01. The sequence goes on from JBDTVS010000060.1 coordinate 33,337, forward strand.
GTCAACGAGCCGAGGACGGTGGTCGGGCCACCGCTCAAGGTGACCGCAAATCGATCGCCGTCTGCCGGAAGGTCCTCGAAGGCGGCCTTGTTGATCCGCGTGAACAACCCGCGATTTCGATGGCCCGTGGCAATCACAAGATCGTCCGCGCAATAGATCGGGAACTGGCGTCGTGGCCGGCCGGCTTCCCAGAGGCTTCCGTAGAAGCCCCGCATTGCCACGAGCTCTCCCCGGTGCCAGACGAGATAGATAAGGATGATGTCGAGGTACGGATTCTGCTCGTACTTCCATTCGAGGTAGGCCGTGTTGAGCCTGGTGTCCGAGCTCCAGAGTTCCTTCTGCAGCTCCGCGACCTGCGACTTGTGCTCCGGACCATATCGCGACATCTCGTACGACCCATTCATTGCTCCCGACCTCGGTTCCGTCGCCGCTCGATGAATCTCACGATATCGTCGACGGTGTCCCACTCCTTCGCCAGATCGACGGCCGTCGGGTCGATTGGTGCGCCGACCTGCTGCTCGATCCAGACCATCAGATTGAAGAGCGCGAGCGAGTCGAACAGGCCGGACGCGATGAGTGGCGTGTCCGTGTCGACCGGTCCGTCCATCTGCACGTCCCAACTCGCAATCAGCTCGAGCAACTCCTCTTGCGCGGATCGGCGCGACTCCTGGTTGGCCAAGCGCTACGCCTGATCCCGGACGCCGCCGACGGCCGGAACGGAGCGGCTGCGCACATCCGACGGTTTGAGCAGGGCGCAGGACTGCGCGATACTCGCGCGATTGACCTTGCCTCGCGAGCTGCGAGGGATCTCGTCGACGACATACCAGCGCCGCGGGACCCGGTGGCCGCCGAGGTGCTGCAGCGTCCATTCGTACAACCCGCGCCGCGTCTCGGTGGTGTTCGGCTCGAGCACGACGGCGATGCCGATGTCCTCTCCTTGCAAGGCATCTTCGTAGGCGAACGCGCAGACGTCGACCGTGTGCTCGAATCGCTCCACCACCATATCGATGTCCGTCGGATGGACCTTCATCCCCCCTTTGTTGATCTCCTCGCGTTCACGTCCGGACAGGTGCAAGAAGCCGCCGTCATCGAGGAACCCGATGTCGCCGGTGACGAACCAGCCGTGTGAAACCACCTGAGTCGTCAGGTCCTCTCGACCGAGATAGCCCTTCATCAGAGCGGGCGTATTGACCCAGATATGACCGGACTCGCCTCGCGGGCATTCTTCGGCATTCCCTGGAGGATGGGCGGTACTGCCGCTCTTTAGGATCTTGACGGTTCCACCCCAGATCTCGCCGACGAGTCCGTCCGCGGGGACAACTTCGGGAAGCGTCGTCCCCGCCAGCCAGCTGGCGGTCTCGGTGATGCCGTAGGCATTCACGACCTGGTTCGTGCCGCTCCACTGCTGAATGCCCGTCCAGAGCGACGCCGACAGCGGCGCCGAGCCGCAGAAGACCCGTTGAAGGCTGCGCGACTGGGGAGGCCTGGCCGTCTTCAGTGCCAATCGCCACATCGCGGGAACCGACGAGAGACAGGTGATGCCGTACTGATCGATCAGCGTGCCCAACTGCATCAGCAGGTCGGCCTTGAAGGCCGGCAAGATGCACAAGTCCTGGCCCATCAGCCAGGGAAAGAGACAATTGCAGATCAGGCCGTGACCGAATTGGGTTGGCAGAAGACACAGCGTGCGACTGAATCCGGTGTCACCGAGAGCGAACCGCAGGCTCATCCAGCGGGCCTGCAGGCTGCGATGCGAGTGGACGACGCCCTTTGGCTGGTGCGTCGTCCCCGAAGTGAACAGGATGAGAGCGTTCTGATCGAGGGTGACCGATCCGGAGAGTGACCGGTAATCAAACGCCGGGACCCGGCCGGGTGAGCTCCACGCCGGGCTCTCGGCGACGATGATGTCCATTCCGGCGAGCGGTGAAGAGACTTGGCGGTCGGGACTTCCGTCCCACAACGAAAAGCGCGGCCGAGCCGTCCGCGCAACGGTTTCAACTTCGAACGGAGTCAGGTGCGGATCGAGGGGGATGGCACATGCGCCGAGGCGCCATACGGCAAGGAGGTCGATGAAGAACTCCACGGTGTTGCCGTAGTGGAGGAACACCGAATCGCCGGCTTTCATCCCCAGGCTCTGGTAATAGGCCAGTCGGCACACGAGCTCGTGGCGAATCTCCTGCGGATGCCGCGTTCGTCCACTGAGCGGATCGACGAGAGCCCCGATTGTCAGACCTTCGATCATCCATCCTCACAGACGAATAACAACGCGAGAGAGCCCCGCGCGAATCGGCAGGAGCGTCAAAATACGCAGGGTCGATTGTAGCCGCTCATCCGTTGGCTCCAGGGTGAGCCGCCCCGACCATTGCACGGCACCGATCTCTTGTTCGATGAGTGAGCACTGCTCGGGAGAACCCGGGCGTCACTCGATCCGACACGCCTCGACAAAATCGAGACGCGGCGCGCGCGGACGTATTGCTGAAGGATCGCCGTATCCGAGATTGACCAGGAAATTCGACTTCCACCGCCCGTCAGGGAAGAACTCGGCATCCACTCGATTGCGGTCAAAGCCCCCCATCGGACCGCAATCGAGGCCCACGGCCCGCGCCGCGAGCATAAGGTAGGCGCCCTGCAGGGTGCCGCCTTGAAAAGCGAGTCGCTCGCGAACCGGTTCAGGCAACGATCCGAATCGCGCGGCGATCTCGGGCCGGGACGGAGACAGCTTCGGCATCAGCTCGAAGAAACGCGCATCGTAGGCGACAATCGCCGTCACCGGCGCTGCCATCGTCTGCTCGAGGTTGCCTTGATCGAGTGCAGGACGCAGTCGGGCCTTGCTCGCGGCGCTTTTCACGAAGACCAGCCTCAGGGGGTTCGAGTTGGCCGAGGTCGGAGGCCACCGAGCCAGCTCGTATATTCGATGCAATGTCGCGTCGTCGACCGGCTGGTCCAGCCACTTGCGATGGGTTCGCGCCTCGGTAAAAAGCACTCCAAGGGCTTCGTCACTCAGGACTGTCATGGAGCTGATTCTACGGCTAGAGACCGCCCCTGTGCAGCTCGCGCACCAGTTCTCGCCCCAGCCACTGCATCGCGTACTTGTTGCCGTCCCGATTCCAGTGGCTGTCGGCCTTGCTGATGACCGCATCGGGCCGTAGACCCTTGACGCGAATCGTCGGAAGCCCCTGCAACACCGCGTCGATGACGCGGCGGGCGGACGCCTGCGAAAAGGTGTAGCCTTTGCCGCCAAGCTCGAACATCGTTGGGCGCTCGGGGAGACCGCTGGCCTCCCACCTCTGCGTGATGAGCACGACGAACCTGGCCCCCTTCGCTTCACACAGATTCCGGATGCGCAACAGCAGCGCGCGTGTGAGCGCCGCCGCATAGGCGAGGCGAGGGCTTTCTGGAACGAGGTACGCGCTGTAGTGCGTCTTCTCGGTCTCGAAGTTTTCGAAGTTGAAGTAGGGCAGCTCCTCGACTCGCATCCCATGTCCTTCGGCCAGCGCCTGCATCAGCGAAGGAGCGCCAGGCGGAGGAACGGACGGGCGGTACGGCGGAGGCAGACGGGATTCCCATTCGCCGTCGGTGGGGTATCGCGCCACGCCCTGAACGCGACGGATCGCCTCCCAGAGGTAAAGACCCGGCGGCCGATATCTGACGAGCCAGGGAAGGTTCGGCCCCTTGAGTGCTGACCCGTCGAGCCAGAACGTCGGTTTCGGGAACCCATCTTTGGGGAGGTGCGTGGGAAACGTATTGTTCCAGAGGTCATTGCTCTCGGTGAACCACAGCACGACCTGCGTGGGACGTATCCTGTCAACGTATTCTTGCAGGGCCAGCAGTTCCTGATCCTGTCCCCATCCCAGGCTCGCGATGGACGCAATGCTGACGCTGTCGACCGAGTCTTCCGCCAGGGCGGTTTGCAGCTGGACCTCCGGCATGTCTTCAAACGCGGTTCCTGCGGATTCAACCTGTGAATCCCCAAGCAAGACGATACGAACGCCGGCGCGTGCATCGAAGTCGTGACCTCGAAATCCGAACTCGTTCCTTTCCCCAGGCCAGCCCCGCCTTCCAGGGCCGCCGTCGCCCGTCCAGCCGATGACCTCAGGAGACGGACGATTGGTCAGCCGCAACAGGCCTTCGCCAAGAGTCAGCGGCGCTATCACTCCGGCGACGAAAGCGGCCGCCGCGAACATGAGCTTACGCATCAAAGAGGCCGGCACACCCGCGTCAACGGGCGACGTCTCGATCGCTCTGCGCCGTCCCATTGCGTGTGCGTTGGAGATAAGCGGCGATCGCATCGATGGTGCCGAGGTTGGCGAGGCTCAGATCGGTCTGATGGATAGTCAGGTCGAAGGTCGCTTCCATCCACATAATCAGCTCGAGAAGGGCGACCGAATCAAGCGCCCCGCTCTCGAGAATGACGTCACCGTCGTTCAGTGCGCGAGCATCGACATTTCGTCGGGCCGCGAGCGCGACGACCTTCTCGCGGATGGTACGTTTTTCCCCGGTCGGGTCGGAAACACTTGGTGTCATGGCTGATCCTCCGGACGGCTCAACGCGGTGATCGCCGCCAACACCTCGGATCCGGTGAGCACACGGTGGTCGTAAGTGGCTCCGAGGATCCCGCGCCCATCCGCTGAGGGAGACGCGTGCGCGACGATCAACGCGGTCTGCGGGGCCAGCACCGGGATGTGCCGGGTGGCCTGCCAGCGAGCCATGCTGCTGAATCCGATCGTCGCCCCCGTCGTGTCGGACGGGTGCAGCCGATGGGCGAGCGCCTGCCGCTGCAGCGTCGTGAGCCGGGCGATGAATTGCGCGCACGTCAACGCCGCCGCGTCCGCGACGACCGCCAGGTACAACGTCGTGTCACTTTGCACCGTGAAGCCCAGGTTGACCGCGCCGTACATCCAACGCTCCTCGCCGACCAGCGTCGACGTCAGCCGCGGGTTGGCCGTGGCGATCCGGGTCAAGCGGTACGCCAGCAGCGCCAGCAGGGGATTGATGAGCAGACCTTCCCGCCGCTGGTAGTCCGCGGCCACCCGATCCCAGGCGGCCGCCTCGTACTGCAGCTCGACGTACGCCGGCACCGCTTCCTGCCGCTGCCAGAGCACCGTCCGCAGCATGCCCCGTTCACCCGGCGTCAGCGCCTGCAGCGTCCCGGGCGCCACCGGCGGCGCGCCCCTCGGCGCGGACCGGGACGACGCGGCCGCGATCGGGACCAGGCCGTGGCCGTCGATATAGGCCTCGACATCGCGCGCGCTGAGGCGCCCGGCGCTCGCCGGCACGTCCACGGCGCTCAGCCCATATCGCTCCAGCAGTTGCGCCGCCTTCACGGTCGGGACCATCGTGCCGGCCATCGTGCCGACCAACGGGTCGTCCAAAGACGCGACATCCGGCACAGGGTCATCGATCGTCGCGCCCAGCCAGACGAGCACCGATCCCACGGCGACCACGTCCTGGACCTGCGGCACCACCGCCAGCACCACCCCCGCCTGCTCGGCCTCGACGGCCACACTCGCCTTCTCGGTTTCGACCTCAGCGACGAAGTCGCCGGCACGCACGGCGTCTCCACGCTGGACCAGAAGGCGGAGCACGCGCACCGTGTCATCGTTGTTGTTCACGCGCGGCGCGTGCAGCGGGATCGCCATCAGCGGGGCGCCTCGTCGGTGATGAAGGCGACCAAGCCCTCAAACAGCCGGCGCTCGTCGAGCAGCAAAGCCGCCTCGAGACTGCGCGCCGCGGGAATGGGGACCGGCGGCGGGGCAAAGCGCCGCACCCGCCCCGCCACGCGCTCTTCGAGCACGGTGGCGGCGAGCTCGGCGCCGAAGCCGGGCCCTCGCGGACTTTCCTCGACAATCGCGATCCGCCGTCGATCCCGGAGCGCCGCGCACAGCGTGTGCGTCGGCAGCGGCTGGAGGAGCGAGGGCGCCACGATTTCCACCGACAGGTCTTCCGCCTCGAGCGACGCCGCGACCCGCTCGACCATCTCAAGCATGCCGCCGTAGGCCACCAGCGTGAGATCCGGATCGGCCGCGCGACGGACGAGGGTCGGAAAGAGGGCCGCCCCGGGATCCGCCGGCGAGGCCCGCAACACCTCGTAGTCTCCCCGGTCTTCTGTGACGCCGTACAGCAGCTTGTGTTCGAAGAAGACGACCGGGGCTTCCCACGCGAGCACCGCCCGTTCCAGAAGATGCCCCGACTCGTGACGATGACTCGGCGCCACCACGGTCAGACCAGGCACGGCGGTCATCAGCCCCTCGGGACTCTGACTGTGCGTCGGCCCATATCCGCGCCGGCCCCCACTCGGAGTGCGCACCACCAGCGGCACGGTCACACCCTCGAACATCGCAAACTTGACCGCGTGGTTGTAGATCTGGTCCATCGCCAGGGAGAGGAAGTCGGCGAACATGATCTCGGCCACCGGGCGATACCCGGCGAGCGCCAACCCGATCGACGCTCCCACCAGGCCCGCTTCGCCGACCGGCGTGGAGAGGACGCGGTCAGGGAACTTCGTCGACAGCCCGGCCGTGACCTTGAACGCGCCCCCATACGGATCGTGCAAATCTTCGCCCAGCAGGATCACGCGGGCATCGGTGGCGAGCAGCCGGCACAGGGCCTCGTTGAGCGACGCGCGCACCGTCACCGGCGGCGTGACCAGTCGCCGCGGGCCGCGCTGATCGGCGACGACGGCAGGACGCACCGAAAACATGTGCGTCGGCACCCGCGCGAATCGCGCCTCTGGCGCTGATAGCGCGGTCGCCCGGATGTCATGGACGAACGCCTCGTTGCGACGTTCGATGGTGCGCCTGGTCGCGGCATCGAGACGGCGGCCCAGCGCGCGCAACGGATCCCGCGCCCGGATGGCGGACAGCTCCCCCTCGTCCCGCAGGTCGTCGCCTTTGCTGTGCGGGCCGAGGCGCATCGTGTCGATCACGAGCAACCCCGGCGCGCGGGTCGCGCGCACGGTGCGCACCACCTCCTCGACCGACTCGAAGCACCGCGGATCCGCATCGTCCACGCGCCAGGTGCGCAGCCCGAATGCGGTCCCACGGGCGAGCATGGACCCGCCGAGGGTGTCGGCCGTTCGTGTCGTTTGCGCGATGCCATTGTGCTCGACCACGAACAGCAGCGGCACGCGCCACACCGCGGCCAGATTGAGGCTTTCGTAGGTCAGCCCCTCGCCGAGCGTACCGTCGCCGATCACACACGCCACCAGGGCGCGACTCGCGCGCATTTTCCTGGCCAGCGCGAGGCCCACACCAATCGCGGTCAACCCGCCCTGCACGCCATGACTATGAAAGTGGCGATAGACCAGGTGCTGGCTCCCGCCGACGCCGCGGCACACCCCACGCTCGCGCCCCAAGATTTCCGCGACCAGCCCGTGAAACTCGCCAGAGTAGGTCAGGAAATGCCCGTGGTTGCGATGGTTCGACAACACGACGTCCTCAGGGTCATCCAACGCCCGCACCACCGCCATCTGACACAGCTCCTGCCCCAGGCAGGTATGCGTGGTGCCCGACAATACGCCCTTCGTAAACAAATCCAACAACAGCGATTCCGTACACCGAATGAGGTGACCGAAGGCGAACAGCGCGGCCACGTCCAGCGGCAGGCACGGCTTTCCGGCGGCATCGCGGTCGATGCCAGGCAGTCGCGCGCTGGGGTCTGCGACCGGACTCGGACACGCATCGCCCGCTACGGGGGCGGGAGCGACAGCAGCCGCGGACTCGGCCTGGGGGCTCACGCGCTAGATCTCGATGCGGCCACTCGGGAGTCGGCTCCCGGGCTCACTGTCGGGCGAGGGTTCGGCGGCGTGATCATCCGCGGCGTACTCGGAAACACCGCGGTGTCGGCCGGCACGTCCGTCATGACCACCGCGTTGGGACCAATCGTCGCCCGATCGCCGATCGTGACGCCGCCCAGAATCACCGCGCCGCAGCCGAGCACCACGCCTCGTCCCAGCGTTGGTGCCTGGTTGCCGCGCTCCGCATTGATGACCCCGAGGGTCACGTTCTGCCGCAGAAAGCAGTCGTCGCCAATCACGGCGTTGGCGTGAATGACGATGCACGCCTGGTGGCCCAAGACCACCCGGCGGCCGATCACGGCCGTGACGGGCAACTCGACGCCGTAGTGATTTCGCACGAAGCGGAACAGGCTGGTGTAGACCCTCCGCAGCACGACCCGGAGCGGGCGCCACCGCAGTTGCTGCACCCAGGTGCCGAAGCGGTGCACGGCTAACGCACGAAAGCCTGGTTGTGTCCAGTCGCGGAAATTCGTTTTCCAGTCCTCGTGGATGAGCCGCATCAAACACCGTTCCCTCTCGAAGAAGGTGCTGGCGGCCCGGACGTCGGTCGTGGTTGCAACTTGTTGATCAGTGTCTGCTATTTCCATGTTCCAACTCGACTGGCCGGCCGCACGCTCTCGGCGGACATGTCTCGAAGATTGTCATTTTCAGCGTCGGTCTTGGTTCGCTCGTCACAAGCGGAAGACTGAGCCACATACACTACGCAAAACGATGAACCAATGGCTTCGCCGACTTACAGTTGAGTCTGTAGTGACTTGAGCCGACTCATAGTTGAGCCGGCGTGGGGTCAAGGTAGAGTCTCCTATGCAAGCTCATGAAGAGGCGGCCGCGCCCTTCTCCGAGGCATCGATGCCAGCCCAGCCAATCCACCTAGCTGTTCTGTATGACTTTACTATTGTTAATCAGTGGCATACTTTACCACCCTTTAACGTCACTACATCTCATCAGGAGCAATGTGATGCGAGTCAGTATCAAACACGGCGGCACCTACTACGCGGACATCACACCCTCGTGGGCGGCGCCGCACAACAACGGCGCGCTGATCTCCTGCGGCCTCACCGCCGGAGAGAACCTCTCTCGGTACAGCCGGCGCGGGCTCGAGCGCGCGGGCACACCGGGCGCGAATCGTCCTGCGTCCGGCGCGGCGGCACTCAGTGCCGCTAATAATCTTCGCCACCTCCGTAAGCCGCAACCAATGGAGACACTACTCAATGGCAGGTAGCGTGTGGTCGTTCGTTCTGGGTGTAGTGGTAGGTGGCGTCGGGCTGCTCTTCACAAGCCGAAAGAGCATGGTACTGCCATATACGAAACGGGAACTCTATCCTGACCGAGAGGAGGTCGAGCATCGCTTGTGAAGACGATCCGTGTTGTGACATGAGCGCGGCGACTGGCCGCGACTCGACGCGAAAGGGCGCGTCCGCTGGGCGTGCGTGGAGTCCGGCTGCGGGCGGCGCGCGTAGCAGCCGCTTCTCGCGCCACCACGTCAACCCGTTGAACCAGGAGAAGTGACCGCATGCCCGGCCGCCTCTGGCCCATCGCGTAACTCAACGACGCCGTCTGCGGCGACAGACCGGCACTGCCGAAGCCGCAGGTCTTGGGGGACTACTCGCCAGTGCCGAGGCCCAGACGCCGAACTGCGCGTCTTGTGGAAGATTGATTACTTCGAGAACGAGGAGTGCGAGTACGGCAGCGAACACCTCGAAGACCCGGCGCCGTCCTTCAGGGTGCTCGCCATCATGGGTGCAGAGGAGTACTGAATGCCAGTGAGCAGATGGGCCATCGTGCAGCACTCCGGCGGGCTTGGCTTCGAGATGGGCCTCGAAGAAGCCGCCGTCACCACGGTGTCCGAGATCGCGGGGGTCGAGCAGGCCGGCGGGCGCGTCTTCGAGACGTACTCAGAGGCGTCGGACTACTGCATGACGGAGCAGTATCCGCCGTCAGTCATCGGGCTGTATCCGCGCGCGCCCGGTTCGTTCTCATCGCGCATGGTCGGCAACCGTCGCGTTTACATTCCCCTATAACCTCGCACCCCAAGAACCAGATCGCGATCGGATTGAAGTGCCCTGACCATACCGTGACGACGCCGGACGGCTGGCCGTTTCCGACCTTCGACGAGTCACTTGAAATCAACCATGACCCACTGTTGATTTCGAAAATGCCGATGGTCCGGCGGACGACGATGACAAAGCGGGTGTGCTCTGAGTTGAGACGTGGTGGCGAGAGCCGCTGACGGGCTGCTATGCGACGATGACATCTGGCGGCATCATCCGGCGGTCGGTCGAGCGCCGAGAGAACTGCTCCGCGTGCAGGGCAGCGTAGCAGCCTTTCTCGGTGAGAAGGCTCTCATGGGTGCCTCGCTCGGTCACCATGCCGCCGTTGACCACCAGGATTTGGTCGGCTTGACGGACGGTAGAGAGCCGGTGCGCGATGATCACACTCGTCCTGCCGCGGCGCAGGGTCTCGAGGGCCGTCTGGATGAGGGCTTCGTTGGTGGAGTCGAGCGAACTGGTCGCTTCGTCGAGAATCAGGATCTGCGGGTCTTTCAGCATGACGCGCGCGATGGCGATGCGCTGGCGCTCACCGCCCGACAGCCGATGGCCGCGATTGCCGACGAGGGTGTCGTAGCCCTGCGGCAGCGACGCGATCATGTCGTGAATGCAGGCGGCTCGTGCCGCGTCTTCGACCTCGGCGAGGCTCGCGTTTGGTCGTCCGTAGCGCAGGTTGTCCAGAATGCTCGCGTGGAAGAGGAACGTTTCCTGTGTCACGACGCCAATGTGGCTCCGTAGCCATTTCACGTCGAGACAGCGCAAGTCGTAGCCATCGAGCAGGACCCGGCCAGTCGTCGGATCGTCCAATCGTGGAATCAGCCCCGCAAGCGTGGTCTTGCCAGACCCGGACGGTCCGACGAGCGCCACCGACTGCCCGGCCTCGATTCGCATGCTGACGTCACGGAGGCCGTGCTGACCATCGGGGAAAGAGAGCGAGACGCGATCGAGCACGATCGAGCCCCTGACGCGCGGAAGACGGATGACGTCGGGCGCGCCGGCAGTCGCCGACTCGAGGTCGAGCACGCGGAACACCCGTTCGAAATAGGCGTACGAGGTGACGAGGTCGACATGGACGCCGGCGAGCGCCGTCGCCGGCCCATAGAGCCGCTTCAGGGCGGTGACGAAGGCCACCAGCGAGCCGATGGCGCGGGTATGGCCGACCAGGACGAAATACCCGCCGACGGCAAAGACCAGCGCCGGCCCCAGCGCTTCGAACAGGCCCATCACCAACTGGAACCGGCGACCTGCCAGCGCCTGTTTGAGCGAGAGGTCGATGACCTCCTCGCCTTTGGCCCCCAGTCTCTCGCGCTCGAACGCTTCGGTTCCGAACAGCCGAATCATGTGTGCCCCCGACACCGAGAGCGTCTCCATGAGAATGCCGGTCAACTCCGCCATGCGGGCTTGCGTCGCGCGTCGGAGCGTTTTGCGCTGACGCCCGGCGCCGAGCGTCGGGAGGACGAAGATCGGGAGCAGCGCCAGACCGACCATTGCCAGACGCCAATCGAGATAGATAATCAGCGCGGTGGTCGCGGCGAAGCTGACGACGCTGTCGACCACCCCGGCCAGCGCGCCCGGGACCGATCCGGTGCCCTGCACGTCGTTCAACGCGCTCGAGACAATCTCACCCGGCCTGGCGCTGACGAAATAGCGCAGCGGCTGCCGGTGCAGATGATCAAAAAGCCTCTGACGCAGATCGAACATCACGCGCTCGCTGATGAGCGTCGTGAGGTATTTCTGGCCCATGCCAAGGAGACTGGCCGTCAAGGGACCGGCCACCAGCCCGGCACAGAGCAGGAACAACACGCGCGGATCGCCCGTCGAGGGATGAGCGAGAGCCCCCTCGAGAAGGTCGATGATTTCCTTCAGGAAGATCGCCGGCAGGACGTTCAGAAGCGACGTCAGCACCACGATGGCCACGACCAGCGTCGCCGCGGTGCGGTGCTGCCCCAGACACGAAACCACCCGCCAGATCGTCGTCCGCTGCACCCGCGGCAGGTGGTCGGGATCGATGTAGGTCTTTTTGGTCGAGTTCATCAAGGACACTGGGTCTGACCCCAGTGGTAATCGTCAAGGCATGGCAGGAACTTGAGGGAATGTGAGGGACGCGGCAGGGGGGGTCACAACCTCCCGCTCGGTTGGCACGTCGGCCGTCAGGGTCCGGCAGGCAGCTACGGCCGCCGCAAGCGGCTGACTTCCTGCTGCACGAAGTCGCTGCGCGAGGCGGCAAAGGTCAGCAGGTCCTGGACGGCCCCGACGAATTCGTCGTTCGAATAGGGCTTGACCGGGTCGGCCAGAGCGGCGGCACTGATCTGGCCGTACTGCCGCATGATCTCGCGCACGAACCACCCCCGGTCGTCAGACGACCCGCTCTCGATCTCGGTCACCGATCGCGCGCACGCGAGCAAGGTGTCGAGATACAGGTCGGAGAGATCCTTTTCATTCATCGCGCTGTCCATCAGGCGGTTCCGGGCCCACGACGAGACGTCGGCAATGTTTCGAAGGATGCCGTAATCGCTCCCCCCCTTGAACGCCTCGCTTCGATCCCAGGTGATGAACTCAAATTTGGTGCTGTTCTCCAGACGATAGAGATAGAAGTTGTTCATGCCCCACTTGCCAAGAATGCCGTCGTTGTCGGCGAGGAAATTCTCCACCGCAACCTGTCGAACAAACTTCTCGAGATCGACGAACTCGGCCATCGTCGATCGGAAGGAGGGTCTGTCAGGCTCGGAGATCGCCCTGGCGAGCTGTTCGATGAACTCGGGTCGCGCATCGTTCTCGTGCGTTTCTGGCTTGAACGGAAGCGGCACATAAAGCTCGGGCTCCGGCCCCAGGTAGTTGAAGTAGTACGGCGGGGCGTCAACGGGGCTCTCGAACTTGTACAGGTAGCCGTCGTTTTCGTTGAACGTCCGCTTGAGAAAGTGTTTGTCAATCGATTCAACGATCGTGTAGAGACCGGCGTACTCGTTGTTGACGTAGAGCGCGGCGTAGGCCTCTCGGGGCGCCGGCAGGCCCAGGCGCCGGAACAGCTGCATGCTCAAACGCTCATGCATGTTCGAGGGGTCCTGCGTGTTGTTGCGCAGGACCACGGATTTCAAGCCCAGGAACGTCTGCTCGGTCGAGTAGCGATCGAAGTCGAGCCGCAGGCCGGGCTTGGTCCCGCTCCGGCTTCCGTTGCCCCGAGATCGAATGCCGGCGTTTCGGACCACCTGGCCTTCCCAGTGGAAATCGCACGGATAGTAGGTATTCTCCAACGCGTTCGTCTTCAGCGTCTGCCAGTCCCTCGCGTTGACGAACAAACGGATTTCGTGAAGCGCCGCGTCGTCGAAGAGCGGATCAGACGGATCAGCCGCTGAGCTGACCGCTCGAGTCTGGGTGGAGGCGGCCCCGGCCGCAGGAATGCACAGCCCAAGGGTCACGACGACAAGGATGGCGTGGGTATGAGTCATCGTCTCAGATTCCGAGTTGGAGGCGAACCGCCTTGCTCCAGAATGGAGCGCCGTTCGACACAGGACTCCGCTCCGCGTCCTCGACCTGCTCGCGGATGGCGTTCACCTGCAGTTTGATCCAGCGGTTGACCTGCCAGTTCACCCCGACGGTCAAGACGCGGTCCCCGTTCGGCAGGATCTGTTCGGCGCGGGGACTCCTCGACGGCGAATCGGCGCTCTGCCCCTTGACACTGTCGAACCACATCCGCTCGACCCGCCCGACGAGTTCCACGGTTCCCGCTCGTTTCCTGGCGACTGGGAGCTTCCATCCGCCCGAGACAAACCAGGACCGGGCGCGGACGTCCGGGAGATTTTGATTGCCGAGTCCCTGTTGCAGGCGATCGTCGGTCGTCCACGTGTATTCGGCGCGCACCGAGGCGGGGCCCGCCGCCCAGTCGAGATCGGTCTCCCACCTTCGTCTCTGGCCTTTGACGTAGACGGCCCGAAAAAACGTGTCGCCCGTCACGACGGTCTGCCCACGGAGCCCGTTGGGCTCCGACGCCGCGTCCGACAGCGAGCTCACCGCGAACGCGGTTCCGAGCTCAACTCCGTTGGCTCCAAACCGCCGGAAGGGTCGGCCGGTGATGCGCCCGGCCACGGTCTGGTCGGCGCCGGCAATGTGCGTCGAGCGCGAATGATCGCCATCGTGATCAAACACACCGGCCCAGTAGTTCAGACCACGGTGAAGGAACCGGCCGTGTACCATGGCCCCGGCATCTCGGCCAGGAGACAGGGAGCTCGCGCCAACCGACCGGTAAATGAAGGGATTGTGTGAGCTCCCGGTCAGCTCGTCGAGGCCGAATGGAATCTTGAACCGCCCCGCCTGCACCTGTGCGTTCTTGACGAAGCTGACGTTCACGAGCGCATCTTTCCAGGGTGACTTTGCCAACTTCCCCGGCTCGACGGCTTTCGTCGTCAGCTCACGCTCAACCTCGAACTCGATGTGCTTGAAGACGTTGCCCGAGACGCCGACCCGATTGCGGTGCAGGTCGTATCGCGACAGTTCGGTGGCCCTTGAATCGGAGGCGTGCGCATCTTCCATGAACGTCGCGGCCAGGTCGACTTGGAAGACCGACCCGTACCGGATGGACGGGTGCTTGCCCCACACGGCGCGAACGCCGTCTGAGACGTCGCCCCTGGCCTGTTCCTGATCGGCGGCTCTCTTGTTCGCTTTCTTCTTTGATTTCTTCTTCCTGACCTTCGAGGGCGCCGGGGCCCCGGCTTCGGCGCGGACGGCCCGCTCGCCGGCGGCCATCGGGAACGCTTCGGCGTCGGCACCGCCGCCCACCAACGCGGTGATCACGGCTCCGACCAGCAGTTGCTTCAGCATGTCGCGTACCTGTCGGCGGCGCGAACCAACTGCGGCGGGATGGGCGACGTTGGGACGATCCCCGTTTCGAGGCGGGCGGCGGAGTCGAACACTCGACCGAGGTCGGCGACCGCGGCAGGATTGTCGACGGTAATCGCGAGTTCGCGGCGGCGATCGAGACTCGAAGGCGCGAGCGCCAGGCTGCCGACAACCGCCACCCGGTCGTCGATGAGCATGACCTTACCGTGCGACTTCAAATCGCCGATCCAGTGGGAGTCCAGAATCTCGACCTGCACACCGGCGCGGCGTCTGAGCTCGAGCCGCGCCTGGATGTCAACGTCTGATAACTTGGCGTCGATCAGGCGAATGCGAAATCGCGCGGCGTCGATGAGCGATTCGACCTGCCGGCGGGCGCACTCGGGGCCGACAATCAATCGGGAGGGCAGCGATGCCGGCAGCGCGCGTCCCGCAAGGTCCGCCGCCATGAGCTCATGCAGACCGTCCACCACGGCGGCATCATGAGTGACGACGAGTGCATCGAAGGTGCGCGTCAAGCACTTGTGCGTGAGGTTCGCCGTCGCGATGATCGCTGGACCAGCGTCAGCGACCAGGTACTTGGCGTGATACTTCACCGTCGGGTCCATATAGGAGCGAACGCGGGCGCCGCCCCGT
>JBDTVS010000061.1:0-61706 GCA_040007095.1 Acidobacteriota bacterium
GCGTCCTTCCACACTGTGGAAGGACGCGACCACTCTTTCTACCTGGAGACGACCATGCTCGCCGTGCTCGTCAGCTGCATGACGCTTAGCGGGATCAGCTGCGTCAGTGGCGAAAAGTTCGCGGTGACCGTCACGGAGAAGGTCGAGCCGGGCACGCCCACGAGCGCCGGCGTTGTGACCACATCGGGGTTGATGCCGGCGGACCGGCCTTGCACGAAGGTGCGGACGTCGGCCTCCACTGCCTGCCCCATCGAGCTGGTCGATCCTCTGACTGATGCCCAGCGAGCGCCTTCCTGGGCGAGGTTCGACACCATGTTGTATTGCCAGACGGCCAGGCCGAACTCGAGCGTGCCGAAGATCGTCATCAGGAACACCAGCGACGCGAGAGCGAACTCGACAAGCTCCTGCCCACCCTCGTCGCGCACGAACCGCCGGCGTGTGCTGTTCATACTATTCGGATACCCTCATCGTGGCCGACCGGCTGAGGGCGCACCCGCCAACAGCGACGCGGCACGGCACGCCGAGCAGGGACGAGATCGTTGAAAACGTCGTCCCCGTCGTCACGGTGACGGTCATGACACGGTGCCGTGGTGGGGGGCACGCCGTCGCGATTGGGTCCGTGCAGATCATCGGACTGGTCAGGGCGCCATCGTCGCTCACGCAGCTGCACGATCGCGACACGGAGACGGTCGACGGCGTGACGTTGCTCGCACTGTTGGCGGTCGCCTGCATCGGTCCAGCCACCGGGTCGCTCTGACCCAGACCGTACGCGCCGGCCTGCGCCGCAGCGCGGGCGGCGCTGGTGAGCGCGATCGAGGTGTAGAACACCCGCGCAAAATCGGCCGTGCCGACGAGAATCAGCACCAACAGCGGGAGGCATATGGCGAGTTCCACGAGTGCACCTCCGTTGTCGGCGCGCACGAGCGCGCCGGGCCCGTGCGACCGTCGACGCCTCGTGTCAATACTCACTCTCATGGTCACGGTCTACTCGGCCACCGTGATCGTCTGGACTGGAGATCCGCCAGACGCCGCGCAATCACGGATCAGGTTCGTGGTGTTCGTGATCGTCACGCTATTGGCGACGATCAGCATGCAGTCCGACGTGTCGGCGGGGTCATTCTTCATCGTCAGCCGGTCCGCGCCTGGGAAATAGAGTGCGCCGGTCAGCGAGCCAGAGTCGTTGAGGATGAAGGCCGAGTTTGTGTTACCGCGGTCCTGATAAAACAGAATGCCCTTGTATGGGCCAGCATCCGGGGCTCTGAGATTCAACGTCACATCGTTGAATTCGGGGAGGTCGATGCGACCGCTGGGGGCCGCGATGAAGAACGTCACGCCAGAGCCCAAATCCAACAGGCTCACAGTCGAGGTGGAAGTCTTCGCGGTTACAGGCCCGCCGATATAGTACACGCCCGGGCCGAAGGTCACGACAGCGTTGTCGATCTCGAGGCCGCCGCAATACATGGCGAGATCGGCCGTGGTGATCGACACGGGGCCGCTGGCAGCGAATGGCGGGAGCCCTGGCGGGCATGGGTTCGAAGGTGGAGGGAGGCTGGCGAGCGGGTCCAGCGGCGCCGGCGAGTTCGGGTAGCAGATGGTGGGGGACACCACGCCTGTGCAATCTGCTCCAGCCGTGGAGACGACGGAGCCCGCAGAGACGATTGTCGCGCCCCCGTTCAGTACAAGGCCCCCGCCATCCGCGATCCCACACCTGTTGTGCAAGTTCAAACTGGCTGGATCGTCAAGCGACAACGCGTCGAGTGCCGACCCGAGCACCACGAGGCAATTCGGACTGGGGCTGATGCCTGCGACCGCCCGTCCGCCAGGCGTGGCGCTCACGAAGCCGAGCACGTAGCCAAAAAACGTCGGGGTCACTTCGGAGACCGTGGCTTCCACGTACCCGGGCACCCCTGCGAACGGTCCTGAAACAGCCGCATCCCAAGGATTAATACAGACGCCTGCAACACCGGTCGCCGTCGTGCCGCACGCGCCTGGAACCAAGCCATGGGCGGCCACCTGCTGGTTCGCGAAGTTCCGCGCATCCGTTGACGTCAGCGCGCTGTTGCGCTGAAGCTCGGCGGCCACGCTCTTCGCCACGGCATCCGCCGCTGCGAACAGCAGATTCCGCCTGTCGTACATGAACGAGGCATCGATAGAGAGCGCCGCCATGCCCAGCAGCACCGTCATCGACAGCACGGTGACAATGAGGATCTGACCGCGCTCGCCACGAACCGGCGTCCGCTTCACCATCGAGGGCTCCTTGACAGCTGGGTTCAAGATGCCAGCCGCCGAACGGGATGGGTGATCATCATAGCAGGAGCAATTCAGCGGCCGATGCCTCAATTGACGCCAAGCTCGTCAGCACCAGCGGATCTCCAAGACAGCCAATGCGTTTCCGACCGTTAGGACCCGTCGATAAGTAAAGGTGCCAATATGGGCGTCGAGGCGCCCGCATGGCAAGGCGCGAGGAGCGCGCATACCGGGCGTATGTAAGCGACGAGCAACGCAGCCAGGTGGGATGCATCGGCGTCCAGACGGCATCTTTATTTGTCGACGGGTCCTTACGCCGCTTTATTTGTCGACGGGTCCTTACGCCGCGAGTCGTCCGTCGAACGACCTTGAAAAAGGCCGGGAGTTCCTTCACCTGGTGCCGCAAGCCGCGGGCTGACCGTTTCTGCTTGCCGTTTCGTTCGGGAACCGTTCATGAAGCCTGCGGACGTCTTGTGGTACCGTCGCGCCAGTGCCTGCAGAGCTGCGGATTGGTCCCAACCAGCACGGAACACGGCCGCGGTCATTCTGGCGGCTGAACACGAGCGAAACGGTGATCCTGGCGTGGGTGCCGGCGGCACTGATCTGGGGACTGTCCATCTTCAATTTTTCGTCCTCCAACGACGCGTCGCTCGGCGCACCGTCAGGGCGCGACTTCGTCCGCCTCTACGTTCTTGGCCGGGTCGTCGCCGATCGCCACGGCGACGCGCTGTATGATCTCGAGGCGTTCAACGCGATCAAGCTCGCGCTGTTTCCAGCACTCACGGCGGATCCGTATCCGCAACCCTACCCGCCTCACGTGGGCCTCTACTTCGCGCCAATGGCGCGTCTTCCCTACCCTCACGCATTGGTCAGCTGGATTGTGGGCAGCGTACTGCTGTTCGGGGCAGCCTCGTGGTGGGCCGCACGACTGACCGGCCTTCCTGGAGCGCAGAGTGCGGCGCTGCTCGGATTGGCCCTCGCATTTCCACCATTGGTGGAAGTCAAGTCGTTTGGCCAGGCCACGGCCATCCCGCTCGCGTCATTCGTGCTCGGATGGCGTTTCCTCCTGAACGACCGGTCGGTGCTGGCCGGCGCAGCCTTCGGTCTGCTGGCGGTCAAGCCCCAGCTCGCGGTGCCGCTGGGCGTTGTGGCGATCGCACAAGGACGGTGGCGGATGGTCGCCGGCGCCGCGTTGTCCGTCGCGGCGCAGGCTGCGGTCACGTGGTGGTGGCTCGGCCCCTCGGTTTTCGTCCACTACCTGAGCTATGTTCGCCAGTTCCCCACCTTCGTCGACAGCTTTCAGCGCGACCTCACGCAAACTCACTCGCTGAGAAGCCTGTTCGCGCTGCTCGTTCCCGCGGGACCGGCCTCCGCCGCTTATTTCGCAACCGCCGGCATCGTGCTCTGGCAAACCGTCCGTGCCTGCCGCGCCGCGCGCGACGTCGGGCTGGCCATGTCCGTGCTGATCATGGCCAGCGTCCTCGTCAGTCCACACCTCTACATCTACGACGCCGCCGTCATGCTGCCCGCTCTGGTTTATCTGCTCGCGAGCGGTTGGGGGTCCACCGAATCGTCGGCGCGAAAGACGGTGGTGGGGGCGCTTCTTCTCTATCCGGCGTACTTCCTGCCGGTGGCGCGCTACACACGGGTCCAGGTGTCGGTGATCGTGCTGCTCTGGGTGTTCTGGACCGTGTGTTCGGAGATCGCGAGTGACGACGACGGCGATGCGCGCGCAGAAGGCTGAATGCTCGAGGTGGCCGCTGTGACGGAGCCCGAACGGTCCCCTCGGCGCTTTTCCACGAACGCGCGCTAGACTGAGAGCGTCAGCAGGGTCGAGCGACCTGCGCTCGAGAGCCGTCAGCGACTGCGCGGCCACGAGCGACTCGCAAACGCAGCGCACATTCTCCTCGTGGAGATCAAGATCTGTCGTGAACTGGGCCCAGACCGGACTGAATCGGCTGGCGATTCGGCTGGTTCTTCTCGACGCCGCGGTGCTCGTCATCAGCGCATCGCTGTATATGTGGCTGGGCCTCTCGATCGAATGGTCGCCCGACGCCAACGTCGGCGCCGGCATGCTGGTCCTGCTGGTCGCCTTGTGGCTCTATTACAATTTCAGCCCAGGCACGCAGACGGAGCACCGAATTGCCGAGGTCATCTTCGTCCTCGTCCTGACCCTTGTATTCGCAAATATCTGCGCGTTCACCCAATACCCTGCGGTCGCGTTGAAATTGCCCTATGCCGATCCGTGGCTTGCGGCGGCGGACGCGCGGCTCGGCATTCACGTGCCCGCGCTGGCACGTTGGACTCACCAGCATCAGACGGTCGCTGCCGTTCTCCGGGTCGCTTACTTCACCGTTCTACCGCAGTTCTTACTCGCCGTATTCGGTCTCGGGATGCTTCAGGATCGCGACGCGTTGTGGGAATTCGCCTTCCATTTTCAGGTGTGCTTGACGATCACCCTGATCACGCTGGCGCTCTGGCCTGCCGTATGTGCCCCGGACTACTACCAGGTCGAATCCGCCATCGACATGACTCGCCCGCTCGCACAAATCAAAGGGTTTCACGACGGCACCATGACAGTGGCGAGGGTTACTGAGCTCCATGGATTGGTCTCCTTTCCGTCGTTCCACGTCGCCGGCGGACTGATCGTGACCTGGGCGTTCCGGCGGCACCCTCGGTTCTTGGTGCCTTTGGTTATCCTCAACATCGCCATGGTGGCATCGACCGTCGTGACCGCAGTGCACTACGCGATCGACGTGATTGCATCGGTGCCAATGCTCGTTGCGAGTATCGCGATCTTCGAACGGTGGGGAAAACGCCTGATCGCGATCGAACGCTAGCAGCCAGTCCCCTGGAAGCGCGATGGGTTGTCTGTTGTGCGCCGCCGCTCGCTCATCCGACCTCGTGGCCTGAGTGGGCGGCATGCCGCTGCGCGAGGAGACGCCCAGCCGCCGCAATGCCGATGATCGGCCAGGCGACCTCGAAGAGGTCACTGCTGGTGAGCCACAGTGCCAGCGCCGCCAGAATCGACACGCTCGAAGCCAGACGCGCCGGAAGGAACAGCACCAGCGCCATCGACGTCTCGACGACGATGACCGATCGACTGAACCAGGTGGCAATCAGATGCACGTTCGCGTCGCTGAACCAGGCTCGCAATTGTGCGTACACCAGGTCCGAGCGTCGCGCAAACAACAGGTCGTAGAACACCTCGCCCGACCAGTACCCGGCGGTCCACTTGCCGGCGGCGCCGCCGAGGAAGAACAACGAGATGATCAACTGCGCGAGGAACGGTCCGATTGCGGCCGCGCGCTCTTCGTCTGCCGCACCACTCCAGGCCATCCACACCATGAAGAGACCAGCCCAGAAGACGATGACCCAGGTCGCATAGAAATAGCTGGCCTGATGGAGCAGCAAGACCGCAGCCCCGGCCACCTCCACCATCGCCGCCCGCTTCATCTGTCCGCCCGTCGGACGATCAAGGGCCAGCACCTCCATGAGCATGGGGCCGAAGAACGCGACGATCACGAGCGCCGGATGGCGCAGCAGCGGCGGGAAAAAGTGGTCGTGGACGGGCGCGATCACCTGCAAGGCGGCGATTCGGAAATACGAAACCGCCAACATCACGCGCACTGCCAGGATGCTGACCGCGACGGCTCGAAAGGCGTTGCGGACGCGGCCGGCCGTGTCGGTCGTCGTCATCATTCCGGCTGCGGCGTCAAGATGAAGCCATGCAACCCGGGCCCTGCCGTGAGCACGTAACCGCTCTCAACCGTCGTTCCCCGATACGTCGTCCTGAAGCGAACATGGGCCGGAAAGCCACATCGTTCGAGCGCGACACGTCCCAGGAACACGGCGTCGAGCACATGGTGATTGACGAAGCCCCCGAATTCCCGACGGCAGGTCTCGTCCGCGGTCGTCCCTGCGATCGACGTGAACGCCACCTCCCAATGGTTTTCGAAGTTGTACATCGAGGGGAGCGGCTGAAACAGTGCCCAGAGAGGGAACGGCCATCCCGCGAGTTGAAATCGTCGAGCCGCCGCGACGCGCACCCCCGGACTGATTGGCAGCACCAATGGAAAGATCGAGAACAACAGAACGGCCGTTGCGATGCAGATGCCGAGCGTGTCTCGCTGTCGCAACACCTCCCTGATAAAGGCGACAACCGGCAGCGTCTGCCTCGACTGGCGTTTCATGTTCCCTGAACTTCTGGCAGGCTGATCACGTCGACCGACATGGCTGCAGCATCCGAGCGTCTGATGCGGCACCGCCGAGACCAATCCAAGTCATCGTTTGCACAGCTTCATTGGACCGCCAACCCGGGCGCGGGCCGAAGGTCGTAAATCTTGTGCGCAGAATCACGACTCGTGAAGACAAGGCGTGGCGTAGCCGAATACGTCGAAAGCAGTCGCTCGAACAATTGTGGTGCGGCCACGCTCTCAGCGTAGCCTTCCAGCGGATCGATGATCAGATACCTCACCCCCAGATCATTCAGCGCGTCTCGAATCCTGGCAGGATCACCGAGATTCGGAACGGCACTCTCGATGGGATAAAAGTAGCTCTCGGGGTTGTGAAACCAGGGGCGAACGCCCTTCCTTCCCGTATACAGGTAATACATCGGATCGTACGGCGTCGCCAGAAGCTCGTTCTCGGCGGTGTGGTTTCGTACCCACTCGAACGTTTCGGTGAACCCGCTCCAGCCGTAGGCAAAATGGCGCCCGAACCCGCGAACATGGTCATCGCTGGACGATCGGTTGTAGCTACGAAACCAAACGAGGTTGAGTGCCATCAGGAGCGCAATCGGCACACCGACGAGGCCCGCGATCACCTTGTCGTTACGCGGAGAACCAGCCCAGTTGGCAAGACGAGCGTGGGCTTCGAACGCGCCCGCAAACAAGGCCAGAAGCACGATCGGCACCAGCGGGACGACGTATCTGCCCGGGACGAACGGATGGTTGAGCACGGCTCCCGTGTACACGGCGACGAACACCACGAGAAATGTCAGACGGCGCCGAAGCAGGACCCAGCTGCCGAGCAGCACGAGCACGACCACCGACCATCGCAGCAGCGCTGACGGCTGGAGAAGAAACGTCGCGTCAAGGGACTGCAAGAGATAACGAGCGTTTCCGGAAAGGATTTGCCAGGCCTGATACGGGTGCGACGGGGCCAGCGCGATCGCGGACGTTTCGTACTCTGTGTAGTACGGCAGCAGCGGGTTCGTCACGGCGACGGCGTCGGCGCGCCAGACAAACCATGGGATCGTCAGCCCCGCCGCGATCGCCGCGTAGATGATCGCCTCGCGACGACTCTTCTCGACCACCGTCCACACCAGCCCGGCAATGACCAGGGACGCACCAGGGACCCTCGTCAGGAAGCCGAGTGACGCCATGACGGCGCCAAACCAGATCCACCAGCTCGAACGACCGCGGGCACCCTGTTCGTGCAGGAGCAGGCAGGCGATCACGAAGATCTGGAAGAGATTGTCGCTCAGCGTGAAGTCCGCGGCCGACACCAGCAGCATGTTGGTGCCTACCAGGAACACGTACGCCAGAGCGCTGATGCCGAATCGCCCGGTATGCCGGCAAAACAGCGCGTATCCGAGAAGCATCACGGCCAACGCGATCAGCGCGTTGACGCTCTTCAGCAGCAGGACATTGGCCGGAAACGCCGGCGATGCCCGCCACACCCACGACAACAGGTAGGGATAGAGAAACGGGTACTTCGTCTGAGCCGGCGCCCCTGGCAGACTGACGATCCGATAGCCGGTCCCGGCCGCGAGCGACCGCGCCGTCACCGCGTAAATGCCATCGTCGTGAAAGAGCCCAAGCACACCCGGGCGCATGGTGGAGAACGCCATCGCAGAAATGGCGCCGGCAACCAGCGCAGCGTACAGCCAACCCCGCTCGCGGTGGCCCATTACAAATCAGAACTGGCGTGACACTTGATATTCACCCGATTAAGGGTCGTAGCGGACCACGAATCGGCCGACACGCTCGGATGCTGGCAATTGGCGCTCAAGAAGAGCTTGAGCATCCCTGCTGAGCGGCGGCGAAAATTCCGGGTCCGTATTGATGACCGCCACTCGGCCGCGCCGCTGTGAGACAAGCCTCGCTATCATGTGCAGATCGTCTTCCTGCGGGTCCAGGAACTCGAAGAACGTGCGCGTCGGATTCTTGAAACCTGACAAGAAGTACACCTCAGGGCAGTCGGGCCCGGCGTAGATGATTCCTCCGGCTGCATGTTGCTGGATCACCCGGACGAGCGCTTCATAGTCTCTCTTTTCGACGTTGGGAACCCGCACGCCTCCTCGAGGCAGATCCAGCCAACCATTCGCTTCATAGCGCACATACCGCACGCCGAGGTAACGCGGATGGGAGCGATTTGCCAACAAGACGGCGAATAAGAAGAAGAACACGGCGGCGCACGCGTGAAAACGTTTGGGCGCATTCGCCTGTCCGGAGACGACGGCGAGCAAGGCGAGGATTGTCAGGGGCGCTGCGAAACAAACATAGATTGGAGCGGCAAACGGGAACTGCACGAGCGCCACAACGGCGGACATCGTAATGAGAAGGAACACCCTCGCCCGCTCGTTCGCGGACAAATTGCTCGGACCGGACCGTCGAAAGATCAGCTCAACGCCCGCCAGAACGGCTATCAATGGCAATGCGCGAATAGCGACCCAGATCATCTGATACACCAGCGCCAGACGGCAGGAGATCAGCACCGCGCCCAACCACGCAGCCAGGACGAAGGAACGGCCTGTTTCCCGGAGCACGAATCTTGACCGATTTGGCACCACGAGTGCCGCGAACGGCATTGCGACAACCAATGCCGCAGCGGGAACGAGCTCGCGGGCGGCTCCTTGAAACCTGCGCTGCGGCAGGATGAAGAGACCGTTCATGAGATCGCCAAGGGCGTCCTGTCGCCAATAAGCGATGACAAACAGGGCGATCGGAATCCCGGCCCCAAACGCAAAGGGCGCCACCAGTCGAAGGAGTGTGCGCGCGCGATCAAGAGGAAAGCCTCCGCCTGTCGTCCACTCGCCCCACACGACGCTCAGCGCAACCACCACGACTGGCGCAAACAACGCCAAGAAGATGCCGACGCTCGGCCGCCGTCCAAACAGGACCAGTAGAATGCCCGCAAATGCCACGCACGCCAGACTGACGAACGTTGCGTACACGGAGGAGCGGCCGATTTTCTCCGACTGCTGTGGGATCACACGGCTCTGTTCGACGTAGGCAAGGCACAGCAGACCCCCGGCGAGATAGTACAGGCCTACGATTATCACGAGGACGGACAGGCCGCCACAGACGCCCGCGGCGACCAGCCAGCGCCGACGGTCGGTTTCGATGAACTTCAGGAAGGCCAGCACACCGAACGTCGCAAGAAACAGGTTGTACCAGGAAGGCATGCCCACGAAGTAGTTCGGCACGCTCCACGCGACGCAAATGAGCGTCACCAGCCCAGCGGTGACGGGTCGTGCGAATCGCCTGGCAATGAAATAACACGCTGGAACGTACAGCAGGAACACACCAAACAGGAAGAGCCGAAGCGATCCCAGACTGACGCCCAAGACGACCATTGCGGCGGCATGCACGTACGAGAGCCCGCCAGAATAACCGTCAACGAAGTCTCGATGCGGTAGTTCACCTTCAAGGACTCGTTCCGCACTTTGTCCAAGCGTCCCATCGTCGTGCGCGATCCAGCCCCGATACATGAACTGGCTCGCATACGCGGCGCTGAGCGCCCAGACGACGACGAGAACCAGAAGAGATCCATTCCACGAACTCGCGCGCCCACTCAAGCCAGCCGCCGGTTCTTGAACGGCTCGAGCACGTCGAACTGGGTGGCGTAGCGCGATGGATTCTCCCCCCGCTGCTCGATTCGGCGCTCAGCGAGGTTCCCCAGATACTCGGACGCCACTTTGAGGTACGGCATCTTCAAGGGATCGAGACCGATGATGCGCGCGCAGGTCGCGTCCACCGCGACAAGGTCCGTCCCCATCGCGACAAATCCCATCGGACGCGGCTTGCCCATGATCGGCCCGTCGCCTTCCATCGCGACAATCGCGTCGACAATCGTGAACGCGGGCTTGACCGTCGCGACGATGTCGAGAATCGACTGCTCGATCCCGCGGACGTGCAGGATGTTCTTGGGCCACCCGTAGACGGCGCCCGGCACCACGCCGAAGAAATTCTTCAGGCTGGCGGTCATCGCCACCCAATGGTGCGTCTTGAGCTTTGGCATCGAGACGATGAAATCGGACCGCACGAGCTCGACCGGCAGCCACAGCTCGTCGAGCCCGGTAAATCGGCTGCGAAGCGGCACGCGGACGACATCATCGTGGTTGAGGTCGATGAACCGCAAGCGATGATCAGTCAGGACTTCATCGAGGCCGGTGCCGGCCAGCAGATACTCCACGTCGCGGCGGTGGCCGGGGCCCTCGCCGACCACCACCTCCAGCGCGCCCGCTTTCAGGAACGCCGCGGCGGCGCCGGCGACCATCAACGGGTCGGTATTGATCGCCGTGCCCGACTCGTATTCGACGATGTTCGGTTTCAGAAACACGCGACGTCCGGCCACCGGCGGGCGAAGCAGCTCGAGCCCGCGATAGATGACGTCCGCCAGATCGACGTCGTAGCCGGGCGCGGGAAGAATCGCCATCGGCGAACGATCGGGAAGGGTGAAATCGTCGCGCCGGTACGGGCGCTGGCGGCACGCGGCGACGGCCGCAGTGAGCGGCAGCGTCGCCAGAAACGCGCGGCGCGACAGTCGCGTGGACTGACGGTGGTCCTTCGTCACCGCATGCCGGCCACTAGAGTGCGAAGGCTGCCACGCCATGCCGTTCCCCGGACAACGCATACAGCACCATCGCGATGATGTGCAGGTTGTTCAATCGATGCACGCGAGCGAGGTCGTCGGTCAGCGCGTGCTCGACCTCGTCGCACGGCAGACCATGAATACGCAGGCAGAGCGCGGTCAACGCCAGTGCCATCCCGCTTCGCTCGTTCAGCTGGTTGTTCCGCAGGAACTCGAGCCCCCGGATCACGACCGGATCGGCGCGCCGGTCGGCCAACGCCATCAGGCCCAGCGCCGTCGTTGGCACATACGGCCGGAGGTCCTGGCCGTAGACGCTCGCATTGCCGTAGTTCCAACCGCCGGTCGCGCAACTGCGTGCCAACAGGACGTGCTCGGCCTCCTGGACGCGCGCGTCGGTCTCGGGACCCGACGCCGCACGGCGCGAGCGTTTCAACGCCAGCAGGCAGAGTGCGGTCGGCTCCACCCAGCTGAATGTCTCTTCAATCCACGGCCACCCCTGCAGCGCATCGGAAGGATTCGGCGTGTTCTTGACGCTGATGCCCTTGATGCGGACGAGAGCCGGCACCAGCCGCGCCAGGAGGGCGTCCGCCGCCGATCCCCTCAACTGCTGACAGACAAGCGCCGCGAGCCCGTTGAAACCAAGATTTGGCACCGGCGGCAGGTCGAGCAGCAGACCATCGGACCGCTGCGACCGCGCGAGGAACTGCAGGTGCACGTCGGCGGAAGATCGCCAGACGTCGCCGGGCTCGTCCGACGTCGCGGCAAGCGCGAGTAGCGCCCAGCAGGTCGGCTCGATCCGGCTGGTTTTGCCCGGGTAGTACCCCCAGCCGCCGCCGGTGTTTGCTCCGGCCACAAGTGCGCGGCGAAGCTGAGCGGCTAGCGTCGAGCGATCCGGCCTGTCGCCGGTCAGGGGGCGCGACTCACGCAGACTCGCTACCTGCACCAGGCTCATCTTAGCAGCCTGCTGAGAAAACGACGGATGGATGCAAACCATCTCGCTTCGGCTGAAGCGCACCAAGAAACACCACGTTCAACGCGGAGGCCGCAGAGGCCGCAAAGAAGAAGGTTGAAACTCACCCACGGCCGTCAAGACGTCGTCATTTCTTCCGGGACAATCTCGACGATGTCGCCCTTCTCGGTCTCCGACGCACGGAGCGCCCCCGCCGCCAGTTCGATCACCGCAAAGGCGCGCCAGGCAACCGCCATGCGCCACGGCGACAGGGCATCGACACGCTTAATCACCTCGCCGCGCTTCGTGACGAAGACCACGTCGATGGCGAACCGCATGAACCAGGTGTGGATGGCGTAGCAGGGCGCGATGATGAGCGCCTCACCGTCGGGCATCTCGTTCAGCCCGAGCAGCCCGCGGCGGCGGCTCTTCGAGTCGACGGCCGTCGTCACCACCGTCGCGACGACGGCGTCGTTGCGACGGTTGACGAGTCGATGCGATCGTTGCGGCGATCGGAGCAGCGCGGTGATGAACGAGCTCATGATGGTGCGCGGCAAACGGGTTTCCCCGTTCGGAGAATCCGATCGCCGCGACACATTGTGCCCCCGATTCGCCAGCGGCGGCTTCCAGTTTTCTTGAGACCCCTCACGTCAGGAAGTCAACGCGTCGAATCGATTCACTCCCCGTCGCACATCGGATGCGCCCCCCGTGAGCCGTTCACTAGCGCCAGCGGCCTTCGTCAGACATCGATCGGGATTCTTCGCGGCCATGCTCTCCTCCTTCTCTTTTGACCGCCCGGGTCTCACGGCGGTTTAATCAATTCACTTGAAAGCGCAAATCGTGCCAAGGTACCGCGAGAACGGTTCGAGAAAGAGGGCTGAGAAGACTGGGTGACCCGCGACCGAAGCCCGGCGGCGCGCGACAGGAGAGGAGAGGCAGGACAATAATAAGTGGTAAAGGACTGCGGAAGAATTATGTCCGGAGCGTCGCCCCGCCACGTCGATGCCTGTCCGGGGGTTGGAGGATCTCGCGTTGGATACTGAGACTGCGTTGCCCATGCCTCACAAGGATGGGGGGAAGCCACACCGCGAACGCGTGCTGATCGTCGAGGACGACGAGGCCGCGCGTGTCGGCATGCAGCAATTGGTCGGGAAGTGGGGGTTCATGGTGGAGACGGCCGCCGACGGCCGTGAAGCCCTGCTCAAGCTGCCGGCGTTCGATCCGGGAATCGTGCTGACCGACTTGAAGATGCCCAACATGGACGGGCTGACCTTGTTGCGTTCGATCCGGGAAGGCGAGGCGGACATCACCACGGTGATTCTCACGGCGCAGGGGACGGTCGAAACGGCCGTCGAGGCGATCCGGCAGGGCGCCTACGACTACCTCTCCAAGCCCGTTGACCTGCAGCGGCTGCGCATTCTGCTCGACAAGATCGTGGAGCGCCGAGACACGCTGCGCGAAGTGAAAGCGCTGCGACATCAGCTTCGAGCCCAGGGTGCGTTCGGATCGATGATCGGGCAAAGTCCGGAAATGCGCCACATCTACCGCATGATCGAGCAGGCCGCGCCGACCAGCGCCTCGGTGTTCGTGGTGGGCGAATCGGGCACCGGCAAGGAACTGGTAGCCCAGACCGTGCACAAGCTCAGCCCGCGTGGCGCGTTTCCGTATGTGGCGATCAATTGCGCCGCTATTCCGGAAACGCTCCTCGAGAGCGAGCTCTTCGGCCACGACAAAGGGGCGTTCACCGGTGCGATCGAGCGGCGGCAAGGGTGCTTCGAGCTCGCGGATCGAGGCACCCTGTTTCTCGACGAAGTGGCGGAGATGACCGCGGCGACCCAGGTAAAGCTGCTGCGGGTCCTCCAGGAGCGCACGTTCCGGCGGCTCGGAGGGCGCCAGGAACAATCCGTGGACATTCGCGTCATCGCGGCGACCAACGTGGATGTCGCGGCGGCCGTGCAGTCCGGCCGGTTGCGAGAGGACCTGTACTACCGGCTCAACGTCTTCGAGATTCGCCTGCCACCGTTGCGGGAGCGCAAGGCGGACCTGCCGCTGCTGGTGCAGGCGTTCATCAAGGAATTCAACGCGCGCAACGCCCGATCGATTGTCGGCGTCGATGCCGACGTGCTGGCGGCGTTCGAAGAATATTCATGGCCCGGCAACGTGCGCGAGCTGCGAAACGTGATCGAGCGGGCGACCATTGTGGCGGAAGCGCCGCTCATCAGCCTGCGCGATCTGCCCACGCTCATCGACCATCAGCGGGTGCCGCAACCGCGCCAGTCGCTGGCGCCGGGCATGACCGTCGACGAGGCCGAACGCCTGCTGATTCTGCTGACGCTCGAACACACCAAGGGCAACAAGACACACGCGGCCGAGATGCTGGACATCAGTCTGAAAACCCTGCACAACAAGCTGGACCGGTACGAGCACCAGGAAGAGCGCGGGCCCTCCTAGTGTCGTGTCTCAGAAGTTGGTTGTCATTTTCCGGGCGGGGCATCCCGCCTCGCGGCGTTGCTCGTCGCTTACATATTCCCGATATGCGCGCTCCTCGCGCCTTGCGATCCGGGCGCCGCGCCCGGAAAATTTGCCAACGAACTTCTGAGACACGACACTGGAAGGAGATGGCGATCGGCCATACTTCCGCACGGACTCCTCATCATGCGTCTGACGATCAAGGTCAAACAGGTACTTGGCGTCGTCTCGACCGTCGGGCTCGCGACGGGCGTGATTACCGGTTTCTATGTCTCCTCGCTGGTGCACAACAGCCTGGCAGAGAGCAGAGGCCGCGGGGAGCTGCTCGCCAATGCCATCTTCCATCGCGCCAGCGCGCTGGTCGCGGGTCCGGATCTTTCCGCCGCCTTGCAGGGCGACGAGGGCCTGCGGTCGTTGCTGGAATCGAGCGCGGCCTACTCCGGCAACGTGGTCTACGCCGCGATTGCCGACATCCACGGCGTCGCGATCGTCCATAACGACCTCGAACGGGCAGGCCAGTCGATGCCGACGACCGGCGACATGGACGATCTGCTCAAGCGCGGCACCATCGGGCAGTTGTTGGCGATCTACTCGGACTCGGCCAAGACGCTCGAAGTGCGCGAGCCGCTCGTGCTGGGAACGACCGCATTCGGCTCGATTCGCATCGGCGTCTCCACACTGCTGATCCGGCGCGAGCTGGCGCCGGCGCTGCAGACGGCCCTCCTCATGCTGGTCGCCACGCTTGCCGCATCGACGGTGGTGGCGACGCTGCTGGCTCAGTTGCTGTTGCGGCCGATTCACGTCCTGCGGCATCGCCTCGCCCGACTGGGCGAGAACGATTTCGGGGTGACCGACGACCTCCCTCGCGACGAGTTCGGCGAGCTCGGCGACTCGCTCGCGGCGGTCAGCGCCCGTCTTCTGGCCGACCGGACCGGCCTCTCGATGGAACACGCGTCGCCGGAGACACCTGGGTGGCTCGAGGATGCGGTCGCCGTGTTCAACGCCAACGGCGAAGTCCTGCTCGCCAACACGCGCATGCAGTCGCTGCTGCCGGATCATCCGGGCGGCAAGTCGGTCAGCGAGCTCCTCACCGCCGCGCATCCGTACCGGCGGCTCGTCGAGGAGAGCCTCGCCGATCGCCGCTCGCATGGTCCGTTGGTGATACGCGTTCCCGACGAGGGGCACTCGCGTCCCGCAGAGCGCGGGCCGGCGGGCGCGAGCGAGCAACTGGTTCGATCGGACGTCATCGACGGCGTGGGCGGCGGTCAGTTCGCGGTCATGGTGGTGGCGCGCGACCTCGAACATCTGCGGCACATGCAGTCGACGCTGAGCTACGCCCGGCGAGTCGCGACGCTCGGGCGGCTCTCTGCGGGGTTGGCGCACGAGATCAAGAACCCGCTGCACGCGACGATGATTCGGCTCGAGCTGCTCAAGCAGTTGCTCGCCGACAGGGAGCCGCACGACACGCCCCCGCTGCTGGAACACGTCGCGGTCGTCGGCGCGCAGATGCGGCGGCTTGACGAGGTCGTACAGAGCTTTCTGAAGTTCATCCGTCCCGAGGAGCTCCAGCTTCGACCGGTCCAGCTTTCCACCATCCTCGAGGCGATCATGCCGATCGTCGAGGCGGAAGCGCGATCGCACGGTGTCACGGTCCTGACCGAGTGCTCGAACGATCTGCCACCCCTCAGCGCCGACTCGCCCGTGCTGGAGCAGGCATTCATGAACCTGGCCATCAACGCCTGCCAGGCCACTCCCTCCGGCGGTTCCCTACGCATCGCGGCGGCCGCAGCCCGCGACCGACGCATCGAGGTGGTCTTCGAGGACACCGGCGTGGGCATCTCGCCGGAACACCTCGAGAAGATCTTCGACCTCTACTTCACGACGAAAGAACATGGCAGCGGCATCGGGCTGGCGATGGTCTTCCGCGCCGTGCACCTGCACAACGGAGAGATCGAGGTGCAGTCGACGCCCGGACGCGGCACCACGTTTCGCTTACTCCTGCCACAGGCTTGAGCTGAACCGCTTTTCGCCGCCACCAGCCGGAAGCCGTCTTATCCGCCTGGCTCGACCGGGCTCGGTTCGCCGACCAGTCCCCCTAACAGCTTGGATGAGAAGGCTGGTCTCCTGAACGGGATGCATTTACGCTTCCCGGTGAGTAGCGCACTCGAGGTGCAATAAAGGAGACCAGCCATGCCGAAGAATAACAGCCCGTGGTGAAAGTCCGTCTGCATTCGGCGACCGCTGCATCCCGCTTCCCACCCCAACGCGGGTGCCGCGTTGGGGACCCCGGGCCTCGCGGCGTTGCTCACCGCTCAAATACTCCCGGTATTCTCGCGTTTTTCGCCCGGCGATCCGGGCGCATCGCCCGCCTCGGTGCAACGACGGACTTTCACCACGGGGTCCCAAGGCAACGACGGCGACAAACCCACCTCAGGCGTTGAATCCTGCCGTCGATTTTGGAGCCAAGTCCGATGATAATAGGCGCATGAGGGCGGTTCACGTTGTCGCGCTTGCCTGGCTCGCGCTCATGCCGACGGGGTGCGCCCGACTCCACGCTCGGGCGGAGCCGATCAGTCCGCCGCTCGAAATCCCCGCGCCGCCCCCGCGGGTCATTACGACCACACTGCCGGCGACCGCGACCGCGACCGCCACGACTGAGGCCATTCCTGCTGATCCGCTGCCCGCGGCCCCGGAGCTGCCAGCGGAGGCGGGCCCGCGGCGTCCTCCCAGGGGCGCACCAGCCGCCCCTGCTGCGCGCCAGGAAAAGCCGCCCGAAGTTCCGGCACCGGTGCCAGCGCGCCCTGCCGCCACAAGCCCGCCGCCCTCACCCACCCTGCAGACGACGACGAAGGTGGAGGAGGTCGAGCAGCGGGTTCGCGTGACGATCGCTCAGGCGTCCCGCGATCTGGGCCGGATCAATTCGCGTGCGCTGAACGCCGAAGCGAAGGCACAATACGACATCGCTAAACGATTTGTGGAGCAGGCCGGGGATGCCTTGAGGGCCAAGAACTTCGTGTTCGCGGGACAGCTCGCCGACAAGGCTTCGACGCTGGCCACGCTCCTGCTGGCGCAATAGCGCCACTCTCGAGAAACGACTCATTTTCCGGCCGCCCACGTCGAACGCCCTACCTCGCTCTGTCGAAAGATCTGCCTCGCGCTACGGACTGCTCCACTGGTCCTTCAGCGCCTGCCATTCGAGACGCAACGCGCTGGTGCGCGCGGCTTCCTCCGCGGGCGGCGTCCGCTTGGCGCGTTCGGGGATGATGATCTGGTTCACGTAGCGGTCGAGGTCGGCACGCAGCTCGATGGCGCGAGGGTTTGTGTGAGGCGTCTTGACCCACGCCGCAATCGCCGCGTCCCAGGCACGGTCGAGGTCGCCGACCCCGTGCGCGGCGACGACGAGCCAATACGACGCCGCCGTCGATCTCGTGTCGCGTTGCGCTTCCTCCTCCATTCGGCGGAGCATTCTCGCGTGAATACCTTCACGGGACGGTCCAGTCGCCGCGTACCGCTCGAGCGAGTCGGCCCACCAATCGAGCAAGCCGTCGCGACCGCCTCCATCGACCTGCCCTGGCGCGGCCAGCGCGACGTCGAACAGCTCCGCGGCCGCACCGAACTGGCCGTCGAAATACAGCGTCTCGCCAAGACCGATAACCAGTTCCACGCCATCGCGGCGGGAGAGCTTGGCCGGATCGACCCGCATCAGTGCCGCGCGGGCCTCGGTCAGGTCCATCGCGTCGCCGCCGCCGCGGAAGCGTTCGAGATAGGCACGTCCCAGGATCAGACGGGCTTCGTCCGCCGCCGCGACACCCCGTTGGGCTTCGTCGGCGGCCTTGATCGCCGCGTCGTACTGGTGAAGGTTGTAGAGCTCGCGCGCCCTGGCCACGGCATCCCGTTCAGGTGGCAACCCCCCCAACATCAGAGCGAAAAGCACCACTGTCGAACCCATTTTTGGAGACTCCCGAGCCTGTAGTTTTTACGTGGTGCATGCCCACAACTACATGGTACACGCACCTCGACTGGCCTCAATCCCTATAGTTCGTTGGGGTTACGGCCGAAACGATCATGGCAAGGAACATGAAGTAGTGATCGCCGTGATGACAAAGAACGCCCTCTTGGTCATACTCGCACTTCTCGCCCCGGCCACAGCGGGGGCACAAGCGGGATTATCGACCCCGCAGCAGCCGTCATTCAAGTCGGGCGTGGAATTGGTGACAGTTTTTGCGGTGGTGCGCGACCGCCATGGTCGTCCAATCACGGGCCTCACATCGCGGGACTTCGACGTGATCGACTCCGGGCAGTCCCGTCGGATTACCGACTGCCGGGTTGAACAGGGTCCAATCACGGTGGCGATCCTGGCCGACGTCAGCGGCAGCATGGTCGTGTCGGCAAGGCTGGCGGCGGTGCGTGCGACGGTCAGGCACCTGCTCAGTTGGTTGAACTCCGGCGAAGACGAGCTGGCGCTGTTTGCGTTCGACGATCAGCTGCACGAGCTGCAGACGTTCACCACCAATCACAGCGAGGTCGAGACTCGACTGGATGCGCTGCGTTCGTTCGGCAATACCTCGCTCTACGACGCCATCTGGAAAGTGGGTGTAGAGCTGGCGGGCCGGCCCGGCTCTCGGGGTGCCGTGTTCGTCATCACCGACGGCCAGGACACGAATAGCCGTCTCAGCGCGGCGGAAGCCGCGCGCGTCGTCAGGCTGGTCGACGTGCCGGTATACATCATCGCCGTGGATCCGTCACTTGATCATGCCGGCGAGCCAATCGCGGACTCGCTGAAGGGTCTTTCACACGCAACGGGCGGGGAATACTTCACGACCAGCTCGCCCGCGCACACCAGTCTGGCAGTTCGCCAGATTGTCGAAGAGCTCCGCCACCGGTATGTCATTGCTTTCGAGCCGGGCAGCCCGGCAGGCTGGCATTCGCTCGCCGTCCACGCGACCAACAAGAAGTTGATCGTGCGGGCGAGAAGTGGGTATTTGGCGGGTGCCCACCGCGAGCCTACTTAGTCTCTATAGGGAGGAACCTGTTATGCGTAACTCTAGTACTGTGCTGATTGCTCTCGTCATGGCGGCCGGCTTGCCGGCCTGTGCGACCAAAGGCTACGTCCAACGCAACGTGAAGACCGTCGACGACAAGGTCGAAACGCTGTCTGGCTCCTTGGAAGAGACCCAGGCTCGAACGAAGAAAAACGAAGAGGCGATCGGCCAGGTCGACCAGCGCGCCACCGCCGGCATCAACGAGGCGAAAACGTCGGCGACCACGGCCAACACGGCAGCCACGCGCGCACAGCAGGCGGCGGGCGAGGCCAACAACACAGCCACGACGGCAGCAGGCGCCGCAGCGGCTGCTGACGCCCACGCGGGCGAGGTCGACAAGAACGTCAAGCGGCTCGTCTTCACCGTCGTGCTGAGCGACGATGAGGGCAACTTCAAGTCGGGCGATAACAAGCTGCCCGAAGAGGCCAAAGCCAAGATCGACGCGCTGGTGACCCAGCTCAAGGCCGATCCCAAGGGCGCGTTCTTCGAGATCGAAGGCCACACCGACTCGCTGGGGCCAAAGGAATTCAACGAGAAGCTCGGCCTCGAGCGTGCCGAGGCGGTCAAGCGCTATCTCTACGAGAATCACCAGATCCCGCTGCACAAGATGAGCGTCATCAGCTACGGACCGGAACGTCCGGCCGCTCCGAACAAGGACAGGAAGGGCCGCGCGCAGAATCGTCGCGTCGTGATCAAGGTCCTGGTCTAAGCACGCAAGGCTTGTAAGGCTAGGCACAGCCGCCCCCGCCAGGGCAGGCTGATGCCGGCCCGCAAGAGGGTCGGAAGCGCTCACAGCGAGCGCTTCCGACCATCGTTCACCTCGGGTCATCCTTCCCCCCTCTCCGCCCCGGTTCACCAATCCACACATTCTTCTCACGACCTTCTCACGCCGCCCCGCGTGGCGGCATCGCGATGCCGCCGCGTGATCGAATGTGGACAGCGCCGCCCTCCTTCGAGATCACATCGCGCCGCTCGTCCTTCGACAATCGCCGACCAATGCCTGCTGGGCTCCAAAACAA
Source organism: Acidobacteriota bacterium (assembly GCA_040007095.1). Lineage (GTDB taxonomy): Bacteria > Acidobacteriota > Vicinamibacteria > Vicinamibacterales > CAVVIG01 > JBDTVS01. Next base: position 20,547 of record JBDTVS010000061.1, read on the forward strand.
CGTCAACATCGGGAGAAGGTTCGGCGGGTTCATTACATCTCCCACATGGGCTGGTATCGGCGTTGCGACATACGGTGCTCGTGACCGCCGCCGCGACCACTCCTCGTGAGCAGCAACTTGTGACAGCTGTTCTGTGCGTGACGCGTGATTGGGGTCGCGAGCCGTGACGAGGTGTTTACCGCCACTGAATGCGCAGAGCGCGACGTTTTTCGCGACACCTGGATCGCGGTCGGCGATCGATGGAAGGTGAAAGCGCGACAGCAAACCGGTCCGACGAAGGTGCTGGTGGACAAACCGGAGTACGAACCATAGCGGTGTGGAACATCCACCGGTCGGATTGCGTGAGAGGGTGACGTATGCGGATGCGGCGTTCCATATGGCTCGGCGTGGGTCTGATGGCGGTCGTCGGCGGGTCGGCGACCGTCTGGGCCCTGCACACGGTGTCGGAGGTGCGCGTGACGACCGCGCCGGTGACGGCGGGGCCGATCACTCGTCGAGTGGCGGCGACCGGTACCCTGCAGGCCGTGACCACGGTCGAGCTCGGCGTGCAGGTTTCCGGAATCGTGCAGTCTCTCTCCGCCGATTTCAACTCGTTCGTCCATGCGGGACAGGTCGTGGCCAGACTCGACCCCTCGTTGTACGACGCCCAGCTGCGCGAAGCCCAGGCCGCCCAGGCCCAGGCGCAGGCCGCGCTGGCACGAGCTGAGGCCGACGTGTTCGGCTTTCAGACCGCGCGTGACGACGCGCAAGTGAAGCTCACACGCGCCGAATCGCTGGCCGGAAACCAGCTGATCACTCAATCCGATCTGGACGCGGCTCGCATCGCCCTCGACGAGGCTCGCGCCGACCTCGCGTCGGGTCAGGCCGGTGTGGTGGAGGTCACGGCCGCGATCGCACAAGCCAAAGCCGCCGTCGATCAGGCGGCCGTGAATCTCGACCACACGATCATCCGATCACCGATTGACGGCATCGTGATCGATCGAACCGTCGACGTGGGACAGACGCTCGCGGCCTCGGTGGAGTCGCCGGTGTTGTTTCGGATCGCCGCGAGTCTCACGGGGATGCAGGTCCAGGTGAACGTCGACGAATCCGACGTCGGAGGCATGATGCCCGGCGATGCCGTAAGCTTCGAGGTCGAGTCGTACCCGAACGAGACGTTCCACGGCACGCTGTCGCAGGTACGACTGCAGCCGATCGCCCAACTGACCACGCCGGCCACCACGGTTCCCACGTCCACCTCTCCTGGCGTGACGACTCAGGTCGCGACGCTCGTCAGCTATATCGCGATTGTGGACGTCCAGAATGCCGATGAGCGTTTGCGGCCCGGCATGACCGCCGAAGTCCTGCTGCCAGGCTCGCGGCGGGAACAGGCGGTCCGGATTCCCAACAGCGCCCTGTCGTTTCGTCCGCCCGCCGAAGCCCTGGGCGCACTCGGCGCCACCACCGCTGCGGCATCGCCCTCGTCAGGCGCGACACAGGCCGCAGGCGACCCCAGCGTGCGTCAGGTGTGGGAGTACGACGGGAAACAGTTCACGTCGATTCCCGTCGCGACGGGCCTGGCCGACGAAGGCTGGACGGAGCTCGTAAGCGGCGCCGTGCGGGCCGGCGATGCGCTCGTGACCAGCGCCGCGCTGCAACGTCATCATCGGCTGTAGCAACCGTCTGCAAATTCGTTTGTCGGGCTCTGGCCAGTGCGCTATTCTCAGGTTTTGGGCGTGGCGCTTCGCGAGATCCGACCGGCTTCCCGCAAGGCGTCCGATGCACAGACGACTGCCCTTGTCAGTGAGAGGCCGCCATGAACGTGCTCCTGCTCTCGATGCCGGATTCCTTCGAACACATGCCGGTGGTGGCGATCCGGATGCCGAACGGCGCGCTCTCTTCCCTGGCTGGCAACGTCGATGCGCACCACCATGTCGCGATCGCCGATCTGATCCTGGTGCAATCCCAGGTCAAGGGAACGATCGAACGCCTGCTCCAGGAACACCGCCCCGATGTGGTGGGCATGTCCGTGATGACTTTCCAACGCCCGACCGCGCTGCGCATCGCACGCCTGATCCGGACGCTTCGTCCCGAGGCCCGAATCGTGGTGGGCGGCTACGATCCGAGCCTGGCGCCCGAGGCGTACGAAGCGTGCGACGAGATCGACTGCGTGGTTCGAGGGGAAGGCGAACAGACGTTCTGCGAGCTGCTGCGAGCCTGGGAACACGGCGACGGACTCTCGGGCGTGACGGGACTTTCCTACCGAACGCCTGAGGGCTTTGTCCACAACGTGGACCGCCCAGTCGCCCGACTCGCCTCGAACCCGCTCCGGCTCCCGAATCGCGGCGCCCGCGTCCTGTCGGGATATACGCTGCTCGGTCGGCAGATCGACGTGGTGGAAACCTCCAGAGGATGCACCTACGACTGCAGCTTCTGCTCGATTATCGAGATGCGCGGCCGCAACTTCCATCCCTATCCGGTTGACCGCGTCCTGGCTGACATCGCCGACGCGCGGCGCCATGGCGCGCGGGCGATCTTTCTGGTCGACGACAACATCACGCTCAACGTCCGGCGGTTCGAGACGCTCTGCCGTGCGATCGTCGAGAACGGCTTCAACGATCTCGAGTATTTCGTCCAGGCCATGACCGCGCCGCTTGCGGAGCATGGCGCCACGCTCGCGCCGCTGATGCGCCAGGCGGGATTCCGCTACGTGTTCCTCGGCATCGAAAACGTGCTGGAAGACGACCTGACGTTTCTCAAGGCCGGCGCCAAGAACACGCACCGCGAGCACGGTCGCTCCGAGGGCAACGCCACGATCAGCGCAATCGCGCATCTGCACCGTCACGGGCTGTTCGTCGTCGGGGGTCTCATCGTCGGCAACCCTGACGATACGAGAAAGTCGATCGACGCGAATCTGACCTTTGCCAGGCACTACATCGACTGGCCCTACATCCAGCATCCGACGCCGTATCCGCGCACGCCGATGACCCGCGAATTTCGCGAACGCGGCCTGATTGTGGACGAAGAGGTCGGCCATTACGACGGCACGACCGCGGTCGTGCGCACCGAGCACCTCTCGGCGCTGGAGACCGAGTTCCTGCGGTGGCAGGCCGAGCGATGGATCAAAATGCGACACTTCCCTGCCGCGTTCATCCACAGTCCCGCGTTCGTCCTTCGCCACGGGCTGAAGATGCTGGCGCACACGTTCGCTGGTTCGAGCCTTCGGTCGCTCGTCGGCCTGGAGCGTGAGGACGTCGTGTTCGAGAGGTACCGAGAGTCTCGGCGGCGGGAACGCGAGTACCTGCCCGCCGATGCAACGAATGAGAGCGGCCGTACGCAGCGGGGACCCGGCGGATTGTCCGCGTCGCCGGAGTCTGTTCATGCCGCGTAGCAGCCCGTGACAATTGTTTGTAAACGGTTCTGATTCCCCTTGATTCGTCGTGGATTGCCACGTAGCATCCGCACGCGTCTCACTCTCGCACCCGTTTCAGCCGCGTCGCGGCGTTACCGGCGCACAGTGCGTCAACGTTGGCCGCCTGGCGGACCCGGCCAGGCTGGTGTTGTCGCCGTCTACATCTTCTGCGGCTCGCGCTTCTTCGTGTCGGGCGGTGCCATGGAGCGGCGCGTGATGTGGACATCAAGAAACCGATATCAAGAAGCCGGTATCAAGAACGGTGTCAAGAAATGGATATCGGGAAACGAGTCCGAACGTGAGCAGGCCTTGAGCGCGCGCCCTGTTCCGCCTGGCGGGTCGCAGCGTTGGTACTGGTCAGGACGACAGCCGATTGGCATCGGTTTTCTCACAGCGCCCAGAAGGGACGGCGTATGCGACGCTCCTGTGTGCTCCTCGTCGACGCTTGCGGATCAAATCCCTGCGAACACTTCGAGGCCGTACGCCGCTGGCTGAGCGTCTCTCTCCCGCACACGCGGTGTGTCCGCGACCCGCGACTTCGACTCGAGGCTTCGGAGAGCGAGCGGCCGGACGTCGTCGTTTTGCACATCCCTGAGGCATCGATGGCGGAGGCCGTTCAGGCGAAGGTCGCGCGCGCATTTCCGCAGGCGGTGTCGCTGATCGCGGCTCATGGGAAGCGCCAGGGTGCGCCGGCGTGCATCTCGGAAGCCCTCGTCGACGCGCTGCACCGCGAGCTTCCGGAACTCGGCGCTCGGCAGCCGTTCCAGGTCCTGCCCGGCGTGGTCGGCTGCTCGACGTCGGTGTGCGAGGCGGCCGAGCAGGTCAAGCTGATGGCAGGCTCCGAGGCGGTCTGCCTCCTGCAAGGCGAGACCGGCACCGGGAAGGAGCTGTTCGCCCGGGCGATTCACTATCTCGGGGAGCGGAAACACCGGCCCTTCGTCCCGGTCAACTGTGGCGCGATTCAAGACTCGCTGTTTGAGAACGAGTTGTTCGGGCACGTCCGCGGCGCCTTCACCGACGCGCGCAACGAACGGCAGGGTCTCCTGGCCCACGCAGAGAGCGGCACCATCTTTCTCGATGAAGTGGACTGCCTGAGCGCGTCCGCGCAGGTCAAGCTGCTCCGAGTCTTGCAAGAGCGCGAGTACCGGCCCGTCGGGTCGACGCACAGCCTCAAGGCCGACGTGCGAATCATCGCCGCCACCAATACAGACCTTCGTCGCCGTGTGCAGCAGCAGGTGTTCCGTGAAGACTTGTTCCACCGGTTGAACGTACTCCGGCTGTTCATCCCGCCGTTGCGCGAACGCCACGCGGACCATGCCTTGCTGGTGCGGACCTTCTTGCGCGACTTTGCGAGACGCTACAAGCGCGACACGCCCGCGTTGACCGACGACGCCTATCTCGCCGTGGAACAGTACGACTGGCCGGGCAACGTCCGCGAGATGCAGGCCGTGCTGGAGCGGGCCGTGCTCCTGGCGCGCGGCGGCATCATTACCGCCGCCGACCTCGAGCTCCCGTGCGGTCCGGTGCCGGACCAGGTGGCCGGGGGCATGAAGCGCGCGAAGGCTCGCGCCATCCAGCGGTTCGAGCGCGGATACCTGCAGGAGCTTCTCTCGCGCTGCGCGGGCAACATCAGCCTCGCCGCGCGCATCGCGTGCAAGGAGCGGCGCAGCTTTCAGCGCCTGCTCAGGAAACACAACTTGACCGGCGCGGAATTTCGCGCGCTGCCGCCCACCGCCATCGGCTGATCGCCCGCCGTCTAGACGCGATCGTAAATAGTGTACGGCTCTGGCCAAGGCCTTAGCCGGACTACCACGGTCCGCCTGAAGCCTGCCTGAAGCCTGCCTGAAGCCGGACGCTACGTACAACTGGAACACGCTGTAGTCCGGACACCACGTACGACGCGACGCGGAATACGCGTGTGCAGACTAGTGTCCTGCGTCCGACGCTTTAGGACGTCTTCCGGGCGGGGCATCCCGCCTGGCGGCGTTGCTCCTCCCTCAGATACTCCCGGTATCCTCGGTCGTCGCGCCTTGCCATGCGGGCGCCGCGCGCCGGAAGCCGTGTACTAAATCGTCGAACGCAGGACACTAGCCGGGATGGGTGCGGCGATTGATCCGCACCCTGCGGCAAACCAACGTCCGCTATGCGGCGATTCATCAAGATGCCTGTCGCCAAGATCCGTGCAGCGGCGCCCGTCCCACGCCACGACCCGCAGCCTCGCGGCACGGCGAGCACTGCGGCTCGATTGCCGCATCGGCCGCCCGGCACCCTGCTGAACGCCAGCGATCAACGCGCGTTGACCTGGCCGTGCATTTGCTAAAACAACAACCGGCGTCCAGCGAATGAGCGAAGCGCTCAAGCACCAAATCCTTCGCTACCTCGTCGAACATCCGAGTGCCCGGGACTCGGCCGAAGGCATCCATGCCTGGTGGCTCCCTCCGGAGGGCGACGTGATGCGTCCCGAAGTGGACGAGGCGCTCGCGGATCTCGTCGAGCGCGGCTGGGTGGAAACGCACGGCGAAGGCGACGGCCAGCTGTTCGGCCTGCTCGCGGCCGCCACGCCGGCGATTCGCGAGTATCTGATGGAGGGAGAGCCGGGTGGCTAACTTTCGGGCGGTGTACTCGGTAGGAAAATCAATTGCCGACTACCTCGATCAGAACTATCCCGCCGAGTTGAAAAACGCGTTCAAGTGCGCGTTTCGCCCGGTCTCGAGCGCGGAGATTGCCGGCGAGGACGCGCAGAACCTCGACCAGCTGGTGTCGGTCTTTCTGCACCGCATCACGCGCAACGAACAGCTGCGCTCGCCCAGCCGGATCGTCGGCCGGCCGGATCAGCAGCCCACGCTCTTTCTCGACTTGCACTATCTGGTCACCTACTGGGGCACGAGTGTCGAGGCCGAACACACGATCCTGGGGTGGGTGATGCAGCAGCTCGAGGAAAATCCCGTGCTCGACGCCTCGATTCTCTCGAAAAACGCCGGATGGGATGCGACCGACACCGTGCAGTTGATCCCGGCGAACTTGAACCTCGAAGACATCCTGCGCATCTGGGATGCGCTCGGACCGAAGTATCGATTGAGCGTCGCGTACCTGGCCAGGTTCGTGCGCATCGATCGGTCCATCGTCGCCGGCGGCCCCGTGGTGGCGACGCGCTTTCAAATCGGGCCGGCAGGCGCTGCCGAGGACAGCAACTGATGCGCGTCCTCGACACCGTCGATCGCCGCGTCCTCGGGGCATTCCGCTGCGTCGATGCATTTTCCAGGCAATCGGTGCTGGACCCGCTCGCCGTGGGCGGCCGGGCGCTCGACATCCGGCGCAATGCCAGCGGCGTCTTCGTGGTGTTCCAGGCCCTGGGCCTGCGCGATCTGACCCTCCAGTTCAATCCCACGGCGCCGTGGCCGTCGGCCCGTGCATTCGAGGTGACGATCGTCCCAGCCGGCGCTCGTTATTTCGCACGTCGGGCGCAGTTGAGCCTGCCGCGTAAGCCGACGCCGGTGAACGACCCCGACTCGTCGATGCGGCCGCAGGATGTCACCCTCTTTCCCGGTCCCGCGGCAGTGCTTGGATTCAACTGGGCGGTGGTTCGAGTGTCGGTGACAAAGGGCGTCAGCAGGATAGGCGTGCCGTGGGCGATGCTGCGGCTGACGCGCGACAGCGACGCCGCCGTACTCGCCACCGGCATGAGCGACCGTCAGGGCGAGGCCGTGTTGGCGGTGCCGGGAATCGGCCAGTCGGCGAGCGTTTCCGACGAGGGAGACGTGATGACGACGACGGTCGCTGCTACGGTGACCGCGTACGTCGACCCCGACAACTTCATCCGGAGCGACACCTGGCTGCCCGATCCGGACGACGTGCTGAATGACCTCGACAATCCGGTTCTCAAGACGCTCACTCAGGCCGTGAAGATCGGTCGCGGCACGCAGAGTCATTTCGAGATGCCGATCGCTGTTTAGGGTCCAAAGGAGGAGCCGTGCCCGAGTACTTAGCACCTGGCGTTTATGTGGAAGAAACCAGCTTCCGCGCCCCGTCGATCGAAGGGGTCGGCACCAGCACTGCCGCGTTTGTCGGCCCGACGCTGACTGGTCCGGTCCCGACCAGGTCAACCGAGCAGGTCGACCACATGCCGCCGGAACTACTGACGAGCTTCGGGGATTTTGCGGCGATCTATGGCGGGTACGGCAACTTGACGCTTGCCACCAATAGTGCCGACCCCAAGAACGTCAACTACCTCGCGCTCAGCGTCAAGGCCTTCTTCGACAACGGCGGATCGCGCCTGTATGTGTCGCGCGTCTTTACGCCGAAGGCCGTCAACGACGCGGGCCGGGCCGGCGCAGTGACGCCGTCGGACGACCGTCTGGCGATCGCCGCGCGATTCCCCGGGAGTGGTCTGAACCAGAGCAAGGTCAGCATCAGCCTGGCTGCCAACAAGACCCAGAACATCGGGAACCTCCCGCCCGGCTCCCTGCTCGTGGATCCCGACGCGCCGGATCCGGCTGACGCCACGAAAAAGAAGCCGGCGTTCTACAGCAACGGCGGCGGCGGAGACTTTCTCAAAGTGGGCGATCCGGCCACCAAACTGACTGGTCTGCCCGCGAACCTCACGCTCATCACGCTCTCGGTGAGCCTCCCCAGCGCCTCGGGCAACACGAGCGTCTACGAAGGTCTGGGACTGGACGCCAATCATCCGCAATACATCGGCACGGTGCTGGGACCGACCCCGCCACGCCGTATTGACGTGCTCGAGAATCAGGTCGCGATGCTGGTCGGCAAGAACCTGAACGCCGCGACCCTGTTCGCGGAGCTGTTCCCTGATTGGCCGACCAAAACCGTGGCCAAAGAGTACGTCCTGGCCGGCGGCAACGACGGGGCCGAGCCGGTCAACGCGGACTACGACACGGCGCTCGAAGCCCTCGACGGCCTCGAAGACATCGCCATTGTCGCCGCCCCGGGCTCCTCCGCGTTTGCGATCGCCGACCAGGTGATCAACACGCTGATCACGCACGTGGAGAAGCCGCGTTCCTACCGCGTCGCGATTCTCGACACGCCTGCCAACTGCATCGCCTCGCAGGTGAGAGACGTCCGCAGCAAGATCGACTCGTCCTACGCCGCGCTCTATACGCCGTGGGTCATCACGCCCAATCCGTTGTCGCGGCCGGGCACCGCGATTGCCAGCGAAATCGCCGTGCCCCCTTCAGGCTTCCAGGCCGGCATCTACGCGCGCAACGACACTCAGCACAGCGTAGCGAAGGCGCCGGCCAACGAGGTCGTGCTGGGCGCCTTGCGCTTCGAGCGGAACATCAACTTCGCCGAGCAAGGCGTACTCAACCCGCTGGGCATCAACTGCCTGCGCTTCTTTCCAGGACGCGGCTATCGGGTCTGGGGCGCGCGAACGGCCTCGTCCAATTCCGAGATCAAGTACGTGAACGTTCGGCGTTATCTGGTGTACCTCGAGCACTCGATCGACAACGGCTCGCAGTGGGCGGTGTTCGAAAACAACGGGTCGCTGCTGTGGGCGCGGATCAAGGAGTCGGTCGAGGAATTCCTGCACAACGAGCTGCGCCAGGGCAATCTGCTCGGCACGACCGATGCGGAAGCCTATTTCGTCCGCTGCGACCGCAGCACCATGACGCAGAACGACCTGGACAACGGCCGGCTGATCTGTCTCATCGGCGTCGCGCTGCTCAAGCCCGCCGAGTTCGTGATTTTCCGGATCGGCCAGAAGACCGCGGACGCGCGGTCCTGAGACCGTATCGATCGACTGATGAGCGCCCACTCCACCTGGCTGCCGACCGCGACGCGCGGGTCGCGGCAACGGTCGGACGGGTGGTGATTTCGAGCACAGACACTGTGAGGAGAGCGAGAGCACACCATGGCTGACCGCACTGCGCCTTACCCGGCCTACAACTTCCTGGTCGATTGGAAGGGCCCCAACGGCCCCGACACGATCCTCGGCGGCTTCTCCGACGTCACCGGACTGTCCACGGAGATTCACGTCTCGGAGTACCGCAACGGCAACGACCCCGAACCGCACGTGCAGAAATTCGCCGGCATTCACAAGGTCGAAAACGTGACCTGCAAGCGCGGGTTGGTGAACTCGCTGGACTTCTGGGCCTGGATCACGCAGACGCGCACGGACGGCGCGAACGCCAAACGAGAAGTCGTGATCACGCTGCGCGACGAGTCCGGCGACGCCGTGCAGAAATTCAAGCTGCGCGGCGTCATTCCGTTCAAGTGGACCGGGCCGACGCTTTCCGGCAAGGGCGCCGGCGACGTGGCGATGGAAGAAATCGTGCTCTCGGTGGAAGGGCTCGAGATCGAATCCGCCCCGTAAAGCACTCTTTATTCATGCGTAGTGTCCGCCCTCAGGCGGACTATCACGGTCCCTGAAGCCGGACACTACGCACTGGCGTGAGTTCAATCGCCCAGCAGACCGGGCAGAACGATCGGGTTCCCCGGTCATCTCGGCGGCGGTGATCTCGGTGATCCCGGTGGTTCCAGCAACCACCACCCAAGGACCTTGTGGTATGAGCCGGATCGTGTTCCAACCCGATCTCCCCGTCACCCCGGACGAGCCGGATCGGGCCGACGTGGCCTGCTTCGTCGGCCTGGTGCGGTTGCGGCGCGGGGCCGATGAAAGCGTGACGCCCCTGCCGATCACAAAGCTCGACTGGCTGAGGCTCTATGGATGGCTTGACGGTCCTCACAGGCGCGACTGCGACCTTCGCTACGACATCCCCGTACCGATTGAAAACTACGCAGCGTTCTACGCGCTCTACGACGATGGGCGATCGGCTGATGCGGTCGGCACGGACTATCTGGCGCTCGCCGTGCAGGCGTTCTTCGCTCAAGGCGGACAGCGCTGTTACGTCGTCAGAATGGGAGATCCGATCGGTCCCAAGTACGAGGCCGATGTGCTGCACGTCGGTGCCAACGCCGCCGACCGCGCCGCGACGATCCCACGCTTGCTCGCCCCCGACGCCAGCCCGGAGGACCAATCCAGCTGGCATGGCGTCGCCCATCTCTGGGGCCTGCCGGATGTCTCGTTCCTGCTGCTGCCGGATCTGCCGTTACTGCACGCGGCGCAGATGCACGTGGCGAAAGGCGAGACCGAGGATCTCGCGCTCGGGCCGGAGCAGTTTATTCCCTGCGTGCCTTCGCCGGCGCCATCCGAAGACCTGCGAACGTATCCCTTGCCCGCGCCGCGCTTCGGTCCCGCCGAGTACCAGGCGTGGAGCGCCACGCTGCGAACGGTCGTGCAGCGCCTTTCGACCAGCGACCTGCGAGAAGTGCAATTCGTCGCGGCCATGCCGCTCCCCTTCGAACAACCTATCTCGCCTGCATTCGATGGTCCTTCCGCCGGAGCAGCGACCGGTGTGCAGGATGCGATCGCGCTGGTCTTACCCGAACTGACCGCCGATGCGGGGCTCTCGGCGTCGAGCGCGTTCCTCCAGTTGGCGTACCCCTGGCTTCGCACCACGCGATCGCACGGTCTGCTCGAAGGACTGGAGCCGCCCGACGGCACGCTTGCCGGCTTGCTGGCGCGCAACGCCCTCTTGCGCGGCACGTTCACCAGCGCCACCAAAATTGCCCCCGCCGACATCGTCGACCTCTTTCCGGCGCTGCCGATGTACGAGACGCTGGTCCCGGCGAGCAAGCCGGTCTGGCAGGGCAACACCGTGAAGCCGCTCGTGGTGCGGCTCAGTCTCTTCGGCTTCACACCAGCCGGCATTCGCCTGCTCAGCGACGTGACGACGTATCCGGGCGAGTCGTATCGGCCCGCGCCTGTCAATCGCCTGGTGTCGGTGATCAGCCGAATGGCGCAACACCTCGGGGAAAGCCATCTCTTCGAATCCCATGGGCCGCGGCTGTGGGCACAACTCGAGCGGACGCTGCGCGCTTTCCTGACGCGGTTGTGGGGACTCGGCGCGCTCGACGGGGCCAGTCCGGCCGAAGCCTTCGACGTCCATTGCGATCGAAACACGATGACGCAGAACGACATCGACAACGGCCGCATCGTCGCGGTCGTCGGCTTTCAGGCGGCCGCCTCGATTGAACTGATTACCGTCACGCTGACCGTTCAGGCCGGGAGCACGTCCGAGGCCGAAATTCAGGCGCAGCTGACAGGAGCCGCGTGATGCCCACCGACACACCGCTCCACGTCTTCCGATTCCACGTCGAGTTCAGACCGGATGCCCTGCTCGGCTCCGCCGGATCGGACGTCATCGACATCTGCCAGGGCGCCTTTGCCGAATGCAGCGGTCTCGAAGCGACGATGGAGCCCCGGGTGATCAAGGAAGGCGGACGCAACTACGGTGCAGCGGTGCGTGCCGGCGGGACGACATTTGCCACCGTCGTGTTGAAGCGCGGCATCAGCACGAACCGTGAGATGTGGGCGATCTACAACGCCTTTGCGAACGGCTACTTCGCGCCTCGGCTCCAGGTCACGATCAACGTGCTCGATCTCGATCAAACCGCGGTCAGGGCATGGCAACTGCAGCGCGCCATGCCCGTCAAGTTCAAGTTCGCGGACCTGAACGCACGCGGCTCCGAAGTTGGTATCGAAGAGCTGCACCTCGCACACGAAGGCTTGTTCTCCGTGTCGCCGACTGTGTAGGGAGACGGGATGCCAATCGACGCCAGCGACATCACCCGGGCCTATCTCGTGAAGAGCGAGGAAGAGAGCGATGCGTCGAAGCGCATCGTGTTCGATTTCAATCCGCTGACGCTGTCGTACTACCTCGAGGCCTCTTCGCAACAGCAGAACCAGCCGGACCGCACCGGCCAGCAGCAGCACGTCTCGCAGTTCGCGGCCAAGCTGTCGTTCGACGCGGTGTTCGACAACACCGACATCGGCGAAGACGTCCGGGGCACGACGCTGCGAATCGCCGAGTTCCTGAAGCCCTCGCAGCCGGCGGGCGGCGCCACCAAGAACAGCGGCGCGGGCGCACCTGCGCTCCTGCTCTTTCATTGGGGAGCATTTCGCTTCCAGGGTGTGCTCACGCAATACAAGGAGACGATCGATTTCTTTTCCAGGGAGGGCGTACCGCTGCGGTCGAGTCTCAACCTGGCGATGAACGAGCAGGGACCACTCCTGCAGCCGGATCCAGATCGTCCGACCACCGATACCGGCGCTTCGCTGGTGCCCACCGGAGCGTCCGACAGCGCGTTGTCGGTGGCAACACGCGGCGGGAACCCTGGCGCGGCGCGTGCGCTGGCGACATCGAACGGACTTGGCAGCCTGCGCGCCACCGGCGGCGCCACCCTGCAGGTGAGCGCTGGAGGCGGCGCCAGAGCCGCGGCAGGGCTCGTGACGACCCCTCGCGCCGATGCATCGACCAACTGGAATACCAGCGGGTCGGGCAGTCTCTTCGGCGGTCAGAGCTCGGCTGGGATCTCGGCGAGCTCCGGCGCATTCGCTGGCATCTCCGTCTCGGGCGGCACGAGTCTCTCCGTGGGCGCCGGCCTCGATGCGTCGGCCATGCTCCAGGGAGGCGCGGCCGCGGACCTGGCTGTCGGCGCCAGTGCGAGCTTCAGCGTCGGCGGCGCGGCGCAGATGGGTGCAGGCGTCGGGCTCAGCGCCGATGTCGGCGCGAAGGTGAGCTGGAAAGACCTGCTGCAATTCGACGAGGACTGAGTACTCCGTTTCGCAACTACGGTGACGTATTCGGGCGTCGAGGCGCCCGGATCGCCAGGCGCGAGGAGGAAGGATGCCGGGAGCATTTGACCGACCAGCACCGCAGCGAGGCGGGATGCATCGGGGCCCGAGACGTTAGCGCAATTGCGAAACGGAGCACTAAAGATGGCGGTAACCATAGACGAAGTCGAGGTGGACGTGAGGGACGCCCCTTCTCCACAGGGCGATGCGCCAGGGCACGGCGGCCCGGCGCGGCCGAAGACGGACCTGGCCGAGGCGCTCGCGCGCATGCGCGAACGCCGAGAGCGATTGAAGGCGGATTGACGTGGCCGATACCCCGGTGACCTCGAGCGGCGTCGCAATCTACAACGCGACCCCTACGGTGACGGTCGACAGCCAGGCGAAGCCAATCGTGAACGCCCAGCTCGTCGCGATGGAGATGCGCGAGAGCACGGGCGGTCTCACGTCGATGGAGCTGCGCTTCGGCAATTTCGGCAGCTTCGAAAACGGCCACGCCAGCTTCGTCTTCGAAGACGATGCGGTGCTGAAGCTGGGAGCTGAGATCGAGGTATCGGGCGGCGATCAGTCTGGCCAGACCGCGCTCTTCAAAGGCCGGATCTCGGCGATCGAGGGTCGCTACTCGGCGGAGAATCCTCCTGAGCTGGTCGTGCTGGCGGAAGACGCCCTCCAGGCCGCGCGGATGAAGCGCCGCAGCAAGGTTCACGAGAACGTCACGCTCGCCGACCTGGTGTCGAACGTGGCCGCGACCTGCGCGCTGACACCGAAAACCGACGGCCTCAGCGACAACGTCGGCACCCACGTGCAACTCAATGAATCCGATCTGGCGTTCGTTCGCCGGATCCTCGCGCGCTACGACGTGGACCTCCACGTGGTGAAGACCGAACTTCACGCCGCTCCCCTGTCGCACATCCAGCGCAATCAGATCCAGTTGTCGATTGACGGGAAGGCGCGCCGCGCACGCGTCATCGCGGATCTGGCCCACCAGGTCACGGCGGTCGAGTATTCCGGGTGGGATTTTCAACAGGGCCAGGTGATCACGGCGTCGCGCCACGGCAACCCGCCAGGCCCTGGAGCGGGGCGCGCGGGGTCGGAGATCCTGCAGCAGTCCTTCGGCGAACGCGCCGAGCAACTGGCGCAGGTCTCCGTGCGCAACAGCGCGGAAGGCCAGGCCGTGGTGGATGCGGAATGGGAGCAGCGCAGCCGCCGGTTCGTCACCCTGCACGCCACCACCGAAGGCAATCCCGATCTGCGTGTCGGTTCCCATCTGGAAATGACAGGCCTCGGCGCGCGCTTCAGCAACACCTACTACGTCGTCGAGACCGTGCACCGATACGACCAGGAGCACGGCTACGAAACCGACGTCATCGCCGAGTGCGCCTATCTCGGGAGCGGTGCGGCATGAGTCTGTTGCTGCGCGAACACTCCGCCGCGCTGCTGGGACCGGCGGCGTATCTGGCCAGGGTCGTCAGCGTCAAGGACCCGGATAGCCTGAACCGTGTGCAGATTCGCATCTACAACTGCGACGGCAACGCCGACGAAGATGCGCCGGTCTGGGCGCGCGTCGCCGTGCCCGTGGCCGGCGCGAACAAAGGCGCATTCCTGTTTCCGGATACGGGAGATGAAGTACTGGTGGTCTTTCTGTCCGGGGACACCCGCTTTCCGGTCGTCGTCGGCAGTCTGTGGAACGGCAGCGATTCGGCGCCCGAGCAGTTCGGGGGCTCCGGCGACCGCGTCGATCGGTGGACGTTCACCGGCAAGAACGGCACGAGAGTCGCCATCGTCGAGGAGCAGAGCGGCCAGGAGACGATCAAGCTGTCGACGCCAGGAGGCCAGGTGGCCAGTCTGACGGATGCCGGCGGCGGGACCATCGAGTTGACGCACGCCGGCGGCAGCTCGATCAGGATCGACACCCAGGGCATCACGATCAACTCCATCGGCAAAGTGACCGTGACGGCCGCCAGCCAGGTCGAGGTCACGGCCGCGCAAGTCAGTGTGACAGCAGCCATGAGCACCTTCACCGGCATCGTCAAATGCGACGTGCTGCAGGCCACCACCGTCATCGCGACGACCTACACGCCGGGAGCGGGGAACATATGGTGACTCACCCCATCCTGGTTCGCGGCATCGGGCTGGATCGTCAGCTCGCCGCGCGGCCGACGCTGCTCCGCATGCGGGACACCGATTTCCCGGCGCGGTTCTTCGCCGATCTGGGCCGCGACCCGGCCAGCCGCCTGTCCACGGCGGCCCTCGTCGGACCTGGGCCCGATGGAGTTCTGCACCTGCTCCAGCCGGTCCAGCGCAGCTTGCAGGTGGCCATGATCGATCTGTCCTGCGATACGGTCGGCGGCCCGCGCCTCAGCCCCGACCGAATCGACGGTGCGGGGCTCGTCATCCGGCGCATCGCCACCGACCCGAAGTCCCGGACCAACCGGCACGATCTGACGCCCGAGGCCTGGATGCAGAACGCTGCCGGCGCGTTCGGCTGGACGCGGCTGAAGAAGTCCGATGAAGAGCTCGATCCGGATCCGGCCCGGCGGCCCGCGCTGTTCAGTGGACAACCGGCGCTCGATCGGCTGCTCAGCGCACACCTGATGCAATCGGCGCTCACCGAAACGATCAGCCCGGCCTTTGTCATGCCGCCCGAGGTATGCGAACGTCTCGGCAAGACGATCGTCTTCGCGGCGGTCCCGACCGCCAGCAGCGATGTCAGCGACCAGTCGCCGGTCGCGTTGGACTACAGCGATGGGTCGCTCAGGCAGAACATTCCGCCGCTGCTGCTCGAGGGCACGCATTACGCACCCTACGCCGGCCGGACGGTCGACTACCGATACATGTCGGCGGACTACTGCCGGCAGCACGGTGCTCTCGACTTTCTGGCCTTCTTGAATCTGCTGCAGGTCGTGGCGATCGAGCTCAACGCGTTCGACGGCACCCCCGATGGTCAACGGCTGGTGCAGGCGCTGAATCGCCGCTCGGTGACTCTCTCGAATGACGACAAGTGGAACGTGGGCGACTTCCTGGCGGCCGCCAACAGCGTTCTCCTGAGCGGTAGCCCTACCGGCAATGGGTCGCTCGATCTGCCGATCGACTGGGAGCCGTCAAGTCGGGACGACGAAGCCGCCGTGATCGCCGCGGCGCAACATTGCCTGGCTGCGCGCGGCCGCGCGGTTCTTGCCCCCGAAGGCCGCTACCAGGATCCGACGCGTCTCTACAAGCTTCGTCTATTCCTGCGGGTGCGCGGACACGACCGCGGACACGAACACTGTCCGCCGCGCACCATCTGGAGCGAGTACAGCGACGCGTTCGAGATTGCGCCGTGGTACGAAGCCGCTGGTTTGATCGGTCCGCCCGTCCCGCTGCCGCGGCCGACCGCGGCCTTCTTCAAGGCGGCGAAGCCCAACGTCTCCTTCGTCGTGCCGGATACCCTGATGAACGCGATCCAGGGATCGAGCCTCGGCGAGCTCAGCAAAGGGAACGGCCCTTCAGGAGGGCTCAACCTCTCGTGGATTTGCAGCTTCAATATTCCGATCATCACGATCTGCGCGTTCTTCGTGCTCAACATTTTCCTGTCGCTGCTGAACATCGTGTTTTTCTGGCTGCCGTTCGTCAAGATCTGCATTCCGATCCCATCGGCGGCGGTGTCGAAAGTCGGAGGCGAATCATGACGATCGCGTTTCGCGATCCGGTGAGCTGGCCGTTCCTCCCGCTGCCGGTTGACGGCAGGCTCACCTACCCGACGCTCGAGCAAAGCGTCCGTGACTCGGTGCGCATCATTCTGACGACCGGGCCCGGCGAGCAGCTGCTGCGGCCGCGGTTTGGCGCCGGGTTGCAGCGATTCCTCGAGGAAGGCAATACCGTTGCGACGCGCCGGCGTATTCAAGCCGCCATTCTGGAAAACCTGAAGGCCTACGAAACCCGGGCCGCGTTCGATCGCGTCGACGTCGATCCTGTGGACGGCGCACCGGGGCAGATCCACGTGCAGATCTTCTACCGCCTGCTCCGCACCGGCGCCGCGCAGCAGACGGGCCTGAGCATGCGAGTCTCCTGATGCCGCTGCAACCGCCGGCCCTTGACGATCGTTCGTTCGACCAGCTGCTGCAGGACCTGCTCGCCAGCATTCCTGCGCACACGCCCGAGTGGAGCGCGCCCCAGCAAGGCGATCCCGGCCGCACGCTGCTGGAGCTGTTCGCGTGGCTCGGCGACGCGCTGCTCTATCGCGCCAATCTCGTCCCCGAGAAACAGCGGTTGACGTTTCTGAAGCTGCTGGGTATGCCGATGCAGCCCGCCGCCGCCGCGGCGGGTCTGGTCTCGCTGCTGGGCGACCCGGCGACAACGACCGTGATCTCGCTCGCCCCCGGCGCGACCATCAGCGGGCCCGCACCCTTTGAGACCCTTGGCGGGCTCGATCTGCTGCCGATCCTGGGAGAGGTGTTCAGGAAAGCGCCGCTCAGTCAGGACGACCAGGCCGAGGCCTTACCACTGCTCAGTGGGCTGCAGGCGCTCTACAAGCTGGGGACGCGCCCGACCGGCTACTACACGCAGCAGGTCTTCGGCAACGACCTGGCCGATCCGGCGGGCGTGGATCTTGGCACCGACACGCTCGACCAGTCGCTGTGGATCGCACTGCTCGCACCGAAGGTCGGACAGAACGCGGCCGTCGTCGACGCCATCGGCGGGAAGAACGCCGTTCAGCGCGTGCTCAACGTCGGAATCGTCCCCGCGCTCGATCTGCCGGATCCGTTCGCGGATGTCGGTCCACGGGCCGCCGTGACTCACACGTGGCAGATCAGCCTGAAGACCGACGCGAGCAACACTCCGCACTTTGAGGAACTGACCGTCTTCGCCGACACTACGCAGGGTCTGACACGCCCGGGCATCGTCCGCCTGGGTTTGCCGCCGGCGGAGGTGATCGGCGCCCCAGCCAACGACGTCGGGACGGATGCGCAGGCGGGCGTCGGCACCAAACCGCCGCGCGTCGACGACCTCGACACGCAGCAGCGCCTCGTTACGTGGGTGCGGCTCAAGGCCACGACGGCGTTGCGCGTGAGCTGGATCGGCGTCAACGCCGTGCAGATCGACCAGCGCACGTCGCGGAAGGCTCTCGTGCTGGGCGTGAGCGACGGCACCGCCGGCCAGACATTTCTCCTGCCCTCGAGCCAAATCGACGTCGACAGTTTCATGCTCGACGTGGACATGCCGGGCATCGGCGCACAGCTGTGGCAGAGAGTCGACGACCTCGCGACGCTGCCCGGCGCGGTGACGGCGTACACGCTCGACCCCGAGAGCGGGCTCGTGACCTTCGGCGACAACCTGCGCGGCGTGATCCCACCCCAGGGCCGGCGAGTCCGCGTACGGTCGATGCGAAGCGGCGGCGGTGCAGCCGGCAACCTGCCGCCGGCGATGCTGAAAGCGATCGCCGCGAGCGATCAAACCGGCAAACCGGTGACGCAGGCGATCACGGTCAGGCAGCCGATCGCCACCACCGGGGGCGCCGACGCCGAATCGCTGGACGCGGCGCAGAAGCGCATTCCCGCCTGGCTTCGTCATCGCGATCGCGCCGTCACGGCCGACGATTACCGCAGCCTGGCGGAGAGCATCCCTGGCGCGGGCATCGGACGCGTCGAGGTCCTGCCTCTTTTCAAGCCGCAGACTCGCACGCCGAACGTGCCGGGCGTCGTCTCGGTGATGGTCATCCCGCTGAAGGACGGCGTCCAGCCGCCCTGTCCGCGAGCCGACCGTCCGCTGTTGGTCACGACCGTCAGCTTTCTCAACCAGCGCAAGCCGGTTGCCGCGGAGCTGTATGTCATCGGCACCGAGTATGTCGGGATCGGACTGTCGATCGCGATCGAGGTGCTCGCAGGATTCGACCTGCGCGTGGTCAGCCAGCAGGTGGAGGACGCGCTGCGACGATACCTGTGGCCGCTGTCCCCTGGCGGCACGCTGCAGACCGGCTGGCAACTCGGACGTACGGTGCGCAGCCTCGAACTGGAGGTCATCGTCAGTCAGGTGCAGGGCGTGGTAGAAGTCAACGGCGTTCAAATCTTTCGCTATCAGGACGATCGGACCTACGTTCCGGTAGGCAGCAATGCCTCGTTGCAGCAAGAAGTCACGCTCAAGGGATACCAGCTGCCGGAGCTGCTGAAGGTGAAGGTGGTGGCGGGACCTGACGGATCTGGAGTGGCACCCGCCACGAGTCTCGAACCCGAGCCCGACTCGGGGGAAGGCGTTGCGGTTCCCGTGGTGCCGAAGGTCTGCTGATGGACGCCAACGGACTGCGCTTCTGGATGCTGTCGTCCGAGTCGGACTGGACGCTTGTCAAAAGCGCTCCCGACTCGTCCGCCGGCGTCGCCTATTGCTCCACGCGGAAGCGGCTGCACCTGCGCAGTACGCCCGACGCGCCGCCCAATCCAGAAAATTTCGCTCAGGTGGCCGGTCTGCTCGACGCGGTCCCCTTCGCCCTCGATCCCTACGGCACCTACGCGCGGTGGGACGCCGCGTCTGGACACGTGGTCGCCGGGGGCGCCGGAGCCGGCGAGATCCCCATCTTCACGCCGCCCCCACTCGCTCCCGTGACCGACCTGGTGCTCGGCTCCGACGGCGTGCTGTACATGGCGGTGGACGGCCAGATCGTGTTCGTCGACCGTCACGACCGCTGGCCGAACTTCACGCTGCCTCAAACAGCGGCGGGCTTCAAGGCGTGGCGCCTGGTGGCGCATCCCGGCGGCGGCGTGATTGCGCTCGACCGCGACAACCACCAATTGCTGCGGGTACAGGGACTGCCCCTTCCCGATCTGCCCCCGCTCCCCTATGCCAACAACGTCCTGCGTCCCTGCGCGGAGAACGCCGACCCTCCGCGAGTCTCCGCGACGCTGGCATTGCCCACGGGCGAATATTACGTCGCGATGGCCGAGAACGGCCATGGCGGCGTCGCCATCCTGTCATGGCATCGCAATGCGGCCGACAACGACGCTGTCTGGCTGCGCACCCTGACGTCGCTCGAGTCGATCGACAGCGTGTCCTCGCTCGCCGGCTTCCGCTTCCCGTACGCGCTCGCCTGGCTCGACGATCAGCAGATCGCTCTGATCGCCTCGCAGAACAAGAAGGCGGCCAGCTACGCCATCGGCGGCATGGAGCTGCCGCTCACGCCCACCGGAGACACCTACGCCCTCGCCGCCGTCAATCCCGGACCGTTCGTGCACGGCTTCATGCAGCCGCCTCACTACAACGTCGGCGGGGATCTCTTTCCGCTGGTGCCTCTCTCGCTCAACTCGCTGGCTCGCACCGGCACTGCGCGCAACCAGATGCGCCTGGATTCCGGCACCAGCCGCACTGCCTGGCATCGTCTCTACCTCGAAGCGTCGCTGCCCCAACGCTGCGGCGCGGTGGCCTGGCTCGCCGCGACGGACGACCCGGCAGCCCTCGACGATCCGGCTACGCCGTGGTTCCCGCACGTCTTCGGAGATGCCGGGGTGCCGTTCGACTTTCCCACGGCGCCGCGTGGCGTCTGGCTGCGCGAGCCGTGCGAAGTGCCGTTCCATCCCGGCCTGCTCGGCCTGGCGCCGCAGCCGCAGCCGCAGCGGAAGGGACTGTTCATGGCGCTCGCGCAACGCGCGGACGTCGCGGTACGAACGCTGCGCGGACGCTATCTCGGCGTGCGGCTGGATCTGACCGGCGATGGCCGTGCGACGCCCGAGGTCGCGGCCTTGCGGATTTACGCGTCCCGATTCTCGTACGTCGATCACTACCTGCCGGAGTTGTATCGCGAGGACACGTTCGGACCAGACGCCGACGTGCCCGGCACGAGCACGCGCGCCGACTTCTTCGAACGGTTCGTGAATATCTTCGAAGGCCCGATGACGCAGATGGAGGACCGCGTCGCTTGGTCCTATCTGCTCACGAATCCCGGCACGACACCGGAGGCCGGCATCGACTGGCTGGGCGCCTGGATCGGCGTCGACCCCGATCCGTTGCCGCCCGATCGCCGGCGCCGGCGCATCCTCGAAACGCCGCGGCTGTACCGGGAACGCGGCACCGTGCAGGGCGTCGCCGACGCGATCGACGTGGCCACCGCCGGACTGTGCCGCCGCGGAGCCGTGGTGTTGCTCGAAGACTACCGGCTGCGCCATACGTTCGCGACGATTCTTGGCGCCGACCTCAGCATCCACGACGACCCGCTGCTCCCGGGGTACTTCGAGAGCGCCAACTCGTTTGTAGGCGACACATTGTTTCTTGGCGACGAGCACCGCCAGGAGTTTCTGTCGTTGTTCGCGGATGCGATCGAGACCGCCAGAGAGCAGGAACAGGTGGACGTGTTTTTCGAAGCGCTGGCGAATCGCTTGACGGTGTTCGTCCACGATCAGGTCGAGACCGTGGACCTGCAGCTGGTGCGGCGGGTGGTGGAACGGGAGAAGCCGGCCCACGTCGCCGTCACCTATCTGCGCGCCTCGCAGCCCTTTCTCATCGGCATGGCGTCGCTGCTCGGCGCGAACACCTACCTGGCGCCGACGCCGCCGAAGGACATCGCGCGGGCCGACGAAAGCGCCATCGGGCGACGCGCATTCATCGCCCATCTGCCGGCGCTCGATCCGCGGCTCGAAGGCCGCGGCATCGCCGACTTCTCCGGCCCTATCGCCAGACTTGCCGGTCCACGCGCCGTCCCGGTGAACGCCGTCGTCAACCTCGACGCCGGCGGATCGTCGGCTTCTCCAGGGCACCGCCTCGCGAAGTTCCATTGGACCATCGTCAGCGGTCCCAGCTGAGGACCTCACGAAAGGATTCTGCCGCCATGTCACAGATCTTATCGAGCAAGATACTCGCCGGACCCGCGGACACAAGCGATCCGGCACTCGTGATCACACCCGATACGGCCGGCCCCTTGAAGCCGGGCAAGTACACGTTTTCGCTGATCGTCACCGACGACCTCGGCATGCAAAGCGCGGCGGCCACGTTGCCGGTCGAGGTCAGAGATGCGCCGGGAGTCAGATTGACCGGACCGTCGGTCGTGGCCTTCAACCAGAACATCAACCTCAAAGCGGATGCGACCACGACGGGCGCGATCAAGACGTATACGTGGAGCGTCAAGCAGAATGCCTAACACGATGCGGGTTTGCGCAGCAGCGCCAGGTGGCGGTGACCGTCCAGCCGGGCTGAGTACTAGGAGCACATTGCGAGATCAGATGATGAACCACTAAGAGCACAAAGATCACGAAGACGACGAAGAGATTCTTTGTGTTCTTCGTGTCTTGGTGGTTCGGAATCTTGATTCTGCTACCCGTTCTAAGGAGCACGCGAGATGGAGAGCAACAGCGATCCGCTGTCGAAGCCCGTGGACCCGGTGCGGGTGTCGTACGCCACCGGCCGGATGCTCGGTGTGGAGGATTTCCAGGCAGAGCAGACCTACCACCGCGGCCGTCTGGCGCGCGTGCTGAGCAGCGCCCTCGGCACCGGAACGGTCTCGGGACTGAAGGTGCAAACCAACGGGGCCGCGGCGCCGGCCGACGTCGAACTGCAGGTCACGCCGGGGATTGCCATCGATCGCGCCGGACGCGTGATCGACGTGCCCTACACGGTGTGCATTCGGCTCGACCGGTATCTCAGCAACCAGCCGGACGCGGACAAAATCAACGCGTTCAAAGCGGGCGCGATCGTGGGCGACGTCTTCGTCTCCTTCGTCGCGTGCGATCGCGGCAAGACACCGTCGTTTGCCACGATGGACGACTACGACGCCACGGACGCCTTCGTCGCCAATCGCCTGATCGACTCCTTCGCCGTCGTACTCGTGCTGCGCGCCGACGCGAACCCGCGCCTGCCGCAGGATGCGTGGCAGGCCGTCGGACCACTGCGCAGCCCGGGCAGCGCGGCGGTCGATCCGACTGCCGAGGCGCTCAAGCAGCGCATCCTGGATGGCACCGCGGGGCCATCGGTCACGCCGCTCGAGTACCCGAGCGATCCCCGCTTCGACCGTACAGCAGTGTTTCTGGCGCGCGTGAGCATCGGCGCAACGCAAGCCACCCCCGGAACCGCACCAGTCTGGAACTTGACCGCGATCACCATCAACAACCTCGCCCGTCTCTTTCTCTACCCGGGCGCGCTATTGGCGCGCTGGACCGGGCTGACCACCGGCGAGGTTTAACAGCCGACACTATGCACAGCGACGCGATAGAGCGCCATTCACTGAACGTGGTGTCCGGCTTTGGCCGGACCGTGACGGTCCGCCTGAAGGCGGACACTACGCAAAAACAAAGACTGGTCCAGGGCCCCGCCCGGAAAATGACAACGAACTTCAGAAACAGGACACAAGCACCATGGCGACTTCATTCACGGCCGGATCGACTCGCATACAGCTCTCGTCCGCAGAGGTGCAGCAGCACACCGAGAGCGGCGCGCTGGTGCTCGACAGCCGCCGGCGGCGTCCGCTGTACTTCGATGGACGCTTCCTCGCGGCCCGCGATCTCGCGCGCGAACAGGATTACTTCCTGCAGCGCCAGGCGGATCTTGGCCGCACCGCGGGATTCGGCGTGGTGCACGGCTTACAGGTGAGCCGGTTGACCGACGTGAACGGGCGGGTCGTCGCCGACGGCGTCGCTATCGCGGCCGGGCATGGCGTGACGCCGAGCGGCGAGCTCGTCATGCTGCCCACCGGCATCAACGTGCACCTGTCCGATCTGGTCGAGGAACAGAAGCTGGACCTGAACTTCGGCCTCGGCGTGGTGCCGCAGCCACCGCGGAGAACTCGCAGCGGGCTCTACGTGCTCGCCCTGCGCCCCGTCGAGTTCACCGCCAATCCGATTACGTCGTACCCCACGTCAATCCAGGGGTCGCGCCAGACCCACGACGGCGACATCGTGGAAGCCACGGCCGTGGCGCTCGTGCCGTATCCCGATCCGGTGTCCAACTACGAGCCCGCCCAGCGGCAGTCGGCGCTGGCGTGGCAGATCTTCAGTGGAATGTCGCGAGCGCAGGCGAAGTTGAACGATGCGCTTTTGCCGGTCGCGATGGTCAGCCTGCAGCATGGCAATGTCGAGTGGGTCGACCAATGGCTGGTGCGGCGCGAAGTCCCAGGCGACTTTACGGGGCAGCAGTTCGGCCTGACCGACCGCTCGACCCAGACCGCGTTCTTCAGACAGTACGACGCGCAGCTCCAGAATGTGCTCGCGGCCCGGGCCCAGGCCGGCCTGACGGCGAACTTCAGCGCCAGCCAATACTTCCGCCTGCTGCCGCCCGCCGGACGATTCCCTCTCTCGAGCATCAATCTGACCGATTTCACGCAAGGCTTCTTTCCGCAGCATCTCGACGTGCGCGTCAGCATCATTCCCCAGGACGAGCTGCCGGCGTTGCTCGACGACAGTCTGAATCTGCCCCCGCTCGACCTCACGCTCGCACCCGACGACTACACGGAGCTGGCGGTCCTGGCCCTTGTCCCGGTGCCGCGCGCGAGCTTTGCGGCGCTCAAACAGACGCTCACCCCGCGCCCGCTGCAATCTTTTGTGCCGCAGATCATCAGCTTTCGGCGGCCGATTGAATTGTTGCGGCTCTATCGCGGAGACCTCACACCCACACGGCCCACCACCGCCGGCTCGGCAGACTGGGGACAGGCCGTCGGCCAGAACGTATTCGGGCTTTATGTCCGGCGCAGAAGCGCCCCGAATTTCGTGGACTTCACCAACCAGGCGGACACCCCATCATGAGCACGGCAAAAGTAGACCGGCCCGCGCCCGGCGAGAGCCTGCTCGGCATTCAGCCCGAGCTGCTGCAACAGCTGGAACCCGGCTGGCAGCGCCGTTTGTCGTTTTACACCGGGCGCGCGTTGACCGACACCGCGCTCTCGACCGAGCAGCAATATCGTTCGGGGCGGCTCGCCGTGCTCTCCCAGTTGGTGACGCCCGGGGTCGGCAGCGGGCTGGACGTCAACCTTCGCAACGACGGCAGTCTTCGCATCACCGCCGGCTACGGCTTCACCGCCACGGGCGAAGACGTGACCCTTCCGCGCGAACTGACACTCGACAGCTTCGATCCGCTCGACGTCGTGGACGCCGTGACGTCGGTCCCGATCCAGAGCTTCGCCGCCCGGAAAGCCGACACGTCGGTCGAGGGCGGCGTGTTCGTGCTGACGCTGTTGCCGGTCAGCGGCAAGGCGACCGGCGCGGAGATCGATACGGGGAGCGCGCCAAACGAAGTGAGTGGACAGCTGACCGCCTCCTGCACGCGCGACCCCGAAGAGTACGCCTTCGAGGACTGGGAAATCGTCGACGGCGCGCAACTCGTGCTGGCGGCCTGGCCGAACGACCCGGCCGCCCTGCGGCTGCCCGATTCCCAACCGGCGACCACGTGGCAAAACCGGATCGCCTCCACCGTCTTCGACGCGGAGCTGCAGCTCGGACCAGGCGCGCTCCCCTGGGAAGCAATTGGTGTGGCGCTGGGCCTGGTCGCGTTCGACAAGGACTGGAAGCTGCTGTTTCTCGACCGGAATGCGGTCGTGCGAAGCGGCGGCCGCGCGCGCCCTACCCAACTGTTGAATGGGGCGCCAGGACTCCCGGGCGATTTCACTCCAGCGTCACGCGCCACCGTGGAGGCCCGGCTGCTGCAAGTGATGGAGCAGAACGCGCAGATCGCGTCGCAGGCGGATCTCGCGGCCTACGTCAAATTGCCGCCAACGGCCATTCTGCCGGCCGCCGCTCTCGACCTGCAGGCAAAGAGGAACCGGTGGTTCCCGCGAAGCTGGACCCTGCACGTGTCGCCCGTCCACGCGGAAGAGGTCGAGACCGCCCTGCAGACGTCGATCTTCGCGGCGCCATTCGATTTGACGCAGCCCGAGGACGCCAATCTGCTGGTGCCGTTGACCGACGACACTTACGATCCCGACGTGCTCGTCACCGAGCAGTTGGCCCAGGTGTTCCTCGACGAGCAGCAGAAGGCCACCGCCGCGCGGGACAGTGCGCTGCAACATCGCAAGTTTCTGCAGCGGGAAGCCAACGTGCTGCTGCGGGCTCAGGGCGCGCCGCTGATCGATCTCGACGCGGGGCTTTCGGCCGACGAGAAGACCGGGCGTGACGCGGCGGCCTACGTGGCGCCGGCCGACGGATCTGAAGCGTTCGGCACCAGCGGGAATTCCGATGGCGTCTTCTCCTCCACCGAGATCAAGAAGCTGCTGGATACCGCCGCCACCGCGCCATACACCGTGACGGCCAGGGGAACGAACACGGTGATTCCCTTGTTTGGTCAGGCCGACATCCAGGTCATGACCGACGATGGCCTGCAGGCGTTCAGTGACCAGATCAACGCCCGCATCAACAGGGTGGAGGACGCCCTCAACCTGAACTTCCTGCAGACGCAGACGAATATTTATCGATACCGCACCAACGTCTTGAAAGGCACCGATGCCTCGCGGCTGGTCACCTCGCCGATCATCGCCAACATCGCCGAGCGCGAGAGCGCGGTGGCCACGGCTCAGGACCTCGCCGCGTACCTCACCTCCATCAAGGGGCAGCCGGTTGCGGCCGCGGCCCCCTTGTCGGCGTCGATCTCGCCAAGCCTGTCCCGGGACGCCAGCAACGTCATCCCCGGTCCTCCCCCGCCGCTTGCCGCCGGCGCGGGCTCTTTTGTCGCGCCGCTCTCCAAGTCGGTCGTCACGGTACCCACCAGGGGCACCTCGCTCAATCTCGACACGACCGTGATCCGCAACGCCGGGAATCTCGGCGGACTCAACCTGCCGACCCGCTCACAGACTTCGGATCTGAGCCTGACGGACTCGACGTTCTCGAAGTCGGCGGTGCTCACGGCAGCCGGCGTGGCCGGGGTCAGCGACGCGGCGATCGAGCAGATGCCGTCGAAATCCGCGCTGCCAAGCGCCGGCGATGTCACGTCGCAATTGCCGCTGTCCAACGTCTCGTTCAATCTCCGGACTCTCAACATCGCGGAACGCCTCAAGCCGTCGCCATCGCACGAAGCGCTGTTGTACGTGTTGTCCACGCGCACGAACTTCATCGACAGCATCCTGGCCGGCGACTTCGGCATCACCGTCGACGATCTCGAAATCCTCGTGCAGGAGCAGGCGCAGACGCCTGGTGCGGCCGGCCCTTCATTCAAACTGACGTCATACCCGATCGCGCAGCTGCGCGCCGCGGCGACCAAGGCGTCGGTGTATTCGAGCATCCAGACGGCGGGTCTCTTGACGGATGCCGACGAGTCCGGCGTCTTTTCGGCTGGCATCACGGCGCTCGATCACCACTCGCTGCTGCTGCGAGCAGTGGAGGTGCGTATTGCGCTGTATCGTCAGTTCCTCGGGCTGGTGTCGACGGCGCTGTCGAGCGTTCAACGCGATACGATCTCGGTCCAGGCCGCCATCGCGCGAGCAGGAAACGACCTGTCGGCGGCGCGCGGCAACCTGTCGTTGGTGCTGGGGCTCCTCATCGATGAGAACGCCCGAATCCAGGCGGTCAACACCCGGCGCGCCGCGACCTTGCAGAGCGTACCCTTCCTGGTGCTGATGCGGCCACAGACGCTCCAGGTGGCGGCCGACGTCCCCGCGCGGCAACTGTTCCCGGCCGATGTGGCCAGCCCGGTGCCTGCCGCCCTGCAATCGACCGCTCTCGTGCCGCCCGAGCTTCGAGAGCTGGCGGCGCTGTTGCGCGAAGCCCCACCGGCGTGGCTGCCCGCCACCGAGGCGCTGCTGGCCAGGCTCGAGCGCCCGCAGTATTTCGTGAACATCGCCACGACCATGCGCGTACGCGCGTACACGAGGTTGCAGCTGCCGTCGATCGCCTCGTCCGCCACCACACACCCCGGGCCGTTTGGCGCGCCGCTCGCGAATGTGTTCGCCACACAACAGAGCGCGATGAACAGTCTCGTGCAGCAGCGCGCCTCGTACGACCACACGCAGCTGGCCAGCCTGGGATGGGCCGATCAGAAGACTCAGATATTCAACGTCGCCGCGATCAACGACCTCATCGCCTCCGACGCGGTGCATCTCGAGATTGCCAACGAGATCACGTCGATCGTTCAGAACGTGTCGAAAGTGGCCACCGACCTGTACATCCGTGTCAGCGCCATCCTCCCGATCGAGCGGCTGCAATGGGCCGAATATCTGCGTGACGGAGGGCAACGGGTCGGCCTGCGCAGCCTTGCCGTGCTCCCTGGCTGGAACACCGTGGACTACATCGAACGTCAGCAGATGCAGCTGCTGGTCGACTGGCTCTTTACCCAGATCGACACGAGCATCGCCGATGCCGTGTCGTATATGAGCGACATGGTGCGGACGGCGATCTTGCTGGCCAGCCATGCCCCGGTGACGGACATCATCGCCGGCGAGGTTGCGGCTCGCAGCAAGCCCGTGGTGGGCTCGTTGATTCCCGTGACATCGGCGTCCTCGCGGATCGCGCACGGCATGCCGGTGCTCTTCTACCAGGGCGGCGCGCTCGCCGCGCGCGCCGTCGTTCACGATCTCGATGCTCAACAGGTCTACGCCAAGGTGACCGATGTCTATCAGGACGCGTTTCTCGAACAGAGCGCTCAGGTCCATTTCCTCAACGACGATCCGCAAGGAGCGCTGATCGGCCGGTCGACGCTGTCGCGGCGCTAGGGCTGGAGCGTGTCTCAGTTTCACGTAAACCACCGAGATCACCGAGATCAATCCTGATGTTCTATTCGGTGTGCTCGGTGTGCTCGGTGGTAAGACGTCACCCTGATACGGGACGCCGTTGGACAAACACGACGGACAACTGCGGAATGCTGTAGTTCCCAGGGGGCCCATGCAAGGATTTCCGTGCCACACCACCGCCGATCGCAGCGCCCGACACGTCCGGCGTCTCCGGGTACGCACGTCCGACGCCGCCGCGCGCCTCACGGTCCAGACGATGCTCGAGGAAGCCCTGCGATTGACGACGCTTCCGGGCGAGGATCAGGGACGGGTCTACTGCTTCCGCCGGCTGCAGCTTTCCACCGTCGACCTGCGCGCCGGATCCGAGGAATGGATCGACAGCTGTTCGAGCCATCTACGGTCCATGGGCGCGAGCGCCATTCCTGCCTCCGCGCCGGCCGCGGCGCACGCGGACGCCGTGTTCTTTTCGGACGTCCAGGAGCCGTGGCGTCGGCTGGTCGCGCGCCTGCTGCTCGCCGAGGCGGCCCCGGAGTGGTTCTGGTCCCAGGCCACGGGGATTGACACCAGCCTGCCTGGCGAAATCCGGCTGGAACGCGCGCTCGATCGGTGGCGCGTGCAACCTGGCGGCTGGTCGGCCGTTGCACGCGAAATTCTG
The DNA here is from genome assembly GCA_040007095.1 of Acidobacteriota bacterium. Taxonomy (GTDB): domain Bacteria; phylum Acidobacteriota; class Vicinamibacteria; order Vicinamibacterales; family CAVVIG01; genus JBDTVS01. The sequence goes on from JBDTVS010000061.1 coordinate 49,843, forward strand.
CCGACGCTGGATCCGCCCGCTGCGCGGCGACTGGTCGCCATGCTCCGTCCGGCGGCCGCCCAGCACTGGCTCGAGGGAATGAGTGCCGGCAGCCGCACGCCTCCAGTCACAGCGATTGTTCCCGCTGTCCGGTCTCGTACCCGCGATCTCCTTCGTCACGCGCGAGCGCGCTTCCCCGATCGCGACGTTCGCGTGCAGTTTCTTGCCGCACTCGCCGTCCTGGAGTCTGCCGCGGGAGGCGTGCCGGACGGGAGTGTGCGGGAGCTCGCGGCTCGCGTCCTCGACGAACCCACTCCGGCGACGGAGAGCAACGATTGGCGGGAACGATTCGCCCGCTCTCGACAGGCAGCGCACCCGACCGCGAACCGCGAAGGCACGGCTGGATCCTGCGGATTCGACCCGGAGTCTTCGGCCCCGGATGGCGCGACGCGCGCGGGGAAGGCGGCGCCAGCCTCACGCAGCCCGGGTCCACTTTCCTCCGAACCCTCCGACACTGCGGCAGATCGACAGCATCCTGCGCGTGATCCGGGCGCCAATCGCGGGACCGCTTTTGCCGGGTTGTACTTCCTCCTGCACCCGCTTCGACATCTCGGCATCGCCGAAGCCATCGACACGCATCCCGAGCTCGCCGCGACACACTTCGTCGCTCGCGTGCTGCTGCGCTTGTCGATAGACGTCGCCCTGGACTGGGACGACCCGATTCTGCTGCCGATTGCCGAGGAACTGAGCGAAGAGCGACAGCGCGCTGTGGATCCACTCGTGCTGCCGCGCACCTTCAGCCGATTGCGGCATGTGCGCCCGTGCGTCCAGCCAGTCGAGCGGCTCTGGGCTGTGGCGCTCCGGTATTGGTGCCGTCGCTTCGCGAACATGAGTGTGAACGAAATCGTCAGGCGGCCCGGGCGGATTCACGTCACGCCCACGTCGATCGACGTCACGATGCCCATGTCCGCCGTGGACCTGCGCATCCGGCGTTGCGGCCTCGATATCGATCCGGGCTATCTGCCCTGGCTCGGCCGCGTCGTCCACTTCCACTATCACACCGAGGCTTCACAGCCCGTGGTGAAAGTCCGGCGTCGCAACGAGGCGGACGAGGGGCCCGGATCGCCAGGCGCGAAACGCGAGAATGCCGGGAGTATCTGAGCGTTGAGCAACGCCGCGAAGCCCGGGGTCCCCAACGCGGCACCCGCGTTGGGGTGGGAAGCGGGATGCAGCGTTCGCCGAATGCAGACGGACTTTTTACCCCGGGCTGTTCAGGACCCGGAAAGGAAGGCCCTCACCATGAAACGCGCCGACAAGGGCGCCAGCACCGCCAAAACTGCCAAGGCTGAACGGCTCGATATCTACGCGTTCGCACTCGGCGGTCTTGCCGCGCTGGCTGCCGACTGCTCCACGCTCGACTCGCGCGTGCGGGATCGATTGACGAAACGACAAGCTGCGGTCGACCGGTTGGGACCCTCGCTGCTGCCGGCGTTCAAGGCCTCGCTGAAGGAGCCCCTTCCGCACGACTACGCGCTCGTCGAACTGGCACGGCAGTTTTCGTTGACGCTGGTGGAAGTGCTGTGTGTGCGCTTGACCATGGCCGTCGAGGAGGACGTCGAGGTCGGCCATGTCATCGCGCAACTGCAAGCACCCAGCGCCGGCCATCGTCCGACCGTGGGTCTCCTGGCGCACGCGTTTGGCGAGAGTCTCGGGGCCCGTGCGGTGCAGGTGATCGGACACGGCGAGGCGGTGCGCCACGGCATTCTGCGTTTGAGCGGAGAAGACGGCCCGCTGGCAGATCGTCTGCTCTCCGTGCCGCTGCCGACCTGTCTGGCCCTGCAGGGCGTGATGGTCGACTGGCCGGGTACTCGGGGCCTCCAGTTGGCGATGGCGGTCCCGTTCGGCCGCGAGACCGACGCGGCCATCGATCGCCTGGCGCAACAACTGGCGGCGGCAGAGCAGCCCGAGGTGCTGGTCATTCGCGCCGGCGAGCCGGTCGAGACGCGCGCGGCGATCGATCAGCTGTGCCGGAAGATGGAAAGCCCCGCGGTGCTGGTTGAAACCGAACAGCTCGACGGGTTGGCGCCGTGGCTGTTCACGAACCGCGCGGTGCCTGTCTTCCAGATGATCCTCGCGCCCGGCGATCGGCGCCCCGCGCCGCAGATCACGGGATTCCCCGGGCCGACGATCGTGGCGACCGGTACGGACGGCGAGTTCGAAAGCGAGGGACGACGAGTTATCGATTGGCGTATTCCGATGCCGGCGCGAGAAGAGCGATTCGACTTGTGGAAGGCGCATGTGCCGGAGCCGCTCGCCCGCTCCCTTTCACTGGAGCACAGGCATTCAGCGGCCCGAATCGCCACGCTTGGCCGGGAGCTGTCGTATCTGGCCGCCGAGGGCACCCCGACAATGGAGCACGTGGAGGCTGCGGCCCGCCGCGTGCCGAGCGGTCTGGGGGCAATGGCCGAGATGGTCCTGGACGACATTCCGGAGGGAGCGCTGGTCGTCTCGGGTGGGCTTCGGCAGGATCTCGACGAACTTGTCCAGCGCTGCCGTCTTCGCGACGGTCTGGTCGACGGCCTCGGCCCGGCGCTGCGCGCTCGCTATCGTCCCGGCGTGCGCGCCCTGTTTGTCGGCCCAAGCGGCACCGGCAAAACCCTGGCGGCAAGCTGGGTGGCCACGCGGCTCGGCCTGCCGCTGTTCCGAGTGGATCTGGCGTCGGTGACGTCCAAGTACATCGGCGAGACCGAGAAGAACCTCAGTCAGCTGCTCGGGCGTGCCGAAGAGAGCGAGATCGTCCTGCTCTTCGACGAGGCAGATTCCCTGTTCGGAAAACGGACCGAGGTCCGCGACGCGCACGACCGGTTCGCCAACGCGCAAACCAATTTTCTCTTGCAGCGGCTGGAGAACTACGACGGGATCGTGCTGCTGACGTCGAACACTCGAGGACGGTTCGATCAGGCATTTGCGCGGCGGCTCGACCTCGTTGTCGAGTTCCCCACGCCGGGTGCGGAAGAGCGACGCGCTCTGTGGCTGGCGCACCTCGGCGCCCAGCACACGTTGCCGCCAGCGGCCGTCAACCGAATCTCCGCAGTGGCCGAGCTGACAGGCGGACAGATTCGCACGGCGGTGCTGTCCGCGGCCATCCGCGCAAACCGGCAGGGCGGCGCGCTCGGGAGCCCAATCGGCTGGGACGATCTGGCCGCCGGTCTCGGCGCCGAGTACCGCAAGCTGGGTCGTCAACTGCCCGAGGAGCTCCAACCGAAAACGCCGGCGGTTGTTTAAATGCAACCACGAAGCCACGAAGGCACGAAACATCGACCAAACGTTGTGATTCGTTGAACACATTCTGATTTACGGTCGTGATACGGGACTGAAGCGATGTCGGCTTTCGCGCAACCACAGCGTCGTTCCCAATCGCCGCGGGCGACTGGCCCGAAGGGCGCGAAGGTCCACCCGCCCTCTCGCCCGGGACACTCGCGCGCGTCCCGATCCGAAGCGTCCGGTGATTCCGGAAGCCACCTACCGCCGTACCTCAGGTCTCCCGCCCTCCTGCAAGCCAAGCTGACGGTGAGCAGCCCCGCAGACGTCTACGAGCAGGAAGCGGACCGCATCGCCGACCAGGTCATGACGGATCAACCGGAGCCGCACCGCGCGCCGGTCCAGACCCGGCAGGTCGATGCGCCCGGATCCGCCCGCGAGGCGTCGGCGCCGCCGCTCGTTCGCGACGTCCTGCACTCGGAGGGCCGGCCGCTCGATCCGGCCACTCGCGGTCTCATGCGCAGCCGCATGGGTGAGGACTTTGCCACGGTGCGCATTCATACCGGGCAGGAAGCGTCCGGGTTGGCGCACCGTATCAACGCCCGCGCGTTCACGGTGGGGCGCCACATCGGATTTGCGGCTGGGCAGTACGCGCCAGAGACGCCCCAGGGCCAGAAGCTTCTGGCGCACGAACTGACGCACGTGCTTCAGCAAGGCGTGGGGCGACAGACGGCGACCTCGAGGTCCGTCGCTCCCGCGGTCTTGCGGCGAAAGATCGGCAATCAGACGATCGGGAACCAGCAGTCTGATTCGCTGCCTGACGTTCGAGCCTCGGGTCGCAGCGCTACCACGACTGCGGCGGCAATGGGATCGCTGGCGGCTGCGCTCCCGGCGGGCACCACGCGGCTTGGTGACCCACGCTCACGTGCCGGCGAAACCAATCCCGGCACCTCGCGCGCGACTGGAGCCACCGCCGAGGAAACCGCCGGAGCGCCAATCGGCGCAACACGGCTCCGGCCAAAGACGTCCTCCGCTCGCCAAGGTCCGCCGTCGAAGCCGGGAACCAGGCCAGGAGCGACCTCACCGAAGCCGCCCGATGCGGCCACCCGGCCGACCACGTCCCCGCGCCGCCGCGCCGAGACGCGCCACGGAAAAGCCGGCGCCGGCAGTGGCGCCCCAAGCACGATTGACGGCAACACCGATTTTCAAGCCGCGGCGACCCAGGTCCGAAGCGACGCGACCCGTCAGAAGGCCCATCCCCTCGCGAGCCGCAAGCGAACCGAGGTCGAGAAGGCCGCGGTGATGGAGGAAAGCGAACAGAACGACCAGAGCGCCAAGGAGCGCAACACCAAGAAGATGGCCGAGGTCGGCGCGAAGCAGGCGACGGCCGGCAAACAGTTCAGCGCGGCCGAGTTCAAGGCCGACTTGAAGAAGCGCGTCGAGGCCAAACCCCCGAGAAGTGAGGACGAGGCCAGAAACCTCGCGAAGAGCGACGCGGTCGCGCACTTCGAAGACGACTTCTCCAGCAAGCTGGCCAAAGAGCAGGGCAAGGTGACCGATCCGCTGACCGAGCAGGCGAAGGATCCAGCGGCCGCCGGATTCGACGCACCGGTCAACGCGATACCGATTCCGAAGCCCGCGCAGTCACCGTCGCCAACGCGCGTCAATCCGACGCTGGTCGTGCCGAAACGCCAACCCGATCGGGACGTCGCGCTTCAACGTGAAAACGATCGCCTCAGCGGCGCGATGCAGAACAACCGCCTCGACGACGACCAGTTGGCAGAATCCAGGGAACCGTCCTTCATCAAGACACTCACTGCCAAGAACGACGCCGAGCACCAGATCGTCGAAGCGCGGGCCGCCTATCATCGGCAGGAGTCGAGCCTGCTCCAGGGTGCCACGGCACAAGCCGGCCACACATTGTCGACCGAACTGGCGGGCATGAGCCGCACTCACGCCCGGACCGGAGGCCTCGTCCACGGCGGACAGAAGAGCACGGAGACCCAGACTCAAAAGCGACAGCGCGAGATCAAGAAGACGATCGACGGCATTTACACGGGCACCGTTGACGCGGTGACGGTCATCCTCGGCAGCATGGCCACGAAGGTCAAGGAAGACTTCGCCAACAGCCTGAAGACACAGACCGACGATTTCAATCGCAGCGTGAGGAGCCGCCTCGACAGCTACTACTCCACCGGAAAGAAGATCAAGCACTTCTTCCTCGGCGAGCCCAGGATCGTGGTCAGCCCCGACGGGTCGTCGACGCGCGATTTGACGCTCGACGACTACGAACCGGGCTTTCCGCCTCGCATCAAGTCCACGGTCAAGTGGATCAACCCTGAGGTCTACGACATCTTCCTCGAGGAGAAGAAGCGTTTTCTGGCCGCGATGGATCAGCAGCTCGACGTGATTGCCGCCAACGTGCAGATCGGGCTGACCGCAGCGACCAACCGGATCGAGTTGGGTCGATTCTTCGTGGCCATCTACAAAGCGAGCCTGAAGGGAGAAGAGCGGACGTTCGCGGATCAGCTCGAGCAGGACGTGTTGATGAAATTCCAGACGCTGGAAGGCACCATCGACGACGCCCGGGAAGATCTGCTGCAGACACTGGCGGACCAGTACCGCGACAACGTCAATCAACTCGAAACGACCTTCACCGACATCAACGACGAACTGAAGAAGAGCTGGCTCGACAAGGCTGTCGAATTCATCGAAACCGTCGGCAAGACCGTGTTCCAGCTGGCCGACCTTCTGTTCAGCATCCTGACGCGAGTCGCCTATCTGGTCTGGGACATCGTCAAGCATCCGATTCGCTTCTTCGAAACGCTGGTGTCGGGGCTCATGCAGGGCGTGGGCGAGTTCATCAGCCACATCGGCACCTATCTGCAGGAGGCGTTCTGGACCTGGCTGACCGACGTCGGACCGGGAAAGAGCGTTCGACTGTCGCTCGGCTCCGGCCTGGCAGGCTTGTTCGACCTGGTGGTCCAGGTGCTCAGTCTGGGCCCGGCCGACCTTCGCGCGATCGTGGACAAGGTTCTCGGTCCGGAATTCATGCAGATGGTCGACAAGGGCACGGCGCTGGCCGAAAAAGCGCTCGAGCCGGTCATGATTCTCGTCAAGCAGGGACCAGTGGCCTTCTGGCACTACCTCGAAGGGACGCTGAGCAACATCATCCAATCAAGCTTCGATCGCATCAAGGAGTCGGTGTTTTACGCCTTCGTCGAGAAGGGACTGAAGTGGATCGCCGGCTTCTTCATTCCCGGCGGCGGCTTCGTGAAGGTCGTCACAGCCATCGTCAAGGCCTTCCAGTTCGTGGCGGCGAACCTCGACAAGATCCGGATGTTCTTCGATTCCGTCTTCGACTCGATGGAGGCGGCGACCGAGGGGCGCACGGAGGGCGTGGCCAGCAAGATCGTGAACGGACTCAAGACGGGCGTGGTGCTGGCGCTCGACTTCCTCGCCAGGCAGTTGGGACTCGACACCATTATCGGCAGCGTCCACAAGATCATTCATGCGCTCCGGCGGCCGATCGTCAGCGCGATTGAATGGGTCTTGCGCAAGGTCAAGCCGTTCGTGACGAAGATCATGCGGACGCTCGGGTTGGGGAAAGAGGAGCGGCCACACAAGGATGGTGCACAGGGCACGCACAGTGCGTACGACGGCCAGATCGGCAAGGTCGTGCCTTTCTCAGCCGCCGGCGAGTCGCACAAACTGTGGGTTGCTCAACACCGGGGTCATCCGGTCGTGATGATGTCGAGCGTCGAGAAGCCCGTGTCGGAACAATTGACCGAATATGAGCAGATGGCGAATGCCGTCGCTGACGAGTACGCACAACAGACTGCTCGTCGATATATCAAACTGGCACGCTACAAACTCGGGCAGATCGACAAGGAGGCTGACGCGCTCGCGGGGCATATTGCCGATCCGAAGCATGCCTCCCAACAAATTCAGCGCGAAGACCAGGCAGTGGCGGACGATGAAGCTGGACTCGCGGCGTACCTCGTCAAGATCCGCGAGGCCTTGGGAATCGCGGCCCCTTCCGGCGCGTCGGCCGAAGAAGCGACCGACGTTCGAGAACGCGCCGCCGGTGCCCTGGCGAGCGAACTGCGGACGGACCACACCGGCCCGGAGACTTTAGCCGTGGTCCACGGGGTGAAAGAACGCCTCCGGCCGCAGGGATTGCGCAATCTTGAAGTGGTTTTGGGCGGCACTGAGAATGACGCGGTCGTCTATGCGGAAGCAACCGGACGAACGCCGGTCGCCTCCTTGAAGAAGCAGCCGAAGACGAACGACGCAACACCCTCAGGCCGGACGGTCACCGCGGCATTTCATCTCACCCTCGCCGAATCGATGGTCATCCCCGCCGGGACACTCGCCCCGGCCGGTGGGCTACCGAGAGTACCTACCGGAGGGCAGGTCCTTCCGCCTTCGAAAGGAGCGGCTCAAGTCATCAAGACGTGGAATACATCGAACATCGAGGAAACCGGGAATCTCTCCCATGCCGAACGCCAGTTCGTAAATTGGATTGACGGGGAGGGAAAGCAATATGTGCCGTTCATCCAGAAGCTGGACGTTCGGCTCTTCAGTCTCATTCCGTGTAGCCAATGTTCCGAGCAACTTGCGACCGTGCTGACAAGGATCACCAAGACTCAAGATCAGCTCGGGAAGCGAAAGATCGAAGGGGCGCACCTCTCCTGGTCGAGATTCTATTGGCGGCCTGAGCTTCGCCCGTCTTGGGAAAACATCAACCGACTGACGAGAAGCGGCTGGACACTCGAAGCTCCGCTGGACGCATATCCACCACGCGAGCGCGATAGTGACGATGGGCAGGCGCTGAAGATCATCAAGTCGAACGTGTGGCGGTTGGAGGGTCGATCTCTCGCGCATCCTGGCCCCGCCCCACCGACAAGAAGGCGAAGACCGGGCGGTCCGAAGAGTGGCTCATGACCCTTGCGCTGCGGCCCTGATCGGTGTCGTCGAAGCACCGACGACCAACCCGCGCAGCGTGTTCAGGTTCCGCTCGTCGAGCGGATCGACTGCGACGACCTTCGGTCCCCTCCCCTCGGTCTTCGGCGTCTCGAGCAGCATCGGCACGTGCTGGAATCGAGGGTCGTTGACGAGGCGGCGGAACGGCTCCAGGCCCAAATAACCCTGCCCGATGTGCTCGTGGCGGTCGACCCGGCTCCCGAGCGGCTTTTTCGAGTCGTTCACGTGAAACACTTTCAGACGCGCGAATCCGATCAACCGCTCGAACTGGATGAACGTGTCGCGGTATCCCTCTGGCGAGCACAGGTCGTAGCCGGCGGCGAGCAGGTGACAGGTGTCGAGGCACACACCCAGACGTCGATGCCCCTTCGCGGCGCCGAGGATCGACGCCAGATGCTCGAATCTGGCGCCAATCGAAGTCCCCTGACCAGCCGTCTGCTCGAGCAGCACCAGCGTCCGGCCCCGGGCCCGATCGGACAGCAGTTGCAGAAGCGCCCTGGCAATCAAGGCCGGCGCGTCGGCTTCGTTGCCATGGGTGTAGCACCCGGGGTGCAGCACCACGCCAAGAAGACCGAGCGCCTCCGCCCGGTCGATCTCGTCTCCCATCGCCTCGATTGACTGTCGCCGCAGCGCCTCGTTTGTCGTCGCCAGGTTGATCAAGTAGCTGGCGTGCGAGACGACCGTGCCGATGCCCGAAGCCTTTACCCTCGCGCGAAATTCGCGGATTTCCTCGGGCGGCAGGATGCGCCCGCGCCACTGATTCGCATTCTTCGCGAAAATCTGAAAGGCATCGCAGCCATGAACGACGGCGCGATCGACCGAGAGCGGCAGGCCACCGGCGACCGACATGTGGGCTCCGAGCAGGGGGCTCAACCTGTGTCCGTTCCTTCTCCCGATTCTGACACCAAGTTGATAACGGCGTGGCGGGCCTGCCCCGCGTGCGATTCCGTCTGGTCTCGAGGCGCGCGAATGGCCGAGGCGCTTCAATGTGCGCGAGTCTGCCCGACGGCGGGTGTTACGGACGCGGAATGCGTCGGGGGATGGGGCGAGTCCGGTGGGGCGATCTCGGCGACGAGCAAAACGCCCGCCGCGAGGCGTCGCCAGACAGCATGTCGGCAGACACCCGTGTCGGCAGACAGAATGGTGGGATAGAGCCGCGTTTCTACGCCGGCAACAATCCAGGCAGGGCGACGTTGCGCGCCGCGGCGAAGGCATGCCGGAGCTCGGCGCGGAAGTCGGGATGGGCGATGCCGACGAGTAGTTCCGCCCGCCGGCGAAGCGTCTTGCCAAACAGATCGACTGCGCCGTGCTCGGTGACGACCCAGTGTACGTGGCCCCTGGTCGTGACCACACCTGCGCCGGCGTTGATCGTCGGCACGATCCGCGACACGCGCCCGCCGGCCGCCGTGGACGGCAAGGCGATGATCGGCACGCCGCCCGGCGACAAGGCGGCGCCCCGGATGAAGTCCATCTGCCCGCCGATCCCGGAGTAGATGCGGAAGCCGATCGAGTCGGCGACGACCTGCCCGGACAGATCGATCTCCAGCGCGGCGTTGATGGCCACGACGTGTTCGTTGCGGCGGATCACCGCGGTATCGTTGGTGTGATCGCAGGGATAGAACTGGACGAACGGATTGTCGTTGACGAAGTCGTACAAGCGTTCCGTGCCAGCGACAAAGCTGGTGGCGATGCGCCCCGGGTGCACGCGCTTGAACCGGTTGGTCACGACGCCGGCCTCGACCAGGTCCACGACGCCGTCCGAGAACATCTCGGTATGAATGCCGAGGTCGTGTTTCCTGAACATGCGGCGCAACGCCGCGTCGGGAATCGCGCCGATGCCCATCTGCAGCGTGGCGCGGTCGGGCACCAGCGCCGCAATGTGCTCGCCGATCGCGTCGTCCACCGGCGAAGGCGTCGATGGGTTGTGGACGGCGAGTGGACGATCCGTGATCGTGAACGCGTCGATGCGGGAGAGCGGCACCAGCGTGTTGCCGTGCGTGCGCGGCATGCGCTGGTTGATTTCGGCGATCACGTGGTGCGCGGTACGGGCCGCGGCGAGTGCCGTATCGACCGACGTCCCAAGCGTGCAGTAGCCGTGCGCATCGGGCGGCGAGACCTGGATCAGCGCGACGTCGAGCGGCACGCGCCCCGAGGTAAAGAGCAACGGAATGTCGGACAGGAAGATCGGCACGTAGTCGGCGCGGCCATCCGCAATCGCCGTACGCACGGGCGCCGCTGCGAACAAGGAGATCGAAAAGAAACGCCCGGCCTGTTCCGGGGCGGCGAAGGGCGCTGGGCCGGTCGTGTGCAGGTGATACAGCGTGACATCAGACAGCTCGACCCGTCGGGACAAGGCGTCAACCAGCGGCGTCGGCGTCGCCGCCGCACCGTGCACGAACACCCGCATCCCGCTCGTCACGCACGAGACGGCGTCCTCGGCGCTCGTGGCCCGCGTCTTCCAGTCGATCATTCGGTCACTCGTGGCAGCCACGTTTCCCCTTTGTTGACCGCGACTGTCCGACCGCGACGACGGAGCGGCCGGTGGTCGTTCCGAGGAGACAGTCCACTAGTCGCCGCGAAGACAGAACCGGCCGTCCTTCTTGAGGCGCAGCACACGGGCATCCTCCAGTCCGTGGAGAATGCGCGAGGTCACCTCGGGAGCCAATCCAAATAGTGTTGCGGCCTGGCTGAGCGTGAGCGCCATTCCGGGCATCTCCTCGAACTCACCGTGAATCCGACGCAGCAGCGCATGGCGACGAGGCGCGTCCCGCCGTTCGGCCGGGATCGCCGCCGGCAGCGAATCGGACGGTGGGACTGCCGCGTTGTCCAACAGAGTGTGCCACTGGGATGTCAGCGGCTTCCGTTTGACCATCTGGGGCTCCTGAATGCGCCTCCGGCCACGCGGCTGACGGGAGAGTCTCCGATTTCGGCTCAGCTTCTAAGGATCTTCGATCATGCCCCATCTTTCGAACGGCCGCTGCCATTCGCTGCGGTCCTGCACGGTCTTTATGAAGAAACTGCGCAGTGTTGCGGGCGGGGCCGGACGCGCAGGGCCGCGCGCACGACGCTGCAACTCGGCTTAGACTCGATCGATGCCCATCAGGCTCCACGATCTTCTCCCCAGTCTGCAGGTGGCCATCGGTCCGATGATTCTGGTATCGGGCGTCGCTCTGCTCCTCTTGTCGATGACCAATCGGCTGGGGCGTGTGATCGACCGTGCGCGCGAGTTATCGATGGAGTTGCGCGCCGGTGCCGCCGCCGATCACGACCTGCTGCGTTCTCAGCTCGACATCCTGACCACGCGTGCGCGACTGGGCCGTCAGGCCATCACGCTGGCGATCGTCAGCATGCTGTCCGCGGCGGTGTTGGTCATCACGCTGTTTGTCGCGGCGGTCTTGGCACTGGAAGTCGGCATCGTCGTCGTCGCGCTGTTTGTGGGCTGCATGAGCGCGCTGATCGGCGCCCTCGTCGCCCTCCTGCGCGACGTCAACCTGTCGCTGGCCGCGCTCAAGCTGGAGCTCGATCGCTAGTGTCCTGCGTCCGACGCTTTAGGACGTCTTCCGGGCGGGTCATCCCTCCTCCACCCAACGCGGGTGCCGCGTTGGGGACCCCGGGGCTGGCGGCGTTGCTCCTCCCTC
>JBDTVS010000062.1:0-26242 GCA_040007095.1 Acidobacteriota bacterium
GAACCCGACGGCCGGGATTCCCCGTACTCCGGACGGCAAGCCGAATCTGAAGGCGGCGCCGCCACGGCTGCCCGACGGCCGGCCCGACTTCTCCGGGCTGTGGTCGAAAGAATCCCCCAAATACTCGCGGAACCTCGCCGCCGATCTCAAACCCGATGAGATTCAGCCGTGGGCACGCGAAGTGGTCGACCACCGCAAAGAGGATCTGGGCAAGGATGGCATGCAGGTGCGCTGCCTGCCACTCGGCCCGGCATACCCGACCTCGGGCGATAGCACCGGCTCCGAGATGATGCGTGTCGTCCAGTCGTCCCAGCTCATCGTGATGCTCAATCCCGATCTCACGTATCGCCAGATCTGGATGGACGGCCGCGCGCTCGAGGCCCAACCGAATCCGTCATGGATGGGATACTCCGTGGGCCGCTGGGAAGGCGACACGCTCGTCGTCGAGAGCAACGGCTTCAACGCCGGAAGCTGGCTCGATCGGGACGGCCATCCCCACACGGAGCAGCTGCGTCTGACCGAACGCTACCGCCGCCCGAGCTTCGGGGCGCTCGAGATCGAGGCCACGTTCTCGGATCCTGGCGCGTACACACGACCCTGGACGGTCAAGGTCACCGCCGAGTACGCCCCTGACACGGAGATGCTCGAGTGGGTGTGCAACGAGGGTGCGAACCGAAGCCTGGTGCATTGGATCGGCCAGGCGTCGGATGACCTCAAGAACGAAAAGAAGGTGGCGCCGGAAACTCTGGCGAGATACGTCGGGACCTACCTTGAGCAACCGCCGTTCTGGAAGAGCGTTCAGATCTCCGGGGCAGCCCAGGCAGCTGGTCGTACTGTTCAGATCACGCTGGAGGACGGCCGGCTCATGGGCAACATGGACGAGCGAGGCAAGCAGGGGCTCATCGCGATGTCCGAGGTCGAGTTCGCCGGCCTCTACGGACTCGGCGTGCAGTTTGTCGACGGCGGCCTGTACGTGAAGCACGTTTCCGGCAACTATCGCTTTGCCCGCAAGTAGAGCGATTGCCGCACCAGGGACAGGACCGTCCAGCTCGAGGTTTCTACACGGGAGAAGCAGTGGCAAGCAGACACTGCGGCACGCGGTGAACGATCGACGCGGCAGACGAACGCGGCGCGGCGTCAGGCGGCCAGCCGGCCGGGCGGACTCAAATCGGCCGGCGGCAACTTTCGACGACTACCAGGATGTCGAGCCAGATTCATCCCAAACAGGAGCCGGCCGATCCTGCGCCCAGACAATGAAGTCCAGCGGCGGTGGCTCTCCACCTAATTGCCGTAGCCTCGTCGCGCATTGGGATCGATGTCCATGGCTGTGCAGACAGACTTGCAGGAGCGCTTCGCTCAGGGGAATGTGTCGGCCAGGAAAGAACGTCGATTCCAGCGTGCGGCTCAGATCCAAGTCCTCGAGCTGCCCCAGCCACTCTCGCTCCTGCTTCTGAGTGTCTCGATACTTCGCCACGAGCGGCTCGAGCGAAACGGGCGCCGCCTGCTCGTCCTCGACTGAAAACGGAAGTCCCTGGCTGGCGTGGATCCAAAAGCGGTGTGCGATGAGGATGTGATGAAGGAGTACCCGGAGCATCTCATCGCGGGCGGCAACGTCATGCCGCCGGATCGCATTCACCATCGCCGCATCGGCGTACGCCTGATGCTGAAATAGATCCAGAAGCATGGCAAGCATCACCACAGTATATGAGCCGGCGAATTCGAGGACACTGGTGGACGTGTCAACATGGGATAGAGTTGCGTTGTTTGACGGACAAACGATGACCAAGAAAAAGGCGATGAAAACACTGCCTGTGCGCTCGTCGGCGGCTCGAAAACGTCGCGCGGCGCCACGGAAGAAGATAGTCCAGGCGGACCCGCTCCTGTCGCCCGTCAAGGGCGCCGAGCGACGCGACATCGGGCACGTCCGTCTGGAAGTCGGCCGGGCGGGCGAGGCCCGGGTCAAGCGGCTGATTTATCCGGTTGGCTTCCGGTGGTCGAAGGATATGAAGCCAGAGATAGGCACCGACCTCTGCATGCATGCCCACGTCGGTTTCCTGGCGCACGGCGAGATCCACATCGAGTACGCCGACGGCTGCGTTGTCGAGCACAAGGCTCCGCAAATCGTCGCGATCGAGCCGGGCCACGACGGTTGGGTCGTCGGGAAGGAACCGGTCGTCCTGATCGAATTCGACTTCGAAGGCGACACTATCCGGCGGACCGGCATGCCCGACGCGCACAGGCACTAGTGTCCTGTTCTGCTGGTTTGTGAAACTCTCAACGCAACCACGAACACACCAAGACACGGAAAAGTATCCATGTCCGGCGCCTTCGTGACTTCGTGCTTTCTGGTTACACCGTAGAGCTCAGTGCAGTCCCAACAGGGTGGCCGGATTCTGCTTCGCCATCCGATCCAGTTCCTGGTCGCTGAACCCTCTCGACTTCAACGCGACGATGAACGCCGCGAACCCATCGGCGGGGAGCGGGTTGTTCTTCTGGCCGAGATCGCTCGAGAGGATGCAGGCCTCGGGACCCACCTTGCGGATGGCGTCGGCGAAACTGTCGAACCGCGCGGCGGCCGCGGCGCCGGCAGGCGAACCGCCGACAAACTCGATCAACGCGCCCAGCTTGGCGGCCTCCTGCATCTGCGCGACCGTCATCGACACCGGCGTGTTCATGGCGTGGGTGACGACCATATGCTGCACGCCCTGCTTTTGTCCCTCACGCAGCAGGAGGAGCCCTTCTTCCGGGGAGACGTGTCCGGTCGCGAGCACCAGCCCGTGTTTGGCGATCACGCCGATGACGTCCTTGGTCGCCTGCAAGAGCGCGCCGTTTCGGGAGACGCTCACGAACGGACGGTTCTCTTTCGAGAAGCGCACCTGGTTCTCGGCATCGAAGGTCGACATCCACACGAGGCGCCCGTACCCGCCTGACACCTGCGCCATGTGCTCCACGGCACTGGGGTTCATGCCTCCAACCGTGAGATTCAGATCGACGCCGCCGAATACCTCGACGCCGGGGACCTGCTTCCTCACAATGAAGGCGAGGCCCCCGGTCGGATCGTAGTGGTTCTTCAGGACCAGACCGCGCATGCCGTGCGCGCGCGCCATCACCGCCGCCTCGAGACCATCGACCGATCGTTCGGTGCTGTCAGGAAGACTGTGCACGTGGATGTCGATTGCACCGGCCAGTGCGCGCGCCGCCTCGTCGAGGCGTGGAGCGCCGACCTGCGGACGTGCCTCGATCGCGGACTGTGGCGCGAGGAGGACCGCCGTGATCAACACCGCACCTGGCACCAGCACTCGAAACGCTCTCCGCAGCACGAGGCACCTCAATTCGTTTCGACCAGCGCGTCGAGACGCGTAGACAATTGCACCCATCCCCGCCCGCCGACAGAGACCAGGCGCCTTGTAAAGGCCATAGGGAACCAGCCAGCGGCCCGTCCAGGCTCATTCGCAGAGGGCACCATGCAACCACGAAACCACGAAAACGCGAAGCAAAATACACCTGACCTGCTGGCGTCGACTTCGTACTCTCGTCGGTCGCCGTCTTGAAAATGGCGAACAAGCGAACCTGGTGGCTAGTCGTTGTCTAGCTAGCCGGCCGGATTGAAGCGATATCCGACCCAGGGCTCGGTGACAAGGTACCGCGGGTTGGAGGGGTCCTCTTCGAGTTTCTTGCGGAGCTGTCCCATGAACACGCGGAGGTACTCCGGCTGTTCCTGTGAGGCCTCTCCCCAGACGGCTTCAAGCAGCGTCCGGTGGGTCAGGACGCGATTGGGATGCCGCGCCAGGTAGACAAACAGATCGAACTCCTTCGGGGTCAGCCGGACCTCCTGGCCACGAATGTGCACCCGGCGAGCATCCAGATCGATCCGGAAGCTACCCGCTTCGAACGACGCCACCTCTTCGGGCGACGCCCCGCTGCGCCGGAGGGCTGCGCGCACCCGGGCGAGCAGTTCGTCGGTACCGAACGGCTTGGTGACGTAGTCGTCGGCGCCTGAATCGAGCGCCTCGACTTTTGTTCGCTCCTCGCCTTTCACCGACAAGACGATGATCGGCACGCTCGAGACGGCGCGAATGCGGCGGCATAGTTCCACGCCGTCCATCCGCGGCATGTAGAGGTCCGTGATGACCAGTTCGGGATGCCATTCGGTGAAGCTCGCGAGCGCCGATTCTCCTTCGGCTGCGGTCCTCACCTGATAGCCCTGGCTGCTCAGCACCGTCTTGAGCACTCGAGTGATTTGCGGCTCATCGTCAACCACCAGTACACGCGACGTGTCGATCGCTGCTTCCATCTCTACTCCAGAGTTCGGGCGAAGCCCGACGCCATATATGTTGACGAATCGGCCGCCACCGGCGGCGGCGATGATTCACGCTCCACGGACGCCATCGGCAACATCAGGACCACCGCGGTGCCGTGGCCCCCAGCCGGCGATTCGATCGAAATCCGTCCACCTTGAGCTTCGACCAGCCGTCGCGCGATTGGGAGCCCGAGCCCAACACCCACGCGCCGGGGATCGCTCGGCTCCCGTCCGGGAATTCGAAAGAAATTCTCGAACACACGCTCACGCAGTTCGGGTGCGACCCCAGGCCCTTCGTCGGCCACGCTGACCCGCACGAAGTGATCGTCGGCCACCGAGGCGGTCACGCGAATCCGGGTGGCGGGCGGCGAGTACTTGCTGGCATTGTCGATCAGCGTGTAGAGCACCTCGATGATCGATGCCGGATCGACCGACAAGGACGGCAGCGACTCGGCCAGTGACACCGACACGCGATGGTCGCGGGTCAGGTTATCGGCACGCGCGACCGCGGCCTTGACGATGTCGTCGAGCCGCTCCCTGCGAAGCGTCGGCGACTGCGAGACATCGCGCCGGTCTGCCGACGACAACCCTTCGATGAATCGATTGAGCCGGTCGGATTCCTCGTCGATCACCAGCAGCAGTTCGCGCCGTCCTTCGCTCGACAACTCGGACTGCGGCGTCCAGTCGCTGGCACCGATGAGCGCTGTCACTGCGGCTTTGATCGACGTCAGGGGCGTTCGCAGGTTGTGGGTCAACGCGTCGAGGAGCGCGGCCTTGAGCTGCTCGCTGCGCCGTGCGGCTTCCGCTTCGCTGGCGCGATCGAAGGCTGCCTGCAACTGCTGATACAACCGCTCGATCTCGAGGCGCCCCTGTTGCGCCTCCGCGGTACGCCGTTCGGCGCGCGAGGCCAATTCACCCGCGACAACGGCCGCCACAACGAAAGTAATGAAGGCGACCCAATCCTCAGGCTGCTCGATCTCGAAGCCGGCGGGAGGAAGGAAGTAATAAGAAAGGCCGCCGGCAGAGAGCGCGGCGGCCAGCAGCGCGGGCCCCGTCCCACGGAACCGCGCGATGATGACAACGGTTACAAGAAGGACTGGTGCGGCGACACCAGCGGTTTCGACCGTGGCCACCCGCAGCACCGCCAGGAGAACGCCGACGGTGATTCCGGCGGCGAGATAACCAGGCCAGCGCATGCCTCGATTATAGGTCTCGATCTCGTGGGAATCGCACCCTCGACGAACTCCTTACGGTATACCAACAACTTAATGTCGCCCGGCTCGGTCCGTGCGCCGGCTGCGCGCGCTATTTCTTGGCGCTCTTGGCCTTGCGGCGTTCGGCCCAATACTTCTTCATCCGCTCGGACACCGCCCGCCGAGCCGCGGACGACATCCGGTTGCGGCCTCCAGCCGGTGAGACAGCGGCTTTCTCGACAACCTCTGGAGCGATTGCCTTCACCACCGGTGCCGGCGACGATTTGCGTCCCAGTTCCGGGAAGGCCTGACGAATGGCGGCTTCCTCGTTTCGCAGTTCCTCCAAACGCGCCATCGCGCCCACCGTTGCGAGCTGCCTAAGCTGTTCCTTACTAAGGTCGGTCACGCAGTCCTCCTCAAGACAAAACCTTATGATATCCCAAGGCGCGCGTCGTGAGCACTTGTAAAGTGACGCGAGTCGTCGACCGACATTGATGGGCCGGAGCACGAGTAAGCCGACCCATCAGAGTTACTCGGCTCACTTGAGCCGGTCCGACTTACTAGATACTAGACATCTTCCAAAGCCACCGTCTGCGCGAATAAAGCAAGTTCTCGGCTCTAGAATCTGTCTTGGTTGCGAAACGGAGGACTTAGTTAACCCGTCGACAAAGTAGCGGCCGGCGTCTCGCCACGTGCTTCCTGCAGAATCTTCACACCCGCGCTTGCACCCACGCGTGTCGCACCGGCGGCGACCATGGCTTTCAAGCCCTGCAAATCGCGGATGCCGCCCGCCGCCTTGATACCCATCTCCGCCCCCACCACCCGGCGCATCAGGGCGACATCGGCGGCCGTCGCCCCGCCGGGGCCGAATCCTGTCGAGGTCTTGACGTAGTCAGCGCCCGCCGCCTTGGCCAGTGTGCAGGCAGTCACCTTCTCGTCGTCGGTCAGCAGCGCGGCTTCGATGATGACTTTGCTGGCCGCGCCGCCGTCGCGGCATGCCACGGTAACCGCCTCGATATCCCGCTCGACCACTGCCAGATCGCCCGACTTGAGCGCCCCAACGTTGATCACCATGTCCACTTCCCGCGCGCCATCGAAGATCGCCCGCCGTGTCTCGTAGCTCTTGACGTCGGCCGTCGTCGCGCCGAGCGGAAAACCGACGACGGAACAGACGCCCACGCCGCTGCCCACCAGAAGCCTGGCGCAGATGGCCACCCACGTCGGGTTGACACAGACCGTAGCAAACTGGAACTGGGCCGCCTCGCGGCAGAGCGCCTCGATATTCTGGCGAGTCGCGTCGGGCTTGAGGAGTGTGTGGTCAATCATCGAAGCCAGCGGGGGCGGTGCGCCCCCGGCGGCATGCACCCCGACTCGCGTGGCTCCAGCGTCGATAACGCCGCGCAGCCGATCCGGACAGCAATCGTCGACGACCGAGTGACAGCGACAGACGCCAGTGGACCGCGTCTGTGCCGCCGCCAGTTCCTGGACGATGACGTCGATAAGCCTTCTCAGTTCATCAGTCGTCATGCGCGCCCATCGGGTGTGGATGCGTCCCGTCGCAAACGGAACATCGGCAGCTACCCTTCCAGATCCTTAATCTTGGCCAATCGTCGAATGTATCGCGGCTCCCGCATCGGCGTGCCGAGCCACGTCTTCACGATCGCCCGTGCCTCCTCCGTAGTGGTGAGGGTCGCACCGAGCGTCAGCACGTTGGCGCCATTGTGCTCGCGCGAGTAGCGCGCGATCGTTTCCGACATCGCCATCGCGGCGCGCACGCCGCGCACCTTGTTGGCGGCGATGGCCGACCCGATGCCGGCACCGTCGATGACAATCCCCGCGTCGGCCTCTTTGCGAGCCACCGCACGGCCAACCAGGGCCGCCATGTCGGGGTAGTCGACCGGATCCGGGCTTTCGGTGCCGAAATCGTGAACCGCCAGGCCGCGCCCCCGCAGGAACGACACCAGCTCGCGCCGCAGCGCGATGCCGGTGTGGTCGGAGGCGACCGCCACCGATCGGATGTCGGCCACAGGGACGAGCGACGCCTCGGATTCCGAGGTCCGTCCCTCGCGGACGACCGCGACCCCGCGCTCTTTCAAGGTGTCCTGGGCGAGCGGCGTGATGTGCCCACGAAGCGCCAACTCGACGACCTCGCCACGCGCCAACGTCCTGGCGTCGGCTTCGGTAATGATTTGAAAACGCTTCATTGAGGTTAGAATCTCGCCCCTATGCCTGAGTTGAACCCGTCCGAGATCCTACTCTCTGCCGAGCAGATCCAGAAGCGTGTGGCCGAGCTCGCCGGTCAAATCCGGCGCGACTTTCCGGGCGACCTTCATTTGATCGCGGTCTTGAAGGGCGCATTCATCTTTCTGTCGGACCTGGTCCGAAACATGGATGGCCACGTCTCACTCGATTTCATGGCCGTTTCGAGTTATGCGAAGAGTACCACCAGCTCGGGCCAGGTGCGGCTGCTGAAGGACCTCGATACCTCGCTCGACGGCCGCAACGTCATCATCGTCGAAGACATTGTCGACACGGGCTTGACGTTGACCTACCTCCAGGACATCCTGCGGGCGCGTAACCCGAAGTCGTTGCGCACGGCCTGTCTCCTCAGTAAACCCTCTCGACGGAAGGTCGACGTGCACGTCGAATACATCGGCTTCTCGATCGACGATCGGTTCGTCGTGGGCTACGGCCTCGACTATGCGGAACGGTATCGAAACCTGCCGCACATCGCCGTGCTCGACGCGTAATTCAAACGCTACGGCTCGCCGCGATCCACGCGCCTCGCGTCTTGGGTTCGACCAGAAATGACGCCTCCGCTCACTTCACGGCGGCACGCACGGTCGGCGCCAGCTGATTCGCGGCGGCAATCACGGCCGCCCGGTCGAGCGTCCGGACCCGCCGGTTTCTCATCAGCACGCGGCCATTCACGATGGTGTTCTGGACATCGTCTCCGCGAGTGACGTAGACGAGATGGGATACGGGGTCGTAGAGAGGTGTCTGCCGGGACGCCCCGACCGACACGGTGATGATATCGGCGCGCTTCCCCACTTCGAGCGATCCGATGACGGCGTCCATCCCAAGCGCCCTTGCCCCGCCGATGGTGGCGAGGTCGAGGGCTTGCACAGCGGGAAGAACCGTCGGATCGTGGGTGGCGTGCTTGGCCAGAAACGAGGCCTGACGCATGGCCTCGAACATGTCCAGGTCGTTGTTGCTGGCGGCGCCGTCGGTACCGAGGCCGAGCGCCAGGCCGGCGGCGAGATACTTCCCGACCGGCGCCGTCCCGCTGGCCAGTTTCATGTTGCTCTCGGGGTTGTGCGACAGGCCCACGCCGCGCCGCTGGAGAATACTCACGTCGTCGTCGGTCACCCATACCGCATGGGCGGCCAGCGTCAAGGGCCCCCAGAACCCGATCGACTCGAGGTACCCGGTTGGCGTGGCTTGATGCTGTTCGCGCGCGATCTTGACCTCATCCTCGGTCTCGGCGAGATGGATGATGAGAGGCACCTGGTAGCGGCGGGCCAGCGACGCGGCAGCCCTCAAGGTGGTCTCGTCGTTGGTGTACAGCGCGTGGGGGGCCACCGCCGGCACGATCAACGCGTCGCCCTTGAACTCCTTGATGAAACGTTCCGCGCGGGCCAGACCCTCGACCGGCGTCTTCGCATCGGCGACGGGAAACTGGATGATCGTCTGGCCGAGGACGCCGCGCAGACCCGCGTCGCGCGTCGCCCGGCCGATTTCCTCCTCGAAGTAATACATGTCGGCATAGGTCGTGGTGCCCGACTCGATCATCTCGAGGGCGGCCAGGCGCGTCCCGATGCGCACCATCGAGGGCGATACGGTCTTGGCTTCCGCGGGGAAGATGTATTTCTGCAGCCACTCCATCAACGCGAGGTCGTCCGCCAGACCGCGGAACATGACCATCGGTGCATGCGTGTGGGTATTGACCAGCCCGGGCAGGACGATCTGATCGCGCGCGTCGATGGTCGACGCCGCCCGGTAGCGCGACGCAATCACCTCCGGCCGATCGACCGCGACGATATCAGCACCGGCGATCGCGATGGCGCCTGGCGACAGGATCCGGTGGTCCGGACTGGCGGTGACGAGCGTCCCGCCGATGACGACGAGCGAGACCGCGCGGCGGGGCGCCTGCGCAGCGGCAAGCGCCGCGAGGGCGAGCGCGGCGACCGCAATTCTCGGGCGCATTCTTTAGTATAGTGTCACCCGTGCCCGTCCATCTGGTCGATCATCCGCTGGTGCACGACGCGCTGTTGTCATTGAGAAATCGGCACACCGCGCCGGCACCGTTTCGCCGTGCCGCGACTCGCATCAGCGTGCTCCTGGCCGCTGAAGCCCTTCGCGATATCGCGACGGTGACCACGACCGTCGACACGCCGCTTGGACCGGCCGAAGGATCCGCGATTGGCGCCGACATTGTCGTCGTCCCGGTCTTGCGCGCCGGCCTCGGGATGCTGGATGCGGTGCTCGAGCTGGTGCCGCACGCGCGGGTCGGACACATCGGGCTACAGCGCGACGAGATTACGGCGGTGGCGTCGCAGTACTATTCGAAGCTCCCCGCACGGCTCGACCAGGCCTACGTCGTGATGATCGATCCGATGCTGGCGACTGGTGGCAGCGCCGTGGCGGCGCTCGATCTCCTCCAGCGCGCGGGCGCGCGGGCGATACGGATCATCTGCATCGTGGCCGCGCCTGAAGGGATCGCGTTGGTCGAACGCCAGCATCCCGACGTCACCATCTATACGCCGGTCGTCGATCGCGGGCTGAACGAACACAAGTACATCGTGCCGGGCCTCGGTGATTTTGGAGATCGGCTCTATGGCACCATCTGATCGCCCCGTGATCGAGAAGGACCGCCGAGCGCAGCCGCGAGATACGACCGGGCGGTGGCAAACGGCACTGACCTACACTGCCCCGAATCAAATCCTGGTGCGCGGATACGCGCTCGACGAGATGATGGGCCGGATTTCGTTCGCGGATGCCGTCTATCTGCTGCTGATGGGCGAGCTGCCGACGCCGGCGATTGGCCGGATGCTGAACGCGGTCCTCGTATCGTCGATCGACCATGGCGTGACGCCCCCCTCGACGCTGGCCGCGCGAAACGTCGCGGTCTCTCGAGCCCCGCTGAAGGACTGCGTGGCCGCCGGCATCCTCGCATTCGGCCCCCACCACGGCGGCGATATTGAATCGTGCATGCGATTTCTCGACGCCGGCCTCGTCCTGGTGCGCGGGGGCAAGTCACTGCAGGAGGCGGCCGACGCGATCGTGGAAGAGTGCGCGCAGCAGCAGCTGGTGCCACCCGGATTCGGCCACCGCTTTCACACGCGGGATCCGCGGGCGAGCCGCTTGTTCCAGATGGCGCTCGAGCTCGAGCTCGAAGGCGAGCACGTCCGGCTGATCCGCGCGGCCGAACGCGCGCTCGAAGCGCGGCGCGATCGGTATGAACGTGCGTTGCCAGTCAATGTCGACGGCGCCATCGCCGCGGTCTGCGCCGACCTCGGGTTTGCCTACGAGCTGGGGAACGCGATCTTCTTGATTTCGCGTCTGCCCGGGCTGATCGCTCACGCCCACGAAGAGCGCACGAGGCAGACGCCGATGCGCGAGATTGAGCCGAAGGACCACGATTACGACGGATCGCGCGAGCGTCGGTTGCCCGAAGGCCGTAAGTAACGCTGGTAGTGGGTCAGTTTGGCTCATCCCTTTCAAACAAACCCAACGGATTGGGCAGGGGCTTGTCAGATACGGCCTTCGTGCGGGCCGATGCCGCGTCTGATGCGCCGAATGCCATGGCAAATACGACGCCTAACCCGACGCCAAGAGCGACCCCCACGCCCACATTGTGCATGGTCGTCCCCAGTGCGGCTCCGAAAGAGAGACCCACGCCGATGCCCACGCCTACGGATTGTCTGTTCATAAAACCCTTAAGCCAAGAGTGCCACAATTTCCTCGATAGACCAGACGTGATTCGCCAGCCCGCGGTGCGTTGCGAGCGCGGCGACAGGTGCGGTACACTACCCGTCTCACGGGCGAAACTCGCGTCAGCGCCGCTGTCGGCGTTGTCCCCGGTTTCACCAGGTTCGTTCCCCCGAACGGGCGCTTAGCTCAGCTGGTTAGAGCGCGTGCTTCACACGCACGAGGTCACAGGTTCGAGTCCTGTAGCGCCCACCACGTAAATCACTCATAACTGGACACTTGGCGCGCTTACACGAACTTGCACTGCACTGATCCGACATAGATGCAGATGGCTGTGTGACGGCGAGTTTGAATCGCGTGGACTCCGCGCGCGACTGAAAGTCGCAGACCGCGCCGCCTGCGTGCGGCAGTCGTTCGATAGCCACGATCGTGGTTCGCTCTATGCCCACGTGCTCGTTGGTCCGAAACATCTCACGGCCGGTCGGACCGGCTGAAAGCCGGTGGGTTTACACCTGGCACGTGGGCACTAAAGTCAATCTCCGCTGGTGCTCAGACGCAACGGTTGGCGAGCGTTCTTTGGGACGGTTTACTTGCCCGACAAGGTCCGCTCTGCCTCGGCGATGCTGACCATCATCATCATGGGATCCAGTGGAGACTCCGAGAACCCGCAGTGCACGTAGAAGAGCTTTGCGTTTTCCGAAATGGCGTGCAGGAGGATGGCGCGCATCCCGGCGATCGCGGCGGCCTGTAGCGTCCGCAGCACCGCATCCCGGAGCAGCGCCTTGCCGAGGCCACGCCCCCGGAAGCCACGATCGATGGCCAGTCGGCCGATGATCATGACCGGAATCGGCTCCGGCATGTTCCGCCGGATATGCCCCGTCGCAGCCTGCTTCGCCACTGAACCGGCGGCAAGACAGTAGAACCCGACGTTGCGACGCTCGACGGTAATCACGTACGTTCGCGACGCACCAGACTGCTCGTTCGGCAGCGCGCGTTTGCGCAACCAGTCATCGAGAGCCGGTTCACCTGAATCGAACGCCGAAGAATCATGCTCGGCGCTAAGCGGCTCGGGCGAACCGATCGTCTCAGGGACATCGGTCATCGCTCCCAGGGAGCTTTCGTGGCCAACAAGCGCCGCAGTCGCGGATTGTGCGCTGGCGCCTTGTCCAGCGCCTCGTTGAAGCGCCTGAAGGTCTTCTCGTCCGGCAAAAAGAGCCGCTGGTCGAGAAGGACCGAGGTCGCTTCACGGCAGGCCGCGTCGAGCATGAATTCCGAACGGTTTTTCCCCACGGTCTCGGCGGCGCGATCGATCAACGATCGCTTGCGCTGATCGGCCCGAAGATTGATCGTCACCCCACGGCTGGCACTGCGTGTCTGCGACATAGGCCCTTTCTTGTCTACTCGACAAGTATACAACGATGTATACACATCGCCAACACACACGATCCTTTTGTGAGCTTCAGCCAAACATGCTGGGTCCGCTGAATTCGGCCGGCGTAGCGAGGGCCCTCGCCCCTCTCGGGACGCGCATCTCACACCCGTTCCGATCGCCCTGGAACCCGCGGCGCGGGAGCTGCCTCCCTATTCCTCGGGGGCGAAAAACCCGCCCAGACTCGAGACCGTGAACCCTCCGCCGCGCACGCGGATATCCACCGCGCGCCAGCCACCGTCGTGCGCCGAGTTCGTCGACGTATAGCCAATGACAAAGCGGCGCCGAAGATTCTCGATAATCTGGTGGAACTGATCGACGAGGGCTCTGGATTCGGACGCGAAATACGCCGTCCCCCCCGACTCGGCGGCAAGACGTTCGAGCACCTTGCGCTCGACGTTGGGGCCGAGGCCAATCGGAAAGACCATCGCCCCCACCGACCGTCCCAGCTTCAGTACCTCGTCGAGCGTGTGCGTGCTCCCGGGCGCGGTGCCCGGATTGTCCTCGTCGCGGCCGTCGGTCAGGATCACGATCGCGTGGCGTCCTGGCACTTCCTTCAAGTGCGTCAGCGAGGTCCACATCGCATCGTAGAGCGCCGTGCCGCCATTCGCGACGTACTGGTCGATCCCGTCGAGGGTCAATTGCCGGTCCGTTGCGAGCACGTGCCCGAAGACCACCTTGTCGGCAAACGTAATCAGCGCGAGCTTGTCTTCGGGCCGGACCGCGGCCACGAAATCGCGCGCCGCCTCCTGCACGGCAGCGGCGCTCTTCTTCATGCTCCCGCTGGCGTCCAGATCGAGCACGATCGAGACTGGATCCACCGCCTCTTGAAACGTGTCGACTTTCTGCACGACGCCGTCCTCGAGGACCTCGAGGTCGTCTGCCGCGATGTCCACGAACTGGTTGCGGGCATCGGCCACTCTGATTTCGAGCGACGGGTGGATCGGCGCCGGCTTCGGGGCAAAATAGCCGGTCCGCGTTCTCACACGATACCCGTTGGGCACGTCGACGACGATCGGTCGCCACTTCCCGTCCTTGCGATGATTCTCAGGCGTGTAGGTGATGAGATATCGGTTGTGGGCATCGACGTTTACCGCGCCGGCGATGCTGACGAGGTCCGGCTCGCGCGGCGGGAAGAACACGCGGCCGCCGGTCTCCTCGGCAATCCGCCGCAGCATCGATTCGCCTCTGAGCGAAATGCCCGCCACGCCGCCAATCCCGACGACGTAGACCGTGACGTGCGCCGCCTGCGCACTCGACAGGACCTGCTCGATCGGCTTGGTGCTGTTCTCGTCGTAGCCGTCGGTAATCAACACGATGGTGCGCCGCCCCTCGACGCCTTCGAGTAGCTTCGTGCTCTCCCACAGGCCATCGAGAAACGCCGTGCCTCCGGCCGCGCGCATGACCTTGATCGCCTGAGCGATGGTCGGACCGTCGTTGGTCGGCCCGGTGATCGTCCCGATATGCGCGTTGAAGGGCGCGACAATGACTTTGTCGCGCTGCCGCAGCGCTTCGCTGAGGCGTTCGGCCGCCAGGCGCACGAAGTCCATCGTGCGCGACATGCTCTGACTGTTGTCGACCAGCAGGACCAGATTGGTTGGCAGGCTCTCGCGCGCGACCAGGTCGATTTTTTGCGCGACGCCGCTCTCGCGGACCGTGAACGCGGACGGCGCCAGGTCGGAGACAAAGCGGCCCGCGCTGTCGTAGACTCCGGCTTCGAGCAGGATGCTCGTGACCTCGGTCTGTTCCGAGACCTCATAGGGTGGGAGGACGACCCTGTCGCTGATCAGCCGCCCCCCCGCGTCTCCAGCCTGGACGACGATCGTGCGCTCCTCAAACGGGTTCTCGTCGACCCAGTCGACGGCCGAATAGCGACCCGCATCCGCCGTCCCCACCAGCTTGCCGTCGACGTAAAAGCTGACGGGCGACAGCGCCTGTCCCGGCGGGACCTCGACCTGGGCGACGATCCGCACTCTCGTGACGACCCCGGTGCGCCCCAGCGGCGAGGTAATCCGGATGGTCGCGGTGGCGGACGCGGGCGCCTGGGCCGCCGACAGGACCGCCCCGAGCAGGCAGGCGACGGCGAGGGCGAGACGGCGCGTCAACGCGCGAGCTCGACCGACGCACCGGACTTCTCTTGTCAGGCTGAACATGGTGCGCTGCGGTCAGGACACTAGCTTGCGATGCTCGCCCACGAGCCAGTGGTTTCGACCTGCGACGTGTCCACGAAATAGCTCGCGGACGCGGCGAGTAGCAATTCGAACGTGAGCTGCTTCGGCTGACCGTAGTAACTCGCCAGCATGAGCGTCTGATTGATGAGATCGCGCGGCTGGCAGGCCCGAAGCTCGATCCGGCGCGGCCGGTAGAAGCTGCCAATCAGCGCCTCGACCATCGGCCGTTCGAAGGGAATGCCTCGTTCCTGGCAGCAACGTTCAAAGATGCGAATGTAGGCGTCTGGGGTTGGATTCTCTGCGTAGATCTTGTACTGGATGCGACGCAGAAATGCCTCGTCCACCAGGTCGGCGGGCCTCAGGTTGGTCGAAAAAATCACAAGCGCGGCAAAAGGCATCTCCAGTTTTTCGCCTGATTGCAGCATGAGGTACTCCACCCGCGACTCGAGGGGCACCATCCACCAATTGAGAAGCTCGCGCGGGGGGCAGCGCTGGCGCCCGAAATCGTCGATCAGCAGGACTCCGCCGTTGGCCAGCGCCTGAACAGGCGCGCGATACACACCGCTGCCCGGGTTGTACCTGAGCCCCAGGGCCTCCAGGGTCAGCTCGCCGCCAACCGAGATCAGCGGACGCTTGCACACCACCCAACGGAGGTCGTATCGATCGACACCATATTTGTCGAGTCCCGGCGGCGCGACCGGTTCATGAACGGAGGCATCAAAGAGGCGGATAATCTGCCCGTCGACCTCGAGCGCATGGGGGATGGCGATCACTCCGCCCAACAGCCTGCGAACGCCTTTTGCCATGGCCGACTTGCCGTTGCCTGGCGGTCCATAGATGAAAATGGAGTGTCCTGAATTCACTGCCGGCCCGAGTTGGTCGAGCACCGACTGGTCGATGACGAGATGCGAAAAGGCGTCGCGCACCTGTTGACGCGTCGCCGCTCGAGGCGCCAACCGCATGAACTCGTCCATGTAGCGTCGATACTGCTGCAGAGTCACAGGCGCCGGGCCGGAGTAGTCGCTGCGCTCCAGATAGGCCACGGCGCGCCGATGGCCGGCGTCGCTCAACCGATAGCGATACGAGGCGCCGCCGATCACGGCGCCGCCCATGATTTCGCACAACTGCTGGCCTTTGAGCGACTCGAGAACCGGGCCGATCACGCCAAAGACGAGACCGATCCGCTTCGACAGTTCGTGGCCGGTCGCCTCGCCGGCGAGATGGAGCGCCTTCAGCACGAGCCCGGTCACCAGATCTGAGCTGAGCCCGGTGTCCGCGAGCGTTGCCGGCGCGATGGGAAACGGCGCCGGCGAGAACTCCTCGGGTCTGTCCATCACTGTGGACCGTCGATCGTCCCAGCAGCCAGCGTGCGGGCCTGCAACGCGCGCTGGCGGGCCTGTCTCACCGGAGGGTTGACCGCGTCGGCGTCGTCGAATGCCTCGGCTGCCTGCTCGAAAAGCCGGCTGCCGAGCAGGGCGATGCCCGTGTTATAGCGCGCCGCGCCGGCGCCCTTTGTCGAGGCAAACGCCTGGGTCGCCGACATCCGATCGCCTCCGGCCCAATACGCCAGGCCCAGATTGTTATGCGCCGCGGCCAGGCCGGGCTCCAAGCCAACCGCGCGAGTGCACGCGACAATCGCCGGCTCGCTCTGCCCTTGCAGGAACTTGACGTAGCAGAGGTTGTTCAGCGCATACGACGCGTCCGGGTCACGCTGCAAGGCCGCGACAAACGCTGCCTCAGCCGCCGCCGTCTGACCCAGTTTCTGGAGGATGGTGCCAAGCGTGTTGTAGACCGTCGCCGAGGAGGGGGCGTAGTAGATCGCACGATGCGCGTCGCCGAGCGCGACGTTCGGCAGGCCCCAGTCACGCCAGACTCTGGCCAGACCATCGAACGAGGCCGCATCTCGGGGGTTCAGACGCAACGCGGCCTTGAAATGATCGTAGGCAGCATCGAGCACGCCCAGCTGCATGTAGGCGGCGGCCACTCGCCGCTGGTTGTCGGCGCTCGGCAGCACCGCGAGTAGAAGCCGGGCCGACGACAACTCGGGATCCCGGCCTTCGATCGTTGGGAGCGGCGTGGCCTGTGCCGGCGGCGGTGTGGCCGCCACCAACTGACGGAACGCCTCGATGGAACTCAGGAGCGATTCCTTCCGCGCCCGCGCAGCCGTCCGAGCGCCCTTCGCCTCGTCGGCTTCGGCGCCCGCGCCAGAAGTCGTCTCAGAAGGCCGCTGGATGAAACGTTGGCTTCGCGGCGCGCCCGCCACGCACCCACCGGACAGCGAAGCCGCCAGAAGACACCCGACGACACGCGAGCCGACGCTCGTGACCAGCATCTCTCTCAAGGTGGGACTCTGTTCGAAAACGATCGAACCTACTCCTCTTTACTCAAGCGGCTTCTTCGCTTCATCAAATACAGCACCAGGACCACCACCGTCAGAGCCGTCAAGATCGCCGTCGTTGTGCTCATGAACCCACCCTTCTCTCCCGCGTGTTGTGAGGAATAAGGACGCGCCTACTTATGCATGAAATCCCGAATGAAATGAATGATGGCCGGCCCGAGCACGACCACGTAGAACGCCGGAAAAAAGAACAGTACCAATGGGAACACCAGCTTCACGCCGACTTTCTGCGCCCGTTCCTCCGCCCGCTGACGACGCCTGGTTCTCGAGGTGTCTGCGTGCGTCCGAAGCGCCTGCCCGACACTCGTCCCGAACCGATCGGTCTGGACCAGCATCGCCACCAACGCGCGCACATCGTCTACCTTCGTGCGCTGGGCGAGGCTCTTGAAAGCATCTATGCGCGCCTTGCCCGCCCGAATCTCGCTGGTCAGGATCCTCAACTCCTCGGCGAGCGTCGGATACGCGATGGCCAACTCTTCGCTGGACTTGACGATGGCCTGGTCCAGACCCGAGCCCGCCTCGATGCAGACCACCAGCAAATCGAGGGCGTCCGGGAGGCCGTTTTCGATCTCCCTCCTTCGCTTCCCCATCGCGCGCTCGACGACGAGGCCCGGCACGAAAAACGCGAGGAGCCCAACCACCAGCGCCGCGATCCAGCCGCGGCGCGGCCCGAGAATGATGATCGGCACGACTGCCGCAACGAGAGGCGTCAGGATCTCGAGCGCCGAATAGACCACCGGCGCGTATGGCTGCCGGAAGCCGGCTCGCGACAACCGCAGGCGCAGCCGAGAGCTCTCCTTCTCCGAGCGCTCGAAAATCCTGGTCAGACGGAGCCAGCCTTCCGACGGCGTCGGATTCGCCAGCGACACAATCTCCGGCAGGAGCACCGGCTGTTCCATCCTGGCGTTGTCGTGCAGTCGCCTTCGTCCGGCCGCGTTCCACGACGCCGCCAGCGATCCCAGCGACACAATCAGAATCGAGACGCCGACGAACACGGCGACGAGCGTCAGGATGAGCTCCATAGACATATCAGTACTCGATGTCCACGAGTTTGCGGACGATGAGCACGCCGGTCACCTGCAGCAGCACCGCGCCCTCGAGCATCCGGATGCCCAGTGGATCGGTCAGCAATACCCGGAATTGGGCTGGGCTGCTCATCATCAAGAAGACCGCCAGCAACGGCGGCATTCCCGCGAGAATGTACGCCGTGATCCGGCCGTGCGCCGATCGGACGCGCACATCGCGCCGGATTCGGAAGCGCTCTCTCATGACCGCCGCCAGCCGATCGAGCACCTCGGCGAGGTTGCCGCCGGTCTCCCGTTGCGTGAGCACGGCGGTCACGAAGAACCGGGCGTCCAGCGAAGGCACGGCGTCGGCGAACGCCCGCAACGACTCCGAGAGTTGGGCGCCATAGTTCTGGCGCTCGTAGAGCTTCCGGAACTCGATGCCGGCCGGGGGGGGCAACTCGTCGGCCGCCATCTTCAGTCCGGTCGACAGCGCATGCCCGGCGCGCATCGACCGCGCAATCAGGTCGATCGCCTCAGGAAACTGCTCTTCGAATTGTCGAACTCGCCGCGCCCCGAAGTTCCTGACGACGAACAGCGGAATCAGGCTCGCCCCGACCAGCACGGCGAGGCTCAGCCACCAGACGCGCACGTAGATACTGGCCGCGAGATAGGCGGCCACCCCGCCAACGGCGGAAATCAGCAGGAACTGCCCGAGGTTGAGCCGCAGCCCGCTTTGATCAAGCGTGCTCTGCAAGCGCCCGGTGAGGTAGCCGGATCTCGCCAGCAGCGTGTTGAAGATCGGAATGCCGCTGAGTTGATCGGGCTCCTTGAGCAGCGACGGCCCCTGCCGCGCGACCGTCGGCTCCCCGCCTTTCAGACGCCGTTTGAGCAACGTCTGCTCGCGCCGCTCAGGGACGACCACCACCAGCCAGTATGCAGCGAGGATCAACGCCGCGATCCCGATGAACGTCAACCACACAATCAGCATTGTCGTGCCCCCCGAACGATCAATTGACGTCCTGGAAATGCTCGAACATCTGCCCCGGAAGCACTCTACCGGATGAAAGAATGCGATCGGCGCACTGGGGCCGGATACCGGTCGCGCGGAAACGGCCGCGAACCTTGCCCTCTTCCGTCACACCCGCGCGCTCGAACACGAAGATGTCCTGCGTGCTCAGGACCCCACCTTCCATGCCGGTCACTTCCATGATGTTCGTGACGCGGCGGCGGCCGTCGGATAGCCGTGTCACGTGGGCCAGCAGGTGAATCGCCGACGCAATCTGCTGCCGGATGGCACGCTCGGGAAGATTCAGATTCGCCATCGCGACCATCGTGTCGAGCCGGTAGAGCGCGTCTCGCGAGCTGTTGGCGTGAATTGTCGTCAGGCCGCCGTCGTGGCCCGTGTTCATCGACTGGAGCATGTCCAGCGCCTCCTCGCCTCGCACCTCGCCGAGGATGATGCGATCGGGCCGCATTCGGAGGGCGTTGATGACCAGATCGCGCTGCCTGATGGCGCCCTTCCCTTCGATGTTGGCCGGCCGGGTTTCCAGGCGCACCACGTGGCGCTGCCGCAGCAGCAACTCGGCGGCGTCCTCAATCGTCACGATGCGCTCTTTGTCCGAGATGAACGACGACAACACGTTGAGCATCGTCGTCTTGCCGGCGCCGGTGCCGCCCGACACGATGACGTTCAAGCGGGAGGCGACGGCCGCGTTCAGGAAATCGAGCATCGGCTGCGTGAGCGTCTCGCGCACGACCAGATCCTGGGCTCCGAGGCGTTCGGTCCTGAATCGCCGGATGGAGAGCACCGGACCGTCGAGTGACAGGGGGGGGATAATTGCATTCACGCGCGAGCCGTCGGCCAGGCGGGCATCGACCATCGGGCTCGATTCGTCGATTCGCCGGCCGACCGCGCTGACGATGCGCTCGATGATTCGCATCAGGTGGCGGTCGTCCTTGAACGCCATCTGGGTCAGCTCCAGGACGCCGTTGCGCTCGATGTAGACCTGGTCGAAGCGGTTGACGAGCACGTCAGAAATCGCCGGGTCGCGAAGCAGTTCCTCGAGCGGACCGAGCCCGAACAGCTCGTTGAGCACATCCGTGGTCAATCGCTCGCGTTCCGACAGGCTGAGAGGCGTGGTCTCGGTCTCCCGCGCCAGGATGGCGACGATTACCTGACGAATCTCGGGCTCGGCGTCCTCCCGTTTGACGTAGGCCAGCCGATCGAGATCCAACCGATCGAGCAGCGTCTGATGGATGCTGCTCTTCAGCTCCTGGTAATCCGAACGCCGGGTGTCGACCGGTAAGGCGTTACGCTGCGTGAGCGGGGATGCCATATCTCTGACCTTTGCCTACCCTATTCCGACGTCGATCGGTCCGGCGTCAGCCACCCGAAAATGCGACTCGACTCGGGGGCTGTCGCCTTCTCGGGTTTCGTCGTATCGCCCGAGCCGGTGAGCGTCTGAGCAAACGTATGGAACGAGCTGGCCAGTCTGCCGCGGTTCGACTTCGCGAGCGGCTGCCCTTTGTTCAAGGAGGCGATCGCCTGGCGGTAGTCGCTCGGAAACGAAAACAGGATGCGCGCGTTCAGCGCCTTCTGAATATCCTCCGCCGCGATCTCGGACTGACGATCGGCGCGGTTGACCAGAATGCCGATGCGTTCGGCGCCGTACCGCTGCCGTAAGCGCGTCACCAGGCTCTGTGCGTTGCGAACGGTCGGGAGCTCCTGATTGACCACGACGAAAATCCCCGCGGCCGCATCGAGGGCATCCACCAGCGATGACTCCGCTCGCGGTACATCGAGCACGACAAACCGGTAATAGCGAACGGCGAAGTCGATCAACGTGCGAACTTTCTGCAAATCCAACGGCGCAGCAAGTGGCGTGACCCGCGGGCTGACCGGCAACAGATCCAGGCTCGGCGAGGTACGGACAATCAGGCTGCGGAAGAACGCCTCGTCGAGGCGATGCGTGTTCTCGAGCGCCTCGATCACGGTGAACCGCGGCTCGGAGGCGAAGAACGTCCCGGTATCACCCGACGCCAGATTCAAGTCGATCAGCAGCACTTCACCGCTGGTCTGCGCCAACGCCTGTGCGAGGTTGACGGCAATCGTCGTGGCCCCGACGCCGCCCTTGGCGCCGACGATCGCGAAGACGCTGCCCCCGCTTGGTGCGGCCTGCTGAAGCAGCCGGCTGATCGCCGACTCGACGCTCTCCTGCGTCACCGGCTCGGGCACGCATTCGTTCACGCCGGCACGCATCGCCTCGAGCATCAACGCCGGATCGAGCGACGAACAGATAATCGCGATCCCGATGGCAGGGTGGGACCGCTTGATCGTGGGAATGACGCCGAGCAGACCTCTCTGCGCCCGCACGTCGACGAGCACCACGTCTGGTAGAACGGTCGTGCCTCGCACTGGCGCCGACAGCTCGTCTGCCCTGAGCGGCATGCACCGAAGGCCCGCGGCGCGGAGCCATGCCTCGAGCTGTCGATCGTCTCCGCCGATGATGCCGACTGTCCCCGTCACAAATGTCCTTCTACTTCTTGGGCGCTTTGCCCGCCGTCTTGTCCGACTGCGGCGCGGGCCCATCGACCACGCCCCCGCCACCTTCGAGTTGGGCGCCGATGTCGTCGCCCGTCTTGAGAAAGCGCTCCGGCATCGTCGGGAGCGGCGGTACTTCGTCGGGATCGAGCGCGCGCACGAGCCGCGGCGTGATGAGCACCATCAACTCCGTGCGCGCAAGCCGATCGGACTTGCTCCTGAAGAGGTACCCGATAATCGGCAGACTGCCAAGAAACGGCACCTGCTGATTGTCATTCTGTGTCACGTTGTCGAGCAACCCGGCGATGGCGAACGATTGGCCGTCGCGCAGTTCCACGTCGGTTTCAGCGCGGCGGACGATCAGCGCGGGAATCCGGAAGCCCGAGAGTGTGACGCCATTGGCAAAATCAAGCGAGCTCACTTCTGGTTTCACGTGTAAGCGAATCACATCGCCGGCGATGGTCGGCTTGAACGTCAGCCGGATACCGAATTCCTTGTACGCCACGGTCACGCTGTTGGAGGTTCCGCCTTGAACGATCGGGACCGGCACTTCTCCGCCCGCCAGAAAGCTCGCTTCCTGCCCGTTGTAGGCGATGAGATTCGGCTCCGCCAGACTCTGAATGAGCCCCCTCGTCTGGAGCGCCTTGATGACGGCGCCAACCTGGTACTTCGTATTGAACACGAACAGATTCAGGAAGTCGCTGAATGTGAGCGCGCTGTTGGTCGCGCCGTTGGTGAAACTCGGTGCCGCAAACTGCTGCGTCGAGGTGCGCGCGATCACATCCTTCTCGCCGTTGGCGCCGGTAAACAGGGAGATGCCCGCTTCCGTGAGCGCGCTGCGATTCACTTCCGCAAAGCGGACCTGCAGCATGACCTGCTGGCTCTCGATACCCCCGGGGATGCGGAGCAGGTTGATCACCTTCGATTTCGACGACGTCTTCTCGGCGATTTCGCCCGCCTTCAGCATCACCGCGTTGCTCGAGACGCGGCCGGAGAGGGTGGTCGCTTCCTCGTTGACCGTCACCAGGATGTCTTCGCCGGGGAACAGTCCGCGAAGCTGCTGTTGGAGCGCGCCGACACCGGGATCAACGACGAGATCGTATTGAAGACGCTGGCCGGCGCCCCACATGATCAGGCTGATCGTGCCGGGTGCCTTGCCATCGATGAGGACTTCGCGCGGCGCGACCACCGTGGCGTCGGCAATCGCAGGATTCGTGACGGCGATCCGGGTGATGTCAAAGTCGGTGGCCAGGACGGTCGAACGGCCGGCCGTCAGCACGATGCGATCGATCGACGAGGCCGCGGACTGCGCCGGAGTCGTCTGCGTGGCGGCGGGCTGCCCGGCAGCGGGAGCCGGCTGCTGCGCCGCGCTCAGCGGGACGCCGGCGCCACACGCAGCAAGCCACGACACGACGACGAAGGTCCTGGCGGGACGAGACTGCCAAATATTCATCATGTGACTACTGAATTCCTCTCGTTCGGCGAATGGCCTCGGCCACATCAATGAATGGCCTCGGAGCTGCGCTTCGCAGCCCGAATGGCCTCGACAATGTACGGCGGGGGCGGCAGAGGCGGAGGCACGATCGGCGCCGCCACCGGCGCGGGCGGGGCGACGGCCCTCGGCCGGCTCGGCGCCGCCGGTGCGGCGACGCGCGTCTCCTCTCCCACGAACAAGCTGCCTGACCTCGTTCCGCGGGTCGCCGTCGGCGCTGCGTCGAGGGGATTCCTGAGCGCGAGCATGATTTGCCCTTCCGAAGACGCCAGCACCGTGCGTTCCGCATCGTCCGGCGTCATCAGCAACGTGACGACCGACGAAGGCATGGCCTCTCCCGCCTTCGCTTTCTCCTGGTCGTAGCGCGTGCCGGCGGTCAGCACCTGCACGTTGCTCGCGACGATGCGCGTTTCGCTCTCGGTCTGGCGTTTGAGCGTGACGTACAAATCGACGTGGGTACCTGGGACGACGAACCCGGCCACGCCGACCACCTCGTTCACGCGCACGGAGATTGCCCGCATGCCAGGCGGGATGGTCGGCGGCAGGCCTGCGCCCGCTTCAAGCGGCGCGAGCTTCGCGTCGGTGACCGGCTCGTTCTCGAGCACGGCCGAAATCACCCCGCGATTCACGACTTCGTCCACCTTGGCGTGTGCGCCCGCCAACGGCGCCCGCGACGGCCACGGCACCACCTTCACATCGGCCGCTGTCAGCCGCACGCCCATCGCGAGCGGCCGGGTCGCCACGATGACGAAGGTATGCGCCACCTCCACTTCGCGCACCGGCATCCGCTGGATGGCGCGGTAGACCCCGAACGTGGCCAGGCCCGCGACCACAATGGCGACGAAAACAACAATCAGCGTGCGCGTATTGCGATTCATAGAAATTTGCCCTGGGATCTCATGGCTTCGTGCGCATCCTCACGTCATTTCATCAAGATCATGGCGACGGCGCCAGCCGCGATCGGAATGGCATAAGGCAGGCGTGGCCCGCGGGCGGTTGCCAGCGTCAGCTCCGGCAGCGGCCGCACGCCCATTACTCGCCAGTAGCTCAGCAACATCCGGACGTTGGCCACGGCCTGGCGCGCGTAGCCGGTGGCCAGGGCGACGATCACACCCATCACACCGCCTGCGACCATCGCGTAAATCGCCACCCAGAACGCCTCGAGCGGACCCACCCAGGCGCCGAGGCAGGCCAACAATTTCACGTCGCCCGCGCCCATGCCGCCGAGTAGGAACATCGGCAGGAAGAGTGCGAGTCCCACGCCCCATCCTTCGAGGCTGGTCAGCAATCCGTTGAATCCGTGATTCGTCAAGGCATACACGAGCCCGACGGCGGCGCCGCCGAACGTCAGTAGGTTGGGAATACGACGCGTTCGCAGGTCGAACGCACATGCGAGACCGCCGAGGAACAACGCCATCACGTGACTAGTCTGCATTCCCAGGATCATTTGGTCCTTGGCGTTGGCGAGAGCGGTTGATCGTCCCTGACCGGTGATCAGTGTCGCATCAATTATCGCGCTCGCTTCAAGACGATGCGGGCTCGGCGCACCGGCGCTGGGCAGGAGCCCGTTCACCTAGCGGCTCGCGACGATTTTCGACGGGCAATCTACACATCCGCAACGAAAGCGCCGCTTGACGTTTCTAGCAGCCAATTCCAGTTATCGGCTGCTAAAGGTCTATTCTGTCATTTCATCGACTGGATGTCTGCGAGAATCTGGGACTGAAGCCCGAGGATTCGAGACTCAAGTCAGCGCTTTTGGAGCGGTCGCCCACCTGAGTGCGCTAGCCCTGCAGCGTCCGCCGCGGACTTGGAGAGAACCCGGCGACTGACGTGTTCAAGGGAAGATTATCACGGACGGAACGAGGGTCGACGGCCGGAACCAATGGTAAGAATCGCCCGCTGGAAAGAGCAGCTCCGGGCCGCGGGCGCGTCCCGTGCGATTAAGGGTTCGGTTTACGACGCAGCGACGAATGAGGCATCGATGTCAGCGAACTTCGCGTTCAGACTGCTGGCAAGCGCTGCCATGGCGGTGAAACAACCCAGTGCGATGAGCCCTCCGAGGAGGGCATATTCGATGAGATCCTGCCCCTCACTGTCAAAAATAAGGGCAACGATGAGCTTCGTCATTTCGCCTGCCAGGCTTCCGCCGCGATACGCAGATCGGTACCGTCATGATTGGGACGAAGGTGTGATGAAGTTGTGAGGCGGGCCACAGCGGGCGAATCGGTGGTACCCGATCCGCCCGGCCGCAGCCATCGACGGAGTGTTACGACGCTGAGGTCACGGAGCTGCCGATGACGCCAAACTCCGAACTGATGCTGCCTGCGAGCGCGCCCATCGCGACCGTGGTGGCCAAGCCGATCAGGGCGGCCAGCAACGCGTACTCGATGAGATCCTGACCTTCGGTCTCTCGAACGAAACGTAACAACAGCTTCTTCATGGTTGCCCTCTGGTTTTGACTCGGTGATAGAAATCGACGATCGCGGGGTTGTTCCCGCCGACCAGAAAAACGAACTGCCGGCTTTACGGCCAACATGTACGCGGCTCAATGAATATCATGAATCGAAGCAATGATGATGCCGAAATGTCGAGATAGTGCGAAAACAAGCGATCTACTGATGTAACAGACTGCAAGCAATGACTTTAATGGCGAGCATCCTGGAAAATGGCAGTCTGGCTTGGCCAATGGAAAGACAAAGAGGGCAAGGATAAAAGTCTGACGTTTGCATGATTTGTAAGATCTGGCGCATTCCATAAATGACCCTTGAGTCATTTAAAGA
>JBDTVS010000063.1:0-53083 GCA_040007095.1 Acidobacteriota bacterium
AAGTCACGGTCCGGCTGAAGCCAAAGCCTTCAGGCGGACCGGCGCCACCGACGTCTGCGAGCCATGCCCGAGGACGTCGAGGATCGCCAAGCAGGCAGGAATGTCCCGCTCGATGGCTTCGCTGGCCTCGGGAATCTTGAAAACCTCGATGGGCTCGGTGTTCTCGGTGGTGAGAGTCTTGACGTCGACTTCTCAGATCACCAGGACGATCCCCTTGCAGCCCGCGCCCGTGGCCAGCGCGATGGCGGAGGCATACAGCGCCACCTGCCGGCGATATTGCTCCTCGCCTTCGGCCGCCATCTCGCGATCGGTCTTGTAGTCCACCACCGTCCAGGTCTGATCCTGCTCGAACGCGAGATCGACGATACCCTCGAGCAGCGTGCCGTCTGGCAGCACACAGGTGATCGGCGTTTCGCGGCGGCAGGCGCCGCGCGCATCCGCGGCGCGCGCGCGAAGGAGGACGTCGTGGGCGAGCACGCGCTCGACCACCGAGGACGCCGCCGCGGCGTCCTCGGCCTCGAGGCCGAGGATGCGGGCTTCGACGCCCGACATATCCGCGATCGTCTGCCGGGGCGCGTCGAGCGGCACGCGGGCGAGCACCGCGTGCACGAGCGATCCGAATCCCGCGCCGCGCGGACGATTGTCGGCAGCCGGACGCGCGACATGCGCGATCGCGATCGCCGCCGCGTCGATCGCCAACCGCGGCTGATCGTGTGACGCTGGCGGCTCGCCGTGCGGTATCGATGCGGATGGCGGGCCGACCGGCCGGGCAGCCCACGCGCGCACCGGCTCGACGACGATCGACGGCACGCTGCCGGCGGCGCGGGCATCGGCGCGCGCAAGCCGCCATCGATCGTAGCGGCCGCGCCCATCCGCCACGATGTCCTTCGGCACGTCTTTGACGATCAACTCCTCGCGCCGGACCCCGAACGGCGGCGTCGCGCCGAGCGAGAGCGCGCTCGGGTCCCACCACACCACGGAGTAGCCCTCGGCCTCGAAGGCATGCTCGCCAGGGCAGACGGTCGAAGGGCCTGCCGCTTCGTTATCTGGCCGTTCGAGCACCGAGTCCTTGGACTTGAACGCGGGACAGTTCGGTCCACGCGTGGACACGCGCCTCGAGGCGATCGGCGGATACAACGCGCGATTGAGAGGATGCAGCCACCCGCCCTCCCACGCCTCATCGCCCAGCGCGGGGACGACCAGCAGATCGCGCGCCCGGGTCGCGGCGACGTACGCCAGGCGGACGCCTTCGGCCTGATCGCGCGACACTTCCTCGGCTTCATGTTCGTGGAGGTCGTGCGGCGCCCAGCCGCCGATCTTCATCGCGCACAGCCCGCGCGACGCGTCGAGATAGCGGCTGGCGTCGCTGCGGCTCATGCGGCACGTCAGGTCGGCGAGGATGACGACCGGGAACTCGAGGCCCTTGGCCTTGTGAACGGTCATCAGGCGGACGCCGTCGCTGCCCTCTTCGAGAATCGGCGCCTCCGCGGCTTCGTGGTCGGCCGCGGTGCGCAATTCGTCGATGAAACCGCGGAACGAGATGCCGCCGCCGCTCTCGTATTGCCTGGCCAGCTCGGCGACGTGGAGCACGTTGGCCAACACCTGCTCGCCGGCCGGCCGCAGGATGAATCCAACGTGCGCTCGTGTGTCGGCGAGCAGCTGACCGATGGTGTCGGCCACCGGCCGATAGTTCCGGCGCCGGTGGAGCCGCTGCAGCAGACGCAGGGCGTCGGCGATGGGCACCAGGTGAGAGGTCGGCTCCGCCGTCAGGACCAGCTCTTCGCCTGAGTTGCCGCCGAGATCCCGCGGAATCCGGAACGGATGAAACGTGCCGAAGCGGTGACGGAACTCGAGCAGCGGCTCGTCATCGATGGCCAACAGGGATCCCTTGAGCGTCGCAAACACCGACAGCTCATCGTCGGGCCATTCGATCGCGGCGAGCGCGGCGCGGACGGTTTCGACTTCCTCGCGCCCGTGGAACGCCTTGCCGCCGACGAGCAGATGCGGGATGCCGCGCGCTTCGATGGCGTCCACGTACTTGCGCGTGACGTCCTCGCCGAAGCTGACGAAGCGCCGGAACAACAGCGCGATGTGGCGCGCCTCGAGCGGCACTCGCCGTTCCGAGCCGTCGGCCTGCCGCTCGCCGACCTGCCAGCCGTGGCGCGCCTCGACGAGCCACGCGATAAACGCCCCGACGGCGTCGGGCAGCGAGTCTTCAATGGCTTTCGCCGAGACCTTGAAATAGCCGCTCCGCGCGTACGGCCGCGGCACCGGCAAGGCCACGATCGCGGGCTGCGACTCGGCGGACGGGCGCGACGGCGCCAGCGGCACGTACTCGGCCTGTGAGGCGAGCTCGTCGGCGCGCATCTCGTCGGCAAACGCGGCATTGACGAAGCGTTGGATCGCCGGCACGCTCCGATAGCTGGTCGTCAGCTGCAGCACGCGGCCGCCGCGCGCGGCGAGCTGCTCTTTGACCCGCCGATACGTTTCCACGCCCGTGCCGCGGAACCGGTAAATCGCCTGTTTCGGGTCGCCGACGATGAACAGCTTGCCTGGGATGGTGCGTACGGCATCGGGATCGTCGACGTCGGGATCGGCCGCCGACAGGAGCAGCAGGATCTCGGCCTGCACCGGGTCGGTGTCTTGAAACTCGTCCACGAAGATTCGGACGAACTTGTCCCGCAGGTGCCGCCGGACCGCGGCGTGGCTGCTGAGGAGCGTGCGGGTCCTGGCGAGGAGATCGGCAAAGTCGAGCGCGCCGGCGGCCTGCTTGAGCTGCTGGTATCTCGACGTCGCCCCGGCCAGTTCCTGCTGGAGCGCCGCGGCCAGGTCGCCGTCGGCGTTTCTCCGAAACTCCTGCAGATCGGCATACAGCACATCGCGCGCACCGAGCACCACCGAGCGGGCGAGATCCTTGCCGTACTTGGCGCCGAAACCCTTGCGCGTGCGCGACAAGCCGCGATCGCGCACGAGATCGACCAGGCGCGATTCCCAGCCATCGAGGTCCATCTGGCCGAACGACTGTTCGAGGTGAATTTGCTGACTGAGGCGGCGGACGGCGGCAGTATCGATGAACAGATTGTCACGGTCGGACGAAGCACGGGCCGAGACGTCGGCGAGCCCGTGAAGCTTCGCGATCAATCGGGCGATCTCGCGCGGGCGATCGAACGGCGGTCGCCGCCACGGGCAGGGAAAATCGCGCCACTCCGCCAGCGTGCGGCCGGCCGCTCGCAAACGATCGATCGGGCCGTCGGAGCCGCCGCCCTGGAAGGACGGCGCGCTCGTCCGCCGCAGCGCCCGCCGCAGCCCCTCGGGCGGATTCTGCAGCGACTCCTGCAGCCAGGCGTGAAACGCGCGTGCGTAGAGACGCGCCGCCTGCGGCTCGGTCAGCACCGTGAAGAGCGGATCGACGCGGGCCTCGACCGGCCGCTCGCGGAGCAGCTCGGCGCAAAAGCCGTGAATGGTGTTGACGTGCGCGTCTTCGAGCGTCGCCAGCGCGCGCTCGAGCCGCTGCCGCACGACGGCGTCGAACGCCCTGGCGCGGTCACGCTCCAGGGCCTCGCGCAGGCGGAGCTTCAATTCGCCCGCCGCCTTCTCGGTAAAGGTGACCGCCACGATCTCGGTCATCGACGCCCGCCCGGTCGCGATCGTCATCAGGATCCGGTTGACCAGCTCGGTGGTCTTCCCAGTGCCCGCCGCCGCTTCAACGATCAACGTCTCGTCGAGCGCATCGCTGATCGCGCGTCTGGCGTCGGCGTCCGAACTATCGCTGCGGGCCACCATCAGTCGCCCAAGACGACGCTCGACCTGAACAACGTCGAGCATCGAGCAGACCACTGGTGCGGGGCCAAGGGAGCGTGTGCACACTGGACCTGCGGCCACCGGGGACTTGAACCACAAAGGACACAAAGATCACCAAGAAATCCCGTGTGCTGGATCACTTTGAAACCAGCGACCGAGCTCGCGGCGCACTCCGAGTCGGACGAGTGTCCGGAAGCTTCTCGACCTTTGTGATCTTTGTGATCTTCGTGGTTGATGAGCACGCCGTTCTGCGACGCGCTGCCGGATCCTGCGTTCATCGTGGTCATCGCATCGACCTGAGGGCCTTGAGATCCGCGAGCTTGTCCCGCGTCTTTCTCGCGGTCCGTTCCTCTTCGCGCGGGCCGCACACGGGCCGGAAATCGCACCACGTGCAGGCGCGCTCGGCCGGCGCCGCAGGCAGGAATCCCATCTCGACCGCGCGATCGATGATCGCCAGCACCTCGAGACCCTGTCCCCGCGAGTAATCGTTGATCGGGATCTGATGCTCCACGAATCCGCCCGCGGTGGTGGAATAGAACAAGCGCCCTGCCACGACCTTCTTGCCGAGGCCGCGTTCGACGGCCAGGCTGTAGAGCACCGGCTGGAGCACCGACCCGCC
Source organism: Acidobacteriota bacterium (assembly GCA_040007095.1). Lineage (GTDB taxonomy): Bacteria > Acidobacteriota > Vicinamibacteria > Vicinamibacterales > CAVVIG01 > JBDTVS01. The sequence goes on from JBDTVS010000063.1 coordinate 4,421, forward strand.
GCCGACAATCAAGTCCGGATTCGATCGGTTCTTGCCGGTCTTGTGATCGGTCACGCGCAGCACGTCGAGACGGGGATCATGCTCGATGAGGTCGACCGAGCCTCGCAGTCTGAAGCCGTTCTCGAGCTCGACCGCCTGTTTCAGGCTCTCGGCGTCGCGCCCTTCGTCGGCCAGGCCGAAGCTGAACTCGAAGTAGCGGGGAATCCAGCCGGCCACCTCGGCGAGCTTCCGGACCCAGATGCCGAGGTCGCGGCGCAATTCGTCGATCTCGTCGCGCCAGACGCGGTCGATGGCAGGCGCCAGCGCCTCCGCGTACTCCGCGGCGACACGGTCCAGCACGCGGCCGAGCGTCTCGAGCGACGCCGCCAACGTCTGAGGCGCAATCGGGAGGCCGCCTGCCGCTTTGGTCGCGCGAAGAAATTCGGCCTGCACCTTGTGGTAGAAGCTGCCGCGTGTCAGCGGGTCCATCCGCACGATCGGCACCGGTTCGTCCCAGGGCTCGAGTCTGTAGATCGTGGAGAGCAGGAATTGATACGGGCACGCAGCGAAGCGTTGCAGCGCCGAGAGCGAGTACTCCCGTTGGGCAAGACGATGAGCGGCAAGGGCACGCTCGGTGCCGGGCGACACCCTGATCAGACCGTCGCTCGGAGACCACGCGCCCCGCCCTCTCGCCCACCGGCTGATGACCGAACGCCGGAGCGCGGCGTTGAGATCGAGCATGTAATGGGCGCGGCCCTTGACCGATGCGGCGCCGCCCGGACCAGAGCCGGCGTGGGGTCGCGAGTCGAGCAGCGGTTTGAGGACCGCCAGATCGTGCTCGAGGTCGTCGATGGCGCGATCCGGGTTGTTCGGCGCAGGCCAGGCCAGGCTGGCGCCGCCTTCCTCGGCCGCTTCCGAGGCGAGCACCCGGTGATCCGGCACGCGTCCCGTGATGGCGCGGATCACGTCGAGCGCGTAGAACGACGGGACGCGCGCTCGAGTCTCCGCCACGTCCAACCGCGGGTACGAAAGGTACAGACGCTCGCGCGCGGCGCCGATCGCGATCTTGAGCAGCAGCCTCTCCGCGGTGCCACGCGTCTCCTGCAGCACCAGCCCCGAATCGAGCCCCCGCCGGCGGTCGTCGAGCAGCAACGGATCCTCCCGCGGGCGCTGCGGCACGACGCGTTCGGCCAGTCCCGGCACGAACACGATGCGGAACTGGCGTCCTCGCACCTGTTGCGGCGTCCCGACGAAGAGACGGCCGTACCGCCGAACGGCAGGCTCCCAGTCGAGCATCACCAATCGATCGTGCAGCACGTCGCGCGCCTCTTCGAGCGCGACCGGTCCGACACTCTCCATCGGACGAAGGTCGGCGAGCGTCTGCAGCACGCGCGTGGGCCGCGCGAGGGCGCGCGCCGCCAGCAACGCGAATCGCTCGAGCCATTCGCCCCAGACCGCCCGGTCCGGCCACCCGCCGAGCTCGCCAATGATCGGCAGCGCGAATTGGCGAAGATGCTCGAGGTTGCGAAGGTCGCGTGTGAACCGCGCAATGCGCGGCGACTCGGGTTCGTCGCGAGCCAGCTCCCGCAGCCGGTACCGGAAATCAGCGGCGAGGCCGTCGAGCCGCCGGCGCCATCGCGACTCGCCGTCGGCGCGCGTCCGTCCGCCGACCACAGCCGATTCGACGATCAGCTCCTCCCACTTCCACGGCGATCGCAGCGTCCCCGCCACGACCGCCTCATCGTCGGTATCCAGATGCTGCGGGTCCAGCCAATCCAGCTCGGATGCCGGATCCGCATCCACGTCGGCGTCGGCGTCGGCGTCGGCAAGGCTGCGAAAGACTTCGTCGCCGGGCTTGACGACTGGAGGCTCGAGCAAGGAGCGTGCAGCAGAATCGGCGAGCGGAGATCGCCGAAGCGCGCCAGCCGACAAGTCGCCCTGGCCGCTCGGCGGCCGAGCGGCCGGCGATTGACGGCGCACGTCCGGCACCTGTCCGAGCGACAAGTACTCGTCGAAGCGTTTGGCCGACAGGCCGTCGACCGCACACGACAGCAGCGCGACGAACGCGCGGCCAGCCGGATCGGGCCGGCGTGTGCCGCGATCGAAGTACACCGGCACATCGCCCCGCGCGCAGGCGTGCTCGAGCAGGCCGAGATACTGCTGAGGCGTCCGCAGGCAGACTGCCATCTCGTCGAACGGCACGCCCCGCGCCGCTTCGTCCAGTACGCGCCGGACGATTTCTACCGCCTCGCGACCTTCGCCAGGCGCGGAGAACAACCGGACGTCGCCGGTCCGTTCGCGTACGGGTGGCGGTTCCTTCGCGAAAATATACGCTCGAAGGACCGGCAGGTCCGAGCCCGCGTCGACGCCGTTCTCCGCGACGTGAGCTGCGCCATCCGCCGAAGCTTCCCCGATCTCTTCGAGACGTCCGCCGAGCTCGAGCAGCGCGGCCCGCGCCGCGTGATCTCCGTCGGGAACGGTGGCCAGCACGTCGGGCGACCGTTCGACCAGCGCCGCCACGAACTCGCGCTCGGCACGGGAATCAATCGGCACGTCGAGGAACACGATGGGCGACTCGAGCAAACGCCCGCCGCCGGCACGGCACCCTGCGGCAGCGGCGCGAAACAACGCCGCACGATCGTCAACTCCCGCGCGAGCCAGCTGCTCCTCGACGCGGGCGAGCAGCCGCCCGATATCAGCGTTCACCTTGTCGCCGAGATCCGGTGCCGATCTACCCAACGGAGTGTCCGGCTGCCGCCGTCGCTCAAGACTCGATCGATCGCCGGCGTCTTGGCGGGGGCTGGTCGGCCGGATTGATTCGGACGTCGTGTCGGCCATCAGCCGGATCGAGTCGATGCCCGCGAGCCGCAGCTCGTGCAGCGTCCGCGCCAGGGCCTTCGAGAAGCCCGGCATCGAGGCGACCGGCGCAAAGTACTCGAGCTCGCCAGCGTTGATGGCATCGAACACGGCGCGGGCGGCGACCGCTTCAGCGCCCGCCTGCGTGCCCGGGATGCGGATCGCACCGGCCAGTTGCATCGCCGCGGTCCGGGCGGCAAGCTCGGTCAGACTGACACGTGTGAGTCCGAAGGTCGCGCCCGTCGCGCGGGCGACCGCGCGCACGAAATCGTCGGCGGCGCCGCGGGAGGCGCCGATGATCGTGACTTCCGCGGCGGGAGCACGGCTGGCGAGAAAGGCGTGCGCGGCGTCGAGCCGTCGCGCGGCTGAGGTGGAACTGACGATACGAAGCATCGTGACCACGGCCCCCGGACGCCGTGCGGGGAAATCGGAACATCAAGTGCCGACGCTACGCAATCGACGCCTGCAGTATAAACTGTCGCCTTGCGAAGGCAATGACCCATCGATTCAACCTGTTTCTCGTGGCGCTCGTCACCTTCGGCCTGCTCGACGGCCTCTGGCTGGGCGCGATCAAGGGCACGTTCCACAAAACGCGCCGATCGCTGCTCGCGCGGATGTCCGGCGACAGACTGGCGCCGCTCTGGGGCCCGGCCCTGTGCGTGTACGTGCTGCTCGCGTGCGCCATCGTCGCGTTCGTGATCCCCCGCAACTACGCCGATGCGTCCCTGATTCGCGGCGCCCTGGTCGGGCTGGTGGTTTACGGAGTGTACGATCTGGTCACGCTGTCGACGCTCCAGGCATGGCCGGCGGTGCTGACGACGGTGGATATCGCCTGGGCCGCGGCCGCCTCGGCGATCACCACCTGGATCGTCGCGCTCGCGCACGGCCTGCTGCGCTGAGTTCACGCGGAAGCGCGGGGCAGCAACGCGTTCTTCTCGATGATCGCGGTGGCGCTCGCCGGGTAACCCGCCAACGAACAGGCTGACACCGCCCTCATCGCGACTCGCCGTCACGGCGTCTATCAGGCTGACGTTAACACCGAGCACACCGAAGTAGAGCATTAGGATTCTTCTCGGTGATCTCGGTGACCTCGGTGGTTGACCTTGAGATTGAGACGCTAACCGCTGTCAATGGACCGCGATTCAGCTCGGCGATTCGTCTATAATCCGCGCTGACATCACGATCCAGCGAGGAGGCAGTCGATGAATCGCACCGCCGTCGCCTTCGTCGTCTCAGCGGCCGCATTCCTGTGCGCCGCCACGGCCCACGCCCACCACAGCAACGTTGCCTACGAAGTCAACAAAGTGATCACCATCACCGGTGTGGTCAAGGAATTCCGGTGGGTGAATCCGCACACCTGGCTGTACGTTTCGGTCGACGATGGCAAAGGTGGGAAAGTCGAGTGGGCCACCGAAGGCCGCGCGCCGGGCGTGCTGCTTCGAGCGGGGTGGTCGAGAAGCTCGCTGAAAATCGGCGAAACCGTAACCGTGGACATGAGCCCGGCGAAAGACGGGAAGCCCACGGCCATCATCGCGCGTGTAACGAAGGCCGACGGCACCATTCTCTCCAATCAGCCGGCGCCGCAGTAGGAACCAAAAAGCGCGTTGCAGAATTGAGATCCTGAACCACAAAGATGAAGATCACAAAGGATCTCGGTCTTCTTCGTGATCTTTGTGCCCTTGGTGGTTCACTATCCGAGTACGCAGCATGTTCCAAGAACGTGGTTGCTTCTGAAAGGACGATTGGCCATGCACAAGATCATCGTCTCGATCTTCAGCTCGAGCTTCTCGTGCGCCATCGCGTTTGCCGTTGCGGCCACGGCCGCGCCCGGCGCACAGGCTCCCGCCGCGGGGAGCTCTTCCCTCCCTGACTTTTCGGGCGTGTACTACCCGGTGCAGCAGGGACGCGGAGGACAGGGGCGTCGAGCCGGCGCTCCACCGAACGCACCACCCGCAACCCCCGAGGCCGCCCGGCGAGGAGGACCGCCGCCGCGGCCTACGCAGTCCGCTCCACTCTCCGATGGCTCACAAGGGCGAGCACCGGACGCACCCTCGCTGACGCCCGAGTACATGGCGAAGTGGGAGGTGATGCGTAAGTCGCGAATCGCCGGTTCGTACGAGTTCGACAACACGGCCAAGTGCCTTCCGCCCGGCATGCCCGCGATGATGAACATGGCGTACGGCATGGAAGTGATGCAGACGAAAGACAAGGTCACCTTTTTCAGCGAGTTGAACGACGCGCTGCGACGGGTGTACCTCGACGGCCGCAAGCCGACCCCGAAGATCCTGGACGATCCCACGTACGCCGGTTATTCGACCGGACACTGGGAAGGCGACACGCTCGTTGTCGACACCGTGGCGCTGCACCCGAGTTCGTTCATCGAGGGGTTCACGCCCCACAGCGAAGCGATGACGGTGAAGGAGCGAATCAGATTCACCGCGCCTGGCGTGCTCGAAGATCGAATCATCGTCACCGATCCGCAAGCGCTCACCAGGCCCTGGGAGACGGTGAAAACCTACAGGAAAGCCATGCCCGGAAACGACGAACTCCGCGAATTTGCGTGTGCCGAGGGCCTCGACCGCGTGAAGTAGCGTGGCGGAACATCAAGATTTTTCCGGTTGATCTCGGTGACCTCGGTGGTCGACCGTGAACGCGGTGGTTGGCCTTGAAACTGACACCGCCCACCGATGACTTTGTGGCCGGCTGCTGATACAGTGAGCCGCCATGAACACAAGAATTCAGCGCACCTTCGTCGTCGTGGCCGCCCTGGTTTTCGTGGCGGCTCCCGCGTTCGCCCAGCTCCAGGCTCCCAACGCCACGGGCGCCGCAATCGGGCACATCCACATCAATGCCAGTGACGTCGATGCCCAATCGCGCTTCTGGACGAGCGTGGGCGGCAAGATTGTGCAGCGAGAGAAGATCACCATGGTCCAGTTCCCGGGCATCTATATCCTGCTCCGGAAACAGGACTACACGGGTGGCTCAGTGGGATCGACGATCAACCACTTCGGCCTGTATGTCAAAGATTTCGAGGGAGCGTCGGCCAAATTCAAGGCTGCCGGCTTGACCTGGGAGCCCGCGCAACCCGGGCAAGGGTTCCTGACCGGTCCCGACAGCGTGCGCGTCGAGATCTACGAGAACAAAACGCTCCAGACGCCGATGGCGATGCACCATATCCACCTCATGGTCCCCGACCCTCTCGAAGCCCAGAAGTGGTACATCCAGCATTTCGGCGCCACGGCCGGAAAGCGCCTTCAGTTCGAAACCGCCAACGTGCCAGGCACGGAAATTACCCTCGGCAAGGCCGACGCGCCACAAGTGCCCACGAAGGGCCGCTCGGTGGACCATATGGGCTTTGAGGTGAAGAACATCGACGCGTTCGTCGCGACACTGCTGGCGGCGGGGATCAAGACCGACGCGGCGGTCCGCAACAGCACCAATGCGGCGGGCCTGCGGATCGCGTACATCACCGACCCGTGGGGCACCGAGATCGAGCTCACCGAAGGTCTGGCCGCCACACCTATCGCGCACTGACCACATAGTCCCTGTCCGGTCGCGGCCGTCTCGGGCCGCGATCGCCTTCTATCTCGCTCTGCATCCTCCTCATCACCGCACTCGCCTGGGCCTGCCTCGAGCAGCTTCCCCTCTCGAGCGGAGGCCTGCCGCGTGACCACTCGCGGCGCGGCGGTGACCGTTTCGTACCGAACAGCAAGGGAACGTCAGTGACGTCCTGTCCGTCTCGATCGTCGCGCCTTGGCCACCGAGGCGCCTCGCCCGGCTCGGTGCGACACCAGACTTTCACCACGGGCTTCCATGTGAGAATGCGATATATGACTGCGACTCGCCAGAGTCCGACCCGTCGATCGATTGGTATGACTGTCGTACCGAGCGGTGCGGCGCTCGGCGCCGAACTCCGCGGGGTCGATCTGCGCGCGCTCGACAACGACACGTTCGCGCTGGTCCATCAGGCGTGGCTCGACCATCAAGTGCTGCTCGTTCGTGGCCAACACTTGAGCGACGACGATTTGATCGCCTTCAGCCGCCGCTTTGGCCACCTGGACGAAGCGCCGATCCAGGAGACGGGCCGCCGCTTCGTCGAAGGCCGTCCGGAAATCTATATCGTCTCGAACGTGGTCGAAAATGGCGTCGCCATTGGCAGCCTCGGATCGGGCGAAGCGGTGTGGCACACCGACATGTCCTATCTCGCCGATCCACCAAAGGCCAGCGTGCTGTATGCCCTCGAGGTGCCGGAGAGTGGCGGTGACACAGGCTTCTGCACGATGTACGGCGCCTGGGATTCGCTGCCCGTGTCGCTGCAGCAGCGGATCGAAGGGATGCGAGTGAAGCACGACGGCACCTATAACAGCGGCGGCTACCTACGCGCGGGCATCACGCCGAGCGAGGATCCCCGCACCTCACCCGGCGCGCTGCATCCGCTGGTGTGCACGCACCCGGAGACCGGTCGGCGCTTGCTGTACCTCGGCCGACGCCGCCACGCCTACGTCGAGGGGCTGTCGCTTGAAGAGTCCGACGCGCTGCTCGACCAGATCTGGACGCTGGCCACCGGGCCGGCGCTCACGTGGTACCACCATTGGGCGGCCGGCGACCTGGTCATGTGGGACAACCGCTGCACGATGCACCGGCGCGACGCCTTCGAGGCCGACACGCGACGTGTCATGCACCGTACACAGATCAGGGGCGAGACCAGGCCATGCGGTGAATAGACCCGCGATCGGATCACGTCCGGCTCCCAAGTCACGGTCATCGATCCGGAGGCCAGGAACACCACTGCCGTTCAGCGTTGTCAGGGCCGCGGGCCGCCCGGCGGCCAGCCGGTACGGTACACTCGTTTGAATGACTGTTGAGACGAGCCCGCGACCTGGCCGCAACGAGCCCTGTCATTGCGGGTCAGGCCGCAAGTACAAACACTGCTGCCTCGAAAAAGACGATGCGCAGGCAGCGGTGGCTCGCGCCAAGGCCACCGAGGACGAGGCGGCCCAGCCGCCCGAACCCGCCGCTACCGAGCCGGCATCCGCTCGAAAGCACCAGACCGATCAGCCGTGGAGACCGGACCCCTCCCGCGGCTTCATCCCGCGCCCAGGAACGCCACGCAAAGCCGGCAGCGGCTGAACAGCGTCTTGCCGAGCCTCGTCGACGCTCGGTCGGGCTGCTGACATAGATTCCTGGGCCAGCGGTCCTTTGGTGCGCTCAATATAGGGAATGGCGCCAACGTCGGAACGCGCCTGCAGGCGCACCGACGACATACCCGAAATAGGCAACCGAAGGGAAGGCCATCCAATGACAGTCAGGCCAACAACGGCACGAGCCATCGTGTTGATGAGTGTAATTCTGGGATTCGCCGCCATTGCCTCAGCGGCGCCGCAGCGACAATTCGGCGGGGCGGGCATCAGCGTCTCGGACGACGTGAATTTTCAGGGCGCGACCGAAACCTTTCGCGACGATGTTCCCGACCTGCGCGCGTTCCGATTCAACGACCGGATCAGCAGCCTGGTGGTTGCCCCGGGTGAGTCGTGGGAGGTCTGCGACGACGTCAACTACGGCGGCCGCTGCATCGTCGTCTCGGGCTCCGAGCGCGACTTGCGGGCACGCGGGTTGAACGACGTCATCACGTCGATGCGCCGCCTGCAGGGCCGAGAGGTTCGCCGCGACCGTGACGACCGTGACCGCGACGACCGTGATGACCGCGACAACCGCGGCGTAGGGGGCATCACCGTCTCGGATGATGTGAACTTCGAGGGAACAACCGCCACATTCCGTCGAGATATTCCGGACCTGCGAGATGTATTCCTGAATGACCGGATCAGCAGCCTGCAGGTGGCGCCGGGCGAATCGTGGGAAGTCTGCGAGAACACCAACTACACCGGCCGCTGTGTCGTTGTTTCCGGCGCCGAGCGCGATTTGCGACGACGCGGCATGAACGACACGATTACCTCGCTGCGCCGGGTCGGAGGGCGCGATCGGCGCGAGGGTTTCGATGACCGCGGTGATCGTGGCGGCCCGATTGGCGTGCCGCGGCCGACGCGAGGTGAGATCGTCTTGTTCGATCGACCCGGCTATCGCGGTACGGCGCAGAGCGTGACCGACGCCTCGGCCGGCCTGGGTCCCAATCGCGCCCAGAGCGCGCAAATCCTGGGAGGTGTGTGGGAACTGTGCGATGGCCCCCGCTGGAGCGGTCGCTGTGTGCGCATCTCCAGCAGTGTGCCAGACCTTGCACAAATCGGGCTCGACGCGGTGGCATCCGCGCGGCCGCTCGACCCGCGTCGCTAGACATGTTCTAAAGCCAGAGTCTCGCAAGATGAAGCACGTCTTGCTCGGTTCGGCTTTGGAAGCTGTCTTAGTTAGCTGCGGCCGCTGAGCGGCCGCCTAGTGAAGATTCGTCAGAAGTTTCGTTGGCGAATTTTCCGGACGCGGCGCCCGGATCGCAAGGCGCGAGGAGCGCGCATATCGGGAATATGTAAGCGACGAGCAACGCCGCGAGGCGGGATGCCCCGCCCGGAAAATGACAACGAACTTCTGAGACAGGACACTACCGACGCCCGACGCCTTTGACGGCCCAGGCGCGAGCCTGCAGCGCGAACGGGCCGTCTCGACGCTCGCCCAGCAGCCGCCCGCGCAGCCGCGACTCGAGCGCCGAGCGAGCCGCGGTAGACAGTGACGCGACGTGAGCACCCGCAGGTCCCTGGCCCGCGAGGAATGGCAGCCAGTAATCGTCGAAGGACCCGAAGGCGAGCTCGATAGTCAGCGGTTGTTCCTTGACGTCCTGGAGACCACTGGCGCGCCACAACTCGGCCAGTTCGCCCCGCCTGCACAACGGCATGTTGCGCTCATCCTGCGCGAAGAGCGCAGGGTCGCCGGCGACTGCCTCGTCCCAGAACACGCGCAGCATTTCCATCCCCGCGTCATAGTCCCACACCGCGGCGGCGACGATGCCGCCCGGGTGCGTCACGCGAGTCATTTCCCGCACGGCCTGCGCAGGGTCGGGGATGAAGTTCATCGCCAGGAGCGAGAGCGCCTTGTCAAAGACGGAATCGGAGGTCTGGCGCAGCCGCGCGTCGCCAACGAAGAACCGTACGCGATCGCTCGGCGTCCGCGCCTGTGCGTGCTGCACGTACACGGGTGACGGGTCGATGCCGGTCACGCGCGCGGCAGGAAATGCGAGCGCGATGGCGCCCGCGAGTGCGCCCGTTCCCGACCCCATGTCGAGAACCGAGTCCCGCGCCTCGACCGACGCAAATGTCACCAGGAGCGGCGCAAGGCGGCGGCTCCAACGCCCCATGAAGCGCTCGTAGGCGTCAGCTTCGGAAAAGGTTTGTGGACCCGTCATTTGTCGCGCGGCCTCAATGCACCGCGGAGCTTGTCGGCAAGCGAACCAAACCCCTCCCCCGCGGCGACCTCCCTTCGTTCGGTGTACTCGCGCAGTTCCTCGACCTCTTGCGCGTCGGCAATCGCCTTGACGCTGAGACGAATGCGGCGCCCCGACGCGTCGACTTCGAGAACGACGACCTCGACGTCGGCGCCAACGGGAAATGCCTTCGCGACGTCCGCGTCCCTCGCGATTCCGGTCTCGCTCTGCGGCACGAGGCCGGTGCGTCCCGGCGCGAGAAACACGAATATGCCGAACTTCTCGTGGCGCTCGACCTTTCCCATGAGTCGCGCGCCCGCCACGATCTCGGATGTCGACGTCGCCATCCCGCCTGCTCTGGCCGAGCCCTCGGGCACGAGCGCCACGCCGATCCGCTTTTTCTCGGGGTCGATGCTCAAGATTTCGAACGGTCCCGTCATCCCCAACGGGACCGATCGCGACCAACTCTCCGAACGTCCGGTCGGGGCGAACGTGGAAGAGTGCGCCAATCCCTCGACCCCAGGTTCGAGCTCGACGAACGCACCGAACTCGGCGAGGCGCATGATGCGGCCCATTCGCACCTGCCCCACCTCGTAGGTTGCCTGGACGTTCGACCATGGATCGTCGGTGAGCTGCTTCAAGCCGAGCGAGATCTTCTGCCTGTCGTCGTCGACGCGAAGGACCTTGACCGTAATCTCCTGCCCGGGCTGGAGCACCTGGGAGGTGTCCGCCACGCGGGACCATCCCATCTCGGAGACGTGAAGCAGACCCTGCACGCCGGCGCCCAGGTCGACGAACGCACCGAACTCGCGCACCGAGGTGACGCGACCGCTCATCACCGCGCCTGCGGCGATCGAACGCCGGATCTCGACGGCGCCTGCGCGCTGCTCCTCTTCGAGCAGAGCCCGCCGCGAGACGACGAGATTCCTGCCGCCTTCTTTGTACTCGATGATCCGGAATGTGTAGACGCGGCCCTCATGCACCGACGGCTCCGTATTCCGGACGATGTCGATCTGAGAGATCGGGCAGAAGGCGCGCTGGCGGGCGATCTGCACTTCGTATCCGCCTTTCACCGCTCGCTCGACCCTGCCTTCGACCGGAAGACCGCTGTGGAACGCGTCTTCGAGCTGCCGCTGCGTGGCGGCGCCACGCGCCAGCTTCCGCGAGAGCGTCAACCCGCCCGTCGTCGGCACGACGACTGCCTGAATGCGGTCGCCGACCGCGACTTCGAGAGCGCCTTCTGCGCCCTTCAGTTCGTCGATCTCGATGACGGCTTCACCCTTGCCGCCGACGTTGACGAACGCCACTTCAGGCCCGATCGCCACAATCGTGCCCTCGATCGTCTGTCCCCTCTCGAACCGCTTCGCCTTGAGCGAAGCCTCGAACATCGTCGCAAAATCTTCGTCGGGCTCGCTCATGCCAGCTGTGCCTCGTGATGGTAGGTGCGCCTCAACTATTTTCTGGCGCATGCTCCGGTACTCTTAAGGAAGCCGCCCGGACAGTCAAGTGTCCGTCACTTCTTCGCCATTTCCACTCTTCGCGCGAGCGGGTTCGGGCGAATTAGCATCGACGGCTGCCGTGACACCGAACTCCCCTGCCTCGTACCGCGTCTTCATCGCGAGCCGCTGCACCTTTCCGCTCGTCGTCCGGGCGATCGTACCACCTGGCACCACCACGACCTCGTCGACATACACGCCAAATGCATCGCTGACACGATGACGAATCGCCGTCCTCACCAGGTCGATGGTCACGGTCCCGCTCGTCTCGACCAGGATGACCAGGGAATCGGCCAGCCCGGCGCGCGTCGTGCCGAACGCGACCACGCGATCCCGGCGGATGCCGGCGAGATCGTCGATCGCCCATTCCAGGTCCTGCGCGTGATGCTTGCGACCGTTGACCACCACCGTATCCTTGGTGCGTCCGCACACGAAGAGTTCGCCGTCGGCGGCCAGATAACCCACGTCGCCCGTATACAGCCAGCCGCCGCGGATGGCGCCGGCAGTCATCTCGTCGTCGCGGTAGTAGCCTTGCATCACGGATGGGCCCGCCAGCGCGATTTCACCTGTCGAACCGTCCGTCAGATCGCGGCCATCGTCGGCGACGATGCGAATGCGATGCCCCGGCAGGGGGAAACCGCAGCCCACCAGATCGACGCCCGAGTGTCGCTCGACGCGGATCCCGCGCCCGCGCGGCGCCAGCGACGCGGCGAGCACGTGCTCGGCCAAGCCGTAGCTCGGCATGAAGCTGGTGTGCTGAAAACCGGCCGGCCGAAACTTCTCGGCGAAGGCCGCCAGAGTCGCGGCGTGGATGGGCTCGGACCCGCAACCCGCCACGCGCCAGCAGGCCAGGTCGAGTTCTGCCAGATCGTGCTCCTTCACTCGCCGCACGCACAGGTCGTAGGCGAAATTCGGCGCGAAGCTGACGCTCGCGCGATGGCGTGAAATCGCGCGCAGCCACTCGACGGGACGCTTGACGAACGTGGCCGGTGTCATCAGGACCGCGGGCCGGCCGCAATACATCGCGCCGAGCGCCATGCCGACCAGTCCCATGTCGTGATGGAGCGGCAACCAGCTCACCGCCGAGTCGGCCTCGGAGGACGCGAGCCCCGCCGGTCCGTTGATGGCATCGATGTTCGCCGCCAGACTGCGATGGGTAATGGCGACGCCTTTGGGCCGTGACGTCGACCCTGACGTGAACTGGACGAATGCGACGTCATCCAACGAAAGGTCCAACGCGGCGTCCCACGCGCCGGCTGATCGGGCCGGTGTCGAACCGTGTTGGCCGACGGAGCGGTCGAACGCCCTCACCTCGCCCTCGGGCGGCTCGAGATCAACGGGACCGCGTCGGCGAGCGCGTTCCCGACCGGCAATCACGGATTCACGCGTCGCATGCAGCGACGGATGATCGAGTTCGCCGGCGGCACCGCCGCTGGACAGGACCAGGTCCAACTCCGGGCACTCTGCGCGCAACCCCTCCAATGCGGCAACCAGCGAGTGGCTCGCCACAATCGCACGCGCACGCGAGGATCTGAGAATCGCCGCCGTCGCCTCGAGGTAGCGCGGAAGATCGAGTGTGGAGGTCGGCGGATGGCAGGAGGCCGGCACGAGTCCGGCGATCGACGCGCCGAAGAGCGCCGTCAGGAATTGCTCCTCGTCGGCAACGATCAACGCGACGACTTCGCCCCGTGCGAGCCCGATCGACTGCAGCGCGATGGCACGTGCGAGGGACGCTGCGTAGATCTCCGCATACGAACGCCGCCGTTCGACGCGTCCGTCGACGAAGGTGTAGCCCGCGCTGCCCTTCGCAGCCTCCGCCAGCGCTTGCGGCAGCGTTCGCGACTCTGTCACGAGCACGGTCCCACGGTGCCTGACGAAACCTCGCACCGCCCTCCAAAGCGCGGCGTCCGGCTGGCAAGGCATGTGGCGCGAGAATATCGGGAATATTTGAGTGCCGAGCAGCGCAGCCAGACCCCGGGGTCGCCGCCGCGTGTTTCGCAACGCGGTGCGGTGGAGAAGGGATGCGGGTCGGCGACGATCGACGCGCGCGTCATGGCACTCATGCCGACGGCCGGGCTTCGACGAGCGCACCGATGCGCGCGATGATTTGGGCGACGGTCCGTGCGTCCTGGGCCTGCTCGGCCGGCACGGAAATGTCGAAGCGGTCCTCGAGGGCTGAAATCGTCTCCATCACCTGCAGCGAGTCGAAGCCAAGATCGGCGATGAGATCGCTCTCGAGTGCCGGCTCGATCGGCCGGCGGCTGACGTCCTTCAGAATCTCGACGACGGCGTCGTGTATGACGAGGGGAGTAGGCGGCAGCATACGTGATCGAGAATATAATCGAATAAATGCGCCGGTTTGCCGCGCTCCTGCTGGGCTTGGCGGTGCTGGCCGCTCCAGCAGCGGCTCAAGTCGATCCCAGGAACGCGCTGCTCGAGCGCAGCGGCTGGGACGCCGTGGCAGCCGGAAATGCCCGCGCCGCGGCCGAAGCCTTTCGCAGCGCCATTGCCGCCGATCCCAAGAACGCGGGCCTTCATCTGGGGGCTGGCGCCGCCGCCTACCTCGAGCACCGCGATGCCGACGCGAAACTCGCCCTCGAACGCGCGCTGGATCTCGACCCGAAGCTGTCGGACGCCCGCGTGCTGCTCGGCCAGGTCCTCTACCGGATGGGCGATACCGTGACCGCGATGCGAATGGTCGAGCGCGCCGCCGGCGAGGCGCCGGCCGACACGCGGCTCGCGGATATCCTGGGCCGCTGGCGGCGGGAGGCCGATCTCCACGATCGGATGCAGCAGAGCATCAACGAGCGTTTCACGGTGTCCTTCGAGGGGCCGGAGGAATCGGCGATCGCGGCTCAGGCGCTGGCGTCGCTCGATCGCGCGTACTGGCGGATTGGCGAAGCGCTGTCGACCTATCCAAACCGACCGATTTCGGTGGTGTTGTACACCGGCGAACAGTTCCACGACATTACGAGGTCGCCGGCCTGGGCGGCGGCCTCCTACGATGGCCGCATCCGCGTGCCGATGCGGGGGGCGCTCGACAACACCACCGAGTTGGACCGCGTGCTGGCGCACGAATTCGTGCACGCGCTGGTCAGCTCGCTGGCTCCGCGCAACGTGCCGACGTGGCTGAACGAGGGGCTCGCGTCGGCCCTCGAGGCCGATTCGCTCGATTGGGCGCGGGACCGTGTCGAACACGCGGCCGCGCCGATGCCGCTCATCGCGCTGCGATCGTCGTTCGGACGCTTGACCGACGCGCAGGCGCAGGTCGCCTATGCAACGAGCGCCCTGGCGGTCTCGAGGCTGCTCGGCGAGGCGGGCGGGTTCGCCATGGCCAACCTCCTGCGCGATCTCGGCGACGGCGTGGACTTCGACCAAGCGTTCCTGCATCGCATGCAACGACCCTTCGCCGCGCTTCTGGACCGTACGAACTAGGATCTCCGTGCCATTGCCACTCAATCGCCGCAACAACACGAGAGCCCCTAGTGTCGTGTCCCAGAAATTCGTTGGCGAATTTTCCGGAGCGCGGCGCCCGGATCGCAAGGCACGAGGAGCGCGCATAGCGGGACTATGTAAGCGACGAGCAACGCCGCGAGGCGGGATGCCCCGCCCGGAAAATGACAACGAATTTCTGGGACACGACACTAGGCCCGCTGCCTGTTTCAGCCGTCTCTCACTGACGCGTCTCACGACGGAGCCGGTCTAGTGCCACCGGTCGAGACTGTCATCGGTACCGCTCTCGAGCAGCTTCGCCGGCTGCTGGGAACGCGCGCCACCGACGCGGCCGCCGTCCGCGATCAGCACAGCCACGACGAGTCGTACCACACGTCTGCCGCGCCCGACATCGTCTGCTTCCCGCAGACGACGGACGAAGTGGCCGCCATTCTGAAGATCAGTGCCGCCAATCGGCTGCCGGTCATTCCATTCGGCGCCGGCACGTCGCTCGAAGGTCACGTCAACGCCATCCACGGCGGCATCACCGTCGATTTGCGGCAGATGAACCACATCCTCCGAGTCAGCGCCGAAGACATGGACGCGACTGTCGAGGCCGGCGTCACCCGGCTGCAGCTGAACAGAGCCCTTCGCAATCTCGGGGTGACGTTCACCGTCGACCCTGGCGCCGACGCGACGATCGGCGGCATGGCCGCCACCCGCGCCTCGGGCACGACCGCCGTCCGCTACGGAACGATGCGCGAGACGGTGCTGGGGTTGACCGTGGTGATGCCGGACGGCCGCGTCGTCTCGACCGGGACGCGCGCGCGCAAGTCGGCGGCCGGCTACGATCTGACGCGGTTGTTCGTCGGATCGGAGGGGACGCTCGGGGTGATTACCGAAATCACCGTTCGGCTCCATCCAGTGCCGGAGGCCATATCGGCCGCGGTCTGCCCGTTTGAGACGCTCCAGGGCGCCGTCGAGACGGTGATTGCGACCATCCAATTGGGCATTCCAGTGGCGCGGATCGAGCTGCTGGACGAGATCGAGATGGACGCCGTCAACCGTTTCTCCAACACCAGCTACCCGGTGGCGCCGACGCTGTTGTTCGAGTTTCACAGCGATAGCGAGCGCCACGTGCAGGACCAGGCGGAAGCGGTGCAGGCGCTTGCCGCGGACCGCGGTGGCAAGAACTTCGAATGGGCGGTGCGCCTCGAGGATCGCGAGCGGCTGTGGCGTGCGCGCGACAACACACTGTATGCGGCGCTCGCCCTTCGCCCCGGCTCGCGTGCACAGATCACCGACGTCTGCGTACCGATTTCCCGCCTGGCCGAGTGCCTGCTTGAAACCAAGCAGGACAACCTCGCGGCGCCGTTCCCGATCGCGCTCGTCGGCCATGCCGGCGACGGCAACTTCCACCTGCTCTATATCCTGGACGTGAGCAGTGCGAGCGAACTCGATGCGGCGCGGCAGCTGAACGAACGCCTGGTGACGCGTGCGCTTCGGCTCGGCGGCACCTGTACCGGCGAGCACGGGATCGGGACGGGGAAGTTGAAGTACATGGACGCGGAACACGGTCCAGCACTGGAGCTGATGCGCACGATCAAACGTGCCTTCGACCCGGACAACCGCATGAACCCGGGCAAGCTGATTGAAATCTAACCTGCGCCTGCCGTCGTCGATCGCGCGCGCCGTGTGCGGCGCGCTGGCGGCTGCGGCGATCCTCGCGAGCGCGGCAGCCGCGAGCGAGCTCAGCGACGACCTGCGTGCGCGGCGCGCCCGCGTGATGGAGCGGCTCGGACCGGACACGATGCTGATCCTCTGGAGCGCGCCGGTCCAGCGCTACTCGCTCGACATCGACTACGAGTACCGCCAGGACAGCAATCTGTACTACCTGACAGGTCTCGCGCAGGAAGGGACGATGCTGGTGCTGATGCCGGGCAACGTCGAGCGGCGCGACGTGCTTTTCATCAAGGACAAAGACCCGGCGCAGGAGCACTGGCGGGGGCGGACGCTGACGACCGACGAGGCGCGGGCGCGGACCGGGATCGAGACCGTGCTGGTCAACAGCCAGTTCGAGGCGTTCGTCGCCAGCATGCTGGGCCGCCAGGCGAGCGCGGCCGTCACCGCGCGGGACGCGGCGCGGTTCTTCGACGCCTTGTCAGCCGATCGCGCCCATCTGGCGCTCGTCTACGAAACCAGCGGCGCCGCAGAGCCGATGCCGATGCAGTTCGCGAACAAGATGCGCGCGCGGCTGAGCGGTTTCACGACGACCAACGTCACGACGGTATTCGACGATCTTCGCACGGTGAAGACGCCCTACGAGCGCAAGGTGCTCGTGAAGAGCCTCGAGATCTCGAGCGACGCCCAGATGGCCGGGATGCGCGCCGCGCGGCCGGGCGTGTACGAATACGAAGTGAAAGCCAGCATCGAGGCGGTTCATCGCGGGCGCGGAGCGGTCTCGTGGAGCTATCCGTCGATTGTCGGCAGCGGCCCGAATGCGACCATCCTGCACTACCCGGACAGCGACCGACAGCTGCAGGACGGAGACCTGCTGCTGGTCGACGCGGCCTGCAACTTCGGCTACATGGCGGGAGACATCACGCGGACCTATCCGGTGAATGGCCGGTTTTCTCCAGCCCAGAAGGACGTCTACCGCGTTGTCCTGCAGGCACAGGAGGAAGGCCAGAAGGCGGCCGGGAAGCCCGGCGCCACGCTGCAGGACATTCACGCAGCGACCGTCGACGTGATCAAGTCCGGGCTGCTGAAGCTCGGGCTGATCACCGACGCGCACGGCGACCAGTACCGGCTCTGGTACACACACGGAGCGTCGCACTATATCGGCATCGACGTACACGACGTCGGGAACCGCGCACGAGCCATCCAACCGGGCATGGCCTTTACCATCGAGCCGGGCATCTACATCCGGCAGGCCGCGCTCGACGCGATGCCGCGAACGCCGGACAATATCGCCTTCATCGAACACGTACAACCGGCGGTTCGCCGCTACGCCGACATCGGCGTCCGGATCGAAGACTCGTACCTCGTGGAAGACCAGGGGATCGTCAATCTGTCGGCGGCCGTCCCCAAGACGATCGACGCTATCGAAGCGTTTCTGCGCAGCAAGTAACAGGAATCGAACACAACCATGACCAGTCGCCGGCGCCAGGCGCGCATCCCGCATCCTCAGTACGAACCGGCCGCTCACGAAACAGCGCCGCCCGTCCCCGAGACGTCCGGGCGCGTCGAGCCACTGTCGAAGAAACGATTGATGCTCCGCGCCGTGCGCCTGGCTGCATGCATGGCACTCGTCGCCGGTCAGGCGAACGCCGCCGCCGCGCGCGATTTCCTGTGGAAGGTCTCCGGCACGACCGGCTCGCTCTATCTGGTCGGCTCCGTGCACCTGCTGACCAGGGACTTCTACCCGCTCAGCCCGGCGCTCGAGAACGCGTTCAAAGAGTCGGATCTCCTGGTCGAAGAAGCGGATCTCGCGGAGATGCTGTCGCCGGCGGCCCAGATGCAGATGCTGGCCCGCGGCATGCTGCCCGCGAACACCGCGCTCGACGGGGTCGTGTCACCGGCCACGTTCGATCTGGTGGTGACCCGCGCCAAAGAGCTGGGACTCCCGATCGAGCCGTTGAAACGCTTCAAACCGTGGTCGCTCGCGCTGATGCTGTCGCAACTCCAATGGCAGAAGGCAGGCTTCGACGGCGAGTTGGGCCTCGATCGTCACTTCTACGACCAGGCCCGGGCCGATGGCAAGCAGGTTCAGGGCTTCGAAACCGTGGAGTTCCAAATCTCGCGCCTCGACGGGATCGCCATCGACCAGCAGGAGCGAATCCTCGCCGAGACGTTGAAGAACCTCGATAGCGAGCTGTCCAACCTCACGACGCTCGTGCAGGCCTGGAAGGTCGGCGATGCGGCCACGGTCGAGCGAATCGTCCTGGCCGACGTGAAGCAGGAGCCGGTGCTCTACCAGCGGCTCCTTGTCGAACGCAACCGGACCTGGATGCCCGAGATCGAGAAGTTCTTCGCGCGTGCGCGGCCGGCATTCGTCGTGGTCGGCGCCGCACACCTCGTGGGTCCCGACGGCCTCATCGCCCTGCTCTCGGCAAAGGGCTATCGCGTGGAACAGCCGTGAGCGGATCACTGGAAGGGGTGGAGGTCTTCGTGGTTGGCGCCGGGCTCGCCGGCCTGACCGCAGCGCGCGATCTGATCCGCTACGGGGCGCAGGTCACCGTGGCCGACGCCCGCAGCCGTCTCGGGGGGCGGGTCTGGACGATCCGCGAACCCTTCATCGAGAAGCAGCACGCCGAGTCGGGCGGGGACCTGATAGACGCGACGCAGCTCGAGATTCAGCAGCTTGCGAAAGAGCTGGGGTTGACGCTGACGCGGATCTTGCGCGGCGGCTTCGGCTATGCACGGCCCGATGCCGCGGGCCAGACGCGCATCGTGCGCCGGCCCGCCGCCAGTGGCTGGAACCGGCTCGCCGGCGCCATTCGCGATCTGACAGAGCTGTATGGCCTGGCCGAGCAGCGCTGGGATTCACCGATCGCCGCCGATCTGGCCAGACGATCGGTGGCGCAATGGCTCGACGAGGTCAAGGCCGACTCCGAGCTGCGCGAAACGGCGGCCGGCCTGCGTGGCTTTTTTCTGGCCGATCCAGAGGAGCTGTCGCTGCTCGCGCTCGTCGATGAGTTCGCGTCGAGGGAGTCGCCGCTCGAGTGGAGCACGTACCGCATCGACGGCGGCAACGACCGGCTCACCGGCGCGCTGGCCGAGCCGCTCCGCGAACGGCTGAAGCTGAATACCGAAGTGGTCGCCGTCTCGCATCGCGGGCGGGAGGTCCGCCTCAGCCTCAAGGACGGCCGCTCGGTGTCGCAAGTCAAGGCCGACTACGTGCTCTTCACCGCCCCGGCCACGCTGCTGCGGCGAATCCCCATCACACCGGCCTTGCCGGCCCAGCAGCACGAGGCGATCGCGAAGCTCAA
Organism: Acidobacteriota bacterium; assembly: GCA_040007095.1. Classification (GTDB taxonomy): domain Bacteria; phylum Acidobacteriota; class Vicinamibacteria; order Vicinamibacterales; family CAVVIG01; genus JBDTVS01. Next base: position 24,538 of record JBDTVS010000063.1, read on the forward strand.
GTACGGCCGGGGCACCAAAACGCTGCTCCAATTCTCGCGCCGATTCTGGCGCGCGCCGGGGCAGCCCCGCGCGTTCGGTTCTCCGCTGCCGTTCGGCGCGCTGTGGGATGGCAGCGAAGAGCAGCGCGGACGCGCCGGCATTCTCTCGCTGCTGGCCGGAGGCGGCGCGAGCGACGCCACGCGCTCTTTGACGGCCAAGGACGGCATGGCGGGACTGGCCCGATCGCTCGACTGGCTCGGTTCGGGTAACGCCACCCTGCTGGCTTCGCATCACACCGTATGGGAGGCCGACCCCTGGGCGCGCGGCGGCTACGCGTTCTTCGACGCCTCGTACGATCCGGCGCTGCGGCCATGGCTGGCGCGCCCCGCCGGGCGCCTGTTCTTCGCCGGCGAGCACACGAGCGTCAAGTGGCAGGGCTATATGAACGGCGCGGTCGAGAGCGGCCGCCGGGCGGCGGCGGAGATCGACGCGTCACACCGGCTCGACCGGCTGAAAATTTGAACACACCAAGAACCAACAACGTTTGACGACGCTGACGTCGGGTGCGCGGAGAACGCAGCGGACTCCTGGCTGCCTTCTCGAAGGTCTCGCCGGCTGAGGATCGACCGTCGTTCGTGTTGGCCGCCGCAACGATCAGAGCGCCGCGATCTCCTGTTCGAGGCGCGTCACGAGCGAGTCGAGCTGATCGACGACCGCCCGTACCGTCTCCGGCTGACTGAGGTCGACGCCCGCTTTCTGAAGCAGGGTCATCGGATGATCGCTGCCACCCGACCTGAGCAGCGTCAGGTAGCGCTCGAGCGCGGCGGCACGGTCGGCGTCGGTGCCGAGCGTCAACTGCTTCATCAACTGGGCGCTGGACGCGAAACAGGTCGCGTACTGGTAAACGTAGTACGGCGTGCTGTAGAAGTGCGGAATGCGTGCCCAGGTGATGCGCGACAGCTCGTCGTAGTCGATCGCGTCGCCGTGATAGGTCTTCAGCAGCGTGAAGTAGATGTCGCTCAGCCCGTCCGCCGTCACCGGTCTGCCCTCTTCGACCAGCCGGTGCGCCTGCAGCTCGTAGTCGGCGAACATCACCTGCGTGTAGAAGGTCCCGACGATGCCATCGATGGCGTGCTGGAGCAGCACGATTCGCTCACGCTGGTCGCTGGTCCGCGCGAGCAGATAGTCGAGGAAGAGCGCTTCGCTCAGCGTCGAGGGCACCTCGGCGACGAAGATCGTGTATCCGGCGTAGACAAACGGCTGATGGGCGTGCGCGAGCACCGTGTGCATCGAATGGCCCACTTCGTGAGCCAGCGTGAACACGGCATCCAATGTATCGTTGTAGTTCATCAGCATGTAGGGATGAACGCCGTAGACCGGCGCTGAATAGGCGCCGCTGCGCTTTCCGGCGTTCTCGTAGACGTCGATCCAATCGCCGGTGAGACCCTCGCGTAACTGCCGCTGGTAGTCGGCGCCGAGCGGCGCGACCGAGTCCGGCAGCCACTCCAGCGCATCCTGGTAGGGATACCGGCGATTCACGTCGACGAGCGGAATCAGGTAGTCGTACGAGTGGTACGACGACAGCCCCAGCACGCGCTTGCGCAGCCGGTGGTAGCGCTGCAGCGGCTCGGTCCCCTGCTTGGTCGTCTCGATCAGGTTTTCGACCACGGACGTGGGAATGTTGTTGCCGTGGAGCGCCATGTCGAGCGCGGTGCGATAGCCGCGGGCCTGGGCCACGAACCAGTCGCGCTGGAGCACGCCGTTGTAGAGCGACGCGTAGGTATTGGCGTTGGCCTCGTAGAGCTTATGGAACTCGGTGAACGCCAACGCGCGATCCGCCTGGCTGCGGTTGGTCGACAGAATCGCGCGGTACTGGCCGTAGGTCAGGGTCACTTCCGCGCCGTTCGAGACGATCTTGGGAAACCTGGCGTCGGCGGTGGACAGCGCCGCGTAGGCGTCGTTCGGTGTCGACTCGAACCGGGTCGCGAGCGAAAGGAGACGCTCGCCCTTGTCGTCGAGCACATGTTCCTGCTGGCGGTACAGATCTTCGATGGCGAAGCGATAGACCGCGAGAGACGCGTCGGCGGCGAGCCAGCGCCGCGCCTCGTCGATCGGGACGCTGAGCAGTTCGGGGTCGAACCACGCCGAGGCCTGCGCGGCCTTGGCGAACAGAATCTGCACCTGCTGCCGCCTGGCGTTGATCTGGTTGTCGCGCTGATCCTGGTCGTAGCACAAGGCCGCGAAATACCAGACCTTGTATTCGAGCTGACCGATGTCGTCGCGAAGCCGAAGCGCGGCGAGAAGATGATCCGGACCGCCGGCCAGCGTGCCCTGTAGCGACGCGAACTGTCCGATTTTCGCGTCGAGCTCCTCGTACGCGACCTGCCATGCCGTCCAGTCGGAAAAAATGTGGGTCAGGTCCCACTTGAAACGGTCAGGGATGTTCTGGCGGTCACGCAGTTCGGTTGCAGCGGGAGCTTCAACAGTCGCCAACAAATCCATCCGCTCATGATACTTCCACGGCAGGTTGAGCGGAATCCTCTGGTGTGACATCGTGTACGGATGCGAACGAGACTCGCCGTCGCGCTCCTGCCCTCCCTTGTCCTGGCTGGCTGCCTCCAATCGAACACCATCGTCAGAGTGAACGCCGACGGCAGCGGGACGCTCGAAAATCAGACAGTGATGACATCCGCGGCGCTGGCGCAGATGCGCCAGCTGACCGGCGCACTCCGCGGCGCCGACGCACAGGTCGATCCATTCTCGGAGGAGCAGGCACGGGCGGTGGCTGCTCAGATGGGCGAGGGCGTCACGCTCCTCTCGTCGGCGCCGATCAAGACAGGGGCGTCGGAAGGCCGCGCCACCGTCTATGCATTTCGCGACATCACGAAGCTCCGCGTCAGCCAGGCGCCGGCGACACCTGGTGGTGCATCCATTCGCGGGGGCGGACTTGCCGCCGGCGGCGATCGGGGCATGGTGACAATCGGTCTCGAGCCCACCGCCGCCGGCACCGCACTGCTGACGCTACACACGCCCGGCGATCCGTTGAGCGCATTGTTCAATCAAGTCGGCGCGGTCAACCGGCAAGGCGGACCTGTCCCCGTCGATCAGATCGCGATGATGCGACAGATGCTCGGCGGCATGCGGGTCGCGCTGCGCGTCGAACCGATGGGACGAGTGATCCGGTCCAACAGTCCGTACGTCGACGGCCAGACCGTGACGCTCTTCGATGTCGACATCGACGCGCTGTTGAAGAACGAGGACGCGTTCGCTCGCCTGCTGAGTGCGAAGACGCCCGCGGAGACGGCCGCGGCGTTGGCCAATGTGCCGGGCGTCAAGATCGCGCCCGAACGCGACATCACGATCGAGTTTGCCCGATAACCACACTGGTGAACGGTCAACCGGACCGCAGCGAAGACGCTAAGAAAACCGAGAGGCTCTTTGTGTTCTTCGTGTCTTCGTGGTTCCTGATTTCAATTCTGCAAGGGGGTCCAGGGACTCTCTGCGCTCTCTGCGTTCAAACGTTGTGATTCATGAGGCCGAGGAGTTGCTGTTGAAATTACTTCAGCGTTCGGGCTTCAGGCTTCGCGCGCCAGGCTTCGGGAGCTCGCGTGTGTCGGCACGGTAGTGCCGCAGGGCCGGCGTCACCGCCGCGACCCATGCGGTCGCCACCAGGCTGCCGATGCCCCCGCTGACGACCGAGAAGGTCGCACCGAACCAGCTGGCCAGGCTTCCCGCCTCGAACTCGCCGAGCTGTGGTCCGCCGACGAAGAACACCATGTTCACGCCGATCATCCGGCCGCGAAGCCGGTCCGGTGTTTCAAGCTGGCGCACGATATTGCGGATGACCACGCTGATCGTATCGGTCGCTCCGGTGAGCGCGAGACACGCGAAGGTGAGCCAGAACGACCGCGAGAAGCCGAACCCGATCGTGGCGAGGCCGAACACGGCAATCGCCCACAACAACACCGGCCCCCGCCGGACGATGCGAGGCGTCACGGGAATCATGACAATGCTCGTCGCCACGGCGCCGATGGCCGGGGCGGCATACAGCCAACCGTAGCCTCTCGGTCCGACACGAAGAATGTCCTGCGCGAAGATCGGCAGCAGGGCGGTCGCCGACGAGAAGAATGTCGCGAAGAAATCGAGCAGCATCGTCGATCGGATGAGCGGCTGACGGAAGACGAATCGCAGCCCTTCGAGCGCGGCGTGCCAGGACACGTCGTCGCGCGATCCGCCCTCCGACGCCTGACGGGCCGGCACGTCGCGCATCATCAGCAGCGCCACGATCACGAACCCGAACGACGCCGCGTTGGCCACGTACGCCCAGCCGACGCTGGTCGTGGCAATCAGCACGCCCCCAAGCGCCGGCCCGGCCACCGAGGCCGACTGAAACATGATGGTGTTGAGGCTGATCGCGTTCGGGAGATGCTCGCGCGGGACCAGCATCGGCACCAGCGCCTGCCGGGCCGGGAGATCGAATGTGCCCACGGCTGCGCCGAGCGCGGCGAGGACATAAATCAGCCAGACAGCGGACGTGCCTCGAAAGGCCGCGGCCGCGAGTGCCACCGACACCAGCGCCGACGCCGTCTGCGTGAAGAGCATCAGACGCCGGCGGTTCCAGGCATCGGCCACCACACCGCTGACGAGCGACAGCAGCACGATCGGGACGACCTTGACGAGGCCGACCATCCCGAGCGCCAGGCCCTTGCGCTCCGGCGGAACCAGCAGCGACACGTGCCACAGCAGCGCCGCGTTCTGCATCGTCGACCCAGTCATCGACGCCAGCAGGCCCAGCCAGATCAGCCGGTAGTTGCGATAGCGGAGGGCGACGATCGATTCGCGCGAGAAAGGCAACGGGACGAGCTACCGCACCTGCAGGAGCTCGACGTCGAAGACCAGCGTCGCGTTGGGCGGAATCAGACCGCCGGCGCCGCGCGCGCCATAGCCGAGCGCTGGGGGAATCACCAGCGTGCGCGTGCCGCCAACCATCATGCCGGCCACGCCCTGGTCCCAGCCTTTGATGACCATGCCGGCCCCGAGACGAAACGAGAAGGGATCGTTGCGGTCTCGGGAGCTGTCGAACTTCTTGCCGTGATGGTCCGCAGCAGTCTCGTCGTACAGCCAGCCGGTGTAGTGCACGGTCACTTCCTTACCGGCGGTTGCAGCCGCGCCGGTGCCCGTTTTCGTATCGGTCGCCTCGAGGTTGGTGATGTTGGCCATGAATTTCCGATTGTACACGCTGGCGCAGACCCTTCTGTTCGAGCGGCCTCGTCCCGATAATCATGACCATGACACTCGCACCATTGCCGTTGGATTCGAACGGTGAGTCCCTCTCAGGCGCGCCTGACTGGGTCGTCGACGAAATGCCCCCGGGTTATCACAATCGGCTCGCCGAGATTGAACGACTTTCGCAGGATCTTCGAGCCATGGATCCGTTCGGCCGCCTGCTCTGGGGATCCGGACCTCAGCTGACCGAGGCCGTCCGCGACGCATTTCTGGCGCTCAAGTTCGAGGCCGCGCTGATGCCGGGGAACACCGAAACCGGGATTGTCGTGAGGCTGGACGCGGGGCGCGTGCTGCTGCACGTCGCGCCCAGCGCTGAAATCATCAGGAAAAAGAGCGCGCAACTGACCCACGCGTTCACGTTGCTCCACGAGTCGGCCGAAGAGCGCGATCGCGTCGTGCTCGTGGCCAACAGCGAACCGGCGACACCGCCCGCGGATCGCGGGGAAGGCATCGAACCGGATGCGTTGAGCCTGCTGCGCCGGATCAGCACCAACTTCATGGCATCGGCGACGATGTTCCGGCTCTGGAGAATGTCGCTGCACGACCAGGAACGCGCACGCAGTTATATCGTCCGTTTGCACGCGCAAGAAGGTGGAATCTTCCTGCCGCCGGCCCCTTGAGTCCGCCACGCGGACCCCGCTTCGCCCACTCACCCGTTCGCGAAACTCGGCCGCGCGCCGCTCAATGCGCGATCACCGACGTGCCTGGCAATGTGACCAGCGTGTCGACGAGGAAACGCTGGCCGTCGGCCGTGACGTCAAATGCGTGATACTGGCCGTACGGCAGGCGGATGTCGAAGAGCGGCTGTAGCGCACCCACTTCAAAGTCGGCGCCGCTGGCACTGACGGCGGCGGCGACGATCATCCGGTCGGGCGACAGGAAATACAGCTCCTTGCCGTCGCGGCGCCACCGCGCTTGCGTCCCGCCGCCTTTCGAGACCAGCCAGCGGCGGCCCGACGGCACCGCGGGAAAGGGCGACACGTACACCTCGGGGTCGCCCGCTTCCGTCGAGCTGTAGGCCACCCACTTCCCGTCGGGCGAGAACGCCGCCCAGTTTTCGCTTTCCGCCGTCTGCTTGAAGGGAAACGGCTTCCGATCGCCGAAGAGCGGCAGCACGAAGATGTCGTTGCCGGTTCGCTGACCGTTGATCACATAGAGCAGGTACCGCCCGTCGGCCGACCAGCTCACCGGCCACTTCGCGTCTCGATCGACGAGCAGCGCGTCGCCGGGCGATGCACTCACGGCCGCGGCGTCCGCCTGGTATAAATCGAGACCGCCGTTGCGCCCGGAATTAAACACGAGGCGCCGGCCGTCGCTCGACCAGAGCATCCAATTCTCGTCGGCGGCACCCGACGTGAAAGCCGTGTGGCGACCAGTCGCCACATCGACGATCCAGATGTCGCGCGTGCCGTGGTCGATGTCGCTCAAGACGGCGACGCCGACCCGATCGGCAGACGGCGACAGTTCCAGGTTCCCATAGTCCGCCATGCCGCCGATCACGCCGAGCTTCTTGCCTGTTCGATCGAACCAGGTCAGCTGGGAGCGCACGAAGCGCGGAGGGCTTTGAAACGCGCGGACCACGGCCCCGGAGAACTGCAGAACCGCGAGCAACCCAAGAATCACCGCGGTGCCCAACGCGAGGCCGCGCGCGTGCCTCACCGAACGAGCACGCAGCGGAGGCCCGCAACGAACCCACCTATTCATGCCGCCTTCGCCGTGGCCTCCGCAGCCGTTGTTGCTCATGAGCGATGATGCCGCGCAGTCGACCATGACGCCGGGACCCACCAATCCACCAAGGCCAGTTTCAGACCGCAGCATCACTTGGGTTCGTGAACCGGAATGATGCATGGTTCGATTCGACGGTCAGCCCAAGTCTACTCAACGCCAGACGGGAGCGCGAGGGGAAACGGGCTTGGGTCAGCCTGAATTGACCACCGAACCCGCCGAGCACCCCGATCCGAAACGCTGGTCTTCTCGATAGTCTCGGTGATCCGGCGGCACCCTGACGCGGTCCAGGCTGAAACCGACCGAGGCCGAAGAAACCGGGGAGAATCCAACCGACAAGTGCGGTATACATATGCACCATGACCGCACCGAATCGCCACGAGAGCTCGCCGGCCGGCCGCGGCGGATGGGATCGACGATCGTTTCTGGCTGCCGCCCTCGGGACCGCCGCGATCGCACCCATGGCCGCTCAAGCGCCGGCGCCACAGCAACTGTCTCCGATCCCGACCCCTCGCGACTGGTCGAGGCCTGAGCCGCTTCAGTATCCCGACCCGGACATCATCGCGCTCGATCCGCGCTTCCGGCGCTACATCGTCGGCAACACGACCATCAAGCGGCTGCACATCGGTACGCTGTGGGCCGAAGGGCCGGCGTGGAACGGTGTCGGGCGCTACCTGGTGTGGAGCGACATCCCGAACAACGTCCAGATGCGCTGGATTGAAGACGATGGCCGGGTCACGGTGTTTCGTAACCCATCCGGCTACAGCAATGGCAACACATTCGATTACGAGGGGCGCCAGTTGTCGTGCGAGCATGGCGGACGACGGGTCGTTCGCTACGAGACGAACGGGACGGTGACCGTGATTGCGGAGAAGTTTCAGGGCAAGCGCCTGAGCTCGCCGAACGACATCGCCGTGCATCCCGACGGCGGCATCTGGTTCACCGACCCGACATACGGCATCCGCGGCAACTACGAGGGGTTCAAGGGCGAGCAGGAGACCAAGGAAGCCGTCTATCGCGTGGATCCAAAGAGCGGACAGATCGACAAGATCACGGACGAGGTCGGCGGACCCAACGGCATCTGTTTTTCGCCCGACTACAAAAAATTGTACGTCGCAGACACCGGCATGCCCCGCGATATCAAGGTCTACGACATAGACGGCAAAGGCGTGCGCAATGGCAAGCGGTTCATTCAACTCGACATTCCCGGCACTGGCGCGCCTTCGGCCGCCGACGGCATCCGCTGCGATGTCGACGGCAACATCTGGGCGGGCGCACGACCCGGCGTGCAGGTGATTTCGGCCAATGGCGAGCGCATCGGGATGATTCGCCTGCCCGAAACGTGCGCCAACGTGTGTTTCGGCGGTGCGAAGCGCAACCGGCTCTTCATGGCGGCCAGCCAATCGCTCTACGTGGTCTACGTCGAAACGACCGGCGCCCACATTGCGTGAGACCAGGCAGGACACACTGGCAGCCTGCTGAAAAACGCAGCCCGAACTGAAAACTCAGAAGTTAGAACTTAGAAGGACTGCGAGATTGCCAGGGAATTCGCACCTCGAAGTTCTGAGTTCTCGCTCCTAGTTCAGGTTGCTGGCTTTTCAGCAGCCTGCCAGTGTCCTGTTCGGCTGGTTTGCAACACTCCAAGTGCGACCAAGAACACACGAACACAGAAAAAGAATCCATCGCGTTAGAAATGACGAAGACACTCCCCTATGCTCGAAGGGCCGCGATCTCCCCGTCGCTGAATCCAAATTCTCTGAGCACCTCGATCGAGTGTTCGCCGAGCAGGGGCGCGCGGCGAGACGGGTCGGCGGGGGTTTCGCTCAGTTTGATCGGCGATCCGAGCGTACGCAGAGGGCCGAGCACGGGGTGTTCGGTATCGAGCACCATGCCGCGCGCGACGACCTGCGGATCGGTGAACACCTGCGAGTAGTCGTTGATCGGTCCCCTCGGAATATCCGCGCGGTCGAGCACCTCGAGCCAATGGCGGCACGGCCGGCCGATCATGACGCCTTCAATCAGCGCCGCCAGCCGCGCGCGATGAAGGACCCGACTGGTGTTGTCGACAAAGTCGGGCTCGTCGGCCCACTCCGGATGTTCCAGGACGTCGCAGAGACGCCTGAACAATCGATCCGTGCCGGCGCCGATCGTGAGGTACCCGTCCGCACACCGGATGGCCTGATACGGAGCGCTCAACCGATGCGCGGATCCGAGCGGTTGGGGGACGCCATGCCCCGAAAAATATTCGGTCGCTTCCCACACCGACAACGCCACGCCGGCGTCGACCAGCGCGGTGTCGATCTGCTGTCCCAGACCGGTTCGCGACCGGTAGTGCAACGCCGCCAGAATCCCCGTCAACGCGAACAGGGCGGCGCCGAGATCCGTCAAGGGAATACCGGCCTTGACCGGCGGTCGTCCGGGCTCGCCGGTAATCGACATGATTCCGGTCACGCCCTGGGCGACAAGATCGAATCCGCCCTTGGTCCGGTCCGGTCCGGTCTGGCCGTAGCCGGAGATCGACGCATAAATCAACGCCGGATTGGCCGCCGCGAGGCTCGGATAGTCGAGGCCGAAGGCACGCATCACGCCTGGCCGGTTATTCTCGACCAGGATGTCGCACGATCGGGCCATTCGCAGCAGCGCTTCACGGCCGACGGCGGTCTTGAGGTTGAGCACCAGACTCCGCTTGCCGCGGTTGACCGCGTTGAACGCCGCGCTTTCGCGCCCGACGGCGCCGAGCATCTGGCGGGTTGAATCACCGCCCGGCGGCTCGATTTTGATCACGTCGGCGCCGAGATCGGCGAGCATCATGCTGCAGAACGGCCCGGCCATCACCTGCGTCACGTCAATCACGCGCACACCCTCGAGAGCTTGAGGCATGTGCGGGTTGTACCCGAGGGAGGACTGATTGTCTACCACTCACGCGCTCTACGCGGTCACCGGACCGATTGCGACGCTCACGTTCAACCGTCCCGAGGCGCGCAACGCCATGACCTGGGACATGTACCAGGCGCTTCTCGACGCCTGCGATCGCGTCGAAAACGACCCCGCCGTCCGGGTACTGGTGCTTCGCGGCGCCGGCGGCAAGGCGTTCGTGGCGGGCACCGACATCGCGCAGTTCGAACACCTTCGCACGCAAGCCGACGCGCTGGCCTATGAGCGCCGGATCGACGAGGTCCTGGATCGGCTGGAGCGGGTGACCAAGGCGACCATCGCGCAGGTGCAAGGGGTCGCCGCCGGCGGAGGATGCGCGATCGCCCTCACGTGCGACCTGCGGGTGGCGACGCCCGAATCGACATTCGGCATTCCGATCGCCCGGACGCTTGGCAACTGTCTGTCCGGCGCCAACTACAGCCGGCTGCTGGACGTGATGGGTCCGGGTCTGGCGAAAGACATGATCTTCACCGGCCGATTCGTCACCGGTGTCGAAGCACATGCCCGCGGTTTCGTGACGCGCCTCGAGCCGGCGGACACGCTCGAACGGGCGGTCGAAAACTTCGCCACCGAGATTGCCACCCACGCACCGCTGACGCTGATGGCCACCAAGGAAATGATTCGGCGCCTGACGGCCGGGCGCCGGCTCGAGCCGGGCGCCGATCACGATCTGGTGACGATGTGCTACACGAGCGCCGATTTCCGCGAAGGCGTGGCGGCCTTCCTCGCGAAACGAAAACCGAACTGGTCGGGCCGCTGACCACTACGTGGTCCGTGACCTGCTGCAGCAGTGCGTTGAACCACCCAATCGCGAAGGGCCAACAGGCCGCTGGCAACGCGGAAGACAGGTTCGGAATTCTCTCCCGGTCGGTGGCGTCGTCGTCAGCGCGCGACCGCGGGCTCGTCGTCGAAGGCCCGTTCGGGGTGCATCGAAAACGCGAGCACGGCCCCGAGGAGCAGGAGGCCGAGTGAGCCGATGAACGGCACGTGCCAGTTGCCGGTCACGTCGGCGAGATAGCCAAATGCCATCGGCGACAGCACGGCGGCAACCGCGGACCCGGTGTTCATGAAGCCGGCCGCGGTTCCGGAATACTTGGGGGCGATGTCCATCGGAATCGCCCACATCGGGCCGATGACGAGCTCGGCACAGAAAAATGCGCCCGCGAGACTGATGGTGATGACCGTCAGGTCGCGCGTCAAGAAGACAGGCACGAGAAACAGCGCCGAGCTCAAGAACCCGACCACGACCACGTTCCGACGCGCCTTGCGCAAGTCGCCGGTTCGCCGCAGAACGCTATCGCTGATCAACCCTCCGACATAGTCGCCGACCACGCCCGCCGCAAATACGGTCGACGAGAGCTTCGCCGAGCTCATGATGTTGACCTTGTACTCCTCCAGGAAGAATTGCGGCAGCCAATTCAAATACAGCCACAACGTCCAGCCGTAGCAGAAGTAGACAATCGTCACCGGCATCATCCGGACGGCCAGCCGCTGCCACGGTACGTCGAGTCGCCGAGCCTCCGGCGCCGCACCGTTCCGGGGCAGACGCTGAAGCTCGGGTGCCGTGATGCCGGGATGCTCGGCCGGGACGTCGCGAAAGTAGATCACCCAGACGACGCCCCAGGCGAGGCTCAGGCACCCTAGCACCTCGAACGAACCGCGCCAGCTGATGGTCACGATCAGCCACGCGACAATCGGCGGCGTGATGGCGTTGCCGAATCGCGCACACGCATGAGTAATGCCCTGTGCGAAGCCCCGTTGGTCGGGGGGCGTCCACGCCTGCATCGCACGCGTCGCTACGGGAAATGTCGCGCCTTCTCCGAACCCCAGCATCATCCGGACGAGGAACAGCGACATGAACCCGCCGGCCAGGCCCGTGAGAATCGTCGCCGTGGCCCAGACCAGACCGCAGGCGAAGAGCGTCCGCCGCGGACCGAAGCGATCGCCGACCCAACCGCCGAAGACCTGGAACAGGATGTAGGGATAGCCGAAGGCCGACGCGATATAGCCCCACTCGGTCGCCGTCAGTTTCAGCTCTCTCCGGATCTCGCCGGCGGCCGTGGCGACGTTCGTGCGATCGACGTACGTAATCAGGTACATCAGGCACAGAAGCCCGAGGACGATTTCGGTAGCGGCAGGCTTCCGGAGGCGCACGCGCGGGAGAGCCTATCACAGGCCGCCGGCCCTGGGGATAGAAGAGTGCGCGGCCCCGCACACCACCTCCGCTCACAGGAAGGCGCCACTCTGCTACTCTGTCAGCCTCACATTGATGCAGAAGGAGCAACGATGAGGACATGGATTCGGCTCTCCCTGGCGGTGCTGTCGGCGACCGTGATCGCGGGGGCCTCGCTGTCGGCACAACAGCAGGACTTCAGTCAGGTGCAGATCAAGACCACGAAGATCGGGCCCAGCTTCTACACGCTCGAGGGGCAAGGCGGCATGATCGGTGCGCTCGTCGGGCCAGACGGCGTCTTCCTCGTGGACAGTCAGTTCGCGCCGCTGACCGACAAAATCGTCGCCGCGGTCAGGCAGATCTCGGACGGCCGCATCAAGTTCCTCGTCAACACGCACGTCCACGGCGACCACACCGGCGGCAATGAGAACCTGGGCAAGCTGGGGGTCGTCATCCTGGCGCGTCCGGAGTTGCGCGCAAGACTCGCAAAGCCCGCGCCGGCGGCGAACGGCACGCCTGGAACGCCGGCTCCGGCGCCGGCGCTCCCGGTCGTCACCTACACCGCCAAAACGATCGTGCACATGAACGGCGAAGAAATTCAGCTGATCCCCGTTCCAGTCGCGCATACCGACGGCGACACGATGGTGTTCTTCCCGGGGCAGGACGTCCTGATGATGGGCGACTACTTCCGCACCGTCGGCTACCCCAACATCGATCGGGCCAACGGCGGATCGTTGAAGGGGATGATCGACGGCCTGCAAGCGGCCATCGACCTCGCGAAGCCGACGACCAAAGTGGTGCCCGGACACGGTGCGATGACCGATCGCGCCGGCATTGTCGCCCATCGCGACATGATCATCGCGCTGCGCGACAAAGTGGCGCCGCTGGTCCAGCAGGGAAAAACACTGGAAGAGGTGGTGGCCTCGAAGCCCACCTCCGCCTACGATGCCCGCGTGCCGATGCCCGGGACGACCGGAGAGCGATTCGTCGGCCAGCTCTACGCGGAGTTGAAGAAATAGTCGACGACGCGACACGCGGGGCCGCGCCAGACGTCGCGACAGTCAGGCGCCTGGCGCGGCCGGCCGCAATTGAGGAATCCGACCCAGCTCCTCGACGAGCGTTTGCGCCCCTCCCGCTCGCTGGGAGGCGATCGTGCCACCGAATTCTTCAAGTCGAAGCCGTTCGTTCGTATCCAGGTCCTTGACCGTCCACACGAAGATGGGGACCTGCGCACCCGCGGGCGTCGCTCGAAGCCGCGCAATGAACTCGAAGCCGTCGAGGCCAGGCATCAACAGATCTGGTGACCGCGGCCGGCGGCGACACGGCTTCCGCGGCCACCAACGCGTCTGCGGCCCGCTCCTTACACACCGGTTGACACCCCATTCGCGCAGCGCCACGCCAACCAGCTTCTCAGCTGCGAGCGGCGGTTCGACGCCCGCATTCGTCAACGTGGTTCTTTCGCGGGCCCTCAGGACCCTTAGTGCTCCGTTTCACAATTACGCTAACGTATCGGCCGCCGATGCATCCCGCCTCGCGGCGTTGCTCGTCGGTCAAATGCTCCCGGCATTCTTCCCCCTCGCGCCTGGCGATCCGGGCGCCTCGCCGGCCGAATACGTCACCGTAATTGCGAAGCGGAGTACTTAGCGACTCAGGTATGCAATCAGGGGCGTCAGCGTGAGGGGACTCAGGAAGGTGGACGCGAACACCGCACTGGTGACAAAGGTTGGCGTCACGTCGAACTCGAGCGCCAGAATCGTCGTCACCACGGCGACCGGCATCGACGCGAGGACGACCCCGGCCTGACGTCCGGGCCCCGGCAAGCCGAGCAGCGTCGCGAGGGCCAAGGCGACCATTGGCGCGACGACCAGAGACAAACCGACGGCCGCCGCGACGAGCAACGGCCGATCCGGAACAGACGCCCGCTCCAGCTGCATGCCGAGCACGAGAATCATCATCGGCAGTGCGGCCTCGCTGAGCAGACCGACCGGACGGAGCACGGCCAGAGGGACGGGGATGCCGGCCGCGAGCACGATGCCGGCGACCACCACGCCGTAAATCACCGGGACCTTCGCGATGCCGGAGAGTGCGCTCCGGAGATTCCGCCGGCCGGCGGCCGCCAGAAAAACGCCGAGCGTGTAGGTCATCACCGAGCCGGCGACAAAATAGGCGGTCGCATAGGCGAGCGCGTCGGAACCGAACGCGAACAGCACCACGGGCAATCCATAGTTGCCGCTGTTGGAGAACATGACCACCAGCAGAAACGCACTCAATTCGGGTCGGCTCATTCGAAGCGGGAGCGCGACCACGCGCGCGACCAGGCCCATCGTCAATGTGACGAGCACCGACATCGCCGCCATGCGGCCGAACTGGCTCCCGGTCATCCGCGATGTCACCAGCAGGTTGAACACCAGGCACGGCACCAGCGCGTAGAACACGACGTGGGCGAGCGTCTTGACGCTGGCGTGCAACAACCGCGCGAGCAGAAAGCCCACGGCCGCGATGGCGAAGATAGGAAGGATGTCCGAGGTGAAGATGGCGATGAGGACGGTCACGCCCTATTCTGCCCCGTCGCGCTAAGGACCGGTGCAGAAATAGGGTATCCATTGTGGCCGTATTTCTGCGCGGGTCCTAACGCCCTGCTATCTTGTTATCGTGCCGACGTCGCGAAATCCTACGACCGGATTGCTGCTGGGGCTGCTGGTCACCTGCGCGGCGGTCGCGACCTACTCGTTCTACACCACCCGGCAGATCAGCGGGCTGCGCGAGATGCAGCGCGATCTCGGCGATCGCAACCGCCAGGACTCGCTCCAACTGCTCCGCCTGCAGAACGATCTGAACGCCGTCGGACTGGCGATGCGCGACATGCTCGACGCTGGCGGACCCTATCCGCTCACCGCCTGGGCCGCGCAAATCGACCGGATCCGGGTCGACTTCGCCGACGCATTGAAGCGGGAGGAAGCGGTCGCGGTGGCGCGCCCGACTCCCGAGCAACGGCAGTATCTCAGCAACTCGACGGCGCAGTTCTGGGATGCCGTCGATCGGATGTTCGCCCTGGCGGCCGCCGGCCACGAGGACGAGGCGCGCGAGCAGATTCGGATCTCGCTGCAAGCGCGACAGGCAGCGCTCACCGGTGCCGTCGCCCGGCTCCTCGTGGAGAACAACGTGAGCGAGGAGCAGACCGCAGCCCGCGTGCAGGACATCTACAGCCGCGTCCAGCGGCAAGTCTACTGGTTTCTCACCGCGACGCTGGTGGCCATCGCGATCACCAGCCTGTCGCTGATCCGCAACAACCGTCGCCTGTTCGCACGACTCGAGTCGCTGTCGGCGCAGCGCCGCGAACTGGTACAGAAGCTGATTGCCGCCCGCGAATCGACGCTGCACCACATCGCCCGGGAGCTGCACGACGAGTTCGGCCAGATCCTGACGGCGATGGGCTCGATGTTGCGCCGCTCCGGGACGCAGGCTCCCGAGGGCTCGCCGCTGCGCAGCGAGCTTCGCGAGATCAACGAACTGGCGCAAACCACGCTGAACAACGTCCGCAGCCTCTCCCAGGCATTGCATCCCGCCATCCTCGACGAGGCGGGACTCGACAGCACGATTGAGTGGTATCTTCCGACGGTGGAGAAGCAGGTCGGCCTCAGCATCTCGTACGAACGCTCGGGGACCGGCTCGACGGTCAATGGGACCGCCAGCATCCACGTCTATCGCGTGTTGCAGGAAGCCTTGAACAACGTGACGCGGCATGCCGAAGCCGATCGCGCATGGGTGCGCCTTCGACACGACGATGGAGTGCTGGAGCTGGAGGTGGAAGACCACGGCAAGGGATTTCAAGCCCCTGAGGGGCGCGGGCTCGGTCTGGTCGCGATGCGGGAACGGGCCGATCTGCTTGGCGGCACGATCGAGTTTCTGACCCCCACCGGCGGTGGGACCCTGGTCAGGTTGCGAATACCATCAGACAGTCTGAAGTCTGAAGTCTGAAGCCCGAAATGAGCGAGAAGATCACCGTTCTCCTGGTGGACGATCACGGCCTCGTGCGGCGGGGCTTTCGCCGGCTCCTCGAGGACGATCCCTCCATTGTCGTCGTCGGCGAGGCGAGCAACGGCCAGGAGGCGATCGACCTGGCCGCGGTCCTTCGGCCGCGGGTCGTGGTCATGGACTGCGCGATGCCAGGCGCCAACGGGCTCGTCGCCACGAGAACGATCCTCGAACAATCGCCCACGGTCGCGATTCTCATGCTCAGCATGCATGCCGAAGATACGCTGGTCCGTCAGGCGCTCGCCGCGGGCGCGCGCGGCTACATCCTCAAGAACGCGTTGGACCTCGACCTGGCCGCCGCGGTCAGGCGCGTCGCGGACGGTGAGACGGTTTTGGATCCCGCGCTGTCGAAGCCGGATACCTTGAAGGGCGAACGCAGCCGGACCCTCACGCCCCGCGAGGTTGAAGTGCTGCAGCTCATCTGCGACGGCTATTCGAACCGCGATATCGCGAAGAAGCTGAACCTCAGCGCCAACACCATCGCCGTTCATCGCGCCAACATCATGAACGCCCTCGGAATCCACAAAACCGCCGAGCTCGTCGTCTACGCCATTCACCACGGTCTGGTCACGCTGCCGTGAACAGGCGCGGGTTTCTCGGCTGTCTTGGGGCCGCGGCCGGACCTCTCGGCCGCGATCTCTGGAACCCCGCGGCGGCGCTCGCGCAGGTTCGCGCGCCGCTGCCCTTCCAATTGACGAACGTCACCGGCCCGTCCGGTATTCAGTTCCAGCACAACAGCGGCGCCTACGGGGGGAAGCTGCTGCCCGAAACGCTCGGGGCCGGCTGCGCGTTCATCGACTACGATGCCGATGGATGGCCTGACGTGCTGCTGGTCAACGGCATGGACTGGCCCGGTCACACGCGAGGGCGTTCGACGCTGCGACTGTACCGGAACAACCGCAATGGCACCTTCACCGACGTCACTCGCAAGGCGGGTCTCGACGTGGAGCTCTACGGGATGGGCGCCGCCGTCGGCGACTTCGACAACGACGGCTACCCGGACATTCTGATCACCTGCGTCGGACAGAACCGCTTGTTCCGTAACACCGGGAAAGGCGCCTTCGTAGACGTCACGCGCGCGAGCGGGCTCGGCGGACGCACGGCCCTCAGCACATCAGCGGTCTGGTTCGACTTTGACCGCGATGGCTTCCTCGACCTGTTCGTCTGCAACTACGTGCGATGGTCCGCCGACCGGGACGTGTTCTGCAGCCTCGACGGCAAGCAGAAGTCGTACTGCACGCCCGAGGCCTATCGCGGCGACACGTGCTGGCTGTTCCGAAACCGTGGCAATGGCACCTTCGAAGACGTGACCGCGACGAGCGGAATTTTCGACGCGAGCTCGAAATCGCTCGGTGTGTCGCTGCTCGACTACGACCAGGACGGTTGGCCTGATCTCGTTGTGGCCAACGATACTCAGCCCAACAAGCTCTATCGTAATCAGCGCAACGGCCGGTTCAAGGATGTGGCCGTCGAAGCCGGTCTGGCATTCAGCCTGGAGGGCAAGGCGCGCGCCGGGATGGGCGTGGACGTGGGCGACTTCACCAACTCCGGCTCACAGGGGCTGGCGATCACCAACTTCGATAACGAGATGATCGGCTTGTATCGCCCAGTAGGTCACGGACTGTTCGAGGACATCGCGGCGCGAGCGGGCGTTGGCGCCGCATCGCGAAACTCCCTCGGGTTCGGGTGCGCCTTCGCGGATCTCGATCTGGACGGAAACCTGGATCTCGTCGTCGCCAACGGCCACATCGAGGAGACAGTCCGCAACATCCGGGGCAACGTCGGCTACGCTCAACCGCCGTTGCTGTTCCTCAATCAAGGCAACGGCGCGTTTCGCGACGTGGCCGCCGAAGCGGGAAGCGACTTCGCGCGCCCCAAGGTCGGACGCGGGCTGGCGTGCGGCGATTTCGACCGCGACGGAGATGTCGATCTGCTGATCACCACCAACAACGGACCGGCGTTTCTCTATCGCAACGATCAGCTGGCCGGCTACCGCAGTGTACGATTCCGTCTTGTGGGAACCAGGTCAAATCGCGACGCGATCGGTGCCTGGGTTCGTATTTTCCACGGCGGTTCGATGCAGTCGCGGATGGTGAAAAGCGGCTCGAGCTACCTCTCTCAATCCGAGCTCCCGCTGACCTTCGGGGTCGCGAAACGCGATCGCCTCGAACGCGTCGTGATCGAGTGGCCGAGCGGGCGCAGCGACGAATTCAAGAACCTCGCGACAGGCCGGGCGTACGAATGCGTCGAAGGCAAAGCGATCGCGCCGCTTTTTGCCTTCTGACTTTCAACTTCGTACAATGCTCCGCGGCTCAGAGGTTACGAAGGAGGCGATGATGCGACGCCGGCTTGTTCACTCGACCTTGATTCTCGCGTGTCTCGCGATCGCCGCAACGGCGTCGGCTCAATTCGGACACCCACTCAAGGGGTCGTGGAGCGGTGACTGGGGCCCGGACAAGACCAACCGGACGCGTGTGCTGCTCGACATCGGGTGGGACGGCAAAGCGCTCAACGTCGTCGTCAATCCCGGCGCGAACGCCGTGACGCTTCCGAAGACAACGGTCAATTTCGATACGTGGGCCGTGCGCTTCGAAGGCGACGGGAAGGACAAGGCCGGGGCCACCGTTCACTACGTCATCGACGGGAAGCTCGAAAACCTCGGTGCCTACCAGCGCTTCATCACGGGCACCTGGACGCAGGGCCCAGCCAAGGGCGACTTCAAGCTCACCAGGAACTAGCCGAGGACTTTATTTCTTGCCAAAGAGCGATTCACCGAAGTCGTCGGTGAGCCGCTGCAGGTACTTGTTGTTTTCCTGGCAGATGTACTCCGTCAGTTCCGCGTTCGCGCGCCACGGAATATCCCAGGCCACGGTGAAGGGCTTCGTGTACGCTCCGGGATCGTCGATGAGCGCTTCGTAGTGCAGCGTGGCCTTGTTGGGCCGCGTGAAGCGCTCGACGACGTGCATCTGGTCGGTGTGCGGGTGGCCGAAGTAGTCCAGCCATGTCGCTTCACTGAAGCCGACGACGTCGACGACCAGAGTGTCACCCTCCCAACGACCGATTGAGTGACCGAGGTAGGTGGGGTTGAGAGCATCGCCCTTGGGGTGCTCGCGCGCATCCATGAAGATCTCGCGCCAGATGTGCGTGGCCCCTTCGAAGATCATGATGATGCGCTTCTGTTCCGGGAGCTGAATGATCTCCGCGGGGTATGGCGTCGCCATCATGCGCGGGCCGCCTGGTGGGAGGCAATAGCCTTCCGGGTCGTACTTGGACTGGTTCTTCGAGTTGTAGTCGTAGACCGCCGCGGCCCACGGCTGGAATGGCACCCAGGGCTCGGATTTCGCACCGCCGCGGCCGCCGCCTGCGGTGCCTTCCCCGCCACCGAGTGGCGCGCCCGCCGGGGCGCCAGCACGACCGCCAGCCTGGGCCTGAGACGCCAACGGCTTGCCATCGGCCCCGATGAGACGCATCCCCATATTGGTGATGTAGGGCACGTTCCAGATGCCCTTCTCTCCGGGAATGCGTCCGAGGTTCACGGTGCCATCGGCGAGACGCGGCGTCGGTTCGGCAGGGGCCGCAGGCGCACCCCTCCCCCGCCCGCCGCCCCCACCGGGCGTGGCCGGTGCTTGCGTCGAAACGACTGCTGCGGACAACGCGACCGTCGCAGCCGTCGCGACAGCAAGCCGACCGATCACACGATTTCGCACCGTGAACTCCCCTTCAGAAAGTGCCGCGAGGCCTCGATCAGTTAGGGATTGGTGGTCTGGCTCGACCCCGCGAAGAGACGCTTTCCGGCAATCATGACCGTCCGGGCGTTGCCAATCGTGCTGCCGTCCTTGGCTGCGCTGCCCTCAACGGTGACGACGTCGCCGAGCTTCATCGAATTGCGCGTCCAGCCCTGGCGCATGAGGCCGTTGGGGCTGCCCATCTCGAGACCCCAGTTCGGCGCCTTGGACTTGTCCGCAGGCGCGCACTTCCACTCGGTCTCTTTGCCCTGCGGAGCGGGCGCGCCCTGACAGACCTCGGTCACGTCCATGTAGAAATACGTGTGCGGATTCAACCACTCGATCTTCGTCACGGCGCCGGTCAGCTTGATCGATTTCTGGGCATCGAACTCGGCGGCAAACGAGTGGTGCGCGATCATCGGCACGCCCGCGGCCAGCACGGCGACCGCGGCGACGAGCCCTGCAAACTTGGTCCTCATAAGTCATCCCTCCATTGAAGCCGTCGGCTACAAAATGCGCCGCTCGAAGCAAGTAGATTGTATACCGGGAACAGTCGTTTCCGGCCGCCCATTTTCGTCCGTCTCCCTCTCGTCTGTCAACTGAAGTTGTCGTCACGAATCACCGGCCAGACCGTACGCGAACTCAGGACGCCTGGCAGTTTGCCGCGCTATGATGACGCGGTTGGGATGGGAATCGCGACCGCGAGAAACCTCCCAAGTACGATATCTTGTTAGCGCTCTGGCGGGGCCCGCCTTGCTCTCGGCATCTATCACAATTCTTGGGCTTCTTAGTCCGGCGCAGCAAACAAGTGCACTCTCAGGGAGGACATAGTATGAAGTTCTGGTGGCGGCTGGCGATCGCTGGACTGGCGGTCGTGTGGCTGGGAGGTGTCGCGTCGGTCGTCCGGACGGCGGCGCAAACACAATTACCGGCTCCTCCCGCCGGGAAGAAGGCCGGAGAGGTCTTCAAAAACGTCACGACGAGCACGCTCAAGGAGCTCACCACCGACGACTTCCTGTGGGCCATGGGGGTGATTGCCGACGATCTTGGCCTCGACTGCGCCGATTGTCACCCTAACGCCGGCACCGACCAGGTCGATTGGGTCATCGACACGAGGCAGAAGCGGACGGCGCGCAGGATGATCGAGATGGTGGCCACGATCAACAAGACCAGCTTTGCGGGCGTCCAGAAAGTCACCTGCTGGACGTGCCATCACGGCCGCGACGTTCCGGCATCGACCATCGCGCTCGACAACTTGTACGACACCCCGAATTCCGAGAAGGACGACGTCGTCAAGGCGGAAACCGACGGGCCGACAGCCACCCAGATTCTCGACAAATACATCGCCGCAGTCGGCGGCGCCCAGCGTCTGAACGCCATGACCAGCGTCGTGATCAAGGGGAACAGCATCGGATATATGGGGTTGGGCGGCCAGGGCGATTTTACGATCTACGCCAAGTCGCCGAATCAGAAGGCGACCACCATCACCTTCAAAGACCATCCGGATCGCGGCGAGAGTACGTGGGCCGTCGACGGTACCACCGGCTGGATGAGGACGCCTCGAGGCCTGTTCAGCGAAGTCCAGCTGATCGGCGGCGAACTGGACGGGGCCAGACTTGAAGCCCAGTTGGCATTTCCCGGCCAGATCAAACAGGCGCTCAGCAACTGGCGGGTGGGCGCGAAGCAGCCCATCGGCGATCGCGACTATCTCGTCGTGCAAGGGACCGGCCCGAGGAACCTCCTCGCGACGCTCTACTTCGATCCTGAAACGAGCTTGCTCAGGCGGTTGATCCGCTACAGTCCCTCGCCGGTGGGCCGGATGCCGACGCAGATCGACTTCGACGACTATCGCGATGTCGGTGGCATCAAGTTTCCCTTCGAATACAAGTTCCTCTGGCTCGATGGACGGTTCACGGCCAAGGTCACCGACGTGAAGACGAATGTCCCGATCGACGCCGCCCTCTTCGGGAGACCGACCGCCCGGCGACCGTAGGTTGACATCGCGAAGTCCGAGGTCAGGGGTGTGACCTGCAGGTGAGGTGCGAACTTCACCGGCGTCACACCTCCGACACCTCCCTCAGGCTTCCGACTTCAGAGCGTCCGACGTCACACCTCCCGCGTCCAACGCCATCTTCTCGAGCACCGCCACCATCTCACGGTAGGTCGCGGGCCCTGCCGGGCCGAAGTGCGCTCGTAGATCCAGCAGCGCGGCCCACTCCTGGCGGCGGGCAGTCGCCTCCGCCATGATCGGCTCGACCCCGACGGCCCGCAGCGTCTCCGCGACTTCTTCCATCTCTCGCGCACGGCGCTCGCCGTGCACAACCACGCGGCCGGTCATATAGTCGGCGAGCTTCTTCCAGTCGATGCCGGGAAAGCTCTCGTTCAGTGACGCGAACACGAGCGATTCGGCTTCGAAGCGCGTGGCGCCAAGCACGCACTCGACCATCAGCGCTTCCAGGCCCTTGACGACGATGCTGCGGCACATCTTGACCGCCGCCGCGCTGCCGACGCTGACCGAAGGATCGAGCACTTGCAGACGCATGCCGAACGGCGCCATCAACTCGGCAAACCCGGCAGCGGCCGGGCCGCCGAGCAGCATCGGCACGCGATGGCCGTACGGCTGCACGGGCGCCATCACCGCCACTTCGACGAACCGCGCGCCGGCGTTGGTAATCACCTCGTCGAGCTGCCGTTTCATCGCCGGCGACACCGAGTTGAGATCCGCGTACAGATGACGCGAGGCCAGATGCGGGGCCGCCTGGTGCGCCGCGTCCAACGCGGAGCTCGACGTGACGGTCGACAGCAGCACGTCGCTCGATGCCGACAATTCGGCCGGCGACGACACCAGCGTCGTGTCGCTCTCTCGGGCGCGCTGCTGAATCCGAGTGCCTGACGGGGGGGCGTCGGCTTGAATGTCGTATGCGAAGAGACGCCCGGCGCCCGCGGATCGAAGCCCCTGCGCGATTGTCGAACCGGCCTCGCCAAACCCGATGAAACCGATGGCGATGGGGGGACTGGTCATGGGCAGGTAGGGCACGTTGGGCGGGTCGGGCGGATGGAACACATGGGCACCGTGAGAGAGAGACGACTGTCATGGCCAGACAGGTCCCCATGGGGAAATCCCTCACTCGAAGCCACGAAGTCCATCAGTCCCGGTATGCGCGCTCGTCGCGCCTTGCCGGGCGGGCGCCTCGCCGCCCACACAATGCACACCTTATCCTGCCGCGGGCCCTAACGCCGGACCGGCGCGGCAACCACGGGACTCGCGGCCTGAACTATGGACGTCCCCGGCACGTGACGGCGAACCGCTGACAGCGCGGCAAACGCGAGCGCCATGGTGCCCGCGATGATGCCGAAGTACCTCGCCGGACCACCCGTGTCGAGTGCCCAGACGCCCAGCGTCGGGCTGATGACTCCGCCGATGCGGCCAAAGGCGACCGCCGTACCCACGCCCGTCCCACGAATCGAGGTCGGATAGACGTGGGCCGCAAGCGCGTACATCGTCGTCTGCACCGCATTGATGAGGCCGCCGGTCCAGGCCAGCATCACGAAGACCAGCACGCTTGCCTGCGGGCCGATCGCCATGACCGACAACACGATCGATCCGACGATGGCGCCAGCGGCCATCGTGAGCATCGAGATCCGTGAACCGAGGCGCATGATCACCAGGGCCCCGACGATGGCGCCGGCGACGCCACCGAAATTGAAGGCGGTGAGACCCCAGCTGGCCGTGCCGACATCGAATCCAGTACGGGTCAGCATCTGCGGCACCCAGTTGGTGCCCATGTAGACGGAGAGCAAACAGAAGAAGAACGAACCGCAGAGCGCCAGCGTGTCGCGGCGGAATTCCGGCACGAACAACTCGCGGACTGACGCCTGCGCCACGGCCTTCTCGCGCCCGTCGATGAAGACCGCATCCGCGGGCACTGGATGGCCGAGCCGTCCCATCAACGCGCGGAGCTCGGGCCAGCGCGGCTTCATTCGCGTCAGATAGCGCGGCGACTCAGGCAGCACTTTCAATAAGACCGCGGCCAGCACCAACGGCACGATGCCGCCCGTGAGAAACAGCGCACGCCATCCGAAAGTCGGCAGGATCAGTCCACCGACGATCCCGGCAAGCGACCCACCGAGTGGGATGCAGACAATCGTCAGCGTGACCGCGAACGGCCGCTGGCGCCGCGGGACGTATTCGCTCGAGAGCGCCGCGGCGTTGGGCATCGCCCCCCCGAGACCGAGCCCTGACAAGAAGCGCAGGACGATCATCATGGTGACGCCGGTCGAAAACGACACGAGGATCGTCAGCAGCCCGAAGAACACCACGCTGCCCAGCAGGGCCACGCGGCGGCCCAGACGATCCCCCACCGCGCCGCCGATGAATCCGCCGATCATCATGCCGATCATCCCGCTGGTCAGCACGTAACCGAACGCCGCCCTCGGCTGGGCCCATTCCTTCATCAGGACGGGAATCGCCGGCGGAAGCAGCTGATTGTCGAGGCCGTCGAGGATAATCGTCAGCGCGGTTGCCAGCACCAGCAGCTTCTGGTACCCGCCCCACTTGCCTTCGTCGAGCACCGCTCCGACATCAACGGTTTTCATAGGGTCTCACCAGCAGCGTGGGTCGGGTCGGTTTGGTCGGAAAGGCCGCGTTCAAGCCGACGTGTCCACCGACCGTACCCGCCCTCCCTGCCAGAAGGTTCAGTGTTTCGCTGCGGCCGCGGCCGCCTGCTGTCCGCGCTTGTGACTGGTCGAAAAAATCACGTGGAGCGACATCAGCGCCTGCAGCGGGTGCGCGCCGGCCTCGGCAAGTGGCCCGACATGCTCGCTGACCAGCCCGCCCTGACCCACATTGATCAGTTCGAGTGCGGCCGTACGCTGCTGGCCGTGGAGATCGTACTCGTCCGCCACCGCCTCGAAGTTGTTGATGATTCGCGCGCGCAGCTCGGCGCTGTGGCGCGACTCGAAGAGGAGCTTGTTGAGGCCGTACGCTTCGGCCGGCGGATGCTTGTAAAACTGGAAGCCCCGGTTCTCGAACTTGAAACCGCCAAATGGCTCCATCACCTGAGCGGCGGGCTGCGTCCGTTCGCGCCGCGGCAGGAAGCGCATCATGGCGAGGCCATGGTGCCAGGTGGGAATGTAGTCGATCAGCTCGCCGGCCTGCGGACCGATCGCGCCGAACATCACCGCCCAACTGAGCATCTCGGTGTTGCCGACCTCGTCGAGCTGCGTTCCCGTCATGTTCAGCAGCGCGTCGGTATGGCCGGTCTCGAACTGCGAGAGCAGCCAGCGATCGAAGTCGAACTCGGGGTGGAGGTATTTTGTGGTCCCGGGGAAATGCGACATCCCGCCGCTGGCAATGATCGCGACCCGCTCCGGACGTCCTTTCACGATCTCGGCAATCGCGCGGCCGAGCGCCTCGCACCGCCGCGGCGTCGGCAACGGCGGCACGTAGACATTCGTAAAGAACGGCACGACCGGGATCGCACGGCCGCCGATCACGTACTCGAACGGGATCGAGAACGCGTGTCCGAGCTCGGCGTCCTCCGAATAGGCGATGTCGAAGCTGTGGTCGACGACCAGCTTGTTCAGGATGTCTTCGGCCATCTCGCGATGGATCGGCAGGTTGTGCTCGCGGCCGGCGAACTTGGCGATGGCGCGGTCACCCGCGACGATCGCAAAGCTTGGCACGCAGGTCACCGAAAAGGTTTCGACGTGATCGGCGCCGAAGAACAGAATCGCATCCGGCTTGGTCTCGTCGAGCACCTTGCCGAGCTCCTGCATGGCCGCGCCCGCCTGATCGAGCTGCGCCGGATTTTCATCCGGCGGCCGCGTGAACATGTACGGGGTATGGCAGGTGCCGATGGCCGCAACGATTTCACCCATGGGACTCTCCTTCCGCGCTCTCATCCAGGTAGCGGACGCCGAGCTCCGCCAGCTTGGCCCGCAAACCATAGAAGTCTAGTCCGAGTTCGCCCTTCCGGAGTTTCTCCCGAGCCACACTTTCCTTGGCGACACGTTCCGCGCTCAGGCGAGCCACCTCAACCGCGTCCTGCCGACGGACCACGACGACCCCGTCCGCGTCGCCGACGATGACATCGCCGGGCTGAATGGACGCACCCGCGCAGACCACCGGCACGTTCACTGAGCCGAGCGTCGCTTTGACAGTCCCTTGCGCGTGAACGGCCTTGGCCCAGACCGGAAAATTCATCGCCGTGAGGTCCCCGACGTCGCGGACGCCGGCCTCGATCACGAGCGCGACGACGCCGTGCGCACGCGCCGACACGGCGAGCAGGTCGCCGAACATCCCATCGGTCGACTCAGAGGTGGTGGTGACGACCAGGATATCGCCGGGCTGGCAGAGCTCCAGGGCCGCATGGAGCATCAGATTGTCACCGGCCTGACAGGACACGGTGATGGCGCTACCCGCCGCGCGCGCCGTCGGATAGATCGGACGCATATAAGGGCGCAGCAGACCAATCCGCCCCTGCGCTTCGTGAACCGTTGCCACGCCATACTCGCCCAGTTGGGCAATCGTCTGCGCGTCGGCCCGGGGAATGTTGCGAACAATCGTGTGCTTCATGTGTCCTGTCCGATCCGGTCGTTGAGGCGCGGAAACACTCTGCGTGCGTTCCCTTCGAAAATCTTCCGCTTGTCTGCGGCCCCGAGGCTGCTCGCATCGATGTATCGCTTCGTATCGTCGAAATACTGGCCCGTCTCGGGATCGATGCCCCGGACGGCGCCGACCATTTCCGAGCCGAACAGAATATTGTCGGCCGGGATGATCTCGAGCAGCAGGTCGATGCCCGCCCTGTGGTACACGCAGGTGTCGAAAAAGACGTGGCCGCGGATCAGCTCGGCGAGCGGCGGCCGCTTCATGTCTTGCGCCAGGCCCCGGTAGCGCCCCCAGTGATAGGGCGCGGCGCCGCCGCCGTGCGGAATAATCATGCGCAGGAGCGGAAAATCCTTGAACAGATCGGCGGTGAGAAACTGCATGAAGGCGGTCGTATCGGCGTTGATGTAATGCGCGCCCGTCGCGTGGAAGCTCGGGTTGCACGACGCGCTGACATGTACCATGGCCGGCACGTCGAGCTCGACCATCTTCTCGTAGAACGGATACCAGTACTTGTCGGTGAGCGGGGGCGCGCCCCAGTAACCGCCCGAGGGATCCGGATTCAGGTTGCACCCGATGAAGCCAAGGTCGCCGATGCACCGCTCGAGCTCCGCCAGGCAATTGGCCAGCGGATCGCTCGGTGTCTGCGGCAGCTGACACACGCCGACGAAGTTTTCGGGGTAGAGCGAGCAGACGCGCTGAATCAGATCGTTGCAGTGCTGGGTCCAGTGCAGACTCGTCGTCGCATCGCCGATGTGATGCGCCATCGCGGACGCGCGCGGGGAGAAGATCGTCAGATCGGTGCCGCGCTCGCGCTGAAGCTTCAGCTGCGCCCCCTCGAGGCTCTCACGGATCTCGTCGTCGCTGATGCGCACGCTGCCCTTCGCCTGGGCGCGAGTCGGATCCTTCAGCCCCGCAAGCTGATCGTCTCTCCAGGCCTGCAACCCTTTGGGCGCGGTCGTGTAATGTCCGTGGCAGTCAATGATCATAAGTTTGCCATCGCCTCATAGGGCGGGGGCGCAGGCGGGCAACCCTACCCGGCCCACCAACCCTGCCAGCCGCATGTGACCGCCCGTTAGCCGTTCATGCTCTTGTCGATCCTATCGAGCAGCGCCATGGTCGGCACGCAACTCGCCGCGCTCGATTCCGGCTCGCGGCCCTCTCGAATCGCGCCGACGAATTCGACGTCCTGCCGGTCGAAGGCGAGTGTGGGATCGAGCGGCACCTCTTTGCCGTCGCTGTCGGTCATCGAATCGCGATAGACCTTGTAGGTGTCTTCTTCACCGATGTAGCGGTAGAACCCGCCGAAGGGACCCTTGTTGTTGAACGACATCGCCATCGAGAAGAGCGGACCCTGCCTCGACTTCATCGCGACTGTCAGGTCCATCGGAATACCGAGGTCCGGATGATTCGGGCCCTTCTGGCCCCACACGTCCCAGGTCGGGTCGTCCAGCAGCCATTGGGCGATGTCGACCGAGTGACAGCCGTGGTGCCACAACAGATTGTCCACCCAGGAGCGCGGCTGGCCGTGCATGTTCAGATTCGTCCGGCGGAAGAAGTACGTCTCGACGACCATGTGCTGCAGGTGGAACGCCCCCTCTCGAATCCGTCGCTTGATCTCGCGATGCGGGCTCGAGAATCGTCGGGTATGCGTCACCATCAAGGTTTTACCCGCGGCCTTCGACGCGGCGAGCATGTTTTCCGAATCGGAGAGGCTCAGCGCCATCGGGATTTCAACCTGGACGTGCTTTCCCTTCGACAGCGCGAGGAGCGTCTGATCCGCGTGCTGCTCGCTCGGAGTCGTGAGGATGACGGCGTCCACGCCGGGACGATCGATACACTCGACGAGACTGCTCGAAGAGAACGGGATCTTCCACTCCTCCGCAAACGCCTTGGCGCTGCCGTCCGAGCGGGCCGCAATCGACACGACTTCCACGCCCTCGATTCTCTGCAGCGCCTTCATGTGAATGACGCCCATGGCGCCGGTACCTGCCAGGCAAATCTTCACTGTCCCCCCCTGAATATGCTAAGGACCCGTAGATGAATAACGTGCGCATTCTGGCCGCCGATGCATCCCGCCG
>JBDTVS010000064.1:0-19405 GCA_040007095.1 Acidobacteriota bacterium
TCGACTGGGAGCACCCGGAGAAGAACGACTTCGCGCTGGCCGAGGAGGTGACGCTCAAGGGCGGCTACCAGCGGCGGCCGGACATCGTGCTCTACGTGAACGGGCTCGCCATTGCGGTAATCGAGCTCAAGCGCAGCTCGGTGGAGCTGGCCGACGGCGTGCGCCAGCTCATTACCAACCAGGAAGAGATCTTCAACCAGGGCTTCTTCAGCACCGTGCAACTGGTGCTGGCGGGCAGCGACTCGCAGGGGCTGCGCTACGGCACCACCGGTACGCCGGAGCAGTTCTTCGTGCAGTGGAAGGACGAGGCCCCAGCCGAATCCCCATCGGAATCGATGCCCGGCGCGGTGCCCGCCGCCGGTGCTCTGCTCGACCGGCCGCTGGCGCAGCTTTGTAACAAAGTCCGGCTGCTCGACCTGATCCGCAACTTCATGATCTTCGACGCCGGCCAGAAAAAGGTGCCTCGGCCGCACCAGTTCTTCGGCGTGAAAGCGGCGCAGGAACGCATCGCAAAGCGCGAGGGCGGCGTCATCTGGCACACCCACGAGATGCTCCACCTGATCGCGCCGACCCACAGCGAGCAGTTCCTCTTGCTGATGACAAGGCACTATCCGTCGTGGCGCGAAGCGCGGCAGGAGTTGAACGAGCTCCCGCTGACGGCCGAAGTGTGGCGAGAGTGATGACGGTGTGACCGAAGCGGGCTTGGCTACGGCCGCGGTCCGTAGTGCGGCAGTGGGCGGCCAACCTCATACGCGCCCAGATCCGGTGCCCGGCCGGTGAAGTCGTCGTTCACGCCGGGCAGTCGGACGCCGGCGTCCACCGCCACCGCACCGGGCCGCAGCTGGAAGTCGAAATCGGCAGGCTTATAGAGCGTGCGCGGATCGGGGCCGGGCGGCGCGACGTGGACGAACACGTTGTAGTCCACTAGGACGCTGTGCGTATCCTGGCCGGTCGCCTCGCTGAATTCCTTCAGGGTCTTGAATCGCCTGCGCTGCCTCGCCTGGGCTTCGAGCTGGACCTGCTGCTGGACCGCCAGCTTTCCCGGCTCCCCGGGGAAGTTCGCGCGCATCGCCAGCGGAGGCGTGCTCCACTCGAATGAAAACTCCGCGCCTTCGTTCGGGCGGAAGCCGTTGTAGTCCGAGCTCGAGTAGTTAGTATTCGTCTCCACCGCGAACGTCTCGAGGGTCTCGCTCTTTCCCAGGACCAGGTTATTGCGGTAATGCACATTCGACGCCGCGAGCAGCATCGGCTTGATTGGCGCGATCAGCGTGTTGTGATACATCACGATTCCCGACGATGAGGCCGTGAACTTGACGGCGCCGCCTTCAGGCGCGTGATACACGATGTTGCGGATGAAGTAGACCGGACCGCCGAAGGCTGGCTGCACGCTCAAGGCCCGGTGGCCATGGTTGAAGCAGCGGTTGCGAAAGATGCGGATGTTGTGGGCCCCGCCGTCGGCCTCGAGGCAGTTGTCTTCCATGTTGAAGATGTCGTTGCCGTAGAAGTCGATCGACACCGGCAATCGATCGCGGATGGGATTCGGGCTGCCATCCGGATTGCCGTAGGTGGCCACGTCCACGCCGTCATGGAAGTTGGCAATCGCGTTGTACGCCACGACATGCCCGGACCCATACACCTTCACCGCATATTCAGACAGGAGCCTGGGACTGAACTCGGGCAGGTTCTGCCAGGTGCGGCCGGTGAAGCCCATGAGGATATTGGGATTGAAGCGGCCGATCATCACGTTGTCGGCGATGTAGTAGTTCTTCGATCCCGACCAGTCGGTGTAGATCCCGCGTCCGACATTTTCGAAGCGGCATTTCTTGATCGTCAGTCCGCTCGATCCCGCGATGTTCTTCAATCCTCCCTGGAACGCGAGATCCGTGTTGCGGATGGTGAGGCCTTCGAAGTAGTTGTCGTTGGCTGCCATCACGTTGAACAGGTTGTACGCGCCGTCCCCGTCGAAGATCGCCTCGCCGTCGCCGGCGCCCTTGATCACGATCGGCTTGTCGGGCGTCCCGCTCTGGGTCAGGAAGTAGGTGCCGCTCGATACCGTGCCCAGACCCGCGCCGTAGCGGTAGCGGTCGTCCTTGTACAAACCGGCGTGCACCAGAATCGTATCGCCAGGCTGTACCCGAGGCGGGTAGGTGTTGAAGTTGTCGGAGCTCGAGGATCCCGTGTAGTACGCGCCGAGCAGCCCGGTGAATGCTGGCTCCTGCTTCTGGCCGTTGTGGCCGGGCGGATACACATGAAAGACTTTGCCGCCCGCGAACGGCTTCGGTTCAGCCCGCGTACGGACGGTGACCGTCCGTTGCGACCCGCCCTCCGTGCCGTCGGGATCCTTCATGACGAAGCGGCATTCGTAGTCGGTGGCAGGCTCGAGATCGAAGACACTGCCCGCAAAACCGTTCGGCGTCACGTACTGGTGCGCGTTCTCGTTGATGCGCTCGTTCCCGATGCGCAGCATCGGCAGGCCCTCGTTCCAGGCCTGTTCACCCTTCTTCCGGTAGGAAACCGAGACCGTGGCGTTGCGGTTGTCGTCTCCGTCGATTCGCCATTCGAAGCCGAGCGACACGAGCGTGGGCGGCTCCGCGATGAATTCTCTGATCGTCGTCTTGTCAGCGGCCGACAGTGCCGTCGACCACAGGAGCGACAAGAGCAGGAGTGCGATTCGGCGGAGCGTCGCGTTGCGCATCGACAAACTCCAAGGCGCTTGCTGAGAGGGCGGTTTTCTTTGCGGTTCGTGGGTTTGCGGCTGCGGTTGGCTTCTCGCAGGATGCCGAAAAAGACGGCCAACCCAGAGGCCGCCGAGTTCGAGGCTTTTGTCGGAGGCCTCTCTGCGTTCTCGGCGAGCTCAGCGTTGAATAGTCTGGTCTTTCATCAAGCTGTTAGAAGTCAGCAAACGGTGACTAACGTCCAGCCGCGATCTCGTTCCTGATGACCTTGCCGCCCTTCATCACGAACTTCACGCGCTGCAGTTCGGTGATGTCGGCCAGTGGATCGCCGGACACGGCGACGAGGTCGGCGAACTTGCCCTGGTCGATCGACCCGACCCGATCCTGCCATCCCATCGCTTCGGCGTTGACCACGGTTCCGGACTGGATGGCTCGGGCCGGAGTCATATGCGCCTGTTTTGCCAACGCCTCGAACTCGAGCGCCTGCGTGCCGTGCACGAAGGTCGATCCATCGACGCCGCTGCCGACCATGATTTTGAGCCCCTTGGTGGTGTTGGCGATGGTCACCGCGTGCTCGAAAATCGGAATCATCCGGTACTTGCCGCCGGTGTTCTTCTTGTCGTTGTCGTCCATGTACGGTTCGGTGTACCGGACCAGCGTCGGATCGTAGTACAGCTTCTTTTGGACCATCTCGTTCAACTGCGCCTGGGTCAACCCATAGCCGTGCTCGATGGTGTCGCAGCCGGCGGTGATGGCGTTCTGCAGGCCCTCGCCGCCAAAGTTGTGACAGCCGGCTTTGTGACCGAGCTTGTGCGTCTCGTCGATCAATGCCTGCAGCACCGGCAGCGGATACGTCAGGACGTAGTCGACCTCGCCCGTCGGCTTGAACGAGTAGCCGCCGGTTGGAAACAGCTTGATCCAGTCGGCGCCTTTCGCGATCTGCTCGCGGACCGCCGCGCGCGCTTCATCGGCCGATCGGACGACGGTGCTGGTCAGCGGGTTGGCGGGGCCGGTCGCCGGAGTCGCGCCCCAGACGATGCCCAATGTCGAGACTTGAAACCTGGGGCCGTCGAGGCGCCCCTGGTTGATGGCGTCGCGGATCTCCACGTCCCCGTATCCGTTGCCGTGCGAGCTCATGTCGCGCGCCGACGTCACGCCGGCCCGCAGGTCGGCCTGCATGTTCTGAATGGCGATGAGCATTGCGGCCTCCGTGGTCGTCTTGGGGCCACGGTTGTTGAACATGTGGGTATGCGAGTCGATCAGGCCGGGAAGCACCGTTGCCTGGCTCAGGTCGATCACCTGGGCCCCGGCCGGAATCTTGACCTGGGCCTCTGGTCCAACTGCGGTAATGCGCTCGCCCATGAGCAGGACGACCTGCTTGGTCAGCATCTGGCCGGCCTTGCTGTCGAACAAGCGGCCGGCGCGCACCGCGACGACTCGGGGAGCCGGAGGACATTGAGAGAAGCCTCCGTCCGGCCCCAGGCAGGGTTGCGGCCCCGCTCCTCGCCAAGGTGCCTGCGGCGCCTGTGCACCCAATGTCACCGCCGCCACAACTGTCCCGACCGCCGCCATCAACGCGGATTGGTATCGCATCGCGCCGCCTCTCACATCAAATGTTGAAGTTGAACGCCCGCAGGTTATTGCTGCGGCCGGCGGTTGTCAATGTTGGTCAGCGCGGGTGTCAACGCGAAATAGAAATGTCCCCGTTCTTAGCGAAATAGAAATGTCCCCTGTGTTCGTGTTCCTCGGTCAAGACGGGCCTTCATCCGGAGCGGCCATGGTCGACGGCGCGCTGCTGTCGCTCCTCGTAGCCGCGGCTCCAGGGGTGATCGGCGCTCGGCCGCGTGAGGAGATGTCGGGACGCGGCCGGGCGACTGCCCAGCGCGGGGCGCGGCGGCGGGACCATCGAGCGTGCCGGGCGCACCGAGAGGAACAGGCTCACGGCCGTGTTCAGTTCGAGCTTCGACGCGCGCAGAGCCGTGTCAGAAGGGGGGGGCGCGGCGTGGCGTGTATCAACCCCGGCGAGAGATGGAATTACGCCCGCACATCGAGGAGCGTACCCCGCTTCCTGGGCGCTTGGGGCTCTGTGGCAGAGGAGTCGGGTTCCCCTGGGGCTGGCGTTTCAGCGTGGGGGTGGGGATGCGGCTGCCGGTGACCGTTCGCCTCATCCTGCGCCCGGTGGCGGTCGCGATCGTTCGTACTCTGGGTCTCGGCCACGGGCGGCGTGGCGAACACGGCGGATACGGGCGAAACGGAGAACGACATCGCGCTCCTCCTGACGAGAACGGAAGGCCTCTATGCGTCCAATCGGCAGGAATCGCGAAAACTTGAACGGCGACGCCGCAGAGCGGAAGCGGTGCTAGTCTATGTCTCATCTGAGAGGCGAGCTATGCGTATCGTGACCTTCGGCGTCGCGGCGTTCCTGTCGGCCGGAAGTATCGCAGTCGCCCAGGATCAGCCGGGACGGCCGGGACAGTCTCCCGGCCCGCTGAAGCGGCCGGCTCCGAAGGTGGAGTGGACGCAGCGGACACCCGACGGCCAGCCCGATTTACGGGGGACCTGGGTGAATTTCGACAGCACGCCGTTCGAGGCGCCGGTGCCCGCTGCGGCGGCCGGCGCCAATGCAGGTGTGGGACCACCCGACCATTGGACCAATCATGACAGCCCGAATAGTCCGCGCCGTGGGTCGATGGTCGTCGATCCGCAGGACGGGCGTGTGCCGGTACTGCCGTGGGCGGAGGCGAGGCGCGACTACGACCTGGCACATCTGTCAGACTCCTATGTGCACGAGACGCCATGGGTGCGCTGCATCACGCGGGGCGTCCCGGGCGGGATGTTCCCGGCCGCGTACAACAACGGCTACGAGATCATGCAGACTCCCGGCTTCGTCGTGATCGTGTACGAGATGCTGCACGAGTCCCGGATCATCCCGCTCGACGGGCGCCCTCACATCGGGCGGAGCATCCGTTTGTGGAATGGCGATCCGCGCGGCCATTGGGAGGGCAACACGCTCGTCGTCGAGACGACGAACTACAACGACAGGGGCTCGATTGCGACCAGCGCTGCGACCGGGCGCATCCGCGGGATCCCGCAGAGCGAAGCGCTGCACATCACGGAGCGGTTCACGCGCGTCGACGCCAAGACGATCAACTACGAGGTCACGATCGACGACCCGACCGTCTACGCCAGGCCCTGGAAGGTTGCGCTGCCGTTGAACCAGGATCCGGAGTACCGGATTTACGAGTATGCCTGTCACGAAGGGAACTACGCGATTCCAAACGAGCTCAGCGGCGGCCGGGCGCACGATAACGAGTAGGCGGTTGGGGTGGGGTGCGGCGTGGTGGTCGGCGTGCTCTGCGTTTGAACGTTGTGATGGTATACAGACTCTCGAAGCAGACGGTGAGTAGTAGCGTCCGGCTTTCCGCCGGACTTGGTGACTTTGGAGGCGGATCATGAAGAGAGCATTCGTTCTGGGAGCATTGCTGACTGTCGGGACGCTGTCGCTGGCCATTACGGCCGCCCAGCAGCCGCCGGCCGCGCCCGCGGCGCAAGCCAACGCGCCGAAGGTCGTGGAAGTCGAGAAGTTGAGAGACAACCTGTTCATGCTGAAAGGCGGCGGCGGCAACACCGCGGTCTTCGTCGGATCGACCGGCATCGTGGTCGTCGACACGAAGAATCCGGGCTGGGGCCAACCGATTCTCGACGAGATCAAGAAAATCTCGCCCAAGCCGATCACCACCATCATCAACACCCATACCCACGGCGACCACGTCAGCGGCAACGTGGAGTTCCCGGCCTCGGTGGAGGTCATCGTTCAGGAGAACACCAAAGCGAACATGGAAGAGATGAAGGGCGCCACCGGCATTACCCAGAACGGGCCGCCCACCAACATCTTCAAGGTCAACAACGGCCGCGGGATGCCAAAAAAGACGTTCAAGGACAAGATGACCGTCGGCAAAGGCGACGACCGCATTGACCTCTACTACTTCGGCCGTGGCCACACCAACGGCGACGCCTGGGTCGTGTTCCCGGCGCTTCGGCTCATGCATGCCGGCGACATCTTTTCGGGAAAGAACCTCCCGCTCCTCGACGCCAACAACGGTGGCAGCGGTCTCCACATCGGCGACACGCTCGCGAAGGCGGCTGACGGCGTCAAGAACATCGACACCATCATCACCGGCCACAGCACGACGATGACGGTGAACGACCTCAAGGAGTACGCACAGTTCAACCGCGATTTCCTCGCCGATGTCAGCGCGGCGAAGAAGGCGGGCAAGTCGGTGGACGATGTGGCGAACAGCTGGAAGATTCCGGCAAAGTACGTGGGATACGCAGCGGCAGCTCCCGCGCGGCTCAAAGCCAACGTGCAGATCGTTTTCGACGAGGTGAAGTAAGGACCAGTAGATGAATCACGTGCGCATTCTGGCCGCCGGTGCATCCCGCCGGGCTGCGTTGCTCGTCACTTGCATACGCCCGGTATGCGCGCTCCTCGCGCCTTGCCGGGCGGGCGCCTCGACGCCCAGAATTGCACACGTGATTCATCTACGGGTCCTAAGAGTCTGAACCGTGCGACACGCGCAAGACACCCGCAGGTCGGTGATTCTGCGGGCGCTCGGCCGCGGCCTTCGCCGGCGGTGTCCACACTGTGGGCGTGGACCCCTGTTTTCGGGGTTCGCGCACCACCTCGATCGCTGCAGCCACTGCGGCCTGGTCTACGAACGCAACCCCGGCGACACCTGGGCCTTCACCATCATCGGCGATCGTGTGCCGGTCGCCGCCGGGATTGCGCTGCTGTACTTCGGCTTCGGCCGGTCGCACACTGCAGTCGGGGTCGGGGCGTTCATCGTGATGGGTATCCTGCTACTGGTGACGTCGCCGAACCGCTGGGGAGCAGGCATCGCGATGCACTATCTATCGCGCGTCTACTGGCCCGACCCAGCCGACCCCGTGCCGCCCATTCCCTCGTCCCAGCAGGTTGCTGAAAGAGCCAGCAATCTGAACTGAAAAGTGAGAACTCAAAAGTCAGAAGTGCAGAATCACGCCAGATCTGTTCGAACTTCTTACTTCTCAGTTCTACGATTTTTTGGCGTCGCGCACGATCGTCTTGATCCGCTCGATGTTGGAATCCCGGATCGGACACGTGCTGTCGGTGGCGACGCATTGGGCCAGGCCGAGGCCGCAGCCGCAGGTGCAGCGCGCGTTGTTTGCGGCCTGTAGAGCGCCGCGTTTCTCGGCCGGCTGGAGGCCGGAAAAGTCCACGACTTTGATCGCGTCCTCGTTGTACGCCACGCCCGACATTTGCGATCCCACGTAGACGATGAGCGCCGCGGCGCCGAGCGCTGCGATCCACTTGACGGCCTTGAGAGCGCTGGGTGTCGAGCGCCGTCGCGGTTCCTGTTTTCTTGTTTTCTTCATGGGCCGGCTTGCGGTCTGAGCGGCAACTCGACGCTCGCCCGTAGGTTCGCCGGAAGTTGGGCGGCCGCCGGGCGAGCGAACTGATAGTCGCCGTCCTGGTTGAACGTCTTGAGGAACTCGATGATCTCGTAGCGCTGCGGATCGGTCAGGTCCGGATAGAACCACCACTCGTGGCCGACATTCCAGTTTCCGGAAAGATGCGTGTCGAAGAAGAATGCCTCCATGCCGGGCGGCGTAATGAATCGATCGCCGTCGGTCATGTAGCCGAGCTTCACCGGGTCGTACTCGCGCGTGCCCAGGCGAAACGTCTTGGGCCGTTGGCTGGCCGGCAAGAGAAGGTCGTAGAGGGTCGGCACCGATCCGTTGTGCAGGTACGGCGCGGTCGCCCAGATGCCCTTCAGGGTTTTTGCCCGGTAGACGCCGTGCGTCCGGGTATCGAGATATTGATCGTAGTCGCGCAGGGGCGTCCGGAACTCGGGCTTGGGCCGGGCCGCCCGCTCCTCCCATCGCGCTTGTGTGTCCGGCGCGATATTGTGCTTCTTGTAGTAGGCCTCCTTCACGAGATCCACAATCTCAAACGCCGCTGCGCCAAACGGCTTCGGGCCGGCGTTGGTCATCACCATGCGCTCGAAGTTGATCGCCGTGCTCGGATCGGTGCCCACGACGTCGAGCGGGAACAGCTGGTACTCATTCAATTCGCCGGTCTTGGTGTAGGTCTCGTGGCAAAGCGCGCAGGTGCGATCGAAGGTCGCCTTGCCGCGCGCCGCCTTCGTTTGATCGATCGCTCCGAACAGGGCGTCTGGCCACTGCGGCGGCGTCAGCCTGTACTGCAGCGTTTCCATGGCGTGCAGGTGATCGAGCCGCACGGTGCTGTCGTAGCCGTGCGCCGGATCGTAGGTCGCGCCGACCCCCAGGGCCTGGCCGATGTTACGTTGAATCACCGAGTTCGTGTTGACGCCCCACTGGTACCACGACGTGAACTTCATGCCCCAGAGGTGAGGAAAGCTGACGGGTGCGTCGGGCGGGACCGCGTTGACCCCCCTGGTGAACTGATTGTTGGTATACCCGCCGAACAATTCGTTGCGGCCGACGCCGAACGCGTCGTTGCGTCCGTTGCCGTCGAGCGTCCCGATGGCGTTGGCCTGTTTGACGATGTCGAGGGCTTTCAACGTCTGCAGCTTCTGCGCGACGAGGTTGCGCTGGTCGAACAGTTCCCGCAGTCCCGCGATCACCCGATGCAGGAGACCGGGGTTGCCGCCGTCGACCACTTCGTCGGGCTCGCCCGCCGGCGAGGTGGTGTCCTCTTTTTCCACGACCGGAAACGAGGGAATGGGTACCAGCTTGACCCGCCGCCGGCGGTCGAGGAAACGGGCGAGCCGCGGCCGGTCCGCAATTGTGGCCTGCGTCTCGGCCACGAGTGAGACGACAAAGCTGTTGATGAAGGCCAGCGACGGTCCGCCATCGACGCGAAACGCCCGCCCGTTGTAGTGCAGCTCGCCGTTGTGGCAGGCCGTGCAGTTCAGTCCCATCATCTGCAGGCCACTCAATTGCGAGTAGCCCATCGTCAAGCCGACCGGGAGTCCGTAGGGGTTGTAGGGTCCGGGGGGATCCGGAATGAACCCGAAGCGCTCCATGTTCTCGAGGAACGGTCGGTAGCCGACCGCGCCGCTGGCGTCTTTGACGGTCTGCTCGAGCGCAAGCAGCCAGGCGATCGGAAAGGCTTCGCCGCCTTCCGTCAGGTGATAGTACTGCTGACGCTCTTCGGCCGTCAGTCCGTTGCTGCCGAGCGGCGTCGGCGGATACTGGAGACGCGCGGGCGGCTCTTTTGCGACCGGCCAGAGCACCCAGGTCGCGGCGGCGACAAACGCCAGGGAGAGTAGCAACGCGGCGGTGGCGAAGATCTTTCCCGCGACTCGTAGTCTGTTGCCTGTGGGCGGCACAGCGGCCGTCGAGGTTGCGGCAGAGGCGCCGGACCCGTCCAGGCGCGCCTTCCGGCTCGCCGACTCTGCGCCCCACCGGGCGCGGTTGATGCTTCCGAGCGGTGCGCAGTCCGGCGTCGAATTCTCGGTGACATCGATGTGCTGCGCTTCCGCCTCGCCGGGCGAAAACTGCGAGTTGGGCAGCAGCGTAAGACGGGCGACCGGGTAAAACGGGGACTCGGTCTCCTTCCACTCGATGCTCGCATTTTCGATCCAGAAGCTCGGGTCGCGTCGGCGGCCCCAGTGTGTCATTCGCTCCGCGTCGAGGAACTGAAGGCTGATGTCGAACGAGCTCATCTCCTCGTCTTCGCTCAAGTGCCGGAGCAGCTCATTCTGCAGACAGTCAGGTTCGTGCTGGAGCGGGTGCGCCGGGTTGTCGAGGGCGGGCGTCGCCGAATACTTCACCGCTTCGTCCGGTCCGTGACGGAACGGAACGCAGCTCCAGTAGCGTATCTGCTGGTAGGCGCGGGTGGCGGGGCGTGTTTGCTGCCTGCCGCGGAGAACCGCTCGCAGAAATGCCGGGAACCGGCCGCCCAGGACTCGCAGCAGTCCTTTGAACTTGCTGGGCGCCGTAGCGAACCTGATGAGCGTGGCGAACGCACGCGCGTCGTTGATCGGGAACGTCGTCGCGTTGTTCATCGCGTAGTCGAGACGCGCGGCATCCGGCGCGACGACTCCGGGCGGAACCTGAACGGCGAATGAGAGAGCCCGGACGTCCCTCGTGGAATCCGGGAACACGTGGGACTGGCCGTTCGCGAATCTGACGACGGCGGGGTAGACGCCGGGATGTGCGAAGAGCCCCCTGGCGAGCCGGGCGGCCAGCGCGCGATCCCGCACGGTGTTTGCGACATCGAAAATCTTGAGCTCGGCGCGCGCGCAAATGCCCTTCGCGTGGGTGCCGCGGGCCAGCGGCCGCCGCTGTTCGCGGGCAAAACGCGATTGCAGGATCAGAATGCCCTGGGCGATTTCCGAAATGTCCGCGGCTTCTGTGGGAAGGGGCCGCTCGAAATCAGTCATTGGTCATCCGAGAGAGGTTGGACAGCGTGTTCCGGGCCTCGACCAGATCCACGGTGTCCCATCCTTCCGTGAACCATCCGTAGAGCGGCGCAAGGAGTGCGCGAGCCTCGTCGAGCCGGCCAGCCGAAAAGAGCAGCTGTGTCAGCCCCGTCGCTGCGCGCAATTCGAATGATTTCGCCTGCTGGTCTCGCGCGTAGGTGAGCGCCGCGCGAAAGCTCTCCTCGGCCCCGGCGTCGTCTCCAGTGAGCCGCAATAGTTCCGCACGCGCGCGGTGCAGCTCCGCGCGATAGCCCCCCTCGGCGGTCCGGTCGGCGTGGGCGAAGCCTTCTTCGACGGCCATCAACCCTTCGTCCACGCGCTGCACCTTCCGCAGCATGTCCGCGAGCAAGGCCAGGAAGGCCGTGCGCACGAGACCGGAACCGATGGTGATCTGCACGGCGAGACTGTCCTTGAGCTGATCGATGCCCTCACCGGTGCGGCCAAGAGCTGCCAGCGCGGCGCCCTGGAACGAACGGCCCCATTCACGTTCCTGCGTCAGCTCGTACTCCCGGCAGAGCGCGTTGAGCTCGTCGCCCATCGCCACGGCTTGTGCGGCTTCGCCTCGATAGAGGTGGATGCCCTGCATGACGACGAGCGCGAAGACCAGCGTCATCGGCTGACGCTGCGAGCGGGCGAGCG
Source organism: Acidobacteriota bacterium (assembly GCA_040007095.1). Classification (GTDB taxonomy): domain Bacteria; phylum Acidobacteriota; class Vicinamibacteria; order Vicinamibacterales; family CAVVIG01; genus JBDTVS01. The sequence goes on from JBDTVS010000064.1 coordinate 11,765, forward strand.
TCAAGGTTTCCTGTGCGCGGGCGCTCGCGCGATCCGGATAGCCCAGGATCCACAGCGGCCGGCTCGACATGGCGCGCGAGATGATCCCCGGGTCCAATCCGTACATGGCCGTATACGTGAGATGCTCGGACGGGACGTGCAGCTCCCGGCCGCGGTCCAGCACGCGGCTCGCCTCCACCATGTCGCCGAGAAACTCGCGCGAGACGCCGACCAGGTGATGAGCGCCCATGAGAAAGGCGGGGTTTCCGGAGGCTTCTGCCAGGGCCATCAGTTCGTCCGCACGCTGGCGGTACTCGCGCAGGTCGCCCTTGATCGCGTGAAACAGCGCGATCGCCCAGAGCACCGGGAAGAGCTCGGGAGGATCCTCGAGCTGGCGGCACAGATCGCTGGCCCTCGCAAAAATCGGCTCGATCTCCGGGGCGGCCCACCCTTTCATCAACCGCAGCGCCAGGCCGCGGATCATCTGCAGCCCGAGCTCCTGCTGGATCCGCTGCGGGCCCTCGGCCAGTCCGCGCAGCGCGACCAAGCCGCGTTCGGCCAGCGACAAGGCTTCCCGGAACGCAAACAGGCCGACCGCGCGCTGGGCGGCGATGAAAAAATATTGCGCGCTGGCGGCGAAATCGCGCGCCGATTCGAACAACACGGCGAGTCGACCGGCGATGTTCGGGGCCTGCGGTCCTTCATGCTTGACGAGCGCCTTCGCGACCCGGCCGCTGAGCGTCGTCCTCCTGGTCGGTTGCAGGGAGGCATGGAGCACGTTCTGATAGAGGACGTGCACGAACTGGTACCTCAACGTCGGCGTGAGATCGGGGAACTCGTACTCGTTCCCGCGCCGGACGAAGACATGCACCCGCTCCAGGACGTCGAGACGCTCCTCGACGTCCCCGGCATCCATCCCAATGGCTTCGCTCACGATCGCCGAATCGAATTCATGGCCTTGCACGCTGGCGGCAATCAGCAGCTTGCGATCGGCTTCATCCAGTTGCCCGATTTTTCTGGCGACCATGCTGCGCACCGACTCCGGCAGATCGCTGAGCGCATCATCGGCCGGGCGCGTCAGCATCCACGTGCCGCCGTCTTCGACGATGCTGCCCGAGTCGCGCAGGTAGCGTACGAGGTCGGCCATGAACAGGGGGCTGCCGTCCGTCTTGCCGTGAATCATCGCGGCGAAGCTGCTGGGAAACGCGTGCGCGGGAAACTGCTGCGCGAGATACCGATCGATGTCGGCGGGCTCGAGAAACCCCAGCACCAGCTCTTCGAAGGCGCCGCGCGACCGCAAATCGTTCTGCACGGTCAGAAACGGATGCTGCGCAAGGGCCATGTCGGCGGGGCGGTAGGTGGTGAGCACCAGCAGGCGCATGTCGGCGAACCGGCCGGCGAGGTAATTCAGGATGTCGACCGTCGAGACATCCGCCCAATGCAGGTCGTCAAGGAACAGCACCACCGGGTGCGCTCGAGAGATCTCCTGAAAAAACGCGCCAAGCTCCCGCTTCATTCGTTCCGGCGATGCCGCGGGCGCCTCGGTGCGCGCGCGAACGACCGCCGACTCCTCGAGCGCGGCGTGGGCGACCTGGATGTACCAGGTCGGCGCGATCGTCCTCATCACGTTGTTGACGGTTTCCCCCGTGGTTCGATACAGGAGGAAATCGAGCGCCTCGAGAATCGGCAGATACGCTTCGGCACCGGCCAGGCGTTCCGAGCAGCGGCCGCGCGCGACGATCGGCCGATCCGGTCGGCGTGCAATCTCCTCCAGAAAGTCCTCGACGAGACTCGTCTTGCCGATGCCGGGCTCGCCGGATACTGCCAGGATCAGACTGCGGCCATTTTTCAGCCGGGCATACACCTGCTGAAGCTCGGCGCGTTCCGCTGCACGGCCGACCGTCGGACGGTCGCCTGCCGGCGCCGGTGAAAGGACGGCCAGCGACCCGGGATTCTGCAGCGCGGTGAGCGATTCGTCCACCTCGCGCGCCGTGGGCCGGTGGCCGGGCTCCTTCGACAGCATGCGATGCACCAGAACGTCGAGCGGATACGGTACCCCCGGATTCACCCGTGACAGTCCGACCGGTTGTTCCGACACGATGGCTGCAGCCACACCGACGGTGGTCGGCGCGTTGAACGGCCGACGGCCGGACGCCATTTCGTACAGCACGATGCCGAGGGCAAATATGTCCGCGGGCGGGCCCGCCGCCTCGCCACGCGCCTGTTCCGGGGACAGATAGGACGTGGTGCCGATCACCGTCCCTGGCTTCGTGGCGATGAAGGATGTGGTGTCGTGTTCGGTCGGATCGATCTCGACGACGCGCGCCAGGCCGAAGTCGAGCACCTTCACGTAACCGTCGGCGCGGACCATGATGTTCTCGGGCTTGACGTCGCGATGGACGACCCCCGCGGCGTGCGCGGCGGCGAGCGCGCGCGCGGCCTGGCAGCCGATGTCCAGCACCGTGGCGATCGGCATCGCTCCGCCAATGAAGGCGCGCAGCGTGCGGCCTTCGATGAGCTCCTGGACGATGAAGCGGTCGCCCGACGGCGTTTCGCCGACTTCGTGAATGGTGACGATGTTGGGATGGTTGAGCGCAGAAGCCGCTCGCGCCTCCCGCAGGAAACGCTGTACCGCGACGCCCTGTCCTCCGTGCGCGTCGCGCATGACCTTCACGGCCACCGGCCGGTTCAATCGGGTATCGAAGGCGCGGAACACTTCTCCCATGCCGCCCCGGCCGATCTGTTCATCGAGGCGGTAGTGTCCGAACGTGGTCGATATCATTAGTGGTCGGTGAGACTCCTTGACCCAGGGCAGTAATATACATCCCAAGCATTCAGGGCTGAGGCATATAATCGGCCATCCATAAAGAAAGGGGAGAGATGTCCAGCGATCGCGAGACCGGTTCAGGGCAGCGCGCCGCCCTGCGCTTGTTCGACCTGCGGCAGAACTGGCGCGCGCTCGTCGAGAGGCCGAGGTTCCACGATCCGGTCGTCGACGGTGTCAGGGCGATCGCGGTGTCGTGGGTCATCATCTTCCATCTGGTCTTCTTTCATCTCGGATCGTTCACCGGTCAGGCGCTCGCGATCTACACCGGTACGTGGACGCAGTGGACGAGTCGCGGCGACATGGGCGTGGACCTGTTTTTTGTGATCAGCGGCTATCTGATCGGCACGATCCTGCTGCGCGAGTATCACCAGACCGGCGGCATCCAGATCAAGCGGTTCTATGTCAGACGTTTCCTGAGGTTGATCCCCGTCTACGTCGTGGCCATGGTGATCGGGCTGTTCTTCGTGCACAACATCCCCCGCGAAGCGATCCTGATGCGTTTCCCGCCGTGGATGAACGCCGACACGATCTGGGCCAATCTGCTGTACGTGAACAACTTTCTGCCCATCAATCGCCAGTATCTCGGCTGGTGTTGGTCGCTGGCGATCGAGGAACAGTTCTATCTGATCCTGCCGGGCTTCATCCTGCTGGTGTGGCGCTTCGGCCATCGCATGCGAATCCTCGGCGCCTTCATGGTGCTCTCCGGGATCATCCGGTGGTTGATTATCGACGCGTACGGTTTCGTCCCGCCTTTTCTCGACACCCCTGACATGCAGTCGTGGGTCGATCGGTTTTCCATCGAGTATCAGAATCTGTACACGCGCTACGCGGGCCTGCTGTCCGGCGTCATGGCCGCGTATCTCATGGTCTATTACCGCGAAAGAGTCGCGCAGTTCTTCAGGCGGACGACGCTGGTCAACGTCTTGTCGATCCTGGCCGTCGCCCTGATCATTCCGACCGCCTACTTCGCGTTGGCCTCGTCGCTCTTCAACGACATTCCGCTGGCCGCGCGCAAGCTGTACTATTCCCATCACCGCGACATCTTTTCGATGTGCGTGATGTTCCTGATCCTGGCCGCGATCCACTCGGCGGGATTCGCGGGCCGTGGTCTGCGCTCGTTTCTGTCGGCCAGGCTCTTCTATCCGATCGCGCAGGTGTCCTATTCGTTGTATCTCGTGCACGAAATGGTCATGCTGTGGCTCTTTCCGAAAACCGCGAGTGTGCTCGGTCCCACCCTGGGTCCGCTGCCGACGATGGCGGCAGCGAGCGTCGTCGCCGTCTTCCTCTCGTGCGTGATCGCGGGCTTACTCTATGTCCTCGTCGAACAGCCGTGCATGCGGGCGCGGTCCCACCCGATGGTGTTGCGCGTCACCGAGCCTGAATTCAACATGAGGCAGGTTGAAGCAGCGGGCTGACTCGCTTTCTCCTCTCGGCCTCGGACCCAATCCTTCTCGTAGGGTTGATTTCCATTTCCAGCACTGATCACAGTCGGTCTAGTTCAAACGGGGCAGCCCGTATTGACTTCCTATTCCCACCTCCCTAAGATTCACTCGCTTGGCTAGTGCTAAACCATTAGCCATCAACTAGTTATACAGAGTTTGTATCGTTGGAATATCGGTTCGGTATGGCACATACCCTCAGCGAAGGAGTTGGCATGCAGGTAGTCAAGCGGACGATTTTCGTGCTGTCGTGGCTGATCGTGCTTCCGGCCTCAGCCTATGCCCAATCGGCGCTCGCTGGCGTCGTCAAGGACCCGTCGGGAGCCGTTCTCCCCGGCGTGACCGTCGAGGCGAGCAGCCCGGTGCTGATCGAGAAATCACGCAGCTCCATCACCGACGGTTCAGGCCAATACCGGATTCCGGATCTGACGCCTGGCACCTACGTCATCACATTCACGCTTTCGGGATTTGCCAGCGTGAAGCGAGAAGGCGTCGAGGTCGCCGGGGCGGGTGTCACGACGATCAATGCGGACTTAAGAGTCGGCCAGGTGTCGGAGACGGTCACGGTCACCGGCGAGACGCCGGTGGTCGATGTGCAAACCAGTACCCGTCGTCAGGTGGTGCTGCCGACTGCCGTGATCTCCGCGCTGCCCGTCTCTCGAGGCTACGGCAACCTCCTGGCCACGGTGCCGGGAGTCAGCGGCACCGGTCTGGATGTCAGCTCCAACGTCGCGACGAACTTCTTCACGGCCCGAGGTGGCCGCGGGAACGAGGGCACCATTCAGATTGACGGCATGAACGTCGGGTCGTCGTTCAACGGCGGCGGCGTCGCCGGTTTCGGGTATCCGATTGCGGAGGCCGCCGAGGTCCAGATGACGATCTCGGGCGGACTGGGCGAGGTGGACCGCGGCGGCCCCTCGTTCAACATGGTGCCCAAGACCGGCGGCAACCGATTCTCCGGCACCGGCTTTCTGAGCACCGCGGGCAAGTGGTCGCAGGGGAACAACCTCGACGACACCCTTCGAAGCTACGGCATCACCGAGGTGCCGGGGTTGATCAAGAACTGGGATACGAACTTCGCGTTGGGCGGGCCGATCAAGAGGGACAAGCTGTGGTTCTTCAATAACGTTCGCAGTTATGGACAGCACAACGACATTCCGCTCCTGTACGCGAACGCCAATGCTGGAAAAGCGAGCAGTTGGTCCTACCTGCCCGATGCCGGCGTCAAGTCGCGAAACGCGACCGACAAGATGATCGACGCGATCCGTCTGACCGGGCAGGTCACGCCGAAGAACAAGCTCGGCTTCTATTACGACTACCAGAAGAACTGCACCGGATCGGCCCTGACCAAAGGCGGCGAACAGTGCCGCGATCGCGGAGACGATTGGGTGGCGCTCGGATCGATCGGCGGATTCGGCTCCGTCTCGCCCGAGGCGGGAAACGTCTGGGACGATCGCGAGAAGATCGTGCAGACGACCTGGTCGTCGCCGGCGACCAGCAAGCTGCTTCTCGAGGCGGGATTGTCGTCGTTCAACAGCCGTTGGGGAGGCCAGATTCCCGCGGGCGCGCTGACCGGGCTGATCCCGGTCACCGAGCAGAATGCGGCGGCGGGCGTGCCGATTGCGAATTTCACCTACCGCGGGTGGAGCTCGGCGGCGTCAAACGATCAGCAGCACAACGTGTGGCGGGCGTCCGCGACCTATGTGACCGGCGCCCATAGTTTGAAAATCGGCTACCAGGCGGCCTATCAGATCCAGCACCAGACCCAGAACGCCGACAGCACGGTCAGTTACACATTCAACAGTCCTTCCCCGACCTCTCCGAATCCGGCGTCGTTCGCGCTTCGCATCGCGCCGGTCGCGTTCAGTAACCGCACGCGGTACGACGGGATCTACGTCCAGGATCAATGGACGAAGAACCGGCTGACCCTTCAGGGGGGGCTCCGATACGAGCACGCCTGGAGTTGGTTCCCAGCCGGGGAAAACGGGGTACTCGCGTCGTCGACCTTCATGGCGGTGCCGTTCACGTTCCCCAGAACCGAAGGCGTCACGGGGTATCACGACATCACGCCACGCATGGGCGTTGCCGTCGACGTGTTTGGCAACGGCAAGACGTCGTTGAAGGCGAACGTCAGCAAATACCTGCAGCCGGCGAACAACGAGAGCACGTTCATCCAAGGGAACCCGGGCGTGACGTTCCAGGCCACCACCAACCGGACCTGGACCGATGCGAATGGCAATTTCACTCCCGACTGCGGACCGGCCGGTCTCAACAGCAACACGACGTTTGACGGGCGCGCCACCGGCGGCGACTTCTGTGGGTCGTTCGGCGCCGGGACTGGCAATTTCGGGAACGCCAACGCGTCGACGCTGGTCAACCCGGCGGCGCTGCATGGATGGGGAGTCCGGCCCTACGATTGGCAGTACGGAGTGTCCGTCCAGCAGCAGCTCGTGCCCCGCGTATCGGTGGACGTTGCCTTCAACCGTCGCAGCTGGGGCAATTTCTTCGTGACCGACAACCGCGCGGTTCAGGCGTCGGACTACAGTCCCATCACGATCGCGGCGCCGCTCAATGCGAACCTGCCGGGCGGTGGCGGCTATCCAGTGACCTTCATGGCCCGCAACGCGAACAGCGCGCTCGGCATCACCGACAACTACTACACCTTCGCCAGCGACTACGGAGATGTGAAGTACTACTGGCAGGGGATCGACGTCAGCCTGAACGCCCGTCTGCGAAATGGCTTGTTCTTCCAGGGCGGGACGACCTCCGGCTATGGTGTGCGGGACAATTGCGCGGTGACGGCCAAGGTGCCGGAGATTCTCGCCGTGGCATTTCCCTTCGTGACGCAGCCGGCGAATTCCTGCAGTTACAAAGAGCCGTGGCTGACCACGTTCCGCGGCCTCGTGTCGTACACGATTCCGAAGGTCGACGTGCTGATCAGCAGCTCGTTCCGGTCGCAGGCCAACGTGCAACCCGATGCCGGCGGCACGCTGGTGGCGACCAACGGCGCGTCGCTCGGGGCCAACTACAACGTCTTCGGCAATGGCTTGATCGGCGTGCCCTTCCAGGGGGTGAACCTGGTGACGCAAGGGCAGGTCTACGGCGATCGGATCAACGCCATGGATCTGCGATTCGGGAAGATCCTGAAGTTCGCCCGCACGAGAACGAACGTCTCGCTCGATCTCTACAATCTGTTCAACAGCAACAAAGGCACGGCATTCAACCAGGCATTCGACGCACCCGTTGGAGCGCTTTGGCTGCGACCGACGACGGTCTTGAATCCGCGGTTCGTGCGGTTCAACGTCACGGTCGACTTCTAACCCTCGCCGTCTTCGAGGCAGGTAAGGACCCGTAGATGAATAACGTGCGCATTCTGGCCGCCGATGCATCCCGCCG
>JBDTVS010000065.1:0-21969 GCA_040007095.1 Acidobacteriota bacterium
AGGGGACATCGTAGCTCGGCCGCTCCGCTGCGCGGGCGTCGTCCACGTTCATCGAACCCGGTGGCGATGGTGGGCGAGCCGCTGTGTCGCCCGGCCGAACCCATCGTGCAGCCGCTGCGGCCGGCGACGCCCTGGTCCTCATGACAATTACTATGACCACAAACTATCAGGCGTGATACGCTCTGCCGGATTGTTGCCCTCGGACGATTCACGAACTCGACGGCGGCGGGCTGCTTCCAGGCCCAGACCGGCTGTGCTCGATTCGTCCGCCGCGTGGTCTCGCACCGTAACGTCCACTGGAGCTGACGTCCGAGGGCGACAACGGGCGGGTGACGAGCCGGAGGGACCCGCATCGGTGATCACCGCGAACCGCGTTGATGAAGCCGCAGTGTTGGAAGGGAGTCGCCCTTCTGCCTTGGGTCGGGCGAAGAATGCTGGTCACGGAATCGGCGCGATCACTTTCTGGTCACCGAGAAGTGACAGGACCTTGGCGAAAGTTCCATCCCAGGGACGGCCATCAGCCCGCCCGTCCCCGTGCTGATGGCCGCAGGGGCGTCGGTCCGAGTTGTCGGCCGGACCGACGCCCTGCGTCCTGCCATCATGCAATTCATACCCAGACGACCTCACGCGGCTGCGGGAAGCCGCCCTCGGACAGGTGATTGTTCGGTCGTGCGACGACGTCTATCGGGTTCGGACGCTTTCGGCAGGAGTCCGACCTGCCACACCTGCCGCAAACACAGGGCGCGCCAGTCGGGTACACCATCACGGCGGCCGGATGCGATTCATAGGGAACCGTTTTCCATGGCCACCGCTGTTTACACGTTGTGTGCGCTGGCCAGCGGCATCTGCGCCATCGTCCTGATTCGCGAGTTCACTCGCCATCGAACCCGCTTGCTGCTGTGGAGCAGCCGCGATGGCCACCAAGTGGCAGGTGGACCCGACACGCTGGCGCCGGTGATCGTTGGACTGAATTCACATCACTGCTTTGACTACCAATGACGCCGTGTGCGCGCTGGGGCGGACACCACCTGGTTGGACTATCATCGGCCGATGGCAAAGCGCGTCAATGCAGTACCGGTCAACGACGAATTCCCCCTCGACGCCTCGCTCGACTTCATGCGTCTCCTGTGGAGCGTCGAACATGGCCTCCAGAGCGTCTCCAAGCGGATGGAAAACGAGATCGGGATCACCGGGCCTCAGCGGCTCGTCTTGAGAATCGTCGGCCAGTTTCCCGATCTGTCGCCCAAGGAACTGGCCCGGATCGTTCATCTCCATCCAAGTACCATCACCGGCGTCCTGCAACGACTCGTCGACAAAGGCCTGTTGGATCGCAATAACGACCCGAGCGACGGTCGCCGCGTCCGCTTACGCGTTCGACGGGAAGGGAAGCGGTTCACTTCTAAGGCGACAGGCACCGTCGAGGCGGCAGTTGAGGACGCACTCTCCCGGCTGCCTCGCGATCACGTCCGGCGTGCGCGAGAAGTACTCTGGGCGATCGCCGAGGCGCTCGACGGAACGAAATCATGAAGGGCCCAAGCCCTCGAGGAGCCCGTCGGCAATGACGATCACGACGGACACGAGCTTCTGCTGCGTTGAGCGGCGCCTGCGACGTCCAGGATCACCTCCGCCCAGGCGTCTACCGAATCGGCCACGGTGAGACGGGCCGCCGGTACCGCCGCCAGTAGATGCGTGGTCTCTTCCGCGGTGCGAGATTGCACGACCAGCGGGATGTCAGCGTGCCGCAGGAGCGGCGCGGCGCCCCGGTGGTCCCCGAAGGCCACGGTCACGACCTCGCCAAACGCTCGCCGATACAGGCGGCGAAGCCACTGAATGCCGAGGTCGCGATGCACAGCCCCGACGTGGTGATAGGCGCCCCGGCTGGTGCAGTCGAGCCCTGCCGCGCGCAGCGCCTTGAACAGCCTGGGGAGGGCACCGGGCTTCGCGTCGACGACACGGAAGAGTTCGTTGTACTCGCGCAGCTTGGCGAGTCGCGCCTGCAGCAGGGACACATCGCACTCGATCGCGACATCCTCCACCGACATGTCGCTGAACCCGATGACCTCGATGTCCAGCCGGCCGGCGGCGCGATGTAGCGAGGCGACGACCTCTGTGTGCGGCTTGCCGAATTCGACCACCTCGTAGCCCGCGATGTCGATGACGTCCGCCGCACCAAAGCCAAAGTAGCCACGGGGAATAAAGACCGCCGCTCCGTTCTCGGAGATGAACGGTTGGTTGATGCCGAGTTCCTGTTGGATGAGCTCGAGCTCCGCGCGGGTCTTGCTCGAACAGAAGACGAGCGGGAGGCGCTCCCGCTCGATGCGGTCAAACGCCGTCGTGCCGTTGAGACGAAAGGTGCGCGGATCGAACACCGTATCGTCCAGGTCGCAGAGGACCAGAATCGAAGGAATTGGCTGCATGTGGAACCCCATGCCATCCTATCGAGCGTACTCGCGACCAATGCCATGCCGTATCCGGTCCAGCCGGTATTCTCGACACCGAAATCGTGGAGGATCGCCCTGCGCCCCGGGTGCGCGATAAGATGCAGCTGTGATGGAGCGTGAGCGGCTCGGGCGGCCGATCCGAGCCGCGCTGTTTCTCGGGTTCGGGCTGGTCGTCGGAATCTGGCTGTTTGCCGGGTATTACTTCACGCGGCGAATCGCCGACGTCGAACGGCAGGGGGTGGCGATCAACGCGCGGTACGTGCACGCGCAGGAGCTGCTGTCGACCGTTCGTACACAGGTCCTGCTGGGATCCGTGTATGTGCGCGACGCCCTTCTGGATCCGGATCCCACGACGGCCGGGAACTACCGCCGCCGACTGGAGGACTCGTACACGGTCGTCGACGACGCGTTGCGGCAATACGTCCCGGTTCTCGATTCCATCGCCGAGCGCGATCAGGTCGCGCGTCTGCGCGGCGAAATCGCCGACTTTCGAACGACGATGTTGGACGTTCTCTCGACCGACGCCCGCCGGTGGCCGACGGAGGCGCGTACCCTGCTGCGCGCTCGCGTGATGCCCAAACGCGAGATGGTGATCGGTCTGTCCGAGCAGACCCAATCCCTGAACCGCGGCGCCTTTGTGCAACAGCGGTCCGCGATGACCGAGGTCTACAGCGTCACGCAGCGGAGGATTTGGCAGAGCCTCGGCGTGGCTCTGGCGGCCAGCCTTGGCATCGCCGTGTTGGCCACCCTCTATGCCGGCCGTCTTGAAGACCGGCTTCGGCGGCAGCGCGCGAAGGACGTGCAGAACACCCGCGATCTTCAGCATCTCTCGACGAAGTTGCTGAACGCGCAGGAAGAAGAGCGACGGTCCATCGCTCGCGAGCTGCACGACGAAGTGGGGCAAGCCCTGACGGCGATGAAAGTCGAGCTGGCCTTGGCTCAACGGGCCATCGGCGTCGCCGGCGGGGCGGCAGAGGCTCTCGACGATGCACGTGCCATCGCCGACGGCGTGCTGCACACCGTCCGCGACTTGTCCCACTTGCTGCATCCTTCACTGCTGGACGATTTAGGACTCCCGGACGCCACGGAGTGGTATCTGAAGGGTTTCAGTAGGCGCCACGGCCTTCGGACCGAGCTGCTGCACGATCGCATGGACCAACGGCTCTCGTCCGAGACCGAAGCGGCGGTCTATCGGATCATCCAGGAGGCCTTGACCAATGTGGCCAAGCACGCGAACGCCACGAGCTGCCGAGTGTATCTCCAGCGTCTGACGGCCACGCTCCTCGTCACGATCGAGGATGACGGTGTGGGATTTGACTTGGCCAACACGCGTGGGGCGAATGGCGCCCACGGTCTCGGCCTCGTCGGCATCCGTGAGCGTGTGGCACAACTGCGCGGAACGGTTCGCCTGGAGAGCGGCGCGGGAAAAGGCACGCGGCTCACCGCGGAAGTGCCGGCAGAAGCTCGAATGAGTGAGGGAGACATTCCGATCGTGGGCCACTCGCGCCACGAGACGAATCCGGCGACACCGCTCGGGGGCCTGGGTGGGTAAGCTGCGCATTCTACTGGGCGACGATCACACACTGGTGCGTCACGGGTTTCGAAAGATCCTCGAGGAACGGCCGGACTGGCAAGTCGTTGCCGAAGCGAGCGACGGTCGCGATGCCGTGCGCCAGGCGTTATCAACGCAGCCCGACATCGCGATTCTCGATATCGGCATGCCATTGCTGAATGGCATTGAAGCGACACGCCAGATCGTGCGCCGAATGCCGACCATCCGGGTGCTCATCCTGAGCATGCACGCGGCCGAGGCCTACATCATCCAGGGCCTGAAAGCCGGCGCGCGGGGCTACATGCTCAAAGATTCCGCGGATGTCGACTTGATTCGCGGCGTCGCCGCCGTCGCGGCCGGCAAGTCGTTCTTCAGTCCTGCCGTGTCGAAGGTGATGCTCGACGACTACGTCCGGCATTTGACCGAGAAGGGCCTCGCCGACCGTTTCGACTCATTGTCCGAACGTGAACGAGAGATCTTCCAGTTGATCGCGGAGGGCCACAGCAACAAGGCCATCGCCGATCTGCTGTTCGTGAGTCCCGCCACGGTTGAAACCCACCGCGCGCACATTCTACAAAAGCTCGATGTGCATAATGCGGCGGAGTTAGTGCTGTACGCTGTGCGGCGCGGTGTGATCTCCTAGCGGGCCGAGGCCCCAGAGGGGGCTGGAGGCCCGCTGGAACTGGAGCCCTTCACGAATCTGGCTGGGACCGCCGCCCGGTGGACTCTGCCGCCGGATTCAAGGCTGTCCCAGGAAATCACCTGGCGGTTCAGCCCCTGGGTGTGCGGGCGTGCAGATGATGCCGAGGACGCGACGCAAGAGGCACTGATCGAGACGTGTTGGAGACCGCCTTTCATTTCTGCGACAGCACCGCGGCGACCATGACTCGATGACCGATCGCCTTCGCTTCCTCATCGCACTGTGCCTGGTCGCGCTCGGCGCCGCAGCGTTTGCCATCGCCTTCCGGAGCTCACTGACCCTGTGGTATCGGATGGCCCTTGGCGCCGGCAATGTCGTGGAGGCTATCGCCAGGCTTCCCTGGTGGATGCGTCTGTGTCTGCCGGCTGTTGGCGGCGCAGGGGCCGGTCTGATCGCCAGGTTGCGCGCCACACCCGTTCAGGGCGTCAGCGATGTCATGGAGGCCGTCGCTCTCGGAAACGTCCAACTCTCACTCCGAACGACCATCTCCCGTGTTCTCTCGTCCTGGTCGGCCATCGCCACCGGGATGTCGATCGGACGCGAGGGCCCGTTGATCGAGTTCGGGGGTTCGCTGGGCGCCACGCTCGGGCGGGCCATGGCGATGTCGCTCGATCGCACGCGAGTGCTGGTGGCCGCAGGCACGGCCGCCGGATTCGCCGCGGCCTACAACACACCGTTCGCCGCGGTCTTGTTCGTGTTCGAAACGATCGTTGGCATCGCTGCACCGCAAGCGTTGCTGCCGACCATGGCGGCCACGATCATCGCCACGACGCTGACGAGGGCCATCGTTGGTGCTGGCCCCATCTACGGCCAGCGATCGTTCGGACCCGAATCGACGGCGGCGATGCTTTCGTTCGGCGCACTCGGCGTGCTGGCCGCACTCGCGGCCTTCGGATTCAAACGAGTGTTGGCGTTCCTCGAGCAGTGGTTCGAGCACCATCCGATGCAGCAGCCGCTTCGAGCCACAATGGGAGGCCTGCTGGTAGGGATGATTGCCGTCTTGCTCCCAGAGGTCGCCGGAAACGGATTCGAACCGCTGAATGCGATCCTCGATCAGCGGATGCTGCTGAGCGCCGTCGCGTGGCTACTGGTGGCCAAGGTGGTCGCGACCGGTGCCTCGGTCGCATCTGGTGTGCCCGGCGGCATCTTCACACCAATGCTGCTGATTGGCGCAGCGCTCGGCTCGTTGTGGGCACAACTGGTCGGCATGCTGCCGGGTTCGATGTCGCCGAGCGCGGGCAGCTATGCGCTGGTCGGGATGGCGGCTACCACGGCGGCAAGCATTCACGCCCCACTCACGGCAGCGGTGCTCGTGTTCGAGTTGTCAGGCGACTACGGCATCGTCTTACCGCTGCTGCTGGCGACGGTCATCGCGACCACGGTTTCGAGAAGCCTTGGCAGCGAGTCGGTGTACGAGGCCGAGCTTCGACGAAAAGGGTTGGGGTGGGAGCTCACACTTGAGGGTCGCCGGATCACCAGCGAACAGCAAGTGAGTGAGGAAGAGCGCGCGACGAAGTAGCACCAGCGCATGCACGCCGCTCAATGTGACGGCTCACCCGCCGAGGTGCAGGCGGTGTCGGCGCTCGGTCGGGTAGCTCCCGATTCGGGACGGGTCGCTCAGCAGATCGACAATTCCCTGCGGTGACGCGATGCGGGGCGACCGCGCGTACTGGCGCGCGTTGATTCCTGTGCGGCCTCCACGGTTTCGGCGCCGAAAATACCGTTCCGACCGGATACGTCGAGGTATGGTGCGCACGTACTCTCGGTGCTGAGCCACGTGCAGCAACGCCACTCGACTCTGGCATTCCGGGACCTGAACGCGGCGACCGGTGCTCCCGATTTTGTCGAGCCAGAAATGGTGAGGGTTGACTCTCCAGTGTCTCGCTCGCTTCTCCTTCGCATATCTGTAGCCCTTTACTGTCCCGGTGCCTGGTCGCCCGGGGCGCGGAGTCTTCATGGCCCAGCTCACGCCGGAGTTGATCGATGTCTTTCGACGTCTCGACACCTGCACGGTGTCGAACGCCGTGGAGACATTCGACTGCCGATTGCGCAACGAAGGCTTTACCGATGCGAGTGTCCGGTGCCTGTACACGAGTCTCCCCCCCGTCATCGGTCATGCGGTCACCGCCCGTATTCACGGGTCGTCGCCGCCGGCGGTCGGGCACAGCTACTACGACCGCACGGATTGGTGGAGTTACCTCGTGACGGTGCCGCCTCCGCGGATTGTCGTGGTCGAGGACACCGACGAGCGCCCCGGAGTCGGCGCCTTCGTCGGCGAGGTCCACGCGAACATCCTGAAGGCACTCGGATGCGTGGCTTACGTGACCAATGGGTCAGTTCGGGACGTCCCACGCGTCGCCTTGACCGGGCTCCAATTCTTTGCCTCCCATCTCGCCGTCTCGCACGCCTACGTCCACATCGTCGAATTCGGGCACGCCGTGACGGTTGGCGGGCTCAACGTGAGTTCCGGGGACGTCCTGTTCGGCGACGCCCATGGTCTGCTGTCGATTCCGGCGTCGATTGTCGCGGAGGTGCCCGCGGTCGCCGAGCGGATGTTCGCGGCCGAGCGCGAGGTGGTGAACCTCTGTCAATCTCCGACGTTTTCTCTCGAGCAACTTCGCGTGGCGGTGAGGCGCCTCTCATGATGAAACGAGCGTTCTGGACAATCACTGGAGGGGTGGCCGTCGCGGCGCTAACGGCCACCGCGGCGTGTTCACGCCCCAACGCACATGCGGCTGAGCCGAGCATCGAGGACCGGCCGATTGTCGCGGTGGCGAAGGTGACGCGCGGAGATTTGGCCCAGGTCCTGACCGTGGCCGCGGAATTCCGGCCGTACGAGGAAATCGACGTCCATGCCAAGGTGGCCGGCTTCTTGAAGTCGATCAGCGTGGACGTCGGCGACCGGGTTCAGGCCGGGCAGCTGCTGGCCGTGCTGGAGATTCCCGAGCTCCAGGACGAACTGCAGCAAGACGATGCGGCGATCAAGCGCGCGCAGGAAGAGATCAACCGCGCCGGCGCCGACCTGGACCGCGCGAAATCGGTGCACGACGTTGCGCATCTGGGATCGACGCGACTCACCAAGGTCATCGCCTCGCGGCCGAATCTGGTCGCCCAGCAGGACGTGGACGAAGCCGCCGGGCGCGACCACGTCGCCGAGGCGCAGGTCGCGACCGCCAACGCGGCGCTGGCCGCCGCGCGCGAGCAGCTCGCCTTCGCAGAGGCAACCAAGCGCAAGACCACGACCCTCTTCGCCTACGCGCGGATCACGGCGCCGTTTGGCGGCGTGATCACGCGCCGCTACGCCGACACCGGCGCGATGATTCAGGCCGGCACCGCGTCGCAGACGCAGGCCCGGCCGATCGTCCAGCTGTCCGACAACCACCGGCTGCGGCTGGTCATTCCCGTCCCGGAGTCGGCGGTCGCGCGTATTCACCTCGGCGGGCCGGTCGCCTTGAGCGTCCAGTCGCTGAACAAGACCTTCACCGGCATCGTCGCGAGGTTCGCCGATCGACTGGACGCCGACACCAGGACCATGCACGTGGAAGTCGACGTGGCGAACCCGACGCTCGACATCGTACCGGGCATGTTCGCCAACGCCTCGATCACGATCAACGCGGCAAAGGATGTCCTGGTCGCCCCGGTCGGCGCCATCGACAGAACCGACAACGGCGCCCAGGTATTGGTCGTCGATCAGGCAGGTCGCGTCGAGGCGCGCAGCGTGGCGCTCGGACTCGAGATGGCCGATCGGATCGAGATTCGCTCTGGCCTGCAGGCGTCCGACCTGGTCGTCGTCGGCAGTCGGGGGCAACTGAAGGCCGGCGCGGTGGTGACGCCAAAGATCGTGGCGCCCGACACACCGCAGGAGTCACGCTGATGTCCCGCTTCTCCCTCCGTAACCCGCACTTCATCATCGTCGTCTGTCTGTTCGTGGCGGTCATCGGGCTGACCAGCGTCGTGCGGATGCCGGTCGACCTGTTTCCGGACATCAACATCCCGCAGGTCGTCGTTGCCACGTTCTACAACGGGATGCCGCCGGAACAGATCGAGACGGACATCACCGGCCGTTTCGAGCGCTTCTTCACCCTGGGGGCCGGCATCGATCACATGGAATCGCGGTCGCTGCCGGGTGTCAGCATCATCAAGGTGTATTTTCAGCCGGGCACCAGTGCCGACTCCGACGTCACCGAGATTTCCAACCTCGCCATGGCCGACCTGCGGCGGCTGCCCCCCGGCACGCTGCCGCCGATCGTGCAGAAATTCGACGCGTCGAGCCTGCCGGTGTGTCTGATTACGCTGAAGGGCCAGGGCCTGAACGAGATCGAGCTTCGCGATCTCGGCCAGTTCACCGTGCGCAACCAGCTCGCGAGCGTGTCCGGCGCGTCCGTGCCGCCGCCGTTTGGCGGGAAATACCGCCAGATCATGGTCTACGTCGATCCGGCGAAGCTGCAGGCGTACCAGATGAGCCCGATGGACGTGGTGCGGGCCGTCAACAACGCGAATCTGATCCTGCCGTCGGGCGACGTCAAACTGGGTCCGTTCGACTACACGCTGTTCACGAACAGCCAGTTCCGGAATGTGCCCGACATCAACCGCGTACCGCTCAAGACGGCGGGCGGATCGATGGTGACGATCGCGGACGTGGGCCACGCCGAGGACTCGAACCAGATCCAGAACAACATCGTGCGGGTCGACGGCCAGCCGTCGGCCTATCTGCCGGTGATGAAGCAGGGCGGCGACACCAACACCATCGCCGTGGTGGACGGCGTCAAGGACGTGGTGTCGAAGCTGCTCGACGTGCCGTCCCAGCTCAAGGCCGAGGTGGTGTTCGACCAGTCGCTGTTCGTGAAGCGCGCGATCGAGACGCTGCTCGACGAAGGCGCGATCGGCCTCGGACTGACCGCGTTGCTGGTCCTGATTTTTCTGGGCAGCTTTCGCGCCACGTTCGGCGTGTTCCTGTGCATCCCGCTCTCGGCGCTGGCGGCGCTCATCGCCCTCTACATGGGCGGCAGCTCGATCAACACGATGGTGCTGGCCGGGTTTGCGCTGGTCTTCTCGCGACTGATCGACAGTGCCGTGATCGTGCTCGAGAACATTTTCCGGCACCTCGAGCTGGGCGAATCTCCGGAGGTCGCGGCCGAACAGGGCGGAAACGAAGTCTCGTTGGCGGTGCTCGCCGCGACGCTGACCAGTTCGATCGTGTTCTTCCCCGTCACGTTTCTGTACGGCGTCAGCCGCTTCCTGTTCTCGGCCCTGGCGCTGGCTGTCGTGCTGGCGTTGTTCGCGTCGTACTTCGTCGCGATGACCGTCGTGCCGCTCTTTTGCGCGCGGTTCCTGAAGGCGCCGCATCATGCCGTCCCGCACGATCAGGCGTCGCCGCCACCGACGGGCCTGATGGAGCGGTTCAACGACGGGTTCGCCGCGCGCTTCGGACGGCTGCTGACGTGGTACGAACGCCAGGTCCGGTCGTCGCTCGCCCGGCCGTGGGCCGTGGTCGGGAGCGTCACCGCCCTGTTTCTGGCGAGCCTCGTGCTCTACCCCTTGCTCGGCGTGGCGTTTTTCCCGCGGACCGACGCCGCGCAATTCGTGATGAACCTCAAGTCCCCCTCCGGGAGCCGGATCGAGGTCACCTCCGCGGACGTCGAACGGGTCGAACGGCTGGTCCGTCGGATTGTCGACCCGAGCGATCTCCAGCTGGTGGTGTCGAACATCGGCGTGCAGCCCGGCTTTTCCTCGATCTACACCAGCAATGCCGGACCGCACACGGCAACCGTGCAGGTCGCGCTGACCGAGGATCACCGCGTCGGCAGCTACGAGTACATGGCCCGCGTGCGAGCGGCGATCGCCCGCGAGCTGCCCCACCTCACGGCGTACTTTCAATCGGGCGGCATGGTTGACGCCGTGCTCAATCAGGGGCTGCCGGCACCAATTGACCTGCAGGTGAGCGGGTCGAACATCGAGCGCGTCTACGAGACCGCAGGCCGTGTCGCCGCCTCGATTCGGCGGCTGCCTGGGGTGAGCGACGTCTACATCCCGCAGGACATCAACTATCCGTCGCTCCGGCTCGACATCGACCGCGAGCGGGCCGCGGCGCTTGGCCTCAACCAGCGGGAAGTCGTCAACAACGTGATCACGGCGCTGACGTCGAACCAGATGATTGCGCCCAGCTACTGGGTGGACCCCAAGAGCGGCAACGACTACATGCTGACGGTCCAGTACCCGGAGAACCAGGTCCGCACGCTGCTCGACCTCCGGGCGATTCCGCTGCATGCCGATCACGTGACCCAGCCGACGTCGCTCGACGCCGTGACCCGGATCACGCCGATGAATTCGCCGACCGAAATCGATCACTACCAGATTCGGCGGGTCATCGACATCTACGTCAATCCGATCGGCGAAGACCTCGGGACCGCCGTGAGCGGCATCCGGACCGTCCTGCGCACGGCCAGTCTGCCGAATGGTGTGAAAGCGGACATCCGCGGCATGGTGCAGGGGATGGAGGCGTCGTTCCGCAGCTTCGCGCTGGGATTGCTCCTCGCCGTGGTGCTGCTCTATCTGATCCTGGTGGCGCAGTTCCGGTCGTTCACCGATCCGCTGCTGATTCTGCTGGCGGTGCCGCCAGGGCTGAGCGGCGTGCTGGCGGCGCTCTATCTCACGAACACGACCCTCAACGTCCAGTCGCTGATGGGGATCCTGATGATGGTCGGCATGGCGGTGTCGAACAGCATCCTGATTGTCGAATTCACGCATCGGCTGCAGGCCGAGGGCCTGTCCGTCGTCGATGCCGTGGTCAGTTCGTGCCGCATCCGGCTGCGTCCGATCCTGATGACCTCGCTCGCCACCGTGATTGGGCTGGTGCCGATGGCGCTGAAGCTCGGAACCGGCAGCGAGGCCTACGCGCCCCTGGCGCGGGCGATCATCGGCGGCCTGATCGTATCCGTCGCGCTGACCGTGTTCATCGTGCCCGCAGCCTACGTGCTCGTCTACGGCCGCCGGCCTGTCGTCGCCAAGGAGACTCTGTCGTGATGTACCGGATCCTTCTCATCGTCTGTGCCTGCTGCGGGTGCCTGTCGTCCGCGTCGCGCGCATCGGCGCAGGTGCGTCTGTCGCTGAAGGAAGCGGAGATGCGCGCCCTGGACAACCATCCGCTGATTCGCGCCAGCCAGGACATCGCGCTCGCCGCCGGCCAGGTCGTTCGGGAAACGAAATCGGCGTACTATCCCACGGCGTTCGCGAATGTGACAGGCGCTGGGGCTGAGGACGGCTCGCGCATTACGGCCGGGGCCCTCAACAACCCGTCCATTCTCGACCGGTTCGCGACTGGCGTCATCGTGTCCCAGCTGGTGACCGACTTTGGACGCACCGGCAGTCTGGTCCAGGGGCAGACACTCCGCGCGGACGCGCAGGAGCAGGACGTGGCCAATCGGAAAGCCGAGGTGCTCCTGCAGGTCGACCGCGCGTACTTCAACGCGCTGGGCGCGCAGGCGATATTGAAAGTCGCGCAGCAGACCGTCGAGGCACGTCAACTCGTCGCCGACCAGGTCGACACGCTCGCCGCCAGCGGCCTGAAATCAAGTCTTGACGCGAGCTTTGCCAGGGTCAACCTCTCGCAGGCGAAGCTGCTCCTGGTCGAGGCGACCAACGATGTCCAGGCGGCATTCGCGACGTTGACGGCAGCGATTGGCTCGACCCAGGTCGCCATCTACGACCTCCAGGACGAGCCACTGGCACCACCTCCGCCCGACGACGACAGATCGCTGGTGGCGCAGGGGCTCAGGGACCGCCCCGACATCGCCGCCAGGCGATTCTCCCGAGACGCCGCTGCCAAGTTCGCCGCGGCGGAACGCGCGCTCTGGTTCCCCGTCGTCTCGGCGGTGGGCGCGGCCGGTGTCACGCCGTACCGCCAGACGGGTCTGACCGATCACTACTCTGCGGCCGGTTTCAATGTGGCGGTGCCCTTGACCAATGGGAATCTCTACTCAGCCCGTCATGCCGAAGCGCTGTTGCGTGCGCAAGCCGAAGAAGAGACGGTCAGGGAGATCGAAGCGGAGGTCACACGGGACGTCTCAATCGCCTGGCTGAGCGCCCGCACGGCGTACCAGAAGATGGACCTCACCAACCAGCTGCTGACGCAGGCCTCCGACGCATTGGAGCTCGCGCAGGCTCGCTACGACCTCGGTCTGAGCTCGATCGTCGAGCTGACGCAGGCGCAATTGAACAAGACGGCGGCGGAGATCGAAGTGGCACGCACTCGGTACGACTTTCAGGCACGAAGCGTAGCGCTTCGCTTCCAGATCGGGGCGCTGCGATGAGAAGTGTCGCAGCCCTCGTATCGACGCCGACACGACGCCTGCGGTCTTTCCGCTGAAGGAATACTGTGCCGTCCGGATATCCGGGTGTCGGGCGTACTCGCTACGTTGGTGGACGTCTGCGGAGCCGACTGTGAAGATTTCTGAGCTCGAGGCTTCACCGTGAACATCCTGCGAGTGAAAAGGTGGTGGTGTCATGCTGGCGATTCAACTCATCGGCGCCCAATGGGCCGTTGTCCTCGGGGTGGTGGTCCTGGTTGTTCTGACGTTCACGGTGCGGCGGTCACGCAGTTCATCGGATAGGACCCGCTTGGGCCTCTGAGGTTACGACCGACGTGATCCGGAGCAGTTCATGGCCCCGGGCCGGACACATCGATCGTGGCTGGAACTCGCAGTCTCACTGGGCGTTCGACACCCGAAGTCTTGTGCGCGTGGACATTTCGTGTTTTGCGAGAAAGTGCCGCTTGCAGACGCGAGGCCGTCGTCAGAAATAGCGCGGCAGGATTTGAGAAGGCTCTGGTCGCTTGGGTGCTGTCGGCCTTCGCGACCATCCTGCCCGCCTGCCCGCTCGCCCGCTCGCGGCGCAGCGGCTCGATGACACGGGGACGTCCGCGACTCGTCTTCGCGAGCTGAGTTCGTCGATCGAGTGGTTGACGAAGCAGGTATCTCAGTATCGTGGCGAAACCGCTGTTCGTGGCGTTTCTCTTCGCCGGGCTGGGATTGTGGTTTGTACTCTCCCTCCGGTCTCACGTGTATGTGGCCGTTCCTTCTGTGGGAATTGCCCTGGTCTACGGCGTCTGCATACGCGACTGAACCCCAACGCCATCGCGGTTTCGCAGATCGAGTCTGCGATGGCCATCCGGTTTTCCCCAACTCTGCCGTGAACGAGCCCTCCGATGCGCGGAGGCGGCGAACAGTCCCCGGTCCCCTTCGCTCGAGCGCCAGCCTGTGAACCTTGGTAATGTGCTACGTGTTGTTGAACGGATGGACGTCGTTGACCGTTTGACGTCGGCGCGGACGACCAGTTTCTCGCGAGGTCATGCATGGAGACCAGCAGCCCCTATCGACCTCGTGTGTCACGCGAGACGCGGTCGCTGCTCGCCGCTGGGGTGATGGCAGTTGCCGTCCTATGGCTACTGGCTCGCATCAGATTCCCGGAGCGTCCCGTCACTCCCAATCCTGTTTCGTCGGTTCTCAGTCAGCTCGCCAGCGGTCCAAAGTACGACGACCTCGCTGACGAAATCGCCCAACTCCAAGGGCGAGTGCAATTGTCGCTCCTGGCGCTCGACGTTCCGTTAGCCACCCCCGGCTCTCAGCAGACCTCGCACTGGACGGCCGCGGTCAGGCTTGGCGGCGACCTTGCGGTCATGTTGGTCCCACCGCCGTCGAAACCGGAGGCGGAACCGTGGATCGACGCGACCATCCTCGCCCGGGATGCGGCGTCCGGCCTGGCGGTCGTGCGTGTACCGATTCCCGTACTGACGCCTTCATTTCCTCCGGTGCCATGGCTGCCACGCCAATCGCAGCAATCGCGCTACCTCATCGCCACTGACGTGTCGCCAGAGGGCGTGTCGCTGCGACCCGTGTTTGTGGGCTCGCTCCATCCATTCGACAGCGGGTTGTGGTCCGAGCCGCTGTGGGCCGTGCCCTTGCGCACCGATCTGGTGCCTGGCTCGTTCCTCTTCACCACCAGCGCCGAATTGGCGGGTCTGGTGATCGGCCACAATGGGAGGCTGGCGATCGTGCCGGGTGGGACCGTGCTTGCAGAGGCGGATCGTCTGCTGGCCATGCCGCCTGGCCCCTCAGGGACAATTGGCATCGAGGTACAGGATCTGACACTGCCGCTCGCGTCAGTGACCGGCGCGTCCACGGGTGTCGTCGTCACCTGGGTTGACGCGAAGGGCGTCGGCAGAGAGCAGTTGCTGACTGGTGACGTCATCGAAGCGCTTGGCGGTCGAGCGCTCGCGACTCGACAAGATTGGAATACGCAGGTGGCTCGTCTATCAATGGGCGATGTGCTCACGCTGCGCGTCCGCCGCCGCGGCGAACTCCGCGAGGTGTCGTTGGTGGCGAACGGCCCCGCGGCGCAACCCGCCAGCCGGTCGCTTGGTCTCACCCTGCGAGGACGGACGAAGGTTGGTGCCGAAGTGGTCCGTGTCGAGCCGATGTCCGCAGCCTATCAGGCCGGACTGACCGTCGGGGACGTGATCACGCTCGTCGCTGACGTCTCCGCACCGACGCCCACGCAAGTCATGCGTTCATTCACCACTCTTGGGCCGGGTCAGCGCGTGATGGTGGCCGTCACCCGCGGCGACGCTCACCTGGTGACCACCTTAGCCCGATGACTCTTCCACCGGCCGGCGATTCGCTCGGACTTCTTGGCTCGTTTCCAGACGTTGCCGTCGACGAAGCGCCTGGAGCGGTGACGCTGGCGCATAGGCGCCGGCCGCGGCGCTGGCGCGGGTTGTTCGCGTGGTCGGCCACCTCGGCTCCAGTGGCGCTCCTCCTCACGACAGGAATCGCGTTCGGCCCTCAGGGCATCAACCTGCTGTCTCTACGGACGCTACCACTGCTCGATCCGGTGGTGCCCGTTGCGCTTGCGGCCCTGGGCGTGCTCGTTGGGTTGGGCGTCGGCGACCGTCGCTCCGGCGACTGGCGCGCATTCGGCGCCGCGAGTCTCGTCGTGGTCGCGACGGTGCTCGTGGTCTCGGTCGGGTTCGCGGTTTTCGCGCTCGCCACGATGTCGGCGATCGCCCGGCCCTTCGGGACCATGGCCCTGGCAAGCGGCATCTGCGCGGCGACCTCGCTCACGCTGCCCGGCGGCAATCCACTGGAACCCCGATCGGCGGCCGCTCGCGTCGTCGAGCTCGGTGTCCTGCTTCCGATCGTGGCCGGCGGGCTCGTCCTGGCGTGGCTCCGCGCGGGATCCTCCGTAGGCGCTGCCGTCCTTGTGGCGCGAGCGTGCGGGGTCACTCTGGCGCTGGCCGCCGCCGCATGGCTGCTCTTGACGCAGGCCTCTTCCGAAACGGAAGAACGCGTATTTGCCGTATCGGCACTGCTCCTCGCCGGCGGCGTCGCGGCCGCCCTTTCCATGTCCGCGCTGTTGGGAGGGCTGGTCGCTGGCGTGTTCTGGCGGTATGCGGGACGACACCCGCGCGAGACGATCAGTCGAGATGTGCTCTTCGTGCAGCATCCCCTTCTGGTCCTCGTGCTGCTGGTCGCCGGGGCTCGTGCGGATCTCTCGCCCGTCGCTCTCGCGATTGGCGTGGGCTACGTCGTGCTGCGTGTCTTTGGGCAGCTGGCCGGTGGCTTCGTGGCGAGAAGGCTCGTCGGTGTGTCCGCGGCTCGCGATCTCCGGCGCCACCTGCTTCGGCCGGGCGTCTTCGGCGTGGCGTTCGCACTGAACGCGGTCAGCGTCGTGGGCGCTGACGCGTCGATGCTTCTCGCAGCCGTGGTGGCGGGCACCATCGGCTCTGAGTTCGTCGCACTCCTCTTCCCCGCTCGGAAAGCTGGCAAGTGAGGCGCCTGCTGGCGCTCGCGTTGGCGGTCGGCGCGATGGCCTCGGTGCGCGAGGCGACGACCGGTTCAGCCGCCACCGCGCTGGCACTCGGGTTTGCGCTGATGGGTGCGTCGGTCGCCGGTGACACGCTGCGACGGTTCCACCTCCCGCGCGTGACGGGGTATCTCCTCTTCGGCGTGGTCGTCGGGCCGTCCCTTGGCAACCTGATCACCGATTCGATGACGGCTCAGCTTCAGGTGGTCACGGGAATCGCCACGACGCTGATCGCGCTCATCGCTGGCCTGACGCTGAGCGTGGAACGCCTCGGGACCCGACTCGCGGCCATCATGCGCCTGACCGCCGCGATCTTGGCCGTGGCCATGATCGGTCTATCGGTCGTGGCGTGGATGGTCTGGCCGTGGCTGCCCATTGCGCCCGCTGCCGTCGGATTCCAGCGGCTGGTCATGCTGACGTTGCTGGTGGTGATGGTCGTGTCCTTCTCCCCGACGATGACCGCGGCGGTGGTCGCGGACTCGGGGGCGCGCGGGCGGCTCAGCGACACGGTGTTGGCGATCGTCGTGCTCGCCGATCTCGTGATGCTGGTGCTGTTTTCCGTGGCGATGCTGCTGGCGCGGATCGTGTTCGATACGGGCGAGGGCGGGGGGGCGGAAGTGCTGGCGCGACTCGCATGGGAAATCGGTGGAGCCGTCGCGTTTGGCGTCCTCATCGGCGTCCTCTTTGCGCTCTATCTGCGCTACGTGGGCCGGGAAATCACGCTGGTGCTGCTGGCAGTGTGCGCCGTGCTGAATCAGATCGGCACCACCCAGCAACTCCAGCCGCTGCTGGCTGCCCTCGCTGCCGGCGTGGTCATTGAGAATCTGGCGATCGCGCAGGGCGACACGCTCCGGGCTGCCGTGCGACGTGGCGCGCCGCCGGTGCTGGTCGTGTTCTTCGTGGCGGTGGGCGCCTCCCTGCGACTCGACGCGGTGGCGGCCATCGGGCTCAGCGCGGCCGCCTTGTCCGCGATCCGGCTCGGGTTCATCAGGCTTGGCGTAAGGGCAGGGGTCAAGCTCTCGGGGCTTCCCGAGCCGATCGGAACCTACGCGTGGACCGGCCTGCTGTCTCAAGCCGGGATTACCCTCGGGCTCGCCTCCATCGTCGCCACCGAGTTTCCGGGATGGGGCAACCAGGTGCAGTTGTTGGTGGTTGCCTCAATCGCGATTCACGAGCTCGTCGGACCGATTCTGTTTCGCCGCGGGTTGACCCAGGCTGGCGAACTGGATGCACACGTCCCTCGCCCCGTGATGGTCGTATCCAACCGTGAGCCCTACCTCCACAGTCGGGATGAGGATGGCCGCATTACGGTGAAAGCCGCGACGGGTGGTGTCGCTGTCGCGCTGGACGCGCTGATGCGCGAACGAGGCGGTGTGTGGATCGCGCACGGAGCCGGCCCGGCGGACCGGCTCGTCGTCGATGCGGCCGACAAGGTGCTGGTGCCGCCCGAGAGTCCATCGTACGCGCTTCGACGACTGTGGCTCGAAGAGCCGACCTTCTCCCAGTACTACGGAGGCTTTGCGAACGAGGGCCTATGGCCGCTGTGCCATGTGGTCGACGTCCGACCGAAGTTTCGAAGCGAAGACTGGGCCGCCTACAAGGAGATCAACGCGCGGTTCGCGGCGGCGATTCACGCGGAAATCGGATCGTCCGATGCGCCGGTGTTCATCCAGGACTATCACCTCGCCCTCGTCGCGCCAGCGCTACGAGCGCGGCGGCCTGACACCCGAACCGCACTTTTCTGGCACATCCCCTGGCCCTATCCGGATCGCCTTCGCATTTGTCCCTGGCGGCGCGAGCTTGTCGCAGGTCTGCTGGCCAACGACCTGATCGCCTTTCAGCTGGAGCGCGACCGTCGAAACTTCCTGATGGCGGCCGAGGAAGAGCTGGACGCCGAGGTCGAGCTCGAGTCGTCGCGAGTTCGATTCGGCGGGCGCTCGACCACGGTCGTCTCGGTGCCGATCGGCGTCGACTACGACCGTATCCAACATTTCGCCGCAGATCCCGCGCTGCTGCATGAACAGCAGCGCTTGCGGCAACTGCTCGACCTGCGGGCGGACATCATCGGGCTGGGCGTCGATCGTCTCGACTACACCAAGGGCATCCCTGAGCGCCTCGACGCGATCGATGCGCTGATGGCGCAGCGACGCGATCTACGGGGACGGTTGACATTCGTCCAGATTGGCGTGCCGTCTCGATCGAACCTCGAGAGCTATGCGGCGATTGAAGCGGAGATCGGCCAGCGGATCGCTGCACTCAATGCGCGCTACGCGGTCGCGGGCGGCTCACCCGTGGTGTCGTATTACACGACCCCGCTCGGGGCATTCAGTCTCGTGGCGCTCTATCGGCTCGCCCACTTCTGCATCGTCAGTTCGTTGCACGACGGGATGAACCTCGTGGCGAAGGAATTCGTCGCGGCCCGGGACGATGAGCACGGCGTGCTCGTGCTCAGCGCGCTGGCAGGCGCCGCACAAGAGCTTCAGGACGCGGTGATCATCAATCCATATGACACCGATGCGTTTGCGGCGGCCCTGGCAAGAGCCATCGACATGACGAGCGAGGAGCAGGTGACGCGCATGACGGCCATGCGGAAGGTGGTCGCCGGACGGAACGTCTTCAATTGGGCGTCCGATATCCTTGAGGGTCTCGAGAGCCTCTGGACCAAGCCATTGCTCTATTCGGTTCGGGGGTGGGAAGAGACGTCGGTCTGAGGTCAGCCACCCCGGCCGGGAGAACACAATCTCCCGATTGGTCCTTCAAACCAAATGTGGTGCGCGACCCTTTACTGCATTAACCCTGGCACCATAGGTAACGCGGCCAGCAGAATCTGCCGGCAGTCGTGCACGCATCCGCGCCTTGAGAAGCGCGATATCCTCGGATGCCATCGCTGCGAGTTGCTGACCGACGCTGGATCCCCCGAGGATGGTCGTCCAGTAATCGTCGAAATCGGCGAACGTCCGTTGCACGTTGATCGCCCGCGTGTCGACGACCTCCAGACCAGCACGAGTCCACAACTCTTGCATCACATCCATTCGAGATGCTCCGGGGCTGGGCGTTACCGGCACGGCAACGCCCAGCCCACGCATTTCAGCATGTAACGACTCGTAGGGAAAACCACCGCCAACCATGTCCCACGCGTAGGCTGTGATGATGCCACCCGGGCGGACCACTCGTGCCATTTCGGCAACGCCCTTTGCCGGGTCGGGAAGGAAGAAGATCACGAGCGGCATGACGGCCGTGTCGAACGTGTGGTCGAGGAAAGGCAGGGCCATGGCATCGCCCTGACGAAACCGTGCGACGCGCAACGCGGGTCGTGTCCGGGCAAAGGCAAGCTGCGCCTCAGACGGGTCTATCCCCTGCACTGAGGCTGGACCACACCGTTCGACGATCATCTCGGTGAAAGCGCCGTTGCCACAGCCAACGTCGAGCCATCGCCACCCTGAGTCTGGAGCAAGCCAGTCGAGAAACACTTCACCTGCCAACTGGCTCCACTTCCCCATGTACCGTTCGTAGGCAGCCCCGTCGTCGAAGCGGATTTCGTGTATCGCCATTCGTGTTTGCCTCCGGCGGAATAGGGCGAGATCCATACAAGGCCACAGACACAACCTGAAGCGGTCCGTCACCTTTGGGCGATCGTCGACGAAGCGAGAACGACGTGTGTTCTAATCGCAACAATGAAGAGGCAATTCTACGTCTGTGAACGGGAGTGTCGCGTTCCGATCTCCTGCCAGTCTGCGACGCGGCCTCGAACGTTGGGGCCGGGTGTGCTGGCCGTGGATCGGACGCTACGCCACTGACCAGTCCGCTGGAAACGTGATTCGGCGCCAAACTCCCAGGGGGCGTTCCGTCTCGCCGCGTTGCGCCTCCCTCACATATCGCCGATGTGGTCGGTCGTCGCGCCTTGCGATCCGGGCGCCGCGCTCCGGGACTCCGGCGACGCTTTCGAGGGACGCTAGCGCGCGGGATATCGAGTCGTGGCGCCGGTGCGGTGGTTGGTCACGACGAACGAACCATCCTCGCTCGCGTTGACCATGATCCAGTTCGCTGTGGCCTCGGTCAGGTTGGCAATCCGCTCGCCGGCGAAATTCTCGGCGCCCCGGACCTCCGAGCGATGCAGCTGCCACGTGTCGGTGCCCGGTAACGCGTGCAGCGTCTTCAACGTTTCGGCGGCACCGCCCTTTTGCGCGCCGTTGTTCAGGATCGCCACCCTCGGTCTGATCGTCCTGAAAATCGCGCGATCCGCCGCGTCTGCGCCGCCGTGATGCGCGACGAGGTACACGTCGACGGGACCGAGGCGATCCGACGGACATGCCAGGCTGAAGAGCGGCGCGCCTGAGAGATCGCCGACGTCGAGAAAACGGAACTTGCCGAATTGCAGCAGGATTCCCGTCGAGCGCGGGTTCTCGGTCACTTCCTGTGCCGGACTGCCGGAGGGTGTGCAGGAGGCATTCGGGCCAGATGCCGCGCCGGCGAGCGAAGTCGTCAAGGTCGCGGTCGCGGAGCTCACGACCGTCGCGTCGACGCCGGTCAGCGGCAGCCGATCGCCAGGTTGTGGCTCGAGATGCTCCCCTCGGGCGCGTACGGCGGCGTATGCCCGATGCATCGCCAGCGTCCCCGCGACCTTCTCCGCATCGTCATTCACACCGCCGTGGTCGATGAAGGTCCCGATCGGTATCAATTGCGCGAGTTCCGGCACGCCGCCAACATGGTCGCCGTGAAAGTGCGTGACGAGCAGGTAGTCGATCCGCGAGACGCCGGCGAGCTTCGCGACCTCGAGGATGCGCTGGGGATCGCGGGCCCTGGCGGGATCGCCGGGCCGGGAGTCAAAGGTGCCGGTACTCGGGAAACCGGCGTCGATCAGCAGTGTCTGCCCACCGGGCGTCACAATGAGTGTGGACTGCCCACCTTCCACATCGATGAAATAGATGTCGAGCGTGCGAGATGCCGCCGCCTGTGCTGAAGCGGCGAGCAGCCCTTGATGAGAGTCTGGCGTCGCACCGAGACGGGCGAGGCGCCTCGCCGGCAAGGCGCGATGACCGAGAATATCGGGAATATTTAAGGGATGAGCAACGCCGCCAGCGAGGATGCATCGCCCGTCGAATGCAGCCAGACTTTCACCGCGGGCTGCTAAAGTCGACAGTGCCAATGCGAGACCAAGAATGACCGCTTCCATCAATCACTCCCCCGTCTGCAACTCGCCCGGGCGTCCAGGACGCGACAACGGCTTCATGTCGGTCAGATCATCGGCGCACTCCCGCCGTTCACTACCAGATCGGCCGGGGCGATCGCTCGCCCCGACCACAGGTCGCCGATGGTGCCCGCTCAGCGACGCGAAGCGCGCTAGTGTCCTGCGTCCGACGCGTTAGGACGTCTTCCGGGCGGGGCATCCCTCCTCCACCCCAACGCGGGTGCCGCGT
>JBDTVS010000066.1:0-36399 GCA_040007095.1 Acidobacteriota bacterium
ATTTCGAGCTTTTTGCTTACCGCCGTGTCGCAAACGCGCTTGTACTGGGACTAGGCGGTCGGTACGGCTTGGAGCAGGAGGAGAGGATCGCCCGCACGGTTTCCAGACGAGGAATGCGGCCGAGCAACTGCTCCGTCAACGCCGGAAGGCGGGCGACCATCTGCTCTTCGTCTGCCGAGAGGGTCCGTCCGTAATACACATTTTCAAGCGTCTCGGCGGGCAGCGTCAGACATCCGAGTTGGGAGAGCATCGCCGCGACCTCGACCTGCCAGCGTTCCGGCATGGCCAGCAGCGCGGCCATCTCGGACACCAGCAGCTTGATCCGGATCGCACGGCCAAACGACACCGGGCTCGTCAAGGCCAACACATCGGTCAACGCTTCGATGCTGCCGTGGAGTGTCTGCTCCAGCAGCACCCGTTCGGCGGTGACCAACCGGTGTTGCTCGAGGGCCGCCTCGACGGCGAGGATGAGCGCGATCGGTAGGCACGGTTTCGTGAGGAAGCGAAAGATCTGACCCTGGTTGATGGCGGCAATCGCCGAATCGAGGTCGGTTTGTCCGGTCAACAGCATGCGAACGGCGTTGGGCGCCACCTGTCGAGCCTTGTTCAGGAACGCCGCGCCATCCATACCCGGCATCCGCATATCCGAGATGACAACCTCGATCGCGCCGTCGCGCTGCAGCGCAGCCAGTCCGGCGGTACCGCCAGGCGCCGTGATCACCTCATAGCGCCGGCGCAGATTGAGCGCGAGCCCTTCCAGAATGTTCGGCTCATCGTCGACGCACAAGATCTTCGCGCGTGGCTTCATATCGGTCATGTTTCTCGATCCTCGACGCGAACACGGTTCACGGCGGCCCCTGGAGCATGGCCCTCGATGCCGTCAATGGGCAGGTGGATGAAGAAGGTCGTGCCTCAACGCGGCGGCGCATGGGTCAGCGCCGCACGCTGGCAGACACCGAAGACCCTCGGCGCGCGCGAGTTGACCATCGACGACTTCGTTGGCGGCACTCACAGCCGAACGGCACGTCATCGCCGCCCGGCCTCGCTGCCGTGAGGGACACGCCCGACACAAGACCCCACACCCGAGGACAGATCATGCCGCCGCCGAGATGGCCCGTACTTCGTCCCGCGCCATCTCCCGCCACGCCGGGAGCTCCGCCGATCGACCGATGGATTCGAGGAAGCTGGCGTCCAGGAGATCGGCGGCCGGCTGGCCACACTCCTCGGCGCAGGCCAAGTCAATCAGCGCGTCGGCGACGTGCACCGCACCCAGGACGCTGCGCTCGCCGTCCGGCACCAGACTTGGCTGGTGATGATACGCCACGGCTTCGACCATCGTGAAAGGAAGGCCCCAGAGTCCGAGTAGATACGCGCCAACTTCCGAGTGGGTGACCCCGAGCAGTTCCCGCTCGACGTCATGGAACGGCCGGCCGCTCTCCCGGCAGGCGCGCACGACGGCAGCGAACCGATCGGAAGAGCTCAGGGCGAGGAGCAGTTTGCCGACGTCGCGCACCATGCTGACGGCGAATGCCTCGTCGGCCAGGACCGGCTCCGACACCAGGCGTTTCGCAAGACGTGCCGTCATCAGGGACGACCGCTGCAGCTGGTCGAGCGAGAAGCCCTGGACGAAGACGCATTCCATCGTGGCAAACACGTGAGCCGTGAGCGCGAGGGATCTGAGCAGCTCCACGCCGAGATACGTGACTGCCTGCTGAATCGAGACGACCCGCTGGGCCAGACCGAAATAGGCCGAGTTGACAAGCTGGAGGACCTTTGCGGACATCGCAGGGTCCTCTTCGACGATTCGCGCGATTTGCAGGAGGCCGAAGTCGTCCCGGTTGACGGCCTTGGTCAGCTCCCAATAGACGCGAGGTACGGAGGGAAGTCTGTCGAGCTTTCCGACCACCTCTCGAATCGCCGGCTCATGAAGCAGCGCCTGGAGGTTGCACGTCCGCTCGATCACGCTGCGGAGCACATCCGTGTCGCAGGGCTTGGCCAGGTACTGATGCGCCACGGGGAGCGCTCGGACCACGGCCTCGCGTTCAGCATGTCCAGAGAGGACGATGCGGGCGATGGTCGGATAGACCGCTTTCACTCTGTGAAGCAGGGCCGCTCCGTCCATCCCGGGCATCAGCATATCCGACACGATCACGTCGAACGTCGCCTTTTCGAGCTCCGCGAGCGCGTCCTGTCCGCTGACCGCGAACGTCATCTCCCACTCTGCTCGGTGTTTGCGAAGGCGGTTTCGCAATGCGTCCAGAATGTGCGTCTCATCGTCCACGAACAGGATGCGCTTGCGGGTCATGCGGCAGCTCCCATGACGGTCGCCTTCTTGCCGTCGACAGGGAGGCGAATGATGAAGGTGGTGCCGCGGCCGACTTCGGTCTCGAACGTCAGGTCACCGCCGTGCTTCTCCAGAATCACCGCGCGCGCGATCGACAGGCCCTGGCCCGTGCCTTTTCCGACTTCTTTGGTCGTGAAGAAGGGGTCGAAGACTCGGCCGCGGATGGCATCGGGGATGCCGCCGCCGGTATCGCCGATGCGGATGACGATGGACGGGCCGTCGCGCCGGGTGTGGACCGTGATGCGGCCCTTTTGATCGGTGCCATCGACAATGTCGCCGATGGCGTGTGCGGCATTGACCACGATGTTGAGGATCACCTGGTTCACGTCGCCGCCGTGGCAGATCACCAGCGGCAGATCGCCCAGATCGGTCTCGATCTCGGCCACGTACTTGTATTCGTTGCGCGCAATGATCAGCGTGCTACTGATCGCCTGATTGAGATCGACCGCGGTCATCTCCACCTGATCCGGATGCGCGAACTGCTTCATCGAGCGCACGATCACGGCGACGCGGCCGAGCCCCTCGAGGGAGCGATCGAGCGCCTTGGGCACGTTCTCGAGCAGGTACGGCAGATCGGCGTCCGCCTCCGCCTCCGCCACGTCCGGCGCGCCTTCCCGATACTTCTGGAGCACCAGCGCGAGGTCGCGCATGGCGTCGCGCACGAAATGGACGCTGTCGCTGACGAACTGCACCGGGGTATTGATCTCGTGCGCCACGCCGGAGGCCAGCCGGCCGACCGACTCCAACTTCTGTGCCTGCCGGAGCTCGAACTCGAGCCTCTTCTGTTGGGTGACGTCGATGGTGATGCCGCGGAGCACGACCGATCCGACTCCTCCCCGTTCGTGAGCGCTCACCACACTCCGCACGTCGATGACACGCTGACTCGCGGCCACGACACGACAGTCGAAGTCGACGTTTGCCCCGTCGTCCGCCAGGCTCAGGAGCTGGCTCTTCACCCGTGCTCGATCGTCGGGATGAACCAGGTCCCAGAGGGTCGAACGGCCGCAGAGTGCGTCGGCCTCGTAGCCGAACAGTCTCGTCACCTGGGGCGAGACGTACGAGAACGTCGACGTGCTCGTATCGATCTCCCAGGGAACCGCGTGGGTGCTCTCCACCAGCATCTTGAAACGCTCCATATTGGCTTTGAGCTCGGCGGTGCGCGCATCGACGGTTCGTTCGAGGATCAGACGATGATTCTCGAGGATGTCGTCGCGGCGCTGAATATGGTCGAGCATCTCGTTGACGCCGTCGACCAGCTCGCCAACCTCGTCGTCGCCTTCGTTGACGGCTCGGACGCTGTAGTCGCGCGATCGCGTCACGGTGCGCGTGATCTGCGTGAGCCGAAGCAGCGGCGCCGAGACAATCCGCTGAAATCGCCAGGCGATAAGCCCGGCCAGGATGACGGTGCCTACGAGCGCCAGCGCGAGCGTTCGCCACAGCGTCACGGTTCTCGTGCGCAAATGGGAGAGCGAGAGCTCGAGATACGTCGCACCGATGACGTCGCCCTTCAGGGTGACCGGTGTCGCAATCGCCAGCGTCGTATCGCGGAAGACGTGCCACGTGTGCCCGCGCCGCACCGCGGCGCGATCGAACTGCGGCGTCGTGGCGCGCGTTGCCGGACCCCGATCGTACCGGGATAAGACGTCGCCGTTTGCCAGCAGGATGGCCGCCATCAGCACCTGGTCGTGGCCGGCAAGCGCGCGCAGGGTGTCGTCGCCAGCCGCGATGTCGCCGAAGGTCAGCGCGGCACTGCTGTTTGCGCCGATCATCGAGACCAGCACGGCGCTATCGTCCAGGACGTGCGCACGCAGCGTGGACGCGTCATGCCAGTCGAGGATCGCGCAGAGAACCGTCATCGACACGGCGCTCGTCAGGGTGGAAAGCACCGTCAGCTTGTGCGCCAGCGACAGGCCGACGAACCAGCGCTGAACGGACTGAAGTCGAAGGGTCATGGATGACCTTGGCCAGACTCAACAGCCTGGAGCTCAGGATCAGCTTCGAACGCCGCGCTGATTCCAGGCTGATCGCGAACCGCAGCTTGTGGTCGTCAACGAAGATGTTGGCGACGCCGCCAAGCAGCGTGAATTGCTCGCAGTCGCTGATGGTGAGCACGGCCGAATCCTTCAATGGGCCGGGCAGCTGCAGGTAACGTTTGGTGTCGAAGCCCGACACGTAGAGGAGGTGGCAGGATCGCAGGTCGTCGCCTGGCGTCACGCGGCGCACCAGCAGGGGATGTCCCCCGACCGATTGACCGTGGACGAGTTCCATCAGCGCGTCGGCGAGGCCGGTCTGGTCGATCACGCATATCCCGAACGGCCCCGCGTTGGGCAGCACATCGGCCGGCCAGTCGGCGAACTTCGCGAAGTTGTACACCAGGCGGCCTTGAGCCAAGGCGACGGCGGGGCTTGCGCGGCGAGGCTCGCACCCATGAGCAGCGCGAGCAGGACGACCGCGCGGTTTACAGACGACGTGCGCGGTCGTTTGGCTGTCGTCGTGTGAGTCACTGGAGAGAACGCGCTGTCGACGCGCGCCGGGAGTGCGGGCGGGACAAGCATGTCGGTCGGAGAAGCAAGCTGACCACCACACGTGGCGACGCGTTTTCTCGAATGATTTTGGCGTGAATGGTGGGATCGCGTGCATATTCGCCTCGCCCATGCGTCAGCGCCGCACGCTCCGGCTCCGGGCGTCAGGACGTCGGCTCCGGATCGTGCATACGTTGCGAGTGGCCGGAGATCCGCGCCCTGTGGACGGGGTCTGGGCGTCTCGGCGGTGGTGTGTCCGTGCGTTCGCGGGCCATCGTGTGGAGATGACGAACACGCCCCGCGCTAGTCGGTATGCAACCGGTCCAGCCACCGATAGAGCGAGCGACGGCTGACGCCGAGGAGGGTGGCCGCGTTCGCTTTGTTCCCCCGGACTTCCTGCAACACGCGCAGTATCTGTTCTCGCTGCGCTGTCGACAGCCGCTGATGATCGTCGATCGCAGGCTGGTCGAAGCCGGACACGGCGGGCTCTCCAAGGCGACCCGGCGACAGGGACTGCTGCATCTCGCGCTCGCCGAGAATCTTGCCGTCGCCCAGAAGACACGCGCGCTCGAGGACGTTCTTCAGCTCGCGGATATTCCCCAATTTCGTCGAATCCTTCGATCCCCGTGGGCATCTTCGTCAAAGCCGCCTGCGAATCCCGCGTCTTCACGGCATCCTTCTTGACCGACCGAGGTGAAGCCCGATGGGACCAGTGGCCAGCCGCGCCGATCCGGCGGCTCCAGGACCAGCACACGTGATGACCGCGTCGAGAAACCCGCTGAGGTGAGGAAAGCGCGAACACCCAACGAAGCGATAGGCCTGAGTCCGCACCCGGCGCAGTGGCAGGTCAAAGACGGGAGCCGTGCGCTGCCGGAGATGACCGGCTCGTACCCATGAGAGCTGATTCCAGCCAAGGAGTGCCCGGTCAACAGGACGGCATTCAGACCGGGGCGGCGGACGACCCAAGATTCGAGTGTCCCAGCGGAGGTAGTTACGACGCCAACCGATCCGATCGGGCGACGCAGGGCATAAAGCGCGATGATTGCACGCTCACGACCCGTCTTCCCGATCCTCCAGAGCTACGGGAACTCGGCGGGCTGGTCCCCGATTGACGGCCGCTCCACCTCGAACTGAAAGAATCGGGCGTCACGCGCATGCTCCTGTGGCAGGGGTACGGTCACAGATGGGCTCTCCTGCACATCACCGCGCCGACCCTCGACCCGACCTCCGCGCAGCCTGCGATGGTGTGTCCACCGAGGTGTGATGGCTTCAGTGGCGATCATCGGCCGGTTCCTACCCACTGAGATCGACCTTGGATTTCGAGCGCACCGCGTCAATCGTTTCGGCCGGACGCACCAGAATCGGATAGCGCTGTTCTCCCCAATGTGCACGCGGCTCGCCGAGGATCTCGACCCGTAATCCCAGCCGCTGATAAAACCGCGTCACGCCCGGTGAGAAAATGCCGCAAATCTCGGCGAAGCCGAGCCGCCTCAATTCAAGCCACGCCTGACACAGGACACCCCAGATGATCCGGTGACCACGGTCGTTGCAACGCGGCGTGCGGCAGGTGCGGCCCATGTCGATCACCCGCGCCCGGCTGGCGATGTCCAAGTCGAAGGCCTGTTCCGTCGGCAGTCGAAATCCTGCCTTCGGCGCAACCAACCGCGTAGTGCCAAACGTTCCTGGCGACCACGTATCTGCCGGCGCACCACGCCCGCTTCGCGTCCGTGCCCGCGTCGGCCGAAGATTTTCATCGCCGGACGCCCAGTCGCGTCACACGCGATCGCCCGTTCCAGTGGGAAGAGGCGCGCGTGCTCTCGAACGACTGGGAGATCCGCTACGACACGCGTTACTTTCAAGTGGCCCGGCAGAGCCACCAGGCGCCGGCCGGCAGCATGGTCCAGGTGCGGGAGGCGGTCACCGGCGCGATCGCGCGGCGCTACCGGGGGCGTCTGAAGCGGTGGACCGAGATTCCGGGCCTGCCGCCGCGTCCCTCGCGAGTCAGTCGACCGGCCGCGTCCCGCCCCTCGTTACGCGTCCGAGCGCCGATCACCCCTGGAGCCGCGGCTACGAGGAGCGACACCAGCGCGCCCTCGACCTGGGCCGTCCCGGATGAAGGACTATGGACGCGGTGCAAAACGCGCCCACAGGCACTGATGCTTGACCGACGAACAAGAACCAGAGGGGACATTCCTATTTCGCGTTGACATTGCCGTCAGTAGGAGGACCAGGAATGTGTGCTTCATGTTAACCTGCGCGGTCAGGACCGGACATGTCGAGGGAGAAGCGACGCCTGTCCGATCGCGTCAAGGTGGGCGTCGTCACGGCAGGGCGAGACGAAGAGGTTGTTGCCCAAGCGCGGCCTCGCGCTCTACGGGGACAGGCTGTACGTGCCGACCTCGGACGCCACCTGGCAGCGCTCAACGTGAAGACCGGCGATGTCGTGTGGAATCACGCGGTGGCCGACGCTGGGGCCGGTACCGCATCAAGGGGGGACCGCTCGTGGCCACAGGAAGGTGATGAACGGCACGACCGGCCGAGCGCCCGGCGGCAACTTCATCGTGGCCATGAACGCCCAGGCGGGCGCCGAGCCCAGGCGTTTCAACACGATTGCGAGGCCCGGCGATCCCGGCGGCTCCAGCTTGAACGCGCTGTCGGCGAGCCAGCGCGACGGGGCGTCAGTGTGGGTGCCGGCGAGTTACGACCAGACGCTGGACCTGGCGTTCTTCGGGCCCGCGCAGACCTACGACACCGAGCCGCTGCACATCCCGTCCGACGCCGAGGGCATCACCAACGACGCGCTGTACACCGACTCGACGCTCGCCATGTACGTGACTACCGGCAAGCTCGTAGGCGCACTGGCCACGGCCGGCGGGGTAGTCTTTGCGGGCGCGCTCGATCGTTCGCTCATCGCCTACGACGACATGCCGAGCAAGGAGCTGTGGCGGACGTGCCTGGGCGACGTGCCGAGCGACGCTCCGATCAGCTACGCGGTGAACGGCCGGCAGTACCTGTCAGTCGTGGTGGGCAACGGCGGCGCTCCGGCCCACACGTTCCCGGCGCTCGTGCCGGAAATCAGAAACCCACTCGAACGGGGCGCGGCGGTGTTCGTGTTCGAGATGCCGGACCGTTCGCTGCGGTAGGAGAACCCTATGACCACCTTGCGTCGTCTCTGTGTTGCGGTTGCACTCCTCGGTGGCGTCGCGACGTCCTTGCTGGCCCAGCAGCCCCAGCCTGCACGTCCCGGTGGGGTTCCCCGTCCACCGGATCCAGGTCCCCTGTTCTTCAGTGAGCACTGGAAGAATCCCAAAACCTACGAAGCCGGCACGCTCCCGCTGACCAGCGTGACGCAGGACGTCGTCACGACTCCCGATCTGGAGCTGACCGTGTACGATTCCAACGCGAAGTACATCCCTGAATATCGAAAGTCATTGCGCTGGGGTTCGTGGGCGGAGGACTGGGAGGGGCCAAACTGTCTTCGCATCTACGGTGTCGAGAGGCCCGAGATTTGGGCCGGGTCGTGCGGGGCGGTGACCGTGACCCTGCGGCACACGCGCAACTTCGTGGATCTGTCGAACCGCGGTCGTGTGATCTGGGGCACGTATGTCTCAGGGTTCCACGTCGCCAGACTCGTTGTGAAGCTGGCCGACGGCACATTCCTGGTTGGCGACCCTGGCACCGGTACCCCCGACGTCTCACATATCGAGAACGAGGTCGTGTTGTCGTCGCTTCGCTGGCTGAAGCTTCAGGTGCCCGAAACGGTCACCCGCGGCAGTTGGGTGGAGAGGCCCGACCTATCCAAGGTAGACGAGATCGGCTGGACCCAGCTCATGCCGGGCTCCGGACACGGCATCGGCGGTTTTGTCGCCGTTTCCAAGTTCGAGGTGTGGGGCAAGCCTGTGCCGCGAACAATCGCGGCCCCACGTTGAGTCGCCCCGTGCGCTTCTGTTGCGCGGCGGACTGTGCCGGGCCGATCATGCCACGTGAGGCGCCGAGAGGTCG
The DNA here is from genome assembly GCA_040007095.1 of Acidobacteriota bacterium. GTDB lineage: Bacteria > Acidobacteriota > Vicinamibacteria > Vicinamibacterales > CAVVIG01 > JBDTVS01. Next base: position 8,869 of record JBDTVS010000066.1, read on the forward strand.
TGGCTAGAATGTCGCGCCTGAAGCGTCGCGCCTTCCTGGGGCACGTCGCGCTTGCCGGCGCTATCGCGCGATGGTCGACGGGCCGCGCGCTCGCCCAGGACGGCAGACCGGCGACGCGAACGATCGATACCGACACGTTGTCGATCGCCTACGAAGATCAGGGTGACCCTGCCGGCTTTCCCATCGTGCTCCTTCACGGTTTTCCAGACGACGTCCGCGCGTATGACAACGTAGTGCCGCCGCTCCTCCGGGCCGGCTACCGGACGCTGGTGCCATACCTACGCGGCCACGGCCCTACGCGGTTTCGCGACGCAGGCGCTCCACGGATGGCCGAGCAGGCGGCTCTGGGCCAGGACGTCATCGACTTCGCCGACGCGCTGGGGCTGCCGCGCTTTGCGGTGGCCGGCTACGATTGGGGCGGACGAGCCGCCGCGGTCGTGGCCGCGTTGCGCCCGGACCGTGCGCGGGCCGCCGTGCTCGTGGCCGGCTACACTATTCAGAACACGGTCGCGCCCCCGAGGCCGGTGTCGGCCGAGGCCGCCCAGCGCCTCTGGTACCAGTGGTACTTCAACACTGAACAGGGCCGCGCCGGGTTGGAAGCGAACCGACGAGACATCTGCCTCGTCTTGTGGCGTCAGATATCACCGACGTGGCGCTTCTCCAACGAGACGTTCGACCGCACGGCTCCGTCGTTCGACAACCCCGATTTCGTGGACGTCGTGATCCACTCCTACCGGCACCGTATCGGCAATGCTCCTGGCGAGTTGCGCTTCAGGGACACGGAACGCAGGCTGGCCGCGCGCCCGCCGATTACCGTGCCGTCCATCGTCCTCTACGGCGCCGACGACGGCGTGGTTCGCCCGACGAGCGAGGCCTCGGCTGCCGAACGTGCCGTCTTTGTGGAGCTGGTCGCACGCCGTGTCATCCCCGGAGTCGGCCATTTCATGCCCCGTGAAGCGCCCGCCGAGATGTCGTCGGCGTTGCTCGAAGTCCTGACCAGCACACGCAATCGGTAGTGGCTCGAATCCCGACGTCGCTCACGATCTGCGTGGTGCGCGAAGGTGGGCAAGCATCTTCGCCACGGCGACGAGGAGAAGGCCGAGGGGCCGCTTCCCCGGTCTGACCGTCGATCAGGCGCGCGCGCAGGTCGAGCGGGCGAATGTCCTCCTTCGTGACGGCGTCGATCCCAATCCGAAGCATGCCAGTCCGACCGCGTCGACTCCAATCGTCCTGTTCTCTACGCTCGCCGACCAGTTCCTAGAGGCTCGCGCCGTACTGCGACTGGCTCATCGGCAGCGTCTTTCGAGAGAGCGCATTGGGGGCGTTGAACCGGTCGTCGCGCACGTATTCGTAGAAATCGCCGCGGGTGGCGTTGGTGCCGCTCTTGGTCACCGCGTTGATGTAGCCACCCAGCGCGCGGCCCAGCTCAGCCTGACCACCCGAGGTGACCACCTGAAACTGCTCCACGGCTTCCACGCCGTACGGAATGCCGCTCAGCCCCGCGGCGTCGTCATTCGCGGACAGGCCGTCCACGATGAAGCTGTTGGAGAAATTGCGCTGGCTCCCGATGGAGATCCCCTGCCCCGGCACCGCCGATGTTTCGGCAAACAGTTGCGTGCTGCCGACGTTGGTCGGCGACACCCCAGGGACGAGCAGCGCCAACTCCAGGAAGTTCCGTCCGTTCATCGGCAGACTGCGGACCTCAGTCTCCGAGATGGTCGCCGCAATCTGGCTGCGGGCCGCCTCGAGGACGGTGGCGTCAGCGGTCACCGTGACCGTCGTGTCGATTCCGCTGACGCTGAGCGTCACGGGTAGTTCGAACGCAGCACCAGCCGGCACGGACAAGTGACGCACGGCGTCTTGAAACCCCGACTCACGCACCGTGATTTCGTACAGGCCGACACTGAGGTAGGGAAGCCGAAACCGCCCCGCCTGATCGGTGGTCGTAGTCGTCGTCAGGTTCGTTTGCTCCTGGCGGGCCGTGACCTGAGCGTCTGTCACGACGGCGCCAGACTGGTCCGTCACCCGCCCGCTGACACTGGCGAGATCAACCGACTGCTGCCCGAGTGCGACGGGGGCGGCCGGACCGATGGCACAAAGAAGGGTGACGATTGCTGCAACCCTCATGAACTCCTCCCGGAACGCGTCCTGTTGACTCGTGCGCGATCGCGCTGCCGGCGCTCTCCAGATCCCCACGCGCGCCGTCTCAATCCGCCACTGCGACTGCGACTCCGAACGTTCGCGCGACGACGGGCATCGCCCCCGCGGAGACGCGGCGACTCGCCGGGCGTGTGAGGTACGAAACCGCCAGCGACCCGATCAACGCGAGGGGCAGCAAGAACAAGGGTCCGTCGCCGGCCAGATAGTGCGCGACCGATGCCGCGATCCACATGAAGGTGAAGCCTGCGTAGGCCCATTCCTTCAACGTCGGCAGCCGTGGCAGGAGCAGCACGATGGCGCCGGCCAGCTTGGCGATGCCGAGCAGGACCCGCAACTGCTGCGGGTATCCTACGTGACGGAAATTCTCGACCGCCGCGGGACTGGTAGTGAGATAACTGAAAGCGGCCAACAGCGGCACGATCGTTACGAGACCCGTGGCTCCCCAGTACGCGATGTTTCGTTGCATGCTGCCTCCTCATAGAAGTTGCGAGCTTCCTGGCCGTCAGCGCATCACCGCGCCGCGGCCGCTACATGCAATGGCAAGAGCGGTGCCTGGTTGCAGCAACAGCACTCTCCAGTCCTTCGCCTCGGGAATTCGGCCCAGATCGAAGAGGTCCGCCCTTGCGCGGGGAGCCAGCGGCGGACATCTACATCGCGCCCGGTGCACGGTGGCAGACGGTACGTGCGTTTTCGAACGCCGCTCGGCGGGGAAGCCGTCACGGCGCACCCGGCGAGCGTTTACATTCTTGTCACTGTCCCGTTGCATCCGCGTGAGCGGTTCAGGGCAAGATTGGTCCCCGCAGTCACGTGCAAATGTCAACCAAGGAGTCACATCTTGATGACCCGGATCGCTGTTGCCACCGCTTTGTTGTTCGTCCTTCTGCTCGCGCCGGTAAGTTACGCGGCCGATCCCGTTCTCGTTGCGATCGGGAGTATCAGCCCCTTCTACGAGGATTTCGCTGTGCAGACGGCAGGTCCGCTCGAAAACGGCATCCCGGGGAATCGCCTGGGTGGGATCGGGTCCGCACTAGCCTACCTGGGCGGCGATTTGTTCCTTGCGCTTCCGGATCGTGGGCCCAATGCCAAGCCGTACGCCAAGTGTCTCGACGACACGGCCTCCTACATCAATCGCTTTCATACGTTGCACATGACGTTGGCGCCAAGCGATCCGGGTTCGGTGCTGCCATTTACGTTGACACCGATGCTCGTCGCGACGACGTTGCTCTCGAGCCGCACGCCGCTCGTGTATGGCAGCGGCTGTGATGGCGTCGGCAGCGGCGTCCCTCCCTTGAACGCGATCGATCGGACCTACTATTTCACCGGGCGGTCGGACAACTTCGAGATCGGCCCCACCTCGACACACCCTCGCAACGGCCGACTTGACACCGAGGGCATTCGCGTATCGAACGACCTGCGTCATGTGTACATCTCCGACGAGTACGGGCCCTACGTGTACGAATTCGATCGGCTCTCGGGACAACGGACGCGGGCATTCTTGCTGCCCCCCAAGTTTGCCGTGAACCATCTGAGCGCGGTCGGCGCCAACGAGATCAGCGGCAACGTGTCGGGGCGCGTCGGGAACAAGGGTATGGAAGGGCTCGCCATCACGCCGAATGGACGAACCCTTGTTGGAGCCATGCAGAGCCCACTACTACAGGATGGGGGCACCGACACGGGTCAGAATGTCAGGCTCGTCGCGATTGACATCGCCACCGGCAAGACCAGGGAGTTCGCCTACCACCTGGACTCCGTGAAGACGACCATCAGCGAAATTCTGGCCATCAACAATCATGAATTCCTGGTCGACGAGCGCGACAGCAAGGGCTTCGTGGATGCAGCGGATTCGGTCGCCGTCGTCAAGAAGCTGTACAAGATCGATCTGCAGGCCGCAGCGGATGTGAGCGAGATCAGCGGCAATCTGAATCTTGCGGCGAAAGCCGTCCCTAAAGAGTTGTTCCTCGACGTCGTCGCCGCCCTCAACGCGAACGGCATCCAATCGTTTGCCGTGCCCGCGAAGCTCGAGGGCATTGCATTCGGTCAGGACATCGTCGTCGGAGATGTCGTGAAGCACACGCTCTACATCGCCAACGACAACGACTACACCCCGGTCGTCCCGAACGTGAACTATCCGACGGGTGCTGCCGAAAATCCCAACAAGTTCTTCGTGTTCGCGTTCGACGCGGCCGACCTGCCGGAGTACATATCCCAGCAGATCAGGACGGGCCGGCGCGACGATGACGAGGATCGGTGAGGCATGCGAGCCAGGTCCGTGGCGTGCGTCTCGGCGGGAGAGCGACCGGCGTTGGAGGCTCTCGCCGTGGCGAAGCGCTTTGGGAACCGCCAGGTTCTCTCGGGCGTCGACCTCATTGCACAGTCCGGTCGGCTGCACGGGCTTCTTGGCCCGAACGGCGCCGGGAAGACGACGTTGATGCGTGTCTTGCTCGGGCTCGTCCGGCGCGATTCTGGCACGGTCCGACTCCTCGGTTGTGGCGTGAACCCGACCAACGGATCCTTACCCGACGGCGTCGCTGGCTTCGTGGAGACTCCCGCCTTCTATCCGTACCTGTCGGGACGACGAAATCTCGCGTTGCTCGCCCATCTCGATCGCCACGACGGCGCCGTCCGGCGGCCCGGAGCTGGTCACGTCCTCGAGCAAGTCGGTCTCAGTGGGCATGCCGAGATCGCCGTGGCACACTACTCGGCCGGGATGCGTCAACGTCTCGGCTTGGCTGCTGCTCTTTTGCGCTCTCCCCGGTTGCTCTTCCTCGACGAGCCCACGAACTCTCTCGACCCGGCCGGCGCGCGCGACGTGCGAGCCGTCGCCAGGCGGCTGGTGCACGAAGGCGCGGCCGTCGTATGGAGCAGCCACGACATGGCAGAGGTCGAGGAACTGTGCGCCACGCTCACCATCATCAACCGTGGCTGCGTTATCTTCGCCGGCACGGTCGACGAACTGCAGAAGTTGGCACCCGCCTCGGTTCATTCCCTACGCACGAGCGACGACCGCGCTGCGCTCAGCCTGGCGGCGCAGCGGCAGGGTCCGCACGTGAAAGTGGCGCCCGCCAGAGACGGCGGCCTCGAGGTCTCGGCCGCCACCGATGCCCTCGACGCCTACGTCATCGCGCTCGGATGCGCCGGTGTCGCCGTTCGCGTTCTGGAGCGCCGAACGCGCTCGCTCGAGTCGCTGTTCCTCGAGCTCACGGGATCTGCCGGCAGGAGGGAGGCGCTCGGACCGGCGTCACGCGCTGACTCGTCCGGCCGGCAAGCTGCGCCGGTCGTTTCATGAGCGTGCCCGGTTCTCTTGCGGTGACTCGCGTCGAGTGCGCGAAGCTCGCGGCGCAGCTCAAAACGCACCTCGTCCTCGCCGCATGTGTGATCAGCCCCTTCGCCTTCGCGGCGGCAATGCGCGTGCAGAGCAGTCTGCCAGAGGACACGTTGTTCGGCCGTTGCGTGAAGGAGTCAGGCTTTGCGGTACCGCTGGTCGTGCTGGGGTTCGCCGCACTGTGGGTGTTCCCGGCTCTGTCGAGCGTCGTCGGCGGGGACCTTTTCTCGGCAGAGGATCGCTACGGGACGTGGACGACCCTGCTTACCCGTTCGCGCTGCCGAAGCGAAGTGTTCGCCGGAAAAGTGCTGACGGCGATGGGCTTCTCCGCGCTCACGGTGGCCGCCCTGGCGGCGAGCAGCGTTGCCGCCGGAGTGCTCATCGTCGGTCCCCAACCGCTCGTCGACCTATCCGGCACCCTGCTTCCCTCTGCGCAAGCGCTGAATCGTATCGCTCTGGCGTGGGCGTCGGTGCTCCCACCGGCCCTCGCCTTCACGGCTCTCGCCGTACTGTTGTCAGTGGCCACGCGTAGCAGTGCTGCTGGCATCGGACTACCCGTCGTCGCGGGACTGACGATGCAGCTCTACGCCTTTGTGGATGGCCCCGAGCTGATCCGCCGTCTGCTCATCACCTCTGCTTTCGGCGCGTGGCACGGGCTCCTGGCCGAACCGCCTTTCTACGGGCCGCTGATCTCCGGAATGGCCGTCAGCACCGCCTATCTTCTCGTCTGCCTGTTGATTGCGTACGGCATGCTCAGACGCCGGGACATTAGTCGGTGATGCGCGCGCTGGGCATCGGTTTTCGCGGCGCACTCGCCGCTCTCACGGGCGTCGTGGTGTTCGGTTGCGGGCCGAGCCCGATCACGTCGGGCCGGATCGAAGCGGCGATCGAGCCAACGTTCGCCAACCTGGCCCACGTTCAGATCTCGTGGTTGGGTTTGCCGCCGATGGCTGCGTCGGACTTCGCAGTGACGGCGAGCTGCAGTCGGCTCTTGGCAGGGAGCAGCGCCGGAGCTGGCGATTGGCGATGCAGGCTGGTCTGGAAGGGGCCCGACAGCCAGACTCTGCACGACGCCTACGACCTCGTGGTGACGAGCGACGGCTGTTATACGGCCACCGCCGCCGAGGACACCCTCGGCGGCCCCACCCTCACGTCGCGGGACGGCCGCGACGTGAGAAATCTTCTCTACGCGTTCGAAGGGTGTTTCGATACAGCGTGATGAAATAGGGGCTCACGGCCGCCTCGGCTGTGAGCCCCGTTTCGGCGGCATCGAACACGTTCACCGACGGGCCAGCTGGAGGAGGGACTCGAATGACGAGTGCTTTCGCTCCATCGGCTTGCCGAAGTTGTACGGTGTGTCGAATCCTTTGACAGAGTGCCAGATCGCCCGGTTCATGAGGTCAGCCGGGGCTGAATCCGGGTCCGAACTGTCAATCGTCATGGAAAACTTGGCCAGGTCGCGCTCTAGCCCCGTCAGGCCGGCCAACTGCGGATTCATCTGGTCGAGCGGGATCTGGTTGGGTCGTGCGGTGTACGGGGTGAAGTCGGGCTTCCATGTGAACGCGCTGAACATCGGCTCTGCGGCCGAATCGAACGCGTTGAGCGGCGACAGGCCCAGGATCTGCTCCATCGTCCGATACATGTTGACGATCGAGAAAAAGCTGCTGTCAACGTAGCCGTGCTTGACGTACGGACTGATGGCGAAGCCCACCGTGCGATGACCGTCGACGTGATCGACACCGTCCTGCGAATCGTCTTCGGTGACGAAGATCGCTGACTCCTTCCAGTACTTGCTGTGTGAGATCGCCTCGACGATCCGCCCGAGCGCCAGATCGTTGTCCGCCACTGCCGCACGCGGGGTCGGAAAGCCTGGGCTCGTGCCCTCGGTGTGGTCGTCGTACAACAGGATGAGCACCAGGTTCGGGAGGTTGCCATTCTTTTCGTACTCGGCGAACTCTTTCAGGAAGATCTCCGCCCGGTACTGATCCGGAACGCGACTTTCGGCCGCGGGATAGGTTGGACTGTAGATGTCGCGAAGGCCAACGATGATGGCCTGGGCAGCGATACTGACCTTGGCGGTACCAAATTTCCAGTCGTTGTAGATGTCCGTCCAGGTGGCGTTGGCAGGCGTGATGGTGTTCGCACCACGCTCGCCGTAGGCCCGCACCGACAACCCGCGAGCTTTTGCGTGGTCGTAGATGGCATCGGTCGGGCCCAACAGCATCGGGTTCTGGTTATTGCGGGCGTTCCCGTACTTGTGCACCCATGTGCTGGGATACGCCTGCAGGCTCCAGCGATGGCCCAGAGCCGACTGGTCGCCCGGACCGTAGTAGTTGTCGAGCAGCATGAATTGCTCCGCGAGCGCATGGTGGTTCGGTGTGACATCTCGCCCGAAATGCACCAGCGACGGATCGCCGTTGCCTTGCGGCATGTCGCCGAGCACCTGATCGTAGGTGCGGTTCTCCTTGATGACGTAGAACACGTGCTTGATCGGCGAGCGCTGGCCCGCATGGATCGGAATCGGACCGAGAGGACTCCCATGATCGTCGGGGCCCGACCCATGTCCGTCCGGAGGCAGGCTGAGGTTGTTCCGACGCACCTGCTGGGTGAAGCGTGCCAGATCCCGATTGTCGGGCACATCCAGGATCGACACGACGCCGAGACGATCCGTGTAACTTCGGGCCTGTCCGGGCGTTGGAGCAATCGATCCGAATCCGTAGCCACTCGCGATGAAGAGCTGCTGGCCGGTCGCATCCAGCGCCACCGCCGTGGGGTACCAGCCCGTCGGAATCAGACCGCGCACGTCCCTTTCGTTGCCTCTGGCGTCGGTATCGACGATGGCAATGGCGTTCTCGGTGGCATTCGCGACGTACAGCGTTCGTCCATTCGGGCTCACGGTCACCGCGTTGGGCGAGCTGCCGGGAATCGGCACGCCTCCCCGCCCGGTTTCGCCGACCTGCAAAGTTTTCACAACGGTATCAGTCCGCGTGTTGATCACGGACACCGTGTCGCTGTTCGCGTTGGTGACAAACAACCGGTTGCCAATCGGACTGAGGGCCATGCCCGTTGGATGCAGGCCCACGGAGATGGTTTTCACGACCGTGTCGCTCCTCGTATCGAGCACTGACACCGTTCCGGTGGTTGGAATGCCTGTCCGCCGGTCGACGACGACCGGAAACATCCCATCCGTGAAGTCACCCGGAGCTGGCACCACGCCTCCCCAATTGCTGACGTATACCTTCGATCCGTCGGCGGAGATGACCGCGGTGTAGGGATACGTGCCGACCGGCACCCTGCGGAGGATCGTCCGGGTTGTGGTGTCGATCACGGCGACCTCATTGGTCATGTTCAGCGCGACGTACAAGCGGGCGCCGTTCGCATCGAGCGTCAATCCGCTCGGCGCCGATGTTCCGGAAATCGGAATCGTGCCATCGGCGGCAAAGTTTCCGTTGGCGGCCGCACTGAAGATCTTGACGTCGTTGCTGGCGCCGCCGCCGACGTAAATCCTGTCGCCGTTCGGACTGAACGCGACGCCGACGAAGCTGTTCGCGATACTGATCGTTTGCTTGAGCGCCCGAGTATTCAGGTCGATGAGGTGCAACGCTCGAGGGTTGAAATTGCTGCCGGTCACGACCGCGAGCAGGCTGCCGTTGGGGCTGACAACCATCCCAAGCGGACGGTCGTTGACCTCGATGTGCGTCCCGGTTGGCGTGAGCGTTTGGCCGTTCGGCACCAGGATCCGGCCATCCTGTTGTACGCCAACCTCGATGCGTTGCCGGACTGCGAAGGCGGTGGCCGAAATCCCAGCGGCGATGGTCAGCATGGCTATCAAACGGCGAACAGGACGAGATGGCATGTGATCCTCCTGACGGGAAGCGTAGAAATCGTGCGCGGCCTGAAATCTGAAGAGTTGTCGTGGCTGATGTACGGCCGCCCTGAGGCTGCGGGTCTGTTGCGGCGATCAGGATGGATGCTCCGGATGACGACGCGTCGAACGCGCGGTAACCGTTGCGCAAACTCTGTGTAACTCGTCGAGTCCGGCGCGGCCTGGAATGTTTTCAACTTATTGACGCACTGGTCACTTGACCTTTGCAGGACCCAACTACTGTTCGGTGCTCGAAGCGCCTCCGACACCCTTCGTCGGTTTTCAAGGGAGAGCAGAGAGCAATGAACATCAGGAACATCACCGTCGCCGCGCTCGCCATCCTGATCTGCGCGCTGGTCTCTCGGGAGGCCAGTGCCCAGACGGGCACCGCTGCGCCGCAGCCGCAGACCCTGAACGTCACCGTGCAGGTGACGGCCACACGCTTTGGTGAACCCATCCAGGAGGTCCCTGGTGCCGTCAGCGCGATCACGGGTGAAGAAATGCGCGCCCGCGGCGCCACCGACCTGCGCACCGCGCTCGCGTTGCTTGGCGGCGTCAGCGTTGCACCGGGAGGCGATGCCGGTCCGGCGAGCGCCGTGCCGGGACTGTTGGGCGTGCGCGAGGTGGACGACCTGCTGTTGGCATCCCTGCTGGTGGGGCCTTCGTGCCGCAGGTCGCGGCCATCAGTTTGAACAACGTCGAGCGCATCGAGGTACTGCGCGGTGCGGCGCCGGTGTACTTCGGCACGACCGCCTTCGCTGGCACGATCAACGTGATTCACTTTGCTGCCGGACACGCCGAACAATCGGCCAGCGTCAGGTACGGCAGCTATGGCTCGTGGGGCATTGGCGCTGCGAAGGTCTTGTCTACCGGTGACGTGAGCCAATCGATCAGTGGTGAGGTGAGCGACGACAAGCTCTCCGATCCGCGCGCCGGCTACAGACGGGCTCAGGGCAGTTGGCGGCTGGCCTCCAAGCTGGGTCGCGGCATCGTCACTGCCGATGTGAATCTGCTGGCGTTGCGACAACAACCCAACAGCCCGGCGCCGATCGACGAACGGACCGGACAATTCACCACGCAGCTGCCGGTGGATTTCAACCAGAACCCTGCCGATGAAAAGCTGAACACCGATCGCTACCAGTTGGCACTCGGCTACGACGTGCCACTGTCATTCGGACGCTGGGGCACCGCGCTGGCCTACACCGACACCCATTCCGACAGCGTGCGCGGTTTCATCGATATCGGGGATACCCCACAGCCGTGGAGCCCGAAAACCAATGCGGACCTGGAGTCTTTCAAGCAGTCGCTGCACTTGCGCGACCTGTTCATCGACAGTCATCTGACCACCAGGTTCACGCCGGCGCTCGACCTCACCGCCGGAGTCAACCTCCTGGTAGGCCGCGCCAACGCGAACAGCCTCCGCTACGGCCTGAGGTTGCTCCTCGATGGCGTCAGCCAGGCGCCAGACATCGAATCGGTCAGCCCCAAAGGGACCGTCGATTTGAACGACCGCCGCAGCTTCGTGGGGCTGTATGCACAGAGCCGGTATCAACTCACCCCGAGTGCCAGTGTGCTGGCTGGGCTACGGTGGAACAGCACGCGTGAAACCCGCGATGAAACGCGCGTCAACAGCCGAGGTGTCGTCACGCCAACCGCGGCCGCGCAAGACATCGACCGCCTCAGCGGGTCGCTGGGCGCGCGCTGGAAGGTCTGGCAGGCCGCGGAGGCGACGACGTTCAACGCGTTGACGCTGCATGCCAGCGTGGGCCACACCTTTCAGCCAGCGCAAATCGATTTTGGTCCCAATCCCGAGGCCAATCCCGAAGGGGGCGGCCTCCTCAAGCCCGAGACCCAGCGCAGCCTTGTGACCGGCCTCAAGGCCGATTCGCCGGGCGGCAAATTCGAGCTCGACATCGACGGTTTCTTCGTCGACTTCTACAACCAACCCGTGCAAGCCACTTCTGGGGGGATTGCCGTGCTGCGTTCGGTCGGCGAACAACGCTACAAGGGCATTGATCTCGAGGGCGCCCTGCGCCCCGCCAAAGGCTGGACGGTCAAGGCCAATGTCACCCTGAGCGATGCTCGCTACCGCGATTTTCTGACGGTCATTGATGGCACGCCCACTCAGTTGGCGGGCAAGCGCCAGGTATTGACGCCGTCGCTGCGCGCCAGTGGAGGCTTGGTCTATGCGCCCCAGCGCGGGTGGGGCGGGTCGCTGACCTCCGCCTGGACCGGCAGGCACTGGTTGAACGGCCTCAATACGTTCGCGGCACCGGCCTACACCGTTGTCGACGCGTCGTTGGGTTACCGTTTTGATAGTTTCACCTTGTCGATCTCGGGAACCAATCTGGGCAACCGGCGCGACGCCGTGCAGCTGAGCGAGCTGGGAGAAGACCAGTTCTACCGCATGGCTGCCCGCCGTGTTGATGCGACCGTGAGCTGGCAGTTCAAATAGCCATTCGCGTCTAGCAAAAAGTTACCCGCGGTTGTCTCGGCCTTCAGTACATCGTCACGCCTCGCTCGTATCCTTCGACCACGTTCGTCGCCAGACCGGAAGTCGAACTCATCGCAGACGCATCGGGCAATGTCATCGACTCACCCCGAAAGGAATCACAATGCGACACCGAACACTGCAACAATTGCTCAACTTGGGTATGGTCACAGCCGCGGTCGTGCTGGCTCTGTCAGCTCGTGCCTATCTCCAAGAACACCTCGTCGATGATCGAAGGATCGATGAGCGCACCGACAACAACCGAGGAGAACCAACAAGTCCTCTGCCGCTGCCCACCGGCCAGTTCATTACGCCGAAAGTCATCAAGGGAGCGGTTCAGCAATACCTGAATCCTGGCCTGATCCATTACCCGGACTTCGTGGCCGGCGAGGCCGTGCGATCGCAGCTCAGCCCTGACGGCACGACGTTGGCCATCATTACCGCCGGTCAGAACTCGCTCGACAAAGCTGACGGCACGCTCGATATGGTCAACTCGACCCAATTCATCTTCCTCTACAACGTGGAAGGTCCGAACAAGGTCAAGCCGGTGCTCGTGCAGGTGATTCAGCAGCTAAACGCCCACGTCGGCCTGGTCTTCGCACCGGATGGCAACACCCTCTACGCCGCGGGCGGGGCAGACGACGCGGTGTACATCTATGGGAAGACTCCTGGCCCCCGTCAAAAAGGAAGGCCGTCTCAGGATTTGTGGGTGTTGTCGACGCAGATTGCCCTCGGCCACGCCAATACAGGCGTCGGGCTGGGGGTCCGGCCCAACGCCAGCGGTCTCGGCGTCTCGGCCGACGGGACGACCTTGGTTGTCGTCAACAACTACAACGATTCGATCAGCATCATCGATACAGCGGCGCGCAAGGTCCGCTACGAGCACGACTTGCGCCCCTTCTTCGCGGACAACGAGGGCACCGACGGCGTTGCCGGCGGCACGTTCCCGTTCGCCGTCGTCGTGAAAGGCAATGAGACTGCCTATGTCTCGTCGGACCGCGATCGCGAAGTGGTCGTGGTCGACATCTCCTCTACCACCGCCGGGCACCTCCTTGCGCGCATCAAGCTGGACGGGAACGCTCTTGGGATGACCCTCGACGCATCGCAGTCCACACTCTATGTGGCGCAGGACAACGCCGACCAGGTCGCGGTGATCGACACCGCGACCAACAAGGTCACGGCCAGGATCGACGCGCGCGCGCCTGCCGGGATGCTGCCTCCGAAGTACACCGGCGTGGCGACCTTTGCCGTGACGCTCTCTCCCGACGGCGACACGCTGTACGCAGTCAACAGCGGCGCCAACTCCGTCGCAGTCATCCCGCTGAGCGGTCGGAAGGCTGGCACGGTCAGCGGCCTGATTCCGACCGCCTATGAGCCTCACGACGTCACCTTCAGCGCCGACGGCTCGCGGATGTACATCGTCAATGGCAAGAGTGGCACCGGCCCGAATCCCGAACACCTGGCCGGCAGCACCGCCAACCTGACGAGCATCATCTACCCTGGCGGCAATGCGGCGGCGGCGGCCGACGCGAGAGCGTCGAACCAATACCAGTTCCAGTTGGAGCGAGCGTCCCTGGTCAGTATTCCCCTGCCAGGCGCGAGCGAACTGCGCGGCCTGACGGACCGAGTCGCGAAGAATAATCTCTACTCGGTCGCGCCCAACGCAAAAGACACGAGAGTGATGGACTTCCTGCGGACGCGCATCAAGCACGTGATTTATATCGTCAAGGAGAATCGCACCTTCGATCAGGTTCTGGGCGACCTGAAGAACGGCGCGAACGGCGACCGGCACTTGACTCAGTTCGGCCAATCTCTCACGCCGAACAATCATCGCCTGGCCACCAGCTTCGTCACGCTGGACAACTTCATGCACCCCGGAGACGGCAGCATGGACGGATGGTCCTGGTCGATGCAAGGTCGTGTCACCAACACGGAGACGATCACGCAGCAAATCAACTACGCCTTCGTCAATCGCGGCCTGTCGTATGAGTCCGAAGGCACCAATCGCAACGTGCCGGTCAACTTCGCGACGGTTGCGCAGCGCGACGCCGCGGCCGGGGTGGCCGGGACCACCAACTACAGCAACGCCTCGGCGACTCTCCCCGGCGGCACGACCAACCTCCTGGCGGGAACCGGCAACCACGCGTCCGCCGATGCACCCTTCGGCATCCAGGATGGCTACATCTTCAACGCGGTGCTGCACGCTGGCGGAACCGTACGTAACTACGGCTTTCTGGTGAACAACATCGGCAGCATCGGCACGAAGGCCGCGCCGGTATCCGACCCGTTCGCTTCCGGTGTCATTCAGGTCGCGCCGTTGGCGCCGGCGTTGGCCTCGCTGACCGACGTGTACTTCCGCGGCTACGATCAGAATTATCCGGACCTGTGGCGTTACAACGAGTGGAAGCGGGAGTTCGACCAGTTCGTCGTCAATGGCGACCTGCCCAGCTTGTCGCTGGTGCGCTTCAGTCACGACCACATGGGCAGCTTCGGCACCGCGCTCGGGGGCGTGAACACTCCGGAAACGCAGCAGGCCGATTGCGACCTCGCACTGGGCCGTCTGGTCGAGGCCGTGGCGCACAGTCCGTTCGCCGCCGACACCCTGATCATCGTCACCGAAGACGACGTACAAGACGGACCCGACCACGTCGATTCGCATCGTGGCCCGGCCCTGGTCGTGGGACCATATGTGAAACAAGGCAAGGTCATCAGCACTCGTTACAACCAGGTCAGCGCGCTGCGCACGATCGAGGACGTGTTGGGCACGCAGCACATCAACCTGAACACCGCCTTTCAGCGGCCGATGGCCGACGTGTTCGACATCCAGTCTTCTGGTGTCTGGACGTATGCGGCCGAGGCGTCAACCGTGCTGTCCACCACGATGCTGGCTTTGGCCTGGGACGGACCAGAAGGCGTGAGATTCGCCGCGGGTCCGAAAGTCACGCCCCAACACGACGCGGCGTATTGGGATCGCGTGACGGCCGGGTACAACTTTTCTGAAGCCGACCAGGTGCCCACGGCACAGTTCAACAGAGTGCTATGGACCGGCTTGATGGGGAGCAGGCCGTATCCAGCGCGCCGCGGCCAGGCCTCGAGCAGGAAGGACGACGACGACTGACGAGACTATTGGTTCGAGTTGGTGCGTGGCCGCCCGGTCAACGAAGGACAACGCGGATGGTCTCGAGGAGCGTCGAGGCTATCCGCGTTCAATAATCTCACGAGGCGCTTGCCGCGCAGTAGAGAGTACGTGCCAACGGTCGGCTTCGCGGGACAGCCACGAATTTACGCATCCGAGCGTCGAACGACACACCGCCCTGATGTCGTCGTGGCACCGTAGCACCACATGTGGGTGGCCGAGCGCACGTGACGGCGCGAACCCTGCGATTCATCTTCTCGATGTTTCTGGCGACCCGTCTCGCCCTCTTCGCCATTGCGATCTTCGCCGTCCTGCGAATGCCCATCAACGCGATCGAGGCGCGCGGGTTCCATCTGCCGCCGCAGCCTCATGCGTTTCTCGAAGCCTGGGCGCGCTACGACGCCTGTTGGTATGTCGTCATCGCCGAGCACGGCTACCGCGGGCCCATCGGTCCCTACGGCGACATGCGGGCCAACTTCTTCCCGCTCTTCCCCGCATTGGTGACGGCGGTGATCCCGTTCGCGCGCACACCATTGCTCGCCGGGCTGATCGTCTCCAACGCGTGCTATCTGGTCTTTCTCATCCTGCTCTGGAAGATCGTGCGGCTCGATTGGAGCGCAGAGGTCGCCCGCCGCGCCCTGTGGATCTATGTGCTGTTTCCGAGCGCGTTCTTTCTCTCCGGCGCCTACAGCGAATCGGTGTTGCTGGCCGTCGCCGCCGGCGCGGTGTTGGCGGCTCGACGCCGGCAGTGGGTCGTCGCTGGTGTCCTCGCGGGCCTCGCCACGCTGACGCGCCCGGTCGGCATTGCGGCGGTCGTCCCAATCGTGGCCGAGTACCTCACCATGCGGAGGGACAACCTGTCGACTGCTCATTCTTGGCTGGTTCCCGTCCAGATTCTTGTCCCGCCACTGCTGGCCGTCGCAGCGTATCTGGCGTTCGCCGACATTGCGTTCGGTGACCCGCTGGCCACGCTGTCGGGTCAAGCAGCGATCCGCGGTCCGATGGTCGCACCGTGGCAGCCGTTCATCAACCTCTGGCACGCTGGACCCCGACTGCACACCTACGACAATTCGGTCGTCGATGCGGCGTTGGCCCTCGTGGCCGTCACCAGCCTTCCGGCGATCTATGCGCGCGTGCGTCCAAGTTATGCGTGCTACGCCTTCCTGATCGTCCTGATTCCTCTCTCGGGGTCGCTCATGTCGTTCAACCGGCTGTTGCTGCCCTCGTTTCCACACGCCATTCTGCTCGCGCGGTTCGTGAAGCGTCCCTGGGCGTTGGTGGCGCTCCTCGTGCCGTGCGCCATCCTCGAGGCGGTCCTGATGGCCACGTTTGCGACCTGGAACTGGGTCGCGTGACGTCGAGGCTGCTCACGCTCAGCATCGGCGTCTTTGTCGCAGCGGTGGTGGTGCTGGACCACGTGCCCACGCCAGCGGTGGCGGCATCCCCTGACGTCGTGACCCTGAGCGGTGTGCTGACGTCAGCCGATCGGGATTGGGGAGGGGAGCGGACATTTATCGTGCCGAGCGGGACCTCGGCGATTGACATCGATCTGACATGCCCGGACGGTGAGCCCGAGTCCCTGCTGGACTTCGGCGTCGGCGGGCCGTCGGGACTTCGTGGCTGGAGCACCGCGCGTCACGACCACGTGCACCTGGATGCCCTCTCCGCCAGCCTCGGCTACCTTCCGGGCCCGATCGAGGCTGGCCAGTGGCGCGTCCTCCTCGGCGCGCCGCCCCGTCGCGACGGCTCCAACACGGCGTACCAAATCACCGTCCGTCTGTCGAACGGGCCCGCGCCAACGTGGCCGGTCCTGCGCGCGTCGCCGGGATGGTTTGCCGGCGATCTGCACGTCCATTCCGGACACAGCGACGGGTATCGCGACGATCCCCGGGGGCGTCAGCGCCCGGTCCTCGTGCGCGACGTGATCGCCGCCGGCAGTGCGGCGCAGTTGGATTTTCTGGCGATCACGGACCACAACACGGCGAGCCACTGGGTCGACATCGATCGTGCTCAAGCCGCAAGCCCCACCCTCCTGCTGTTGCATGGCCGCGAAATCACGACAGCCCGTGGTCATTTCAATGCGATCGGCGAGCGCCGGTTTACCGACTTTCGTCTGGGTCCACGCCGGCCGATGTCCACCCTCCTGGAGCAGGTCGCGCGAAACGGCGCGTTCGTGTCGATCAATCACGCCTGGTTGTCGTCGAGCGACTGGTGCAACGGGTGTGGTTGGGCTGACCGCGACGCGGAGACGATGCAGCGCGTCGCTGGCATCGAAGTACTGAACGGGTCTACGCCGACTCGTGGGATCGCTGGGCCCGGGTGGGCATTCTGGGCGGACCGCCTGGAGCACGGCCAACACGCCGTGCCCGTCGGTGGGAGTGATGTCCACGATCCGTTCGAAGGCCGCGCATCTCTGCGCAGCCCTGCGACGGTCGTATGGGCCTCGGCCCTGTCTGAAGAGGCCATCGTGGCCGGCTTGAAGTCTGGGCGCGTGTTCGTCCGCGCGTCACCAGGCTCCAAATCGGTCCTCGATCTGACCGCGCGCTCCGCCCAGACGACGGTCGGCATGGGTCAAACAATCGGACCGGGTCGTGTGACGCTCGCCGCGCACGTGACAGGATCGGCCCGTCAGCAGTGCTACTGGATTCGCCGCGGGCACAAGTCGGAGCCGGTCGACCTGTTGAGCGACGATGACACGACCACGCTGACCGTGGACGCGGTGTCAGGCGACTGGTTCAGCGTCATTGTCAGCCGAGACGGACAGCCGCAGCTGATTTCAAACGCGGTGTTCGTGAAGAACTGAAGTATGCCGCCGACAAGCCGAGCTCACCGCGAGAGAGCGCCATGGGATGCTCGACGCTCGTCACCGAATGTTTTCTTCCTGGTCGAGCCGCTGTCATACAGGTCTGACACTCTTTCACACGTGCGACGAGTCTCCCACTGAAGGTGCGCTACTCCAAGGACGCACCGCACATCGGCGTCTCACCCACGGTGGAGGCCATCTACGAACGTCTGGCCCCCCTCTACGACCTGATCTACGGCGCGACCCTTGATCACGGGCGGCGCCACGCCATGACGCGCCTCGCCCCGTCCTGCGGAGAGTCGATCTTGGAGATCGGCGTCGGCACCGGTTTGAGCGCGCTCCACTACCCACGAGGCTGTCGTGTGGTGGCGATTGACCTGTCGGCGCACATGATCGGGCGCGCACGACTTCGATTGGCGCGCCGCGGAGTTCAACACGTGTCCCTGTGCCGAATGGATGCCGCGCACCTCGCCTTTCAGGACGCGCAATTCGACGCCATCTCCGCCCCCTACGTCATGAATATCGTGTCCGACCCGGCGAGGGTCGCGCGGGCGATGCTTCGGGTGTGTCGGCCCTCGGGGCGGCTCGTGCTGCTCAACCCCTGCTGTCGATCTGGGCCTTCTCGCCACTGCTATTGCTTCTCGATCCGACGGCGATGGGCACGCTCGAGCAACATGCGGACTGGCTCGGCATTTCGGGTGCGCGGTCCCGCAGCCGACGGGCGAGTCGATCGAACCCGGTGCGGCGCTGCTCGCAGACTTCAGCCGGCCCGCGATCGGACCGGAAGAACCGGTCGGCGCTGTACTCGTAGAACGACACGAGTTTCGCCAACCGTTGGGAGATCCGCGGGTGACCGTGTATCGACCGGTGCTTGGCCTTCGCCAATTGCATCCGCGCTCGCATCCCGGGAAGCGCAGAAGCGAAGGCCACCAGTCCCGCCGTGGAAAGAGCAAGAATCGTGTTCATCCGGTGGGTTCGTCGGCGCGCGGGCGACCGGGCGGATCGATGGTTCGACAGCTTCCTCGAGGCCCTCCACGAGGCCGGAGGGGGAGCGCCTCTCACGAAGTCGCGATGCGGTCGATCGTCGCCGAGCGGCACGGTACATGGAACGATGCGGTTGGACGGCAGGCGGACGGCTATTGCGAGTACTTGTCTCGCTCCACGACGTAACGCCGGTTCACCAGCGCCGGATCGAGCGAGCCGAGCGTCTGTTCGGCGAACTGGACGTGTCGGAAGTCCTGTATCTGCTGGTTCCGAACTCTCACCGCACGGCCGCAGTGAATCCGATCGCGATTTCGTGGCCTGGTGCCGACGGAAACGGCCGTTCTCAGTTCATTGGGCGCTGCACGGTTATTACCATCAGGAGCTCGATGAGGACAGGCGTACCGACCGCTGTGCGATCGCCGGGTTGAAACGTGGGCTGCTCACCAACGGAGAAGGCGAGTTCCTGTCGCTGACGGGCGATCGTCTGCGCGAACGTGTGGCACACGGACGTGCGGTGTCCGAGCGGCTGCTCCAGACTCCGCCAGAGACATTCGTGGCGCCGGCTTGGCTGTTCGGGCCCGAGTTATCGGCCGCGCTCGCCGGCGCCGGGCATTGGCTACACCGAAGACCATGGACATGTCTACAAGATCGCCACCGGTCAGGCCTGCGCCTGCCCGGTGATCACGTGGTCGTCGCGTTCGGCACTCCGGCGGGCCGTGTCGCAGCAGGTGTGCGAGCGGCTCTTGTCGCGTTGGCGGAATCAGCCGGCGATACGTATTGCCGAGCACCCCCGGCGACTTCGACCACGCGTGCTGCGAAGCCCATATCACGCGCGTCCTGGAGGCGGCCTTGGGACATCGCACGTGCGCGCGGTACGCCGATCTGTTTGAAGACGGAAATTCCAGACAGATTCACGAACCACCCGACGATCGCCGCGATTCCCGACGATCCTGACGTTTGTCGAGATTGGAAGATGGTAAGGTGCGCCCCTGGCGAGTGTGCCCCACGCTTCAGTTCTCGATCCACCCTTCGCTTTTGAGTGCGAGGGCTCTGAGCTCAAAGAGTTGGATGTCTCTCTCGACGCGGTGCCAATCCTGACGGCGTACCAGGCGCAGCACTGACGAATCTTCCTCTTCGCGCACCTCCCAGCCTTCGAGGTGGTTTGTCACGACGAACCTATGTACGCGTCCATGGTTGGTGAAGTGGCGTTCGAGTGACATGGTCGACCTCCCTTGCGGTCCTCCAGTGTAACGGCGGTGCATCGTCGAAGAAAGCGTCAACCGCATCGTTACGTCGATGTTACATGCGCAACTTCACGACGGCTGCTGCGCGCCGACACGGTAGATGCCAGAGGGAAGAAACAATGGGGGATTAGCCCGAGACACGCGCTCCAGGTTTGCACACGATCTGTGGAAAACCCTGTCGATAACTTCACGTTACGTCGCCGTTACTCGTGGCTTAGCGAGCGTTTTAGCGGATTGCACAAGATGCGGGCGTTGGAGGTGTCCAGCATCATGTTGCCCGTATGAAGTCTTTTGGCGTACAAGATCGGCGCCGGCAGCGGCACGAGACACACTGCTGACGAGAACGCTCTGAGCGGCCAAGTCGACGGTTGGCTGTTTCCCCTGGTGTGCGTTCGTCGCTGCCGCCGACCGCCGTGACGTGTAATCCCCGATTGAGGAGACTGGCCCTGAAGGACCAGCCGGCCAGGTCCGATGACGAGTCGCCATTCACCACTTCGACGCCATGCACCGTTGAAAGCGTTTCTGGATCCAGGTCGTTCCATCCGCACCCCATGCACCGCTCATCGTCGGGACGGTTGGGTGATTGATGGAAATGGAGGCGCCGTCGGAGGCCGGTCCTCTCAACACGTCCGCAACACGTGCGCGGCCAAGACGGAAGTCGTGGAACTGCCGTTCGCCGATTGCGTTGGCATGGCCGCGGTAGGTCGTGATCTCGCGACCGTGGAGCAAGAGCAAGTCTTCGTAGTAGGGCTGCAGCCGGTCGACATCAAGCCAGTGTGGTCGTTCATCGTACGTTCATAGAGAAACTTGACGGGGCCGCATCGATCAATCACGACGCGAGCTACAACGCATGGCTCCCGTCGCTCGACGCGCATCTGCTCGTGCAACCGTATTGGTCGATGTACGGCCAATATGGCAAGGGTCAGAACATTCCGCCCTCGAGCGTGTTCGATGTGAAGAACGCCCAGGTGGGCACGCTGCCGAAGCCGATCCTGACCGATACCTACCAGGTGGGATCGGTCTGGAAAGCCCGCCGCGCGACGCTCGATGTGGACTTCTACCACATCAGATACGAGAGCGATTACTCATCGACGTTCGATAACGTGACCGGGGACACGCTCTACTTTCTCAACGGGGCCTCGATCACGAAAGGCGTCGAGGTCGAGAGCACGATCCTGCTCGGCGGCGGCCTGGCGGTCTACTTAAACGGCACCAAAGGCTCGGCCAAGTACATTGACTCGGATCTGTGGGTGCAGAATGCGCCGAGCGACACTGAAACGCTGGGCCTCACCTATAACCGTGGCAGCTGGAACATCGGCTTCTTCAGCAAACGGGTCGGGGCGATGTACAACGACAATACCAGCATCCATCAGGCCATCCCGATCGATCCGTTCGATATCACCAACCTGTTTCTCAACTACACGCTGCGTGAATCGTCGAGGTTGTCGCAATCGCGCATCCGACTGGCCGTCAACAACCTGACCGACAGCCACGCCATCACGGCGGTGAGCCCGGCGTCGGCAAAATCGAACGCCGCGTCGCCCGACGACATCCTGACCCTGATGGCCGGCCGCAGCGTGTCGGTGGCCTTCACCGTCGGCGTCAGCGCGAAACAGCCGTGAGATGATGTCCAGGATTCACGCCGTTGGAATGCTGGTCGTGTCGGCCTGGCTGCAGTAGAGGCGCCGACGATGGAGGCCCCTGTTGATCGGGACACCCAAGAAATGCTCAGGAATTAGCAATTCGCCACCCACAGGCTCACAGGGTTGTCACGGACCACGATCTGGGAGCAGGAAAAGGCGGGCAAGTTTCCCAGGCACATTCAACTCTCGCCAAGGGCGGTCGGTTGGTGTGAGTCCCACATCGCCGCCTGGTTGGCGGCGCTTGCCAATGGACCGGTCGAGGAACCGGAACGGCGTCCGAACGTCCGCTAACGTCGCCGAACACCGTCAATTGGCTGCACTTAGCCGGTACTGCAGACGAACAAAAAACAAAATATAGCTTATTTGTTAGGATTTTGGAGCCGGCGACCCGACTTGAACGGGTGACCTGCTGATTACGAAGGAGCAGCTTGCTTGACGCGACGCCCTTTCGTATCAACGACTTACGGCGGATACCCAGACTCGAGAGTTTTCTAGGAGGCCTCAGTTTTGCGCCAGTTTTCTCTGGTGCCCCTGAGGGGGTCCCAATACTTTTCCCAATACACATCGCCCGGGCGCGTCGCCATCGCGCGGGACATCCGGCGTTCGCGAGTTCCTGAACAGTCGGGCCGCACAAGAGGGAACCGGCGTGTCGACGCCTGTAAGATTCGCACGTCGGCCTTGCCTCGTCGTGGGTGAGCGGAACGTCATGGATTGCACGCGACGCGATGTCCGCGACAAGGCTCGACGCAACACGCCGCGGACGTCCGCGTGCTGCTCTGGACGCTATCGACCTGATTATTGGGCCAGCACTAGGGAGACGGCGCCATGGTCCTTGCGAGTGGGGCGGACCGTAATTTCAACGACTTGGCCGAGTGCGGTCAGGAAATCCATTAGGCGCTCAACGGAGAAGCTGCCCGCGCGGTTCCGCACGAGCAACGACACGTGCGGCTGCTTGATACCCAAGAGCGTCCCGGCGCTCGCTTGTGTCAAGTGGCGTTCTTTGAGGATGCGGTAGATCTCGAGCGTCAGTCGGGCCTTCAGCAGCTCCCGCTCAGGATTCGGGAGACCCAGATCCGCGAACACGTTGCCGGAACTTGCCTCGAACTCGATGCCGGAGTGTCGTCTCTTCGCCGATGTTCTCTTGGCCATGTCAACGACGCCTCGCCGTTTCCAAGCGTTCAGCGTCCGCCAAGCGCTGTCGGATCAGGGCCAACTCCCTTTGCGGGCGTGGTAACAACATGTGTGGACTTCTTCTGGAAAGCGTGCGGCATGTGCACGGCCAGGCGGCGCCGAGTGCACACATCCTCCGATGGGTATCGGCGTCGTGTCGCAGGCTCAGGCAACAAAGCAGAATGGGGCAGATGGACTCACCGAGCCGTCATCTCGCGCGCGTGGGTGATCTCGCGGCTGGTCACGGGTCGGACGCCAGAGGCCTCAACCGTCGCCACCGCGGCGGTGCACCCGTCGAGGGTAGTGAACTCTATTTCGAAAGCCTTGCCGTCGTCGTAGACGTGGACCACCGTCCCTACGTCGCCGGTCTCCAAGCGCTCTTTGGGCAGCGAAGCAGTCAGGACGACCCGTTCATGTTCTCTGATCATGACAAACGCTCTCTACCTGGATAGGCTGTCACCAATCGAGGTGCGTCAACACCTCGATCGATGATCCAGACCGTGCGCACCATCTGCTGGCGCCCCTTCTCAGTTTGCGACGATACTCTGCCATCAACAACATATTTCTCGCCGTGAATAGAATCGACCGTCTCCACGACTTCCCCGGTCTGAGCGACGATGCGAAGTGCGCTGACCAGCAGCTCAGCATTCTCCCTGATGAAGCCGAGCGACTTGAAAAATTGCGCCTTGCCGCCATTGTCTGGATGTGCGGCGTTCAGGAGGTACTCGAGCACTTTGTGTCGCTCGACGAGGGCGAGGTGCGCGTTGCGAAGTCGCACGGCCGACTATTATGTCGCGGAGCTCATCGTAGATCACGTGGGACGACCGCTGTGGATGACTTTGCGTCTGGGCCATCAGACGACTTCGCACCGCTGAGGTCATCGGAGTGGCACCGGTGGAATTGACGACAGGCCTCGTCAGCCAGACGTCGTCGTCAGGGGCCAAGATCGCGTTGTTCCGATCGCTGTTCCGCGGTCGCGAGGACATATACCCGCGTCGTTTCCACAGCCGGAAGACAGGCAAGTCGGGGTACGCACCCGCGTGCGCGAACGAGTGGGTGCGTGGCATCTGCGAGAAGCCGCGTATCAAGTGCGCCGAATGTCCCCATCGTCGGTTCCTTCCGGTGACCGACGACGTCATTCGCTGGCATCTGTCCGGCCAGGACGCTGAGGGTCAGCCGTTCGTGGCTGGCGTGTATCCGCTGCTCCTGGACGAGACCTGCTTTGTCTTGGCCGTCGACTTCGATAAGACCGGCTGGCGCGAGGATGCTGGAGCCTTTCTCGACGCATGCCGCCGCCTGGATCTTCCAACCGCCCTCGAACGGTCACGTTCCGGACGAGGGGCGCATGTCTGGTTCTTCTTCGAGGATGCCATTCCAGCCGCGCTGGCGCGAAGGCTGGGCTCGCACGTCCTGACCGAGACGATGGAAGGTCGGCCCGACATCGGCCTGGATTCGTACGACCGTCTCTTTCCCAATCAGGACACGATGCCGCAGGGAGGCTTCGGGAACCTGATCGCCTTGCCGCTGCAGAAGGGCCCGCGGAGACAGGGCAACAGCGTCTTCCTCGATGACGACTTCGTCCCCTGGCCAGACCAGTGGGCGTATCTCGCGAGCGCGCGCAGGATAGGCCGAGCCCAGGTTGAACGGATCGTCCAGGACGCCGAACGCCATGGTCGCATCCTCGGTGTGCGCTTGCCGCCGCAAGACGACGGAGAAGAGGAGCCGTGGGCGGCGCCGCCGTCGCGGCACCGAAAGGAGCCGCCGATCGTTGGCGAGCTCTCTCAGACGTTGGAGGTGGTTCTCGGTAATCAGATCTACGTCCCGAAGGACGGATTGCATCCGGGTCTCCGAAACCGGCTCCTTCGGGTGGCGGCATTTCAGAATCCGGAGTTCTACAGAGCCCAGGCGATGCGATTGTCCACATACGCCAAGCCGCGCGTCATCGCGTGTGCCGAGGATCACCCGGATCACATCGGTCTGCCGCGAGGATGCCTCGACGAGGTTCAGCGACTGCTACGCGACCTGAGCGTTGGCATGACCATTCGCGACGAGCGCCACGCGGGCCGCCCTCTCGCGACGACCTTTCAAGGCGAGCTGCGGCGCGAGCAGAAGGCGGCGGCAGACGCGATGCTGGCGCACGACACCGGCGTCTTGGCCGCCACCACGGCCTTTGGCAAGACGGTGGTCGCGGCCTGGCTGATTGCAGAGCGCCGCGTCAGCACCCTCGTGCTCGTGCATCGGCGTCAATTGCTCGACCAGTGGATCGAGCGGCTGTCAGCGTTCCTCGGTATGCCGGCGAAGTCGATCGGTCGAATCGGCGGCGGGCGAAGCCGACCGACCGGGCTGCTCGACGTCGCCATCATTCAGAGTCTCGTCAGGAAAGGGGTCGTTGACGATCGCGTGGGCGACTACGGCCAGGTGATCATCGACGAATGTCATCACCTGTCGGCGCACAGCTTCGAGCAAGTGGCGCGCCAAGCCAAAGCGCGATTCGTCATAGGACTGTCGGCCACCGTTGCGCGCAAGGACGGCCATCACCCCATCATCTTCATGCAGTGCGGGCCGGTTCGCCATCGAGTCAACGCGAGAGCCCAAGCGGCGGCCCGCCCGTTTGAGCACTTCGTGCTTGTACAGGCTACGGCATTCCAGCCGATCGGAATTGCTGGCCCTGACAAACGAGTGGAGTTCCAGGCTCTCTACCAGGAACTGGTCGACGACGAGATGCGTAACCATCGCATCTGCGACGACGTCATCGAGTCGGTGCGGATAGGGCGCTCGCCGCTCGTGCTCACGGAGCGGAACGATCACCTCGACCGTCTCGAGCAGGGGCTTGCAGCAGGTGTCCGTCACCTCGTCGTGTTGCGGGCGGGAATGGGCAAGAAGCAGCGGCAGGCCGTGGCCGATCGACTCGCCGCCATCCCGCGAGACGAAGCACGCGCCATCCTGGCGACTGGCAAGTACGTCGGCGAGGGATTCGACGATCCGCGTCTGGACACGTTGTTCTTGACGCTTCCGGTTTCGTGGCGAGGAACGATCGCCCAGTACGCCGGCCGGCTGCACCGCCTGTACGACGGCAAACGCGAGGTGCGTGTGTACGACTACGCGGACCTCAACGTGGCGATGCTGGCGCGAATGTTTGACCGGCGCTGCCGCGGCTATGAAGCCATTGGGTACACGATTCTGCTGCCGGCCAGCGCCATACCTGGATGGCCCGCAGACGTCGTCCTGCCCTCGGATCCGGTGTGGAAGCGCGACTACTCCGGCAGCGTGCGCAGGCTGGTACGGGACGGTGTGGATACGCCGCTCGCAAGCCTGTTCGTCCATGTGGCTCGGATGGTGCCGCCAGATGCTGACGGCGCCGACCGAGCGCGCAGTGCGACCGAGGCGTTTCTCTACCGACGACTGGAGACCCTCCCTGAGACCAAGGGGCGTTTCCGCATCAACGTGGCGCTGCCGATTGCGTTTGATGGTTTCGGACAACTGGAAGTGGATCTCCACTGTGCGGATGCGCGCGTCGCAGTGGAGTTGGACGGTGCCCAACATCTTGCGGATCCGGTCGCGTACCGTCGCGACCGTCGCAAAGATCAGTTGCTGCAGGAGAGCGGCTATCTGGTGCTGCGCTTCCTCGCCGAAGACGTGGGGAAGGAACTGGACCTCTTACTCGATACGATTTTGCGAGCGCTCAGTCACCGCCGACCGGCCGGTCCGACGACCGAGCCTCTCCAGATCGTACGGCGAGGCCGGATGTGAGATTGGCCATTGTCGCGCTAATCTCCCCGTCCCGCCTGCGCCTTCTCTCGCTCCGCGCCTGTCCGCGGGAGAGCGACGTAAGCTGGGCCGACGGCCGAAGTCCCCAGCACCGTCTCCTCCGTACTCCAGTCGAGACTCGAGCCGGCGGCATCCCAAGACCTTGGCGGAAGACCGCGCTATCGATGAGGGATCGTGTGAGGGTGGCGGACACGAGATCACTGCAGGATGGTCGAGCGATGCGCATTACACCCATCATGATCAGTCCGTCCACGCCATCGTGATCGGAGCGAACCGACGCTGAGCTGCGGGATAGGTTACCGTGTTCGTCCTCCAAGTGTGAATCGCTCAGTTCAGGGTTACGTTTCTGTTTCTGGTTCTCTTTCTCCTTTTAAATCCCGATGAGGCGGTGGGCGGTGTGCGAAACCGCGTCCGCGCGGTTTTGCAAAGACCTGTGGGCGACAAGAAAGCTACGACGCCAGCCGGCCGACCTGCTGATAAATCATCAACTGCTCATGCTGACGGTCGCTGAATCTTCGCGAAATCTCGGCACATTCTGGCCAGCCGGCGCCACGAGAAACCGCATGGTCCCCAGACAAGTCCCAATGCACCTGCTGACCGCAGTCCCCATACTTATGGAACGGCAGTCTCGAACTATCTGAAAGGGAAGGATTCAGTGTGGAGCCGGCGACCCGACTTGAACGGGTGACCTGCTGATTACGAAATAGCAATAATCGGTGTTCGCCCCTGACGCGCGCCGCGACGGGGAAGCTGACCGGCCAGCGCAGGAACGTCCTGACTCCACCTCTCGCGGTGGGTCCGACGACGGAAAGCTTGATGACGAATAGCACGATACCTGTCGACTCGCCCGGTTTCATCGCGCAGGATGAGATCGACGACCTGTTCGGACAGGCGTAACAGTTCAGCCCCTCGGGACTTTGGGCAGTAATGACGTGACTACCTGAC
>JBDTVS010000067.1:0-6160 GCA_040007095.1 Acidobacteriota bacterium
TCCGAGCCTCGTCGAAGGGTCGACGCCGTTCATGAAGGCGGCCTCGACCTCGGACCTCGCCCTGATGAAGATCCTGCTCGAGCACGGGGCCGACCCGGGCATTGCGACCAAGAACGGGACGACACCGATGATGCTGGCGGCTGGGCTGGAGTGGCGCGAGATTGCCAGTCTTGGGACGGAACAGGAATCGCTCGAGGCGATCACGCTGCTGCTCGAGCGTGGTGCCGACGTCAATGCCGCCAACGCCGCCGGCGAGACCGCGCTGCATGGCGCGGCGCAGCGCGGCGCCGACAGGATTGTGCAATGGCTCGTCGATCATGGCGCGCGGCTCGATGCGAAGAACGCCGCGGGCCGGATGCCCTTCGACGAGGCGATGGGACAGGCGAATGGTGCGGGCGACGCCGTCCGCCGGCCGGAACGGCCGAGCACACAGGCGCTGCTTCGCGAGTTGATGAGCCGAACGCCAGCGGGCGCGCGCCCCTGAGCTCGCGATCGACGGCACTCCTGGAGCGGGCCTCGACACGCGACGGAGGGTGTGGCGCGGCGGCTCGCGCTGGCCGACTCGCAGTCCACCGCGCCGCCGGCGGCCGACGACGGCCAGCATTGACCAATCCAACACGCGCGGGTATGGCCACCGGGACGAGGAAGGCGCAATGAAAGCAGAACCGCCCCGGCACGTTCACAATGAGACAGCATGGGTTGGAGATGTGGGTCACACTCTCGCCCGCTCCAGCGAGTGGTGTTCGCAGGTCTCAGGGAGAAATGCGCATGCGGGCGTTAGCGCTTCTACGAATGTTCCGAACCGCACTCAGGGCGTGGTGGGATGACGACGCAGCCCGGCTCGGCGCGTCGCTCGCTTACTACACGCTGTTTGCGATCGCGCCGATACTGCTTGTCGCAACGGCGATCGCGGGCATGGTATTCGGCGCAGAGGCGGTCCGCGGCGAGATTGTGGGCCAGCTCGATCATCTCATCGGACGCGAAGGTGCGCGCGCCGTGCAGAGCCTTCTCGAGGGCGCCAGCCAACGACGGACCGGCATGCTCGCGACCGTGTTCGGCAGCATCGCCTTCGTCGTCGCCGCCACGGGAGCATTCCTCGAACTCCAAAGTGCGCTGAACACGATCTGGCGGGTGAAACCCAATCCTGGGACCAATTTCAAGGCATTCGTGCTGGATCGTGTGCGCTCGTTCGGGTTGGTAGTGGCGATCGGCTTTCTGTTGATGGTTTCTCTCGCCGTGACGGCCGCACTTGCCGCCCTGAACGGCTGGCTCGCCCGTTACGCCCCCAGCATCCCGCTGCTGTGGAGTGGCGTCAGCATGTTCGTGTCGCTCGTGGTGACCACCGGGCTGTTCGCCCTCCTGTTCCGCGTCCTGCCGGACGTGCATCTCCGCTGGCGCGATGTCATGACCGGTGCGTTCGCGACCGCCGTGCTCTTCACGATCGGCCAGCAACTCATCGGCTTGTATCTTGGCCAGAGCAGCATGTCCTCCAGCTACGGTGCGGCAGGATCGGTGATGATCCTCCTGTTGTGGGTGTATTACTCGTGCCAGATCTTGCTCTTCGGAGCCGAGTTCACCCGCGTGTTCGCTCAGCGCGACGGCGCGATGCCGGCCCCGGAGTCCTTCGCGGAAAAGGACCCCGACGCGCCCGGCTAGGGGCGCGACGAATCGCCTTGCGCGGGCCAACGCGAGGGAAGGGTGACGGTCCGCTTACTCACTGGGCGACACCCTGTAGCGCGCCCACAGCAGCGGCGGCTCAGCGAATGGGCCGACGATCGGCCTCACACACCTGGCAAAGTCGGCCCACCGCACACAAATCATCTCGCGGCCTTGGCCTGCCTGGAAGACTATCTCGGCCGCGCCCACGAGGACCACATCGACACAGACTGCCAGTCCGTACAGTGGGCTGAAAGCCGGCCTCGGATTCCGTTCGCCGGTGGGAAACAGTCGGTCCATCTCGTCGTCGGTCGGCAGGCGGACGTCGCTTCCTCCGGTGAGTGCGAGCAGGCGGGTGAGATTCACCGTCAGCGATACAGGAAGGATGGCCTCGATGGGCTCGCCATCCACCAGGCAGACGACGACTTTGGCGCACTCCCGGCCGCGCACCTGCGTCCCGGCGGTCTCGGCCTGCGCCGATGGCGTCCATTCAGTCGGCATGGCGGCGACGGTGCAGGGCACGTGGCCCTCGCGCAAGAATGCACAGATCGGTGATCGGCTCGACACGGCGCCCCCTCGTTCCTTGTGTGCCACCAATCAAGTCTCGTGCCCGGGGGCCATGCGGATCGATCACGCGCTCTCCCTCGGCACGGTTCGGAAAGATGTCAAGCGTCGGCGAAATTTCTCGCACCTCCGTGGAAAAACTCGGACACTCGAACCCTCTCTCCTTCGAGAGTCAGCCGTGACGCCCGGACCCGCGTGGAACGCTCTCTGGCTAGCCGGCGTTCCCCATCTTCTGTTTGAACGTCAATTCGATGAACTCCCCCGGATGGATCAGCTGCACCAGGATCTGCACGATCATGCAGCCTTCCAGGACGTCGCGCCCCGTCATCGTCGTCTCGAGCCCGCAATCCACCGAGAACGCCTCTGTCGGCGTGGCGCCCATCAGCCCGCCTTTTGCCCACAGATCCTGGAGAAAATTGGACACCGTCGCGATCACGGTCACCCAGGTCTTCCCGTCGTTGGCTGCGAGGACGAACGGCTTCAACGCCGCCTTGACCGACTGCTCGATGTAGATGAGCGTGCGGCGCACCTGCACGTAGCAGTAGTCGTTGCTGTTGCCGTCGAGTGTCCGTGCCCCCCAGACGACCGGGCCGCGGCCGATGAACTCGCGAATGATGTTGATGGCCTTGCCGTCGAGTGGTGTGTTGAGGTCGCCCTGGACGTCGTCGTTGATGGACAGGCTCGGCCCGTCGACCGACACGAGGGCGATGTTCGCCGGCGCGTTCCAGACGCCCCGCGTGCTGTCGGTGAATGTCATGACGCCGGCCATCGCTGCCGAGGCCGGCAGCCGGTTCAGCTTCTTCGCGGCGATCCGGTACATCTGCGCGAGCGCGGGGAACAGGTTCGAGAGGTTGTTGTCGCGAGTCCTGTTGTCCACCGGAGGAGGAGCCGCGGGCGGAGAGGCCGGAGCGCTGGACGGAGCGGAGTCGACCGGCGGAGCGGCTGGAGCGACGGGCGCTGTGGCGGGAGCGACCGTCGGAAAAAAGCTGTTGTAGAGGAAGTTCAGCGTCTGCGCGGCCGCATCATCCGTGTTCTTGAGGGCCTCAGTCACCGCCGCCCGGCGGGTGTCCTTGTTTTCCATCAAATCGCCCTTGATCGCCTTTATCGCCGCCTGCACCGCAGGGTCCTGTGGTCGCGGAAAGAGCTTCTGGGCCTCGCTCAGGATGAAGTCGGTGATGCCGGCCTGCTCGAATGACGCGAAGTCGACGTCAGTGGCCCGGACCATCGATGTCTCAAGGTAGGGGAAGTAGGCGATTCCATAGTCGCGGTTATCGTGGTCGACGTCGGTGCGGAATTGCTCTATCGCCTTGTCCAGGGCGCCGAGCGGCGACTTCCGGTCGATGTCCCGGGCGTGCACGACATCGAGCAGCGCGACCCGATCTTGTGTCGCCCGGCACTGATTGAGCATGGCCACGACGACGTCCCTGAACCCCGGCACGACCCATGGCGTCGCAGGATCCGGAATCGCCAGCAACGAGAGATCGGGAGCGACGAGCATCGTCGGACCGACCTGATTTTCGAGGGCCTTCACGCCCTTCACGAGCTGGTCCGAGTCGACCGAGGTTCCGTAGGGTCCCACCGACACGACGAAACAGGTGCCGCCGCCGTTCGCATAGAAGAGGCGAAGGCTGTTGCGAAGCAGTCCCACCTGAACCGAGGGCTTCACCTTTTTGTAGAGGATCTTGCCGGAGGTCGTGTCGGCATTCGCGTCGCTGCCGCCGATCTCGGAGTACTTGACGTCGAAGTCGTCCTGGGTGGCGGCCTCGAACGTGAATATGGTGTGCGGGGGGCCGCCGAACACATCGTCGTATTCCTTCAACGACGTGATACGAATCGGCTGGCCTTCAACTGAACGGCCCTGGATCTCGGCTTTCCCGGTGTAGCCGACGAACGCGGGAATGGCCGTTTCCACGCCAACGGCGGACGGCGGGACTGCCGCGATCTCGGTGACGTAGACTCCCGGAGTCTTCCGATCGTTCAAGCTTGTCATGGCTCATTCCTGTCCGGCCGCGCCAGCACGCGGGACCGGGGTGGCCCTCGAGTGTCCGCAGACCTGTGCACGAGCAATCCACGAACCGTTTCAAGTGTGTCCGCCTCGCTTGGGGCTTGTCTATTTCTTCACGGGCGGCGCCATGAACTTCGCCTTGAGCGCCTTCCTGTCCACTTCCTTGCCCCTCAGATAGGCCGCCGAGATGTGCTTGGTGTGGCCGATGTCATCGAGGGGGTTGGCGTCGAGCACGTTGAAGTCGGCTTCCTTCTTGGCCGCAATCGTCCCCATTCGTTCCAGCTTGAGCAGCCGCGCATTGACGCTGGTGCCCGCGGTAATGGCCTCCATGGCGGTCATGCCGCAGCGGGTATACGCGAAGATCTGTTCGTGCGCGCCAATGCCGTCACCGGTTCCGTCCGTGCCGAGACCGATGATCATGCCGGCATCGTGGATCTTCCGGAAGTTCCGGCAGTGAAGCTCGTAGAGCGCATTCGGCGGGTTGCCGTTCGCCTCACGTTGCTGGAGCTGCTGGCGCATCCGCGCGATCTGGTCGGCCGGCAGCGTCTCGGCAAGCGCGTCCACCGTGTCCTTCGTATTCGGCACGGGAATGTTCGGACCTGTCCACGTCTTAGGGTGCGCCTTCACCAGCGACAAGTACTCGTCGTCCACGTCCCGGTCGCGAACGACGTGCACGAAACCGTCCACCCCCGCCTGCAGCAGATCCTTGGCGTCGGCCAGTGCCGTCGTCTGACTCAGATGGGCCAGTACTTCCATGCCGTTGGAGTGGGCCTCGGCGATGATGGCCCGGTACACCTTCGGTTGGACTTTCGGGACCGTGCCTGCCCTGTCGTCCACCCACACCTTGACGAAGTGCACGCCGCGCGCGTGCAACTCCTTGACGTGCGCCCGGCCTTCCTGTTCTGTTCGCGCGCCGTACGGAATGCCCAGCCGGGGCTCTCCGGGGGGGCCCGCAATCGAGGTCCCCGCAATCCCCTTCCCAACGGTCAGGAAACGCGCCGCGTTCGGGATCACCTCGTCGCGCAACTGGTAGGCGAGCTCCTGATCGGCTTCGAGCCCCATGCTCATCGCCGCCGACACGCCGTAGTACGCATAGCGCTCCAACTGGTCCACGAGATTCTCGCGCGTGTAGTTTGCCTTGCTATTGCTCCCGTCCTTCTCGTTGACGAGGCCGATGTGGTTGTGACCGTCGATGAGCGATGGCATCACGGTCTTGCCCGTCAGATCCACGCGGACGGCGCCCGGTGGCGGCTGGCGCTCTCCCTTCTTGCCGGCCCACGTGAAGCTGTCGCCTTCGACGAGGAACGCGGAGCTCTCGATCGGAGCGCTGCCGTCCCCGACGATCAGTCGCGCGCCTTCGAAAAACACGGGACCGCCGCCTCCACCCTGGAAGCCCGCCGCCACCGCGCACGCACAGGCAGCGATCAGGAAACACGGCAGGATTCGAGACAATGTCATAACACTCCTTCAAAGAAAGTGCCTGGCCGGGCGCTTGCCGAAACAGCCGTATTGTGGCCGCAACCCTGTGGGGCGACGACTGGCGAACTTTGATGAGTCCCACATCGCATGTGCGACCGGTTGGCTGGGCGCTCTCGACGCGCCGCTGTCGCCGGTGATCATATCGTGTGCGCGTGTCCGGTGGTCGCGCCACCATCACGGCGATCCAGTTCCTGTTGAATGTTGGCATTCCAGCCGAAAATGCTCGTTCGCCGTAGATGCGGCTGTTGCCGGGGTGGGAGTCGGCAGAGTCGAGTCCGATCTGCCACAAGGCTGCGAGCCGAACGTTCTCTCGACTCAGGCGCGCATTATCGCCCTGCCGTCTGTCGGTGCGAAATCAGTTGATTGCGAAGCAATAGAACAGGCCGGTACCGCCGGTGCTCTCCAGATCGGCCTGGCTGCAGCCCTTCGTGGCGTTGGACGAATTCCAGGAGGAGC
>JBDTVS010000068.1:0-7807 GCA_040007095.1 Acidobacteriota bacterium
TCATCTCGTCGGTCACCGCCGCGCTGACGAGGAGTCTCGCATAGGGCGTCTCGGGTGCATGGTAGGTCTTGTGAACCTTCGCGCCGACCCGTGTCTTGGACGCCAGCTTGAACGACGGTTGGAAGAAATTCACGAAGAGTCGAGACGCCGCGTACAGGCGCGCGAGCGCGGCAGCCGCCGCGAGCCCTTCCAACCGGCGATAGCCGACGAGCCGGCGCACGACGGAGCCATTCTTCTGCTCCACCCACGCCTGATCATTCTTGTGGTACGGGCGAGACCGCGTGCACGGAATCCCATGCGTGTGGCAATAGGCCGCCACCGTCTCGTTCATGAACTCACCGCCCGTTATCGGTATCAAACCCGCGCAACGGGAACGGCATCGTCTGGCGCAATTGCTCAAGCGCGGCCACGACGAGCGCGCCGTCGCGGACGACCAGGGCCACGCACTCGGTCCACCCAGAGGCCACGTCGGTCAGCGTGAGGGTGTGGACGAAGCTTCCGGTCGCGGCGTCGCCGCCATGGCTCACGAGATCCGCTTCCATCTCGCCGGGCTGCGGATTCTCCCATTCCGCGAACGTGCGTACGGGCACGTTCTTCTGCACCGCGGGAACGGCCCGCCGACGCACACGCTGCCCAGCGACCGACGCGCGGGCGGGCCGCAGCATCCGATCGAGGGTCGCCGCACTGGCGGCCAACACGCGCGCCCGGACCGTCACGTCCAGCGTGAGGTGGCCGTGACGCTCAAGCGCCGTCACGAGCAGCGGCAGGAGCGGCTTGAGTCGTTTCCCGCAGACCCGGTCGGAGGCCTCCCACAAGAGGATGAGCGCCTCACGCACGCCTTCGTCGTAGACAGGAAGACGCGCTCGCCGGCCCGGCCTGGCGGCGACCGGCGCCGTATTGAACAGGCGGATGACGTGCTTGCGGTGATAGCCGGTCACCGCTACGAATTCATTGAGGATCCGGAGTTTCTCTTCCTTCAGGCTTCCTCGATACCGCTCTCGAACCGCTTGCAGCAAATCCTGCCGGGTTGCCGTGCTGACCGTGCGTGCCATTGTGCCCTCCTTGGGTCTGCCATAGTGGTAGCAGACTTCGTGAGGCAACGACCCCCCTTCGGTAGCAGAAAGGTGAGTCAATGCGCCGGCAATTCTCATTGACGTCGCGCACTTGCCGCCCTGGTGCCGAATCGCGCCCCCGCAACCAAATGGTTTCAAGCGCTTACAGAGATCTTCTTCGCGTACCGCAGCCCGCCGGGAAGCTGAGAGGGTGCTACGATTCCGCCCATGCGGGACACCGACTACGCCAAGTTGATCTCCGAATCGATTCTTCCATTCGAGGATGGCGATGAGGCTCGCCTTGAACGAATCCTCATCAAGTCGTCGGGCAAGGAGGAGATCCGCCTATCGTGGTGGAAGAACGGGAAAATTGTACCGCGTCCGCTGGACCTCTCGGAAGATGCGTTTTGGAAACTGATTGCGAAGGCCATTCTCGACGGTGTGCTGTGCCGTCCTTGACGCCGGCCACCGTTCACAGCACCCGGTCGTCACATCGGGAAGCCCTGCTTGAACACCTGTTCGCGGGCGACGTCATGAAGCACCTGTGGAAACGTGGAGACTGGCGTCTCGAGGTTCTGAAGCCACAGGTCGATGACGGGGGCTACGATCTCGTTCTTGAAGCGAACGCCGTCATCCGCCACGTCCAGCTTAAATCGTCATTCCGAGGATCGACGGTCAACAAGTTGAGCGTCAATGCCCTCCTTGCAGGAAAACCCAGTGGGTGCGTGGTGTTCATGTGGTTTGATCCGCAGACGCTAGATCTGGGTCCGTTCTTGTTCTTCGGTGGCGCACCGGGACAGCGACTCCCGGATCTGGGTCGTATGAAGATCGGCAAGCATACCAAGGCGAACGCGAAGGGCTTGAAGTCGGAGCGGCTGAACATCAGAACAGTCCCACTCTCGAAATTCGAGAAGCTGAACACCGTCGAGCAGATTGTCGGTCGGCTGTTCGGTTCTGCCTAGCCTTTCCTGATCGCAGCTATCGGAGGGAAGCGAAGCGAAATGCTCATGCCACCGCGTCATCTGTCACCTAACCGCCCCGCCGTTGGGCAATCGTCGGCTCGTCAGCCCGACGACGTTGCGGCGAGGTTGGCGGTGCTCGTTGCTGGCTGGCCGCATCAGACCGGGCGTGATTGCGTCGGCGATTCAAGATACCGGCGACCTGTGCGTCTCGAATTGCCAATTGTCGCGCTGATTCCCGGACCGAGCAACGTTGCACGGCACGCGCCGCCTGCCCTACGCTGAGGCGCGCATGAAGGACCTGCTGCTCACCCTGCTGCACCTCGCCGTCGTGACCGCGAAGCTGTGTGGCCCTGGTGGCGTGCGAGCGGTGATTGCCGAAAATCTCGTGATCAAGCAGCAATTGATCGTCCTGCGCCGTACTCGTCGGCGGGCGCCCAGTCTGACACTGCGCGACCGGCTCCTCTGCGGATTCGCGTCGCTTTTCCTTCGCGCCGGACGCATCCGAAAGGTTGCCATCGCCATACGTCCTTCAACACTCCTGGCGTTCCATCAGGCCTTGGTGCGTCGCAAAATACCGCCGGCTGTTCTCGTCAATCTCACGCCCGAAGAAGCCCGGACCGAAAGGGCCGGACGATGCCCTCATCCAAGCCATTGTCGAGCTCAAGTCGCGCAATCCTCGGTTCGGCTGTCCACGGATCGCGTTGATCATTTCGCGGACATTTGGGATCGACCTCGACAAGAACGTCGTGCACCGCGTCCTGACGAAACACTATCGCCCGGTTCCCGGCAGAACCGGACCCTCGTGGTTGGCGTTCATCGGACACACGGCAAACAGCCTCTGGAGCGTCGACCTCTTTCGCTGTGAGTCGATCGTGCTCCGGAGCTACTGGGTACTCGTGGTCATGGACCAGTGCACCCGTCGCCTGGTCGGGTTCGGCGTTCAGTGCGGCGCCGTCACAGGCGCCGACGCGTGCCGCATGTTCAATACGGCCATTTACAGGCAGGGCGTGCCCCGACATCTCAGTACCGATCATGATCCGGTGTTTGAGGCGCACTGCTGGGCGGCGAATCTTCGGATTTTGGAGATCGACGAGATCAAGACGGTGCCGCATGTGCCCGTGTCGCACCCGTTCGTCGAGCGTCTGATTGGGACGGTGCGTCGAGAATTTCTCGATCAGGTGCTGTTTTGGAACGCGCGTGATCTGGAACGCAAGCTGGCCGAGTTCCAGGTCTACTACAACGCCGCACGCCGTCATGCATCATTGGATGGCCACACGCCACTGAGTTTTGGCGCTGGAGGCACCGTCGCCACCGCCGATCTGCGCCACGTGCGTTGGGTCTCCCATTGCAGGGACCTCGTCCAACTCCCCGTCGCTGCGTGACCACGAATTCGGGATCCCACACCCCACGATTCCTGATGCTCTCACGTCATGACCGACGCCAGCGGCGACACGGCACTGCCGGCGAGGAGCCGCGCCAACCTCATCGCCTTCGCCTACTTCTTACGGCGCCGCCGGACGCTCGCCGAGAGTCCGGCCGTCCGGCAAGGTAATTGAGACAAAGAGGCCGC
Source organism: Acidobacteriota bacterium (assembly GCA_040007095.1). Taxonomy (GTDB): domain Bacteria; phylum Acidobacteriota; class Vicinamibacteria; order Vicinamibacterales; family CAVVIG01; genus JBDTVS01. The sequence continues at coordinate 3,585 of JBDTVS010000068.1, forward strand.
CGGGCTCGCCGCTCTTGAACGGCCGCAGCGTGACCGTCACCTTCTCGCCGACCTTCACGGAACTGGACTTCCAGCCCGCGCGGATCAGAAACGCCGGCGAGGTCATCTCGACAGACCACGTGCTCGCGCCGCCTTTGTCGTTCGGCACGTCGAGGTCGATCCAGGAGTGGGGATTGGTCCAGCGGAACTCCTTGACGACACCGCTGACCGTCTGCGATTTGGTGCGGTCGATCCCTGCGGCTGAGTGGTGCGCCAGGGCCGTCGCGGCCGTCCCAAGCATCATCGCCACCGCGCATCCGATGATTGAACCCTTCATTCGCGTCCCTCCCGAATGTTTTCTTTCGACCGCGTACTGGGCATGTGGTCGTTGAGGTCCGGGAAACACGTCACCTCGGCGATGTCGCGATCGTCGACGCGCCTCCACCGCTTGGTCCACTTCCACTCGCCTTCCCAGCTCTTCGGATCCGTCGCGGCGAACTCGATCTCGAGGTCTTGCCCGTTGTTGATCTGACGAATGCGCTCGACCATGTGCATGGCGTCGCTAATCGGAATTCCGGAGTCGAGCCAGTGGTGATGGCCGACGAAGTACTTCGTATCAACGACGAGCGTGTCGCCTTCCCAGCGTCCGATCGATTCGCCGTTGAAGCTGGCGACGACGAGGTCGGGGTCGGAGTGAGGACGGCCGTCCAGGTAGATGACGCGCAGGCTGTTCATGAACTCGCTGGTCATGAAGATGACGGTCGGCAACTGGACCATGGCGATCGGCCACACGCGCGTCATGATCACCGGCAGTCCCGCCGGCCAGCACTGACCGATGTCGTCGCGGTACACGTTGCCGTCCGCCTGCGCCTTGCGCGCGGCCTCGAAGTGCACCTGCGCAGCCGGGGTCAGCTTGAACCCGGCGGGCGGCGAAAACCTGAACGAGTTGTTCTGCCCACCACCATGGAGCCACAGCCCGGTGAGGTTGAAGGGGGGCGCGGGGCGAAGCTTCGCGAGATTGGCCGGCGCCAGGGCGCCAAGCGGCATGGCCGGCGCCGCTGGTGCGGCCGGTGCGGCGGCCGGCGTCTGGGCGCCCACGAAGACCGGAGCCGCAAGTACCACGAGCGTGGCCGCAATTGTCTGACGTATCGTCATCACACTCCTCACTGCCCGACTTTGCCGGGCAGCCTCATCCTGACCTTGCCCTCCGCATCCACGTACTCGCGATTGTTCTCGCACACGAACTCGACCATCTCGTAGTCGGGCAACCGTCGATACGCGCGGGTGTAGGTGACCGGCTTCTCCAGCACGACCGGATCCTGGATCGTGATTTCGTCGAACAGCACGTCAGCCGCCATCAGTTTGAAGCGCTCCGTGATGCGCATCTGGCGACTGTGCGGCATGCTGTTGTAGCCCGGCACCGACTCCTTGATCCCGACCGTGTCGACGACCAGCGTCTCACCCTCCCACCGGCCGACCGAGTGCCCGTAGTAGCCGGGCGGCACGTCGTCAATCGGTTCCTGCGCTCGGTTGAGATAGATGCGGCGGACCTCGCTGAAAGCTTCCGCGATGATCGTCACCTGGCCAGGTGTCTGGAGGATCTCCATGGGATAGGTGGCCACGGCCATCATCCGCGGCATGCCGTAGGGCGAACAGAGCATGCCGGCGCTCGGCAGCGGTTCGCCGCGTCTGGTGGCTTCGGCATCCGCGGCACGACGCGCCTCGAAGGCCTTGGCATACTCGGGCTTGAGGACCAGTGGGCCCGCGGGAGGCGGTGCGAGCTTCGCATCGGCGCCCCGGCCACTCGAAGGCGCCCACGACCCCATCAAGTTCGGCACACCTGATGGCGCCTGCTGGATCGCTCTCGCGGAAGGCAACGGAGCGGCCGACGACGCGCCGCCTGAGAGCGGCGCCCACACCAACCCTGCCGCCAGCACGACGACCGCACAGACCCGCATCCTCACGGCTGTCTCACCGCTCCAGTTGCAGGCGCGCCCGTGGCTGGCGCCGCCCCACCATTACTCAAGACACGGCCGTCCGCTAATGTGACGCGGCTGAGCAGGCACCCGGGTTCGCCGCTTTTGAGCGGGCTCACAACAGCCGATACCTTGTCGCCAAACTTCAGCGTGCTGAACTTCCACCCGGCGCGCTGGAGGATGCTCGGGCTTCCCAACTCGATGCTCCAATGCCGTGGGCCACCGGGGCCATCCGTGACGTCGACCTCGATATAGGCGTGAGGGTTGGTCCACTCGAAGGCGGTGACCACGCCCTGCAGCGTGACCGGCTTGCTCATGTCAAACATCGCGAAGGAGTGATGGGCCAGAACGGCGGAAGTCCCAAAGAGCAGGACTCCACAGGCAGCCATCAGAGGGAGAGCGCCAACGCGTACAGTCTTCCGCATCACACTCCGGGTCGTTGTCGCCAAGACACCGCTTCCGCAATCAACGCGCTGGACCTCAGGTCAGGCGCATCACCGCTGTCTCCTCCGGGGCGCCGAGCGTCGCCCAGATACTGCCTCCACCGCGGCTCGTGACGCAACAAGATTTTCGATCGTCGCGCGCGATTTCTGACGATAGATGCTATGTAGGCACCGACTAGGCGGCTGAAGAGTACGGGCCGCCGCGTTAAGTTTCCCGCCATGTGCTCGTTGGGCACAACAAGGAGAGAGCTGGTATGACCGCGACGACCCTGCGCGAGTGTAACGCACCTGGTACGACGTTGATGCTGGCCTTTGATCTTGGGAGTACGAAGTGGACGCTCGGGTTTACCACCGCTCCGGCGCAGCGCCCGGCATTCGCACGATGCCGGCCGGCGACCTGGGCACGCTGGTGAAGGAGATTCAGCTGGCGCAGGCGCGGTTCGGGTTATCGGTCGACGCCCCGGTGCACAGTTGTTACGAGGCAGGCCGGGATGGCTTCTGGCTCCACCGGTGGCTACTCGCGCACGAGGTCGAGAACGTGGTGGTAGATTCCTCGAGCATCGAAGTCAACCGGCGGGCGCGCCGAGCGAAGACTGATCGTCTGGATGTGAGCAAGTTATTGGCGCTGCTCCTGCGGTGGCACGGAGGAGAACGGAAAGTGTGGAGCGTAGTACACGTGCCCTCGCCGGAGGCCGAAGCGCACCGTCAGGGGACGCGGGAGATCGCGACAGTGCGCGAGGATCGGAAATGCGTGCGCAATCGGATCCAGGCGTTGCTCGCCACGCAAGGCATCCGGCTGGACCTGGACGCGACGTTCCTGGCGCACCTGGCGACGGCACAGACCGGCGACGGCCGGGCGCTGCCAACGGCGTTCCGTCTTCGGCTCGAGCGCGAGTGGGCACACCCGGAAGCGATCGACGCCCGGATGACGGCGCTCACTGCGGCGCGTGACGCGGAGATCGAGACGGGCACCGATCGGGTGGCGGCGATCGCGCGGCAGCTCTGCACGATGCGCGGCGTGGCCGAAACCAGTGCGGCGGTGTTCAGCGCGGAACTGTTCGGCACGCGGACGTTTCAGAACGGGCGGCAACTCGGCGCCGTCATGGGGTTGGTGCCGGTCCCGTATCGGAGCGACCAGCGCGTGCGCGACCAAGGGATCAGCAGGGCTGGCCGCGCGGAGTTGCGGCGGATCGCGCTGCAACTGGCGTGGGGGTGAGTACGCTGGCAGCCGACGAGCGCGTTGACGCAGTAGTTCCTCACGCGCTTTGGCCCGGCGGGCGGCCGGAGTAAACGGATCGGCATCGTGGCACTGGCGCGGAAACTGGTCATCGCGCTGTGGCGCTATGTCGAGCACGGGGTCGTGCCGGCGGGCGCCACGCTGAAGACGTAACGACACGCGTCACAGGATTCGCCGCGCCCCGTCGCGCGTGCATCCACTGGTGGCGAGCCGCTCGCGAATGTTTCGGGTTCCCGGAGACGGGAACCGTTTGATAGATGGAGCGGCTTGCCCCCTCGGTCCAGCGCATGCGTGCAGCTGGTGCGTGATCGCTCACCGCGATCGCCACGGATAGAAGGTCGTCGGGCTGGGCTCGACTCACATGGACCGGCCAGTGGGACACGAGGTGCGTCGTGCGCGGGCATTTGCGGCGCCGCCTCCGCGGGCTCCTTGGCGTGTGAGGAGCCCGCTCCGGCGGGAGCTTGTTCGAAGGGCTGCAGATCAGCTGCAGATCACGGGGGGCTTGACAACGGGTCGCCTCATAGAAGGAAGCATTAGCAGCCCGTGGTGAAAGTCGCCGAGTAGGTTGACGTTGAGTCCGCCTCGATC
>JBDTVS010000069.1:0-37942 GCA_040007095.1 Acidobacteriota bacterium
GCTTCGGGCAGGGCCGCGCGCGAGCGCGCGTCTCGTACTTCAACAACGAGTTCTTCGATCTGACCGAGTTTGTCAGCAACAACCTCCTGCCACAGTTCGGCGTTCCCGCGGACGTCGCGGCCGCCGCGTCGCCGGGCGCGTATGTGAACTCGCAGTCGTATCGTGCGCAGGGCGTCGAGCTCTCGGCGGACGCGGGGTTTGGCCGCCTGCGCATCGGTGGCTCCTACACGTTTCTCGATGCGATGGTCACGCGGTCGCTCAGCAGCAACGTGACGCCGCAGGTCAATCCGCTGTTTCCCGGCATTCAGATTGGGGGCTTCACGGCGCTGGTCGGCCAGCGGCCATTCCGGCGTCCAGCCAATACGGGAAGCCTGCTCGTTTCCTACAGTCAGGGACGCGCCGACGTGGCGTTGACCGGCTACTTCGCCGGCAAAGCCGACGACAGCACGTTTATCGTCGGCTCGGACATCAACTTCGGCAATTCGCTGCTGCTGCCGAATCACGATCTCGATTTCGGCTACCAGAAGATCGACGTCAGCGGATCGTATCGGGTGCATCCCCGGATCAAGTGGTACGCGACGATCGAGAACGTACTGGATCAGCGATACCAGCCCGCGTTCGGATTTCCCGGGCTGCCCGTCAATGTCCGGACAGGCCTGACCGTCACGTTGGGCGGCCGTTAGGTCATGCGTCTTGGGACCGTCCTCGGCGTCGGCAGCGCTGGTCGGGCAGCCATCGCCACGCGAGGCATCGGGCGCGCGCTTGCCGGCCTGTTGATGGTGAGCGGCCTGGTGGCGAGCGCACACACGCAGATCCGCCGCACGGCGAACGTGAAATCGGGATGCGTTGATCGCTTCGATCCCGAAACGGACTATTTTCCCGACAAGGCGGTGATCGAGGACGCGGCGAACTTTCGGATTGAGTACCGGAAGTCCTACAAGCTCGTGACCGTCACGCAAGCATCCGCCGGTGGGCCGACCGAGCGCGCCACCTCGCGGATCGGGATTTCAGCCGGCTGTCTGACGGCGAGCGGCAGCGCGCGATGATCGCGCGGGCACTCGCCCAGGAGCCGCTGCTGCTCCTGCTCGACGAACCGACCGCGTTTCTCGATGTGCCGTCACGTGTCGAGTTGATGGGATTGCTGCGCGAGCTGACGCGCGACGGAGGACTCGCCGTCGTGGTGTCGACCCACGACCTCGAGCTGGCGCTGCGCACAGCAGACCTCGTCTGGCTCGTGATGCCCGGCGGCGAGCTGATGACCGGCGCGCCAGAGGACGTAGTCCTGTCGGGCGGCATCGGTCGGGCGTTCGAAGGGCGCCAGATTCGGTTTCATCCCGAAGAGCGCAGCTTTCGGCTGCTGACCGGGAACGGCGGCGATGCGGTGGTGCGCGGATCGGGCCTGCACGCCGCGCTGGCCGGCGCGGTGCTCGAGCGGGAGGGCTACGCCGTGGTGCCGGCATCGGACCCGCGCACGTTGTGCGTTCATGCTCGAGAGTCGGGGTGGCAGGCGGTGTGCGGGGACGTCGAGTCAGGCGGCGCGGACTTCGCGTCGCTGGCGGCGTTCCTGAGGGCCCGAAGGGGAAGGAGAAGGGTGTCATGAGTATCAGTACGATGCGAGGAGATGGCGGACAGACCAGCCTGGCGGGCGGCGTGCGCGTGTCGAAGGCGTCCGCGCGGGTCGAGACCTACGGAACGATCGACGAGTTGAATTCGACGCTCGGGTTCGCCCGGTCGATCTGCGAGGACGCCGAGGTTGCGGCGTTCACGAAGAGTGTGCAGCAGGAGTTGTTCACGATCGGCTCAGCGCTGGCCACGCCCAACGAGAGCCCCAAGCCACAGATCGTGATCGATCCCGCGCTGGTCGAGCGGCTGACCGCCGAGGTCCATCGAATCGAGGGCATCGAGGGAGTCCTCGCGGACTGGTCCATTCCCGGGGAGCATGCGGCCGCCGCGGCCTTTGACGTGGCAAGAACGGTCTGTCGCCGGGCCGAGCGAGCCCTGGTGCGGCTGCAGGAGGCCGGCGTCGCGGTGCAGCCGGCGATGCTGGCGTTTGTCAATCGCCTCTCGGACCTGCTGTGGCTGTTCGGCCGCAAGCTCGAGCACGATGCGGGTGTCAGCGGATCGCTCCGCGAGGCCACGGGGAAGGCCGGCAACCGCTTTTCACGTGCTTGGTAGCGAGGGGTCGAATGAGGAGGGAAGCGGGCGATCCCCGCGTCGATCTGATTAAGCAGCCCCCAAAGCATTCTTCCGTCGTACGTAGGGGTCGCCTTCCGCTTTCGCGGATGCGACGGCGGACCGCCCTAGCCTTGGCGGAGGCTGGTCAGGCGGGCTGTGCCGGTCCGGCTGAAGCCGGACACTACGCATATCCGGCTGAAGCCGGACACCACGTACAACTGAAAAGCGCTCTGGCAGCGATCGCGGCGCGGCTGCGCGCGCGTCAGGACGTGCGCGGATGGAGACGCCGCGCGGTGCGACTCCTGGCCATCTGGTGTGTCGTCTGCCAGTTGGTCACGCTTCGAGCGGCGGTGCCGGCACGCATCGTCTCGACGTCGCCGAGCGTCACCGAGACGCTGTTCGCGCTGGGCATCGGCGATCGCGTGATCGATGTCTCCACCTATTGCCGCTATCCCGAGATTGTCAGGACCCTGCCGAAGGTCGGCTCGTTTCTGAAACCCGACGCCGAACTGATCGCGAAGCTGGGTCCGGATTTGGTGATTGTGCACGCGGGTCCGCACGACGTCGTCAGGCAGCTCGGGTCGTTGGGCATCCGCTCGGCGACCGTCGATAGCGGGACGCTGCCGAGTGTGTACACCAGCATTCGAGCCATCGGCACGGCTGCAGGCATCGGCGATCGTGCAGAGGCGCTGATCGTGAATCTTCATCGACACCTCGATCGCGTTCGGGGCGCTGTTGCGGGACGGACTCGAAAGAGAGTGCTCGTGGTCGTCGGCCGGCGCGCGGGCACGCTGACCGATCTCGTCGCGGTCGGTCGTGGTTCGTATCTGAGCGATCTGGTGGAGATTGCCGGCGGGGCGAATGTGCTGGACGGGAGCGGGCTGCCGGAATACCCGCGCATCTCCATGGAAACGGTGATTCGATTGGCGCCCGATGTCGTCGTTGATGCAGGCGACATGGGCGACACGCCGGCCGATCGAGCACGACGCGAGACCGCGACGCTGGCGTCATGGAATGCGCAGACCGCCGTGGCGGCGGTTCGCCAGCACGGCATTCATCCCGTCGTGAGCGATGCGTTTGTCGTGCCTGGTCCGCGCGTCGTCGAGGTCGCGGACACGTTGGCCAGGTGGCTGCACGGCGTGGTCGTCGAGAAATGACCATCGTGCAGGCGCGTGCGATCGGATGGCACGTCAACGGTGCCGCCGTCGTTGACGATGTCGGCTTCGAGGCGACGACGGGAGAGTTCATCGCGTTGGTCGGGCGCAACGGCGCCGGTAAGAGCACCGTGCTCGATCTCATCGCCGGGATGAGGCGCCCGACAGCCGGCACGATCTGGCTCGACGGCCGGCCGCTCTCGACGTGGACCGCCCTGGAGCGGGCCCGTCGCATCGGTCATCTTCCCCAGGTCGTCCGGACTGAGCTGCGGTTCACCGCCGAACAGCTCGTCCTGATGGGACGCTATCCGCACGCCGATCGCTGGTTCGCCTCGGAAGCGGATCGCCGCGCCACGACGCAGGCGATGGAGGCCTGCGACTGCCTCGCGTTTCGCGATCGGCGTGTGTCCACGCTGAGCGGCGGTGAACGCCAGCGCGTGCTGCTTGCGGCGTGCCTGGCGCAGGCCCCAGGGCTCCTGCTTCTCGACGAGCCCTCGACGTTTCTGGATGTCGATCAGCAACTGCACTGTTTCAGCGTCCTCCGCGACCAGGCGGCGTCCGGCCGCGCCTGCATCGCCGTGACGCACGACCTGAACCTGGCGCTGTCGTTCTGCACACGGATCATCGTGCTGGCCGGCAAGACGATCGCCTGCGACATGCCAGCGTCGGAGGCACGAGAGCGCCACGACTGGCTCCCGCTGTTCTCCTCCCGGCTGCGGATTGATATGGGCGGCGACGGACAGACCTGGGTGGGCTACCGGTGAGAGGCGTCGCTTCGGAACAGCGTGCGCGCCGGTGGGTCGCCGGGTCGGCGCTCGCATTCTGCGCCGCCGCGATGGTCCTGCCATTTCTGGGTCCGTCATCGATCGACCTGTCGCGCGTCTGGCAGCGTCAGGAGCCGGACCACTCGATCTTCGTGCAGCTGCGGCTCTCACGCACGCTGCTCGGTCTGTTCGCCGGCGCGGCGCTGGCCCTCGGCGGGAGCATGTTTCAGGCGATGTTACGGGACGCCCTGGCGACGCCCGACATGCTCGGTGTGTCCTCCGGCGCGTCGCTCGGCGCGGTGGTTGCCATCGCACTCGGCTGGCACTTGACGCTCGGCGCGGCGGGCATCTGGGCGGGTGCGCTCGGCGGCGCGGCGGCGGTGCTCGTGTTCGTGGTGGCGGCGTCGACGAGTCAGCGGGACGTTTCGGCGTACGGCCTGCTCCTCGCCGGCGTCGCGACCAATAGTGTGTGTTGGGCGCTGATTCTGTTGACGCACAGCCTCTCCGGCATGGCCCAGTCGTTCGCGATCTCGCGATGGCTGATCGGCAGCCTCGACGCGATCGACTACCGGGCGCTTGGCGTGTTCGTCGCGGTCGTGGTCACCGTGGCGATCCTCGTCGTCCGCAACGCCCGCCAGTGGAATCTGCTGGCGGTGGGAGAGGCGTGGGCGGCGACGCGTGGCGCCGACGTGCGGCGGTTGCTGCGCTTCGGGTACATCGCCGGATCGTTGCTTGCGGCGTCGACCGTGGCGCTGACGGGGCCAATCGGCTTCATCGGCCTCGTGGTGCCGCACCTGGTCCGCGTGCGCGTCAGCGCGGACGACCGCGTGTTGATGCCCTGTGCCTTCTTCCTGGGCGGTGTCCTCCTGGCCTCGTGCGACGCGCTGGGCCGGGTGATAGTCGCGCCTGCCGAGGTGCCGGCGGGCGCGATCACGGCCTGCATCGGCGGGCCGTATCTCATGTGGCTGTTGCGGCGGCGAGTGTAAGGACCCGTTGATGAATAACGTGCGCACGCTATTCATCTACGGGTCCTAACGAAAGGCATGTCCGACACCTACCGTCAACGCGTCGTTCGAGCCGATGGCCGTACCATCACCCTCGCCCAGGGCCGTGCGCACCTGTCGTACTGTTGTACGGGCTGCCGCTGCGGGCGGACGGAGCGCGGCTACGCGGCGGCACCGCATTTGTGAGTCAGTATTCACAAGTCAACGGCCGAACCGTCACCGCGGTGGTGGCCCGGCTTCGACCTGGTCGAGTTAGGCAGCCACCGAGCGAAATCAGGTGGGAGCGCACGACTCGCGAGACAGTTTTTGAGCAGAGGCGCCACGATCACCGAGAAGAATGCCTCTATTTGAACGGCAGTGCCTCCTGAGAAGTTCGAGACGATGAAGCCCACGATTGATCGGGAACCGGCCAGTTGAGTGCGCGCCCTTTGTTCGTTGGCGGGACGTCGTCCAATGCCGGCAAGAGCTGGATGGTCACGGCCATCTGCGCGTGGCTGCGGCGCCGTGGCGTCTCGGTCGCGCCGTTCAAGGCGCAGAACATGTCCAACCACTCGTATCCATGTCGAGCGGGCGGGGAGATCGGGCGGGCGCAGGTCGCGCAGGCCGAGGCGTGCGGGCTCGAGCCCGAACCAGCCATGAATCCGATTCTGCTCAAGCCGAACGGCAACGGCACGAGTCAGGTCATTCTGCACGGGCGGGTCTGGAAGACACTGAGCGCCCGTGACTACTACAGGCACTTCGACGAGCTGCAGCGAGAGGTGCTTTCCGCGTACGAGAGTCTCGCGCAACGGTTCGACGTGGTGGTGATCGAGGGCGCCGGCAGTGTCAGCGAGCTCAATCTTCGCTCGTACGATTTCGTCAACCTCAGCCTGGCGACAACGATCGGTGCCCGCTGGATGCTCGTCGCCGACATCGAGCGTGGGGGAGTATTTGGATCGATCCTGGGAACGGTTGGACTCCTGACCCCGGAGGAACGCCAACTACTGATCGGGTTTGCGATCAATAAATTCAGAGGCGACCTCTCGCTTTTCGATCAAGGCCGGACGATCCTCGAGACAAGAAGCGGTGCGCCTTGCCTTGGTGTGTTTCCCTACGCGGAAGACCTCAGGCTGGATGCAGAAGACAGTCTGGCGCTCGATCAAGGCCGGCGTACCCCGGCGCCACAGGGTGCGTCGATCGCTATCATCCGGTTCCCACAGCTGTCGAATGGTACCGATTTTCGGCTGCTGTCGTGGGCCGACTGGGTGGTGACGCCATCGGAGACGCGCTACGACTTCGTCATCCTCCCAGGCACGAAGGACACGATCCACGATCTGTCCTGGATGCGCCAACGCGGATTGGACCGCTGGCTGGATGCACAGCACCGCGGCGGCGCCACCATCATCGGCATCTGCGGCGGCTTCCAGATGCTCGGCCAGGACATTCGAGATCCGGATGGTCTCGAGTCGACGCCAGGCGCGGCCCCCGGGTTGGGATTTCTGGCCGCCCACACCATCCTCATGCGCGAGAAGACGACGACCCTTCGACGTGCGACGCTGGCTGACCGCATACCGTTCTGCGCGTACGAGATTCATCTTGGCGTCACCACCTGTTCGGCGCCGCTTCCGCCATTTGCCCGGCTCGACGACGGCAGGCCAGAGGGCGTGTGGACGAATCGGGTGCTCGGTACCTATCTGCACGGCGCCCTCGAGGACGCAGGAGTGTGCTCGGAGCTGTTTGGGGTGAATGTCGCCGGCGCCGTTTCGAAGGACTCGGAGTACACCGGCCTCGCGGATTGGTTCGAACGCTACGCGGAACGGCCCGAGCAGTGGCTGATCTGAGGCCGACTACTTCAGACCGTCACTCGAGGGGTTTGCCGAAGCAGAGGCTCGTGTCCGGCGACGAGAGGTACTCTCCGAAGAGCGGGATGCGCGTGTATCCCATCGATTCGTACAACTTGATCGCCGGGGCAAGCCGCGCGCCCGTCTCCAGCACGACCCTCGTGATGCCGAGCAAACGCGCCTCGCTCTCGAGCGCCTCGACGAGCGCGCGCCCGACGCCCTGGCCGCGGACGGACGGATCCACGAACATCCGTTTGAGCTCGGCGGTCGTATCGTCCAGCCGCCGCACCGCGCCGCACCCGACCGCCACCTCGTCGAGATAGGCGACCAGGAACGCGCCGCCGCCGGCCTGGACCTGCGAACTGCTGAGAGAGAAATGCGTGGCGCCCGGCTCGGGAAACGCCGCCTCCAATTCCGCGTTCAGCGCGGCGACCAAGCGAGTTGCCTCCGGTGACGTCAGTGCACTGCGGCGGATGACGACGGTTTCCATGGGATGAAAATCCTAATTCAAGTTGTTGCCGGGACGGCCGATTGCCTGGTACGGGGAACCATCAATGCTGGGAGCGATCGACCAGGGCCTCAAGGGCATCAACGACGCATTCGAGCGTCTGAACACGACCGTCAGCCGCATCGCGCACGATGGGGCCAACGGCGACCTTGCAGGCAATCTCGTCGATTTGATGCGCGCCCGGCAGGACGTGCGGACGAACGTCGCATCGGTTCGCGTCGTGGACCAGACGATCGGATCGCTGCTCGACGTCTTCGCCTAGAAGTTTCAACTTGTACTACGTACAACTGGAAAACGCTGTAGGCAGTTTCGACAACGCTGTCGCGGGTTGAGGCGACCCCAACCATCAAGGCATCTGACGCGGTATCAGGTGCACGGCCGTCGCCTTGACGACCGCCGTGATCGTCGAGCCCGCCGTCAGGTGCAGTTCGTCGCATGCCGGCCTCGTGATCAACGCGCTCAACAGGAAGCCGCAGTCTACGGTGACCCGCACCACGCCGCCGTCGGGTTGAATGGCCGTGACGACGCCGGTCAATTGGTTGCGCGCGCTGACGTCGCCGCGTGACGACGTTTCGAGGATCACATCTTCCGCTCGAATGCAGACGAACACGGACTGTCCGACCGCGGCAGGCTCCACGACGTGGACATGCGCTCGGTCGATGCGCACCGTCACGAGGCTGCCGTCGCGGCTGACAACGTCGCCCGCCACGACCGTCTCCACGCCGACCGATGCAGCAACCGCCAGGTCAACCGGCCGGCTGAACACGTCGTGGATCAGTCCGACCTGCCTGATGTAGCCGCCCGAGAGGACTGCCATGCGGTCGCCGAGTGTCAGCGCATCGACGCGGTCGTGGGTGACGACGATGCTGGGAACATCGATGCTTCGTAAGAACTGCCGCAGCTCCTGCCGCATCGGATCCCGCAACGGAAGATCGAGCGCGGTCAGTGGCTCGTCGAGCAGGATCAGCTGCGGATCCCTCGCCAACGCGCGTGCCAGGGCCACGCGCTGCCGCTCGCCGCCGGACAGTTGGAAGGGAAGCCGACTGGCCATCCCGTCGAGATGGACCATTCGCAAGAGCGCTTCGACGCGACCTGGTGCCTGCCGTTTCGAGGAGTCCATTCCGAACTGAAGGTTCTGCGCGACGGTGAGATGTGGAAACAGGCCGTAGTCCTGCGACACGTAGGCGAGGCGCCGCTGCTGTGGCGGACGGTCGATACCCGCCGCGGCGTCGAACCAGACGTCATCGTTCAGCCGAATGAAGCCCTCCTGCGGTCGGTCCAGTCCAGCCAGGCAGCGCAGGATCGTGGTCTTTCCCGATCCCGACGGGCCGAACAGCACCATGACCCGGTGGTCGCCGCTGTCGAGCTCGAGGTCTGCCCGAACGCTGATGGTTGGGGAGTGCCGACGGAGAAACGCGGCTACGAGACGCCCGGCCATGCTCGCCCCGCGCGTCGCTGGACACGGTATGTGATGGCGAGCACGACAAAGGAGAACGCGAGCAGCAGCGCCGCTGTTCGGCCGGCTCTCGCGTAGTTGAATGCCTGCACATCGTCGTAAATCGAGATAGATACGGTGCGGGTGGTCCCCGGAAGGTTGCCGCCTACCATGAGCACGACGCCGAACTCGCCGACGGTGTGGGCGAAGCTCAGGACTGCGCCGGCCACGATCCCGGGCCGAGCCAGGGGAACCACGATGCGGATGAACGTGCGCACCCGTGACGCGCCGAGACACCATGCTGTTTCGATGAGGGTGCGATCGACGGCCGCAAAGGCGGCGGCGAACGGTTGAACGGCGAATGGCAGGCTGTAGAGGACGGAGGCAACCAACAGGCCTTGAAACGAGAAGACCAGCGTGCCCCCTGTGAGCGCCTCGTACGCGTGACCGATCGGGCTGCGCGGTCCCAGCGCCACGAGCACGTAGAAACCGAGCACGGTCGGCGGCAGCACGAGCGGCAACGCGACGAGGGCGTCGACGGCCCATCGGCCAGGCCGGTGCGACAAGGCGAGCCAGCCGGCGAGCGGCAGTCCCACGGCGAGCAGAATCAAGGTAGTGGCCGCCGCCAGGCGAAGACTGAGGACAATGGCCGACCAATCCACCTTACGCTCCTTGCCCGGAAAGCCGTCGTCGGACGAGCACTACCGGGCGGCCGCTGCCGGCCGGCCCGAATCCGGAACGAGCATGCGGATCATCCCGTCCTGCCTCGACGTCACGAAGATCTCGCCGTCGCGGCTTCTACCGAGGTGCAGGTCAGATCGGGTGACGATGGCGCGGTTGGTCGCTTCGATGAGCTCGCGGAACGTCACGTAGGTGCGGCTGCCGCCTGCCTCGCGCACGTAGAGCTGAAGTTCTTCCACAGGCGCTACCGTCTGGGGGATGCCGTCGTCGGCTTTCTTCATCGCCGCCAGGTCGGCCACGAACAGCCGTCCCCTGACGATGTCGCCAAAGACGAATTTGCCGCGGAGCGCCGGAATGCGTCCGTGGTAGGCGACGCCGCCGGCCACCGCCTGACCCTCGTCGTGGTCGTAGATCGCCACCGGGTAGGTGAATTCGTCCTTCTTCCGTCCGTCCATGATCTCGGCCGGCAGCGGGAAGAGCTGATTGAGGGCGCCGCCGGGTCTCGTCATCCCGTTCTCGAAATACCCCTCGCGCTTCATCCAGCCGTAGTTGTTCCCCTCGCGAACGATATTGATCTCCTCGATGTTGTTCATCCCGATGTCCGCGGCGAACATCGTCCCGTCGGTGAGATCCCAGGACAGCCGGTGGGCGTTCCGAAATCCGTAGGCATAGATCTCGCCGAGCGTCTTCGGATCGCCGTCCGCCGCAAATTTGTTGACCGCTGGAATCGTGTAGTCTCCCAGCCCCTTCGTTCCTCCGGAGACAGAAGGACTGCGCGGGTCGATGCGCAGGATGGCGCCGACAACCGTATCGAGGCGCTGGGTCTGGCCGGGATTGTTCGCGTTCGGTCCGCCGCCGTTGCTGAAGCCCATGTCGCTGCCGCTGGTATAGAGCAGGCCGTAGTCAGCGGCCCCGGGCTTCGCGGTTGGATTGAACTCGACGTCGCCGAATGGATGCGTGAGGGTGGTCACGATGTGAGCGACCCGAAGCAGTTCCCGTCGAGTGCCGGCGAACGTGTTTGCGGCGGGGTTCGTGGCATGCCACTCCGTGATCACGTCGTGGAAGTTTGTATCGGCCTGCGTGAACCCAGGCGGCGTGAAATTCGGGACCGCCGGATTACCCATTGCGCGCTCTGCGGTCACGGTGTAGAACAACCCGTTACGCGCGAACTCCGGGTGAAAGTCGAATCCGATGAAACCGCTCTCCAGCCGGTTGTAAATCGCAAACGGAAAGGCCGCGCCCACGTCGGCGTACACGGCGGGCCGGTTGCTGCCGTCGAGGAGGTACAGCAGGCCGCGCGAGTCATTGGCGAACCGGCGGCCGTCCGGGAGGTCGCGGACGAAGCTGACGCGCGCCCATCCGGCCGGCACGACGTCCTGATCGGCGGGACGCAGCCCGCGAGTGTCCGGCAGCCGAACGACCTCTTTGATCTCCACGCTGATCCCGCGTTTCACGAGCGGGTCAGGCAGCGGATTCGAGGTGATTTGCGCGTGGATGATGCCGGAGACGCCAAGCGTGACGGTCAGAAGCACAATGAGCGGCCGTGGTGTGCGCATAAGCTCTCCTTAGCGGCTGATTATCGCTGAACTTGCCTTGCGGTCCAACGCACTCCGACATTGGATCATGGTCAGTTTCGACACGGGAGGCTTAGATCATGGAGAAAAATGTCTTTCCATGCGCGGTATGCTCGGCAAACTTGGTTGTTACCGCCAAAGTGTACCCTGCAGTCGACAGGGCGCAGCGGATCGCCCGACACGGGTCGTGTTCGCGAGGCCAAGATATGATGCGATTCTTTCTTTGGAGGGCCGATCCGATATGTCGCTGTTGACTGTGCGAGCCGCCGCGGATCGGATGGGCATCGGATATTCGACGCTGAAGCAGTGGATTCATCAGGGGAAAGTTCGAACCACGCAAACGGCGGGCGGCCATCATCGTCTGGCCGAGGCGGAAGTCGATCGGCTGCTGGCGCGGCAGGATCCATCTGTCCCCGAGCAATCGCGCCGGCGCAAGGGTCCGACGGCGCTCATCGTGGCGTTGAGCGGCCGCAACCGTCTCCGCGGCTTTGTCGAGGAAGTGCGAATCGACGGCCTGCTCGGGCAGATCCGCCTGCGCATCGGCGATCAAACGCTCACGGCGGTGATCACCAGCGACGCCGTCAACGAGCTGAAGCTCCGCCGGGGAGATGACGCGCTGGCGATCATCAAGTCGACGGAGGTCATGATCGCCCGTGAGGCCGACGAGGCGAGTCTTCCCCGCAGACGTCGCCGCTCGCGACGTAAAACCTAATTTCTTGCCAGAGGTGCGTTGGGGGAGCGAACTCCCGAAGACACGACGTCGAACATGAAGCGAAGTGCCGGGATCTTGTTGCCGGGGTGATCGTCCTGGTACGTCAGCTGCGGCAAACGATACAGCAGTTGCGGCTGCGTCGGGGGGCCCTGATAGATGCCGGGATAGAGATCGATGAGATGCGGCCCCGCCCCGCCGCTCGCTTTGAAGTTGATGACGACGTCGCCCTGGCTGTTGAAGCCGCAGGCATACCCCATGTAGCCATTGTCGTAGGTGGCGACGTAGATATTGTCGTATTCAGTCCAGCCGACACCCTTCAGATGAATCGTGACGGGCGTGCCGACGGGCCCCGACGTGGGCGTCATGCTCACGATGCTCGTTTCGATCACGAAATGCGCCTCGGCGACCGCCTTGCCGCCGTCACGCAGCGTCACGCTATGCAGTCCGCCCAGATCGTCGGGAACCGTGATCGGTGCTTCGAGTCTTCCGTCGTCTCCCACTTTCACGGTGCCCAGGATATTTTCCTTGGGAGTGAAGCCTTCGTCGGTCACACGGCTGCCGGTGGCCGTCTGCCAGACCAGGTCGAGTGTTGAGCCGCGTTGAAGGCCCTGGCCGCGCAGGACCGTGCGTGTGCCGACTGCGCCTTGCGTGGGAGTGAGCGACACAGTGGCGCTGGATCCGCCCGCGTGCACGTCCGTCGTCGGCAACGGTTGAACCTGGTACGGCTCTGCAAAGGCCGACTTGTCGGTGGCCCGGCCCTCCGATGTGTGGAAGATCAAATCAGGGCGGGGAAGGTGCGCCACGGGCGACTGTTCGTAATTGAGATAGCCCTGACCCTGCCACCCCGTGTATATCTTGATCATGTGATCGCCGACTGGACCGGCCGCCCGGAACCGGGCGACAGCCGATCCGCGCGTGCCGGCCGCCGAGACCCAGCCAAGCGCGTTGTTGTCCCAGTTCGCCACCCAGGTGCTTTCCATCGTCCGCCACCCAAGGCCCTTCACCTTGAGCTCGATGGGCGTGCCGACCGGTCCGGATGCAGGAGTCATCTCGAAGCTCTGGGTGACCTCGATGCCGTTCTGCGCGACGGCTTTCCCGTCGATTGTCGCAATCACCTCGTGAACCCCGCCGTAGTCCTCCGGAATCGAGAACCGTCCGTCGAGCCGCCCGTTGGCGTCGGTCGTCAGGTGCGCCAGCGGCGTCGTGGTCTCGGTGTATTTCTTCCCGCGGAAGTGATAGTAGCCCTCGATGACCCAGCCGCCGTTCACGGTGCCCCACGTCAGCTCCACCGTTTTGCCTGGAGGCAAACCGGACGCGGTTGCGCGAACCTGGGCGCCGACGATCGGCTTGTCGTAGACAAGATCGAGCCTCTGCGGAGCCGGAATGGCAGGTTCGGTGGTCGACGACGTGGTCGCCGGGGTCTGATGGTTCGGGGATGAATTCGCCGGCGGCGAACAGGCCGCCGTGCAGATGGCAGAGGCGACGAACACAAAGAGACCCGACCGAAGGTGGCCGTGCATGGTGTTCTCGTTCGTGCTACTCGACGACTGTCAGCTGTGCGGCCTCTTCGTTGGCGAAGACCGACCACTCCGCCGTCCGTCCCTTGTTGTCTTTCGCAATCGCCTTGAAACGCACGATGCCGGTGGGCGCGTCCGCGGGAATGCTCCATTTGGCCGTCCACAGATACGGAATGGCTGCGCCACGGCCGCCCGCAGGAACGATACCACGATAGCGGGCGGGCACTTCCACCGTCTTGCCTGCGTGCGTGACCTGGACCACGATCTCCGCCGACGGCTCGATCGCGCCCGTCCCTCCGTCGATGGCTGACAGCCGGAAGCCGACGTTCTCGCCTCGCTTGAACCGGTTGCGCAGGAAGCAGTT
Source organism: Acidobacteriota bacterium (assembly GCA_040007095.1). Classification (GTDB taxonomy): domain Bacteria; phylum Acidobacteriota; class Vicinamibacteria; order Vicinamibacterales; family CAVVIG01; genus JBDTVS01. Next base: position 13,709 of record JBDTVS010000069.1, read on the forward strand.
GTCGGGCTTCCCCCCGCCGGCGAACACGGCGAGATCCCCGGTGAGAATCAACTTACCGCCAGCGGGCGCCTGTCCCGAAGCGGGCATCGCGGCGGTGAGCGCGGCCACGACCACGAACACCGCCGACGCGACAAAATGATAGCGTTTCATTGCTGTAGAGACTATTTGATTCAATCGTTTCTGTCCACGGCGCGGTCCTAAGCAGGGCGGAGACTTGGAGCCGGCTTCCCGTCCGACGTGTCGGCAGAGTGTCACCTCGCGATGGCGTCGCAGAGTGGCTCGCGGCTTTCAGGGCAGCAAGAACTGGACGCCGCCGCGCGCGGCACGCGGTAGGCCGACAGTCAGGATCGGGGTGCGTCCGACGTCGTATTCGCTGTCGAGGAGGTTTTCCACCGCGACAAACAACGACACTCTTCGCCCGAGCGTCCGGCCGCCCATGACGTCGAGTACCGTGGCGCGCCGGAGCGTGAACGCGTTCAGATCGTCTTCGAATTGTGGTCCCGTCACTCGAAGGAGACCGGAGGCGGACCAGCCCTGATGGACATAGCGTGCGCTCAGGCCCGCGTTGTACGTCGGGACCTGCGGCACACGGTTGTCGCGCAAGCTCGTTTCACCGTTGTACCGTGCACCGACGATGCCGGTGGTGAAGGTGAAGGTCAGCGATCGCGACGCCCGCCAGTCGGTCTCGATTTCCAAGCCGTTCGACCGGATCTGATCCGCATTTGCCCGCACCTTGGTAATAAGCGCAGGCGTCGTCGAGAGCGTGATGTTGGTGATCGCATCATCCAACAGGTTCCAGAATGCGGTGACGCGCGCGGACACGGGACCACGGGCCAGGAGCACGCCTGCGTCGGCACCGGTGAGCCGTTCGGGCTCGAGCGCTTCGCTCGGATTGGTTTGCGTGTTGCCGGCACGGAAGCCGCGGTACAGCTCGTTGAGTGTTGGGGCGCGAAAGCCGCCGTACGCCGAGGCGCGAACCGAGATGCCGGCGGCGACCCGATACGCAAACGACGCGCGCGGGTTGAACGACCCGAGTGTCTTTTCGTAGGGCGTGTATTTCGACTGAGTGTGCCAACCGTCGGCGTGAGCGCCGGCGACGACCGTCAAACGGTCGTTGACGACGAAGCTGTCCTGCACAAACGCCGAGCCGACGCGCTGTGTGCCGCCGCTTGCTGTCTCGCCGAGCACGCGCCCCCGCTGTAACTGCGTTTCGTCGGTTTCGCCGCGAATGAACTTGCCCTCGGCCCCGACGAGGACGGTGTGGCGTCCGACCGGCCTGACCCATTGCCCCCCAACGCCGACGACCCGGGTTGGCACGCGCTGGAGGCGGTTGAGATCCTCGCTCGTCCGATCGGCTGACACCGCCGAGAACGACTGGTCGTAGCCCTGGGTGTCTCCATAAATCCGCGCGGAGAACAGCCCGCCGCCCATTGCGCCGGCTGTTTCGCCGGACAGTGATCGCGCGGCCGTACTGTTCGTCACCACCGGCGTGCCGTTTCCGCGGTTCTCCGAAAAGACGTTTCCGGTCACCTCGACGCGCCAGCCATTCTCGGCGTGGTACCCGACCGAGGCGAGTCCCGACCGGTGCGCCGAGGTGGATTTCGTGTCAATCGGTCCGCGCGGCGCGATTCCGGGGTCCTGGACGGTCGCGACCGTGATGTAGCCGTCAGTCGAGAACCACTCGCCGCCGGCACTGTACGACCAGCCATTCGTCCGGCTGCCAGTGAACACTGACACGCGGCCGGTGCCGAGCGCTCCGCCCTCGACGACCGCCCGAGCCAGCGGATGATTGGGACGCCACGTGAGGACCTGGACGACGCCGCCGACGGCGTCGGCGCCGTACAGGTCGCTCCCGCTCCCGCGCAGCACTTCCACCCGATCGATCGCCGCCTGTGGCAGCTTGTCCCAATAGACCCAGCCGCCGAACGCATCGTTGAGCGGTACGCCGTCGGCCAGGACCAGGGACCGGCTCGACCCGGTGCCGCCCAGACCGCGAAGCGTGATGCCCTGAGCGGTAGGATTTGAAACGCGAGATGACGTCCGGCGGAACAGCGTGAGCCCGGGAACGGCCTTCAAGGCATCATCCAAGGTCACGGATCCAGTCGCCATCAGGTCAGCCGCCGTAAACACCGACATCGTCGCCGTCGGGTCGACTTTGGGCACGTCGGTGCGGGAGGAGGTCACGTTGACCGCTTCGAAGAACGGCGCCGGTTCCAGCGCGATCCGGAGATCGCGTGCCCCGGATGCCAGCGACACCGTCGCGGGCGTGAAACCGACCGCGGTCACCACCAGCCGCATGTCGCGGCCTGCTTCGGTCGGAAACTCGAATCGCCCGTCCGATCCGGCACGGATTTCCGCGATCCGCCGGCCCGATGATTCGAGCACGACCACCGCGTCTGAAATCGCACCGCCGAGGGAGTCCACCACCCAGCCGCTCGGCCCTGCCGCTTGCGCGGTGTTTGCGACGGCGAGAAGAACGGCGATGAGGAAGGCGTTCACGAGCGGGCATCTTATCAGTCAGATGCCTCCGCGTAGAGCCAGGATGCCCGTTCGGCCCTCCGAACGATTTCGGTCGAAGCCGTCGCGGCCGTCAGTTGCTGTGGGCGGGCTCCATCGCGCGGAGCATGTAAGTACCGTCGTGACTTCGATCCAGCAATCCGTCTTCGGTCAGCGACTCGAGGAGCTGACGGCACGTGTGCTCGTCGAGTTCCCAGACGCGCTGCGCCTGGGCGGGCGACAGTCGAAGATCAGGCATTTCCAGGTAGTCGCAGTGAATACGACGCAGCATCTCATCCTTGGACACGATGACAAGGCTCTCTCTCAACGGCATCTGCTCCCTGAAGGAACCTGGCCTGTTCGCGAAGGGCATATCTTCGCGGGCTGGCTCCGGCAAAGCTTTCCGTGCAAGATGAGTGCCCCGAGCCCCAGGCCGGCGAGCCATGTCTTCGCGCCCTGGAGATGTCGACCGATCCCCACTTCGTGAACAGATTTGAACTGCCGTCGACACAATTGTTGGAATTCAGCTGCTGATCGTGGCTCGGCCCGTTGGGCGAGTGAGGAGGCCATCGTGCTATTTCGAAATCGCCGGGAAGCGGGGCAGCGTCTCGCGGCACGTTTGGTTGGATACAAAGATGTGCCCGGCGTGATTGTGCTGGCTCTGCCGAGGGGTGGCGTGCCGGTCGGGTTCGAAGTGGCCTCCAGCCTTGCGTCGCCACTCGACGTCTTTCTTGTCCGCAAGATCGGTGTTCCGGGGCACTCGGAGCTCGCGATGGGCGCGATTGCCGAAGGTGGCATCGAGGTGCTTCATGAGGACCTCATTCAGGACCTCGGTATTCCACGCCATCAAGTCCAGCAGGTCGTCCTCCGCGAACGAATCGAGCTGGAGCGCCGCGATCGTCTTTTTCGAGGCGGTCGTCCTCCTCATCGAGTCCGCGGGAACACGGTGATCCTGGTCGACGACGGCCTGGCGACGGGTTCGACGATGGAGGCGGCGGTGGCCGCGCTGCGCGATCGAGGCCCGGCTCAGATCGTGGTGTCGGTTCCCGTGGGCGCCCGCGAGTCGTGCGAGCGGCTCGCTCGGCTCGCGGACTCGCTGGTCTGTCTCGAGATGCCCGAGCCGTTCGACGCGGTCGGGCGCTGGTATCAGGATTTCGACCAGACGAGCGACGCCGAAGTCGTCCGCCTGCTGGCGATCGCGGGGCCGCCAGCGCCAGAATTGTGATGGCACCGAGTTCTTTGAGTCATCCGCCCGGGCACGCCGAGCCTCGAACGGCACTTTGTTCGATTTCCAGCATTTCTTCCGAGCGCGCTACGATGTGGGATGTCGGCGCGTCGATGAAGCGGAGACCGCCAGCGTCCGATCGCGGGAACCTGATACTGGCCGGCATCGCCATCGCCGCGGTCACCGCCCTCCGTTTCTGGTTTCATTTCACGAATCCAACGATCGCAGCGCTCAGCTACCTGCTGATTGTCTTGATCACCGCGGCGGGCTCGAGCCTGAAGGCCAGCGTCGCCGTGTCGGTGCTGGCCGATCTCTGTCTGAACTATTTCTTCATGCCGCCGATTGGCACCTTCACCATTGCCGATCCGCAGAACTGGGTGGCGCTGTTCGCCTTTCTGGCGGTTGCCGTGGTGGCGAGCAACCTGTCGACGACGGCTCGCGCGCGCGCCCGCGAGGCGGTGGCTCGGCGCGACGAGCTCGGACGCCTGTTCGATCTGAGTCGGGACGTCCTCCTGACCACAGATAGTAGGGAGGCCATGAGGCAATTGGCCCTGTTCGTCTCGCGTCGCTTCGATCTCGACTTCGTGGCGATTTGTCTGCCGCGCGGGGAAAGCTGGGACGTGTCGCAGGCGGGGACGCTGGACATCCGGCTTGACGAGCATCGGCTCTCGCGGGCGTTCGCCGGCACGGACAGCGCGTCCGCCCCATCTGCCGGCGCGCAGACCCACGACAGGCATCGCGCGTTCAGCCACGACGGGCACGCGGTCTCGCTGGTGCCGCTGCTGTTCGGCGTCAGGACTGTCGGGCTGCTGGCGACTGCCGGACGATCGGTCGAGCCGGCGACGCTCGATGCGCTGGCCGGGGTGGCGGCCATCGCCGTCGAACGCGCGCAATTTCTCGACGAGCGCAAGTCGGCCGAGCTCGCACGACAGAGCGAAGAACTGAAGTCTGCGCTGCTCGCATCGCTCGGTCACGATTTGAGAACGCCGCTGACCGCGATCCGCGTGGCAGCCAGCAATCTGCAGGCGTCGTGGTTGCGCGACGCGGATCGCCGCGAGCAGAGCGACCTGATTCTTGCTGAAGTCGAACGATTGAATCGCCTCTTTCAGAACATCCTCGAAATGGCGCGAATTGATTCCGGGGCGGTCGCCGCGGATGTCCGCTGGGTGCATCCGGCGGAACTCTTCGAAGCGGCGCGCGATCAGGTCGACCACGCCTTGCGCCAGCATCGCGTGGAGTTCCACGCCGACTCCGATCGGCTCGTCCGGCTCGATCCGCGTCTCACTGCGTCTGCGCTCGCTCATCTGTTGGAGAATGCGGCCCAGTACACCCCCGCGGACTCGGCGATCGAAGTGGAGATGTCGGTGTCCGAGGCGGGGCTGACGGTGACCGTTCGCGATCATGGCCCGGGGATCGCGCCAGGCGATCTGCCGCACGTCTTCGAGCGTTTCTACCGGGGCTCGGAAGCGAAGCGTTGGGTCTCGGGGACCGGCATGGGGTTGTCGATTGCGCGCGGCATGCTGATGGCGGAGGGCGGGCGGATCTGGGCCGAGAATTGCCCGGACGCCGGCGCCCGGTTCACAATCGCCGTGCCGGCGAGCAGCAAATCGGCCGCGGCGGCCGATCAGGTCTCATGATCCGGGCGGCAAGAATTCTTCTGGTCGACGACGAGGTGCCGATTCAACGCGCGGTCGCGCCATTGCTGCGCTCCAGGGGCTACGAGGTCGAAGTCGTCGGGACCGGCGCCGACGCCCTGAAACGTGCGGCGGCGCAGCCGCCGGATCTGATCGTGTTGGATCTGGGACTGCCCGATATGGAGGGCGCCGAGATCTGCCGTCGCATCCGGATGGCGTCGGCGGTGCCGATCGTGGTGCTCTCGGCTCGCGGCGCCGAGGCGGACAAGGTCATGGCCCTCGATCTCGGGGCCGACGATTACGTGACCAAGCCGTTCGGGCCCGAAGAACTGCTCGCTCGCATCCGCGTCGCGCTGCGGCGCGTGATGTCGACGGACGACGAGCCGGCCGGACGCCTGCGTGTCGGCGACCTGACGATCGACTACGACCGACACCGTGTCTCCCGGGGCGACGACGAGATCCGGTTGACGCCGAAGGAGTTCGATCTGCTCGAGTTGCTCGCGCGCAGCGCCGATCGTGTGCTCACGCATCGGGCGATCCTGAAGGCGGTGTGGGGACCGAACGCGGTCGATCAGCCGGAGCATCTGTGGGTCCTGATGGCGCAGCTGCGGAAGAAAATCGAGCCCGAGCCGTCACATCCGCGCTATCTGGTGAGCGAGCCGTGGGTCGGGTATCGGTTCGTGACGGAGCCGGCCGGGGAGTTGTAAAGACGCGGCGATTCTCTGCTGTCCGAGCCCGCATGAGCGTATACTGTCTGGCGTACGGCAGTTCCGCTGCTCTGTTGTTGCGACCCGACCGAGCCCCCTCGATCGACCATCGACCCTGCCAGCGTGTTCAAGGATCCCTACTAACGCCCTCCGGGGCAGGAGTCGCAATGGCGCGGAAACTGTTTGTCGGAAATCTCTCTTTCAATACCGACGAGCGTCGGCTGCAGGAAGTGTTCGAAGCAGTGGGGCCTGTTGACACGGTGAATATCGTGCGCGACCAGATGACCGGCCGCGCGCGAGGGTTTGCATTCGTGGAGATGCAGACCGAAGAGGGGGCGCAGGCCGCTATCCAGCAACTGAACGAAAGCGAGCTCGACGGTCGGCGTATCGCAGTGAACGAAGCGCGTCCCAAGACCCCGGGTGGTGGCGGCGGCGGCGGTCGTAGCGGCGGCGGCGGCCGACCCGGCGGCGGTGGTGGCGGCGGTGGCCAGCGAAGGCGCGAACCTCGTTGGTAGTCCACCGCGGAGCCTTCACGTCGTCTTTTCCAAGAGGTGCTTGTGGGCTCACGCGTACATCTGATCAATCCTAGCGATGTCTCGTTCGGGGTGGCTGTGATTACACCCCGCTGGTTGTACGTCCTGGCGGCCGCCACGGGTACCGCGTGGGGCGACCCGCGTATCGTGGACGAGACCCTCGAGCGCACCAATCTCGACACCATTGCGGCCGGCGATGTGGTCGGGATCGGCATTCACACTTCAAACGCGATGCGCGGCTACGAGATCGGCCGATTGGCGCGCGCGCGTGGCGCGTGGGTGGTCTTTGGTGGCATCCACGCGACCTTGTTTCCCGACGAAGCCCACGAACAGGGCGGCGCCCACGCGGTGGTGAAGGGCGACGGCGATCTGGTGTGGGAGCACGTCGTCTCGGATTGTTTTGCCGGACAGCCGATGCGCGTCTACGACGGCGGCCGGGTCGACAGCGATTCGTTCGCATCGGCCCGCTGGGATCTGCTGCAGCCAAACGCGTACATGTGGGCGTCGGTGCAGACCGTGCGCGGGTGCCCCAAGCATTGCTCGTTCTGCTCGGTCTGGAGGACGGACGGCCAGGAGCCGCGGCAGCGCGGGGTCGATCGTGTCGTGCAGGAAATCGTGGAGCTGAGACGGCTCGGCTTCAAGTTCATCGCGCTGGCCGACGACAACTTCTATCCGGTCACCTTCGACGACATCGCCGCGGCCCGCCGTCGGTCCGATCAGTCGCGATTGCACGAGCTGCAGGCGCTGCGGCAAGAGCGATTCGATCTGATGGAGAAGTTGGCTGAGCTGCCACACGATCTGGTGTTCTACACGCAGATCACGATGGAGGCGGCCGAAGACACGGAGTTTCTCGACGCCATGCGCAAGGCGCACATCCTCGGCGCGCTGGTCGGCGTCGAAGCGGTCACTCCGGAAGGATTGAAGGATGTGTTCAAAGGCTTCAATCTTGCCGGCGACGAGCTCGTCGCGCGCCTGAAGACGTTCAGGCGGCACGGTGTGCACGTGCTCGGCTCCTTCATCTTCGGACTGCCTTCGGATCGGAAGGAGACCTTCGACGCCACGGTGGCGCTGGCGGAGAAATCCGATCTGACCTTCGCGCAGTTCGTCCTGCTCACACCGTTTCCCGGCACGCTCGATTTTGAAAAATGGGCGAAGGAAAAGGGACGCAGCGAGACGAAGATCGACGGCATCCCGGTGACCCGCCACTGGCTGATCCCTCAGAGCCGCCGTCCCAAGCTCTACACCGAGCACCCGACCTTGTCGCTCGAAGAGATTCGCGTGCGGACGCAAGGCGCGTGGGATCAGTTCTACAGTTGGCGTCGGATCTGGGCGCGATCGAGCGTGGTCGAGTCATACCGCGGCCGCCTCGCCTTCGTCTTGGTCTCGAAGATGTATCGGCAGATGTACGCCAACACGGGGATCGCCACCGACAGCGCGCGGGTGGCGCGATCGGTACGGTGGACCCGTGTCATGGCCTACGCGGCTCGCCGGCTGTTCCTTGGTAAACCGATGCCGGAACTGGCGGCGCCCGCCTCGATCGGTCGGCGCATCCGGGAGCACGTCCCCGTCTAGTCTTGCTTCACGTATTTCTGCGGTTCGCGATCGAACCGCGTCTTGCACACCACGGCGCAAAAGTAGTACGTCTTGCCGGCGTATTCGCTCGTTCCGGCGGCCTTGTTCTCGTCCACTGTCATCTTGCACACAGGATCGACAGCCATGATCTCCTCCCGTCCAATCGCCTGGCGTGAGAGAACATTTTCACACGGAGGGCGACTCGATGATCACGGAAGCTTTTCTTCAAGAATTCGAACGCGAGAGCGCGACCACTCGGAAGGTGCTGGAACGGATTCCTCAGGATCGCCTGAGCTGGAAGCCGCATGCCAAGTCGATGTCGCTCGGCACGCTCGCGCATCACATCGCCGCCGGCCCGGGCATCCTGTCCGGGTGGGCCCTGCAGGACAAGACCGAAATGTCGCCCGACATGGGATCGACGCCCGAAGCGACGTCAACGGCGGCAGTCCTGGCGACGCACGACGACAGCGTGGATCGGACGAAGGCGGCGTTGACGACGCTTGGTGATGCGGGCCTGATGGCGGACTGGAAGCTGACGACCAAGGATGGCGCGACGATTATGGGCATGCCGAAGGTGGCGCTCATCCGGTCGGTCGTGCTGAACCACATGTACCATCATCGGGGTCAGCTCTCCGTGTATCTCCGGTTGCTCGACGTGCCGGTGCCCTCGATCTACGGCCCGAGCGCGGACGAAAATCCGTTCACGCCGACAGCGTCCGCGTAGTCGACGCGTGGGGGAGATCCTTCGAACATCCCAGGGTTCTCGAGGGTTCTCGGGCGAGGCAACATCGAATGACTGCACCGGGTCGTGCGCCGACGATCGCTCCCCACTCGATCGTCAGTATTCCAGTCGCGTTCGGCTTTGCCGCGATCGTCTTCGTCGTTCTGTTCTGGCGGTTGGGCGCGCCGACTTTCTGGGATCCGGACGAAGCGCACTACGCGGAGACGACGCGCGAGTTGATCGAGACGGGCGACTGGCTCGCTCCGTACTACAACGAGCAGCCGTTTTTCGACAAGCCGGTGTTGTTTCACTGGCTGCAGGGCGGCTTCATGGCGCTGACCGGGCCCAACGAACTGGGCGCGCGCCTGGCGCCGGCGCTGGCGGCGCTGGCGCTCATCGGGGTCACGGCATGGCTCGGCCTTTCGCTGCTGTCGGCTGACGTCGCACTCGTCGCTGCGCTGCTGCTGGCGACGAACCCGGCGGTGTTCGCGCTCGCCCGATACGCGATTCTCGATACGGTATTCACGTTGTTTCTGCTCGGCGGCGCCGCGCTGGTGTCAGTGTCGGCTTTGCAGAGCCGTCCGCGCCTGCAGTGGTACGGCTACGTCGCGATCGCGCTGGCCGTACTCGTGAAGGGCCCGCTGGCGCTGGTGCTGTGCGGGTTGACGTTCGGCCTGACACTCCTGCTGTCCGCCGAGGCTCGCGCCCGTCTGCTCGAGTTGCGATTTGTCGTCGGCGCAATGCTGGTGCTCGTGCTCGCGGCGCCCTGGTTCCTGTATATGGGGTTCCGATTCCGCGACGCGTTCATCGGCGGCTACCTCCTCGACGAGAACATCCGGCTGTACGCCGCCGATCGGTTCACGCCGACCGCCTCGTCGTCCGTGTGGTTCTATTTTCGAGTTCTCGCGGCGGGTCTGCTGCCGTGGACGGGCATCATCGTCGGCCGTCTGTATGACGATGTCCGCGCGGCGTGGAGACGGGACGGATCGCTCGATCCGGTCGATGTGCTGCTGTGGAGCTGGACGATCGCCATCGTCGGCTTCTTCACGTTCTCGAGGTTCAAGCTCGATCACTATGTGTTTCCGACCGCGCCGACGCTCTGCCTGTTGTGCGCGCGCGCGTGGGTCGCGCTGAGGGATCGGTCCGATGATCCGCGAAATGCCGGATCGCGCGTAGGACAGAGACTCGTCGGGCCGCTCCTGCTGGTTGTCGCCGCGGCCGGTGGCTACATGCTCATCGCGCGGCTTGCCCTGCCGGTGGCGGCCCTGATCGTGCCCGGGGCCGTCGGCGGCGCCGGGCTGGTGCTGACCGCGGCGATGATGAAGCGGCGCCGGGCGCCTGCAGTGCCCTGGATCGTGTTTGGCGCGCTGACCATTACCTACGCCGGCCTCGTGCTCTGGGTGCTCCCGGCGCTGGAGCAGCGGAAGGTGGTTCCGGACCTGGCGCGCTGGGTCGCGACGCAGGCCTCGACAACCGATCGCGTGGCCACCTACCGGCTGAATCGCTGGAACACCGCGTTCCGGTTCTACGTCGGGCGCCACGTCGCGATGATCGACGCGCCCGATGAGGCCTCGGCGCTGTTCAAGGGCAACGAACCGTTCTACTGCACCATGCCGGCGGCTCTCTACGAACAGTTCGTGGCCGAGGGCGCGCCGCTGCGCATCGTGTATGAGCGCGAAGGGATGTGGGCGACCTCGGGCCGCGTGCTCTGGCGCAGCCGCGTCCCCCTGACGCGGTTCGTGGTCGCGACCCGGGCGAGCCGCTAGGTCCCGAACCAGAGATTCGTTGACGAATTCTCCAGAGCGCGGCGGGATGCCCCTGGAAAATGTCGACGAATCTCTGATTTGGAACAAATAGTGCGGGTCGGGCCGGAGCACGTATAATCACCCTCCCCGATGCGCGTTGCCCGACGATATCTGATCAGCGGCCGTGTGCAAGGCATCGGTTTCCGCTATTTCACCGAGGCTGCGGCGACACGTGAAGGGCTGCACGGGTGGGTGCAAAACCTGCCCGACGGCGCGGTCGAAATTCTGGCCGAAGGCGAAGCGGAGGCGATCGAGCGGTTCGAGCGCTTCGTCAGTCACGGACCACGGGGTGCCCGGGTGAGCGGCGTGCAGGTATACGACGAGCTTCCCGAGCATCGACAAACAGGTTTCAGCGTTCGGTGACACCAGGCCCAAACATGGACGATCTCAAAGCCAGCATTCGACACGTGCCAGACTTCCCGAAAGCCGGGATTCTCTTCTACGACATCACCACGCTGCTCCAGAAGCCGGACGGACTGCGAGCGGCCATCGATCAGTTGTCGTCGCCCTTCGAAGCGGCTGGCATCGACGTCGTCGTCGGTGTCGAGAGTCGGGGCTTCATCTTCGGCGCCGCGGTGGCCGACCGGATTGGCGCCGGCTTCATTCCTGTGAGAAAGCCGGGCAAACTGCCAGCGAAGACCGTGCGGCAGACCTACGCGCTCGAATACGGGACCGATTCGCTGGAGATCCATGCGGACGCGGTGACCAACGGCCAGCGCGTGCTCATCGTGGACGACCTGCTGGCAACGGGCGGTACCGCGGCGGCGACGGCGGATCTGGTCAAGGGGCTCGGTGGTCAGGTCCAGGCATTCGCCTTCTTGATCGAGCTGGTCGGACTCGACGGACGATCGAAGCTGGGCGACCATCAGGTGTATAGCGTGCTGAAGTATTAGCAGTGGTCCTGATCCTCGCCGCCGTCGTCGTCGCGGCCGCCGTCGCCTGGGGCGCGCGCCAGGTCGTGGCCGAGATGAAGGCGAAGAGGGCGGACGCCGCCCGCGCTCGAGTGCTGGACGTCTTGACGGTGTTTGCGCCGGCGGCCGGCGCCGCCGCTGAAGATCCGCGGGCGGTGCTGGTCTGGGAGCCATTGGCGCGGACGGCGCGGGCGCTGTTCCCGGCCGAGTTCGATCAGCTCGATCGCGCCGCTGGCACGCCGTTCCCGTTCGGGCGCGAGCGCATCGAATCCGCGCACGCGCAATGGACGGCGGATTGGCTGGCGTGGGAGGGTGCGCACGACGCGGAGTTCAAGGGGAAGGCGGCGGCTCTCGAAGCGGAGCTGGTCGGCGCCAATGCTTCGCCATCGGCGCGGGCGCGCTATGAATCGATTGAACGCGAAAAGCTCGATCGCTATCAGCGCCGCTATCAAGAATACGTTCGAGTCGCCAAGATGCTTCAGGGCCTGTCAGCTGAGGCCCGTGTTCCATCGGCATGATTGCCACTCGTCGCCGGCTCTGATCCCAGTTCCCGCCGGCGCTCCGTGAACGACCATCCGGTCGTGGGCCTGCGCCTTACGCCGGGATGTTGCGTGCGGCCCGAAGCGCCTCGGTCCACCAGGCGAGCTCGTCCAGGAGCACGGCCGCGCTACGCTGGTGAGGATCCGCGCTGAGCTCGGCGACGTCTTTGATGAACCACGGGTTGGGGATGTGGACGGCGGCTCGCACAGGCGCCATGCCGAGCTCGACGGCCACCAGTCGGAGTTGCTCGACCGCGCGTGCCCCCCCCGCGCCGCCCCAACCGACAAACGCGATCGCCTTCCGGTTCCACATCGAGTAAACGTAGTCCAGGGCGTTCTTCAGCACTGCCGGGTACCCGTGGTTGTACTCGGGTGTGCAGACGATGAAGCCGTCGCCCTCTTTGATCTTGTCACGCCACTGCACGACCACCGCGTGCGTGTAGGAGTCCTTCGCCAGCCCAGGAGGCAGCGCCTCCTCGAAGAACGGCAGCGGGTAATCGCGCAAATCGAGGAGCTCGACGTCGAAATCCGGCCGCTTCTTCGCCTCGTCGAGGATCCACTGGGAGGTCTTTTCGCTGAAACGGTTCGCGCGAGTGCTGCCGACGATGACTTTGATTTTGAGTGGGCTCATGAGGCACTCATTCTCTCATTAACGGAGCTTCTTCACGAGCACCTTTGAATTCCGCCCGCTCTGCTCGTACTGCTCGCGGCGCGGGGGAGGCAGGTCGTCGATCGTGCCTTCGGTAAATCCTCCCTTCGATTGGAAATAGGTGAACGCCTGGGTGGAGAGCGTCAGCAATTCACGCAAGCCCAGCGCACGCGCGCGATTCTCCACGAACTGAATCAGCTTGCGTCCGATGCCCTGGTTCTCATGCGAGGCGCTGACATAGAGGGAGGCTAGCTCGCCCTGCTGCTGTTCGGGATACACGTGCAGCGCCACGCAGGCGACCGGATTCTTGTCGATTTCGAAGATGGAATAGTCGCCGAGGGTTTTCTCGAGGGCGGTCCGGCTGCGTTTGATCAGCTCGTCGGCTTCGACGCCTTCTTTGGTCAGCGATTGGATGGCGCGCACATCTTTCTTCTTCGCGGGCCGGATCTGCTGGTACTCGTTCGCGTAGACCAGCGTGCCGATGCTGTCGTCGGAGAACACCTCGGTGAGCAGCCCCTCGTCGACTCTGCCGTTGATGATGTGGACGCGTGGAATGCCAGCCTTGCAGGCGCTGGCGGCGTGCTGGGCCTTCGACCACAAGTCACGCGAGAACCCGGCAGGGTCGTGCAACAGCCTGGTCAACTTCTCGACCGGCAGCTGCCGCAGGAGCTGCCCCTCGTAAATCAACCCATCCTGCGACGTGATGAAGATCAGCTTGCTGGCTTTCAGCACGTCGGCGACCGCAACCGCCACCCCGTCGGAGTTCACGCGATACGTTTTGCCGTCGCCGTCGAAACCGAGCGGCGGAATGACCGGGACCACGCCCTGGGTGAGCAGCGACTGCAGCAGCTCGACGTCGACGCGCTCGACCTTGCCGGTGAAGAGATGGTCCACGCCCTGGATGATGCCCATCGGATGGGCGGTGATGGCGTTGGTGCTCGCGGCACGCAGATCGTTGGCCGAAAGACCTTCCAGGATCTCGTGCGTGAGCCGGTTGGCCGCGGTCAGCGCGAGCTTGAGCGTGGCGGCATCGGTGATGCCGGCGCCGTCGAGATCTGATGCCGTCACCTGTTGCTCGTCGGCCAGCGCCTTGATCTGCGCCGACGCGCCGTGGACGAGCACGACCCGGATGTTCAGCGACCACAAGACGGCCACATCCAGCAGCAGCGTCGCAAAGTTTTCGTCGGTGACGATGGCGCCGTCGATGGCCAGGATGAACGTCTTTTCTCGAAATTGCGGAATGTACTGCAGGATGCCCCGCAGGTCGGTCAATCTCACGACACCATCTCCCTGAGCGCGGTGCGCTCGAACCGTCGACTCGCGTGCGCGAGGCTCGTCGATCAGGATCTCACATGCGGTGGAAAACCGCGCGGCCAGCGAGACAGGCATGGTGCGCAGCGGCGGACCGCGTCGGGCGCGAAGGAGCACGAGCGATGGTCACGTCCCAAGGGTGTGGAGACGCGAGTGGCGATCTTCTCGGCGGCGTGACTAAAATGCCCAGACGTCGACGGTTTGGACGGTTCTAGCGGACCTCCGGCCCCAAGGGCCTCGGCCCGCTATAGTTCACTTGCGCGCCGCGAAACTTGACCCGTTGCGTCAAGTTTCGAGTTCTCAAGGGTTCTAGAGGAGGACACGCATGAGCGACTGTGTGCCGGGGAGGATATTGCGTCGTGCCGCGATGATCGCGGCGGCGATCCTGGCGGTCGCCGTCGGTCCGTTCATCGCCTGGACCCGCGCGGCCGACACGCTCGTGCAGGACTGGCCGAGCTACAACCGAACGCTGACCGCCGAGCGCTACGCGCCCTTCGATCAGATCAACCGGACGAACGTCTCCCGGTTGAAGCAGCTGTGTGTCTACGATCTCAACGTCGACAGCAGCTTTCAGACTGGCCCGATCGTGATCGGCCGCACCTTGTATGCGACGACCGACAAGGAGATCCTGGCCATCGATGCCGAGACATGTCAGCAGAAGTGGCGGGTCCGCGAAGACGGTCCTTCCCTTGGGCTCCGGGTCAACCGCGGGGCGGCGTATCTCGACCGACGGCTGTTTCGGGGTACGGGGGAAGGCGACGTGCTGGCCTACGACGCGGAGACCGGCAAGAAGCTTTGGAGCACGCACCTCGCCGATCCGGCAAAGGCCGAAAGCATACCGTCGGCGCCGCTCGCCTGGAACGGGCTTGTCTTCGTCGGGACGGCCGGTGGCGACCGATACGGCGTAACCGGCCGCGTGTATGCCCTGGAGGCACAGACAGGAAAGGTGGTGTGGGAAACCTACACGGTGCCGACCGATGCGCCGCAACCCGGCAACGAAAAAATGCAGGCGCAAGCCAGGCCGACCTGGGGCAACGCGCCGGGCGTGCCGATCACTGGCGGGGGCACCTGGACGACGTTCACGCTCGATGCTGAGCAGGGGCTCCTGTATATCCCGGTCGGAAATCCCGGTCCGGATTTCGCGCGCGGCGTCCGGCCAGGGGCCAATCTCTACACCAACTCCATCCTCGTGCTGGAGGCGAAAAGCGGCATCTATCGTCGTCACTACTCGCTCGTGCCGGCCGATTTCCACGATTGGGATCTGGCGGCAGCGCCGGTGCTGGTGACCACGAAGGGCGGCAAGCGCGTCGTGGCGGGCGCGCCCAAGGACGGCCTGCTCCATGTCTACGATGTGACCGCCGACAAGAAGTTGTACGCGACAGCGGTGACGACCCGGGAGAACGAGGACACGCCGTTGTCCACCTCGCCCACGCGTTTCTGTCCCGGGGCTGCCGGTGGCACGGAATGGAACGGCCCGGCGTACAGCCCCGACACCAACCTGTTCTATGACGGAACCGTCGATTGGTGCATGACCGTGACGCTCGATCCTGCCGAGCTCGCCAAGAAGCCCGGACAATCGTGGACCGGCACGGAGCTGGCGGCACAATTTGGGGTGCGCGATCTCAATTGGTCAGGGTGGGTGACGGGAACCGATGCCGACACAGGGCAGGTCAAATGGCGCTTTCGAGCGAGCGCGCCGGTCCTGTCGGGCATCACGCCAACGAAAGGCGGGCTCGTGTTCGCGGGCGACATGGACAAACATGCGTATGCGCTCGACGCCGGGAACGGAAGAGTCCTCTGGCGCTCAGAGCTGCCGGGCGCGCCTGGCGGCGGCGTGATCACGTTTCTGGTCAACGGCAATCAGCGTGTGGCATTCGTCGCCGGGACGCGGTCGCCGCTGTTCCCGGTATCGCCGGCGAGCGCCAAGATTGTGATCTTCGGCTTGTGAAAGGGCGACACTCTCTGGGCAAGGTGCCTTGCCTGGCGTCACGCCTGGCAGTAGGCTAGCGTCTCCAGCCTGGGTTGAAGTCACACGGTGTTGGCGTGGCGATCCGGTCGAGGAGGAGATGTGACCGCGAGATCAATGCTGGCCGTTGGATGCACGGCAGTCGCTCTGACCGTGGGTCTTTCTGGGCAGACAGCCACTGTCCAAGGACGGCCCATCGCGTTGGCCGTGACCCGCGCAACCGCGGATGACATGCGTGTCTGGGACGATCAGGTCGACCGGATGATCCGCAGCCGGGACCTCCTGATCAGGGAGGTCCAAGCGGATGCGTCCGTCCCAGACCGTCAGCATCAGCGCCTCGATCAGTACTATCAAGGTGTGCGAATCTCCGGCGGCGACCTCACCCGTCAGATGGCCGGCGACGGGACGACGTCAATCTTCGGGACGATTCACACCGCCATCGGCCTGGATATGACGCCAAAGCTCTCTGCAGACGAGGCGCGACTGGCGATCGACAACGCTGCTGGCGGTCGACCATTCGGCGCCGGCGTCGAGCTCGTGGTGCTGCCGCTCTCTGACGGCTATCACCTCGCGTACTTCGGGCAGTCGGTCACCGACCTTGAAATCATCAACGTCTTCGTCGACGCGAGCTCGGGGTTGCCGCTGCGCCAGTACAGCGATTTCATCAAAGAGGTAGGTGCGGGAACGGGCACATATGGCGACAACAAGAAGGTGAGCGCCACAGCGGTTGCCGGCGCTTTCGTGGCAGATGACAAGTTGAGGCCGACCGAAATCACCACCTTCGACACGAAAGGCAATTTTGCGCGCGCGCAGGCGATCATCGGGGGTGTCTCACCCTCGACGAGCGATATCGCCAGCACGACAGGCAACAGTTGGACCGACGGGACGGTCGTGGATGCGCACGTCTACGCCGGGTTGTATTACGACTACCTGTTCAAGCGGTTTGGGCGCCACGGTCTTGATGGCCGCGATCTTCGCATCGATCTCTTGACACACCCGGTACGCCTTGCGGATATCTCGACCGCCTCATCCGACGTGTTGGGCACTTACTACCTCAACGCGTTTTACGCGTCCTCGGCCGGGCCCAACGGACAAGGGTTGATGGTGTTTGGCGAGGGTGCTCCCAAGGGATTCCTGGCGCCGAACCTCGAAGTGAAGGCATTCTCGGCGGCGTTCGACGTGGTCGCGCACGAGCTCACGCACGGCGTCACCGCCAATTCGGCAAGGCTGAATGGCTTTCCGTTGAGCGAAGCGGGTGCTTTGAACGAAGGCTTTTCCGATATTTTCGGCGTATCGACGATGTTCTTCTACCAACCGTCCGGCTCCAGTCCGCTGCAAGCGAGCTACTTGTTGGGCAAAGATCTGACGGTGCCAAGCGGAGTGTTGTCGAGATCTCTCAGCAATCCTGCGTCGACCGGCGATCCAGATCACTACACCCGCCGGATCATTGCCGGCGATCCTCACTTCAATTCGGTGATCATGAGTCACGCATTCTATCTGGCGATAGAGGGTGGTACGAATCGCACGTCCGGTCTCGCCGTGCAAGGCGTGGGCGCCGCCAATCGGGAGCAGATCGAGAAAGCGTTCTTTCGCGCCTTGACGGTCCTGCTGCCTTCGAATGCGAGCTTCGCCCTGGCGCGCGCCACCACGATCCAGGCGGCACGTGATTTGTACGGATCGGGCGGAGCTGTCGAGCGCGCGATCACGCAAGCTTGGGACGCCGTCGGTGTCCAGCTCCGAACGGCGCCCACGGCGTCAGTCTTTCCAATTGCCACGACGCCCGGGCAGTGTCCGACCGTTTCCCAGCCGAGCTGGGGCTTGTATCTTACGGCGTCTGCCGGAGCATCAAACATCGTTGTCAATCAATGGCAGTTGGACGCGTTTGACGCAGCCGGTGTCCGGGTGACCCCGGCGCCAACGACACCCGCATTCGCCTTGGCGTTCAGTCAGTGCGGCCCGGGAAGCAGCCGCGTGCTGGCTCAGACCGACGCATGCGCCGCCATCTGCATCGGCTTAGGCGGTCGGACAAGCGGCAGCGTTCAGGGCGTTTTCACGGCCACCGACGATGCCAATCAGACCGTGACCTTCAGCACGCCTCGCGTCCCGTTGACACGGTAGCAAGGGCGACATGCAAAAAATCGTCATCGTCATCTTCGTGATGGGTGCGTGCTGCCTTGACGGACGGGTCGCGGTCACGCTTGACGCTCAAGCGGCCGCCGTGCAGGTGGTCAATGGATCGGGCACGCTGCTGACACAGTCGCCCATGTTTCTGCTGCCGGACGCCCAGCGAACGCCGCTGGTCACCCTGCCGGTCGACACGATCGTGCGGGTGGTCCAGAGAGAAGGCGATTGGTACAGGGTGATCTACCACGATGCGGCTCTTGGCGATCGAACCGGTTATGTGCAGGCGGCGAACATCCGTGTGGAAGCCGGTGGTTCCAGACCGCCTCCCGCTGGCCCCAGTGCGGCGCCAGGTCTGCCTGCACAACCGCCGAACCAGCGGAGGCCGGGCACGGCGGCGGCGACATCACGGACGCCCTCCTCGTGGACTGACCGGGGATATGTGTCGGTGAACGGCACCTACCAGGCCTCGTCGAACGGCTTTACGGCCGCGACGACATTTACCCAGAATGTGGAAGCCGGCTCACTGACAGCGACCTACAGTGCTGTCCGTCCGCCGGTTCTCGATGTCGGCGGCTGGGCGCGAGTGTCGCGCAACGTGGCAGTCGGCGCGGCGGTCACGTGGCTGTCGCGCGCTGGCGAGGGGACCCTGACCGCGGCCATTCCGCACCCGTTCCTGTTCAACACACCACGGACGGTGACTGGGACAGTCGCCGACGTGCCACGCCGGGAGCTTGCACTCCACACGGATGTCTCGTGGGTCGTTCCGATCGGGCGAAGGGTCCAGGTCGCGATATTCGGCGGCCCCTCGTTTTTTCAAGTCAAGCAACGACTCGTGACCGACGTCAACGCCTCGTCCACCTATCCCTTTGACACGGCGACGTTCGTCGGTGCGGTCACCGCGGATGTATCGCGATCGCAGGTCGGGTTCAACGCAGGAGTGGACGTCACCACGCTGGTGTCGAAGCACGTCGGCGTGGGTGCGATTGTTCGCTACAGCCGCGCGTCAGTTCAGCTTCCAGTCTCGGCAGGCCAGGAGGTGACGATTCACGCTGGTGGACTCCAGGTCGGTGGCGGCGTTCGGTTTCGTTTCTAGGCATCGACGACACGACCGAGCACTCAAGTGCGGGACACGAAAGCGCCGACGGAGGCTCGGAACCTCTGGTAAACTGTGACGTTGTTCCCATGCGCCCATAGCTCAGGGATGGAGCACCCGCCTCGTGAACGCGGGACGAAAGCCGAATAAGACCGAGTCTTCGATCCACAGCCTGTCTGCTGATGCAACCGCCCGCAAGAGTGATACTCAAGACACGCTTCGCAGGACATCTCGTCGCGTTGGGACTGACCGCTGCCTTGGGCGTCTCTGCGCGCGCCACAGAACCGCCGGCGGACATCAAGGCAACCCTGCGGGGGCACGGTGCACAGTCCATGGCCATTGCCGGGGCCGACGAAGCGCCCGATCTGTACGCGTTCATCGACCTCATGAAGGCAAGGCTGAAAGAGCTCTTTCCCACCCTGTCGCCGCTTCCCGCCATCGATCTCATCTTCATCGACCGGCTGAACGACGTTTCGACTTTCGCTGGAGCCTGCGACCAGACGGGGAATGCGTGCGCCCTGGTCATGACCGAAGCGGCGAGTAAATTGCCGCCGGAGAAGCAAAGGGCGGGGTTGGCCCATGAGATATCGCACATCATCATCGAGCGCGAGGGCGTGGAAAAGCTGCTCAACAGCTTGCCGCCTCAGGTCGTCGCCGCGCTGGTGAATGACTTGAGCAAGCACATCCACGCGATCCGCGACTATATCAACCGGCAAACGCCGTTCGCGGACGAGCGAAAGGAAATGTACAACTACATCGCGGGCGCGCAAACGGAAGAAATATTGAGCGACGCGATCGGGAAGCTGATCCTGTGCGACGGCGAGATCTTCAAATCCATGATCGACAGCCCGGTCGATCTCAAGCGGCAGATCGCCGACGCGACCCGGCGCTACATGGAAGAACAGAATCTTCCCGACTCCGGCAAGGAGCGATTCAAGCGACGCTTCGATATCTTGAACGTGGTCATGCACCACCCAGGCGGCAGAGACCGCAAGCGCTTTATCGACTTGATCGACCTGCAAAGCGCTCCCGGTTGCCAGGCCGGCCCCGGCCGCTAGCTCTTTAGCCACTTCGCGACAAACACCGGCAGCACTGCAACCATGAGCGACCCCGCGTCGTGACGCGACGGCGCCGAAGGCCGTTGGCAACCTCTGGTTCCCGATCCACCTGGTAAACTCGGCGGGAACGCACTGTTTTGTTACCCTTGCGCGGTGGACCCCACCGAGCACCCACGGAGCAGCATGTGACCAAGCGGCCGAAGCGCGACGCCGAGAAGAAAGGCTCAAACCCTGCCGACCAATCGGCGAATGGGCCGCGTGACCCGACTCAGGTCAAAGCGGTCGCCGTGCCAGAGGAGCGATCTGCTGCCGTGGGCGCTCCCGAGCCGCTGGCCGTGCCAATCGTGGGGATCGGCGCGTCGGCCGGCGGCCTGGCTGCATTCGAAGCGTTCTTTTCGGCGATGCCGGTGGACACAGAACCCGGGATGGCCTTTGTCCTCGTGCAGCACCTGGCGCCGGACCACAAGAGCATCCTGGCCGATATCATAAGGCGCTACACCAGCATGAAGGTGGTCGAAGCCGAAGATGGGATGCGCGTGCAAGCGAACTGCGTGCACGTCATCCCCCCTAATCGGGACATCGCCGTACTGAACCGCGCGCTGCATTTGCTGGAGCCGGCCGCACCGCGTGGACTGCGGCTGCCTATCGACTTTTTTTTCCGGTCCCTGGCCCAGGATCAACACGATCGGGCGATCTGCATTGTCCTCTCCGGCACGGGAAGTGATGGCACGCTCGGCGCGCGCGCCGTCAAGGGAGAGGGGGGCATGGTCATGGCACAGACCCCCGAATCGACCGAATATGACGGTATGCCTCGGAGCGTCATCGCCACCGGCCTGGTCGATTACGTCCTGCCGCCCGGCGACATGCCCGACCAGCTGATCGCGTTCGCCACGCGTCACTTCGGCCGCTCGCCCGCTCAGGCATGGTCCACCGGTCACTACTCCGAAAACGCGCTGAAGAAGATACTCGTCCTACTCCGGGACCGGACCGACCACGATTTTTCGCAATACAAGCAGAGCACCGTCACCCGCCGGATCGAGCGGCGCATGGCCGTCCACCAAATCGAATCACTGGTCGATTACCTGCGCTACATGCAGGACGTGCCGGCCGAGGCCGACGCGCTCTTTGGCGACCTGCTGATCGGCGTGACGAGCTTTTTCCGCGACGGCGACGCATTTGCCGCGCTGCAGGAACAGGTCATCGCCCATCTCTTCGACGACAAGCCGGCGGGCGCGACGATCCGCGTCTGGGTTGCCGGCTGCTCGACTGGCGAAGAGGCCTATTCGATCGGCATCCTCCTTCAGGAGCGCATCCAGACGCTGAAGCAGCAGTTCACGATGCAGCTCTTCGCCACCGATGTCGATCGGCGGGCGATCGATGTGGCGCGGGCGGGCGTCTATCCCGCCAACATCGCCGCCGACGTGTCGGGGGAGCGGCTGGCGCGCTTCTTCGTCGAGGAACCCGCGGGCGGCACCTACAGTGTCCAAAAGACCCTCCGCGACATGCTCGTGTTTTCGGAACAGGACGTCATCAAAGATCCGCCCTTCTCCAAACTCGACCTGATCAGCTGCCGCAACCTGCTGATTTACATGG
The DNA here is from genome assembly GCA_040007095.1 of Acidobacteriota bacterium. Lineage (GTDB taxonomy): Bacteria > Acidobacteriota > Vicinamibacteria > Vicinamibacterales > CAVVIG01 > JBDTVS01. Next base: position 35,646 of record JBDTVS010000069.1, read on the forward strand.
GGGCGGAGTTACAGCAGAAGCTGATCCCGTTGTTCCACTACGCGTTGAACCCGAACGGGATCCTGTTCCTCGGCACGTCCGAAACCGTCGGAGAATTCGCTGATTTATTTGCCGGGATTGATCGTAAGTCCAAGCTGTACCGTCGCAAGGAAATCGGCCTCGCCACCCGTCACGCGCCGACCGTGCACTTCACCCCGGCCATGTTGAAAGGGCCCTCGGCCCGCCAGGGCAGGGTGTGGGGCGGTACGGCGGGCCACCTGCGTGAATTGACCGAACGGACGCTGCTGAAGCAGGGCCAGGTCGGCGCCCTCGTCAACGAGCGGGGAGACACCCTCTATCTCCACGGTCGCAGCGGTCGCTACCTGGAACTGGCGTCGGGTGAGGCCGCCCTGAACATTCTGACCATGGCGCGCGAAGGACTGCGGCGCGAGTTGACGATCGCTTTGCACAAAGCAGTGGCGCAAAAGGTCGCGGTGCGCCACGAGGGGCTCATCGTCAAGACCAACGGCGGCTTCAGTCGAGTCAACCTGACAGTGCGACCGGCAGAGGCTGGCCCGAATGCCGTCTCGGAACCCGGGCTGTTCGTGGTCATCCTGGAAGACGCGCCGGCGCCGGACCCGATATCGGCTCCAGCAACCGTCGCCGCTCACCTTCTCAGAGAAGCTGCCGAGGAAGGGTCCACCGGGACCACGGACGCCGACGCGCGCATGGCCGGATTGACGCGGGAGCTCCAAGCCAAAGACGAGTATCTGCAGACTACCCACGAGGAACTGGCGACCTCCAACGAAGAGCTGAAGTCCGCCAACGAAGAGATGCAGTCCATCAACGAGGAACTCCAGTCCGCCAACGAGGAACTGGAGACCTCCAAAGAAGAATTGCAATCGATCAATGAGGAACTGGCCACGGTCAACGCCGAGCTGCAGACCAAGCTGGGCGATCTGTCGCGTGCCAACAACGACATGAACAACCTGCTGGCCGGGACCGGCGTGGGAACGATCTTCGTCGATCATCAGAAGTGCATTCAGCGATTCACTCCCGCGATCACCCAGGTCATCAACCTGATCTCGAGCGACGTGGGCCGGCCCATCGGAGACATCGCGTCGACCCTTGTCGGCTACAACAGCCTGATCACCGACATCCAGGCGGTCCTGGATACGCTGGTGCCGAAAGAAGTCGAAGTCCAGATACCCTCGGGCGCGTGGTTCCTGCTGCGCATCCGGCCCTATCGCACGCTCGAGAATGTGATCGAGGGCGCCGTCATCACGTTTACGGAGATCACCGACATGAAGAAGGCGCGGATGGTCCTCCAGGAGTCCGAGGGCTTGCGCCGGCTGGCCGTCGTCGTGCGGGACTCGCACGATGCCGTGCTGGTGCAGGCCCTGGACGGTCGGATCCTGGCCTGGAATCCGTGCGCCGTGAAGAAATACGGCTGGACCGAAGCCGAGGCGTTGACGATGAACATCCGCGCGCTGATCCCGGAGGACCAGCGCGAAATCTCTGTTGCGAAAGTTCACGAAGTGGCCTACGCGGAAGCCTTGGCGCCGTACCGTGCGCAACGGCTCGCGAAGGATGGCCGGATCATCGAGACGTGGCTGACCGCCGCCGCGTTGGTGGACGAGGTCGGGGAACCGTATGCCATTGCGACGACGGAGCGAGCCATTGGAAAGGGGCAGCCGTGAGCAACGACTTGCGCAGCCGGGCGGAGCAGCGCGCGCGGGAGACCGCCGCCGATCTGCGAGCGGCCGGCCGTCTCTCATCCGAAGAATCGCGGTTGCTCTACGACCTCCAGGTGCACCAGATCGAGCTGGAGATGCAGAACGAAGAGTTGCGGCGCGCGGAGGCGGACCTCGAAACCTCGCGTGCCCGCTATTTCGATCTGTACGATCTCGCGCCGGTGGGCTATCTCACCGTCAGCGAAGCGGGGCTGGTGGTCGAAGCCAACTTAACCGCGTCGACATTGTTGGGGGTCGTACGAGGCGCGCTGGTCCAGCAGCCGATGACCCGCTTTCTCGTCGCCGAGGACCAGGATAGCTACTATCTGTTTCGCAAGCGACTCTTCGCCACCGGGGCGCCTCAAGTGCTGGATCTCCGGGTGCAGAGGCAGAACGGCACGCAATTCTGGGCGAGGTTCGAGGCCACGACGGCGCAGGATGCGGACGGCGCCACCGAGGTGTGCCGACTGGTGGTGAGCGACATCACCGACCGGAAACGCATCGAGGCGGAACGGCTTCGATTCGAGAAAGAGCTCCAGCAGGCCCAGAAGGCGGAAAGCCTGGCGCGAATGGCCGGCGCCATCG
>JBDTVS010000070.1:0-74678 GCA_040007095.1 Acidobacteriota bacterium
AAGACCGCGGATCAGATCCTGGCCAAGATTGCGCGCTTTGCTCAGCGGACACTCCAGGTGCATGGTGCCAAATGACTTATTTCACGAACCACGTTTCCGGGACACTAGCAGCCCGTGGTAAAAGTCCGTCTGCATTCGGCGAGCGCTGCATCCCGCCTCGCGGCGTTGCTCACCGCTCAAATACTCTCGGTATTCTCGCGTTTCGCGCCTGGCGATCCGGGCGCATCGCCCGCCTCGGTGCGACGACGGACTTTCACCACGGGCTGCTAGGGATCACGAGAGGGCACTGCGACAAATCGCGACTGCGGATCCTTGTTGTGGGAGGGACACGTTTCGGGCACTTCCCGACAGCTCGGCGCGGCAGGGCAACTGCATGCTATGCTTCACGTTCCAGCTGCGCTCCTCTCCCACGCCGGAGTGGTGAAACTGGCAGACGCGCGGGACTCAAAATCCCGTGACCTTTACGGGTCGTGAGGGTTCGACCCCCTCCTCCGGCACTAAATCTTTAAGAAATTCACAGATTGCGCCGTTTGCGGCGTTCTGATTATTCGGCTGCGATCGCCACTGTCCCGTAAATGTTCCTGTCGTCGTCGTTGCCGCCTGATCGATCTTCTCCGTCGCGTCTCTGAGCGCGCCGGCATCGACGATCGCGTATCGGCGATAGCTGCTCTCGGTCTTGTGCCCGACCATCGCCATTGCCGCCGAACGAGAAACGCCGTCGCGCTCGAGGTTCCGTACCGCCGATCGCCGAAAGTCATGCACGAGCCGTCCTGGCAGGCCGGCGGCCGCGCACGCCGCCAGCCCCGATCCCGTGGGCCACCGTCAGGGCCTCTCTCACGCGCCGACGCCCGGCGCGTCACGTCGATAGCCTCCGACCGACCTGCGTGCCTCGCCGGTAGCTGGACCGCTCGATGACGCACTCGCCCACCGACACCGTGCTGCTCCATCGCCGCGCGGTCCTGACTGTTGACGTCGATTTGTCGTTGAATATGAGATCGTGGTTCGCCGCCACTGAATCGGCGAGGGGAGACCAGCATGCGCAGCAGCCGGGCGTTCATCGCCACATTAGTCGTCTGCATCTGTGTCGCGACGTCTCGCGCGCAGACGGGGCCGCCGATCGTCGGCACCTGGACACTGAATCGCGAGAAGTCACAGATGCCGGCGGTTCCAGCCGGCTGGTTCGATCTCCGGCACTACGCCCTGCGGCCGGATGGGTACCTCGTCGGACTACTCGTGACGTCGAACAACCGTGGCGTGCACTACCTCCAGTTCACGGCGAAGAGCGACGGGAAGGACTATCCGGAGTACTCGGACGATCTGCTGGCCGACATGATCGCGGCCGCAAAGCCCACGACCCGCACCTACGCCGAAACCGTCATCGACGAGTTCACGACGGCGTGGACCGACAAGGTGAACGGGAAGGTCGTCGCCACTGGCAGGAAGATCGTGTCGAAAGACCGCCGGACGCTGACGATCACCGTTGACGGCCGGTCGCAGGTCACTGTCTACGACCGGCAGTAACGGAGGAGATTTCCTCCTGGTTGACTTACCGACATATTGAACCGAGCCACCTCGCTGCCCTGTTCAGTCCACATTCTTTTCGATTATATTGGCGCATCAATCGGTACTCCGGGACGCGATCGAAGAAATCAGGCTCAGAATCGGGAGGGATCTGATGACACACACACTATTGTCGCCGCTGCTGATCGGCTTGATGGTGCTCGCGCCCTCGGTTGTGCAAGGTCAGACCCCGGCGACCCGGTGCGCGGCCTTGACGACATTTCAAACCGCCGGCGTCGCGCTCGAGATCACGAAGGCGCAGTGGGTTCCGGCGGGACCTGCCGCGACAACCGGGCGCGGCGGGCAGGGAACCGGGACCATGCTCCCGCCGTTCTGCCGAGTCGACGGCATGATTGACCGGCGCGTCGGCGCCGAGGGCAAGAGTTACGGGATCGGCTTTGCGGTGGCGCTGCCAGACAATTGGAATGGCCGCTTTCTGTTTCAGGGAGGCGGCGGGTTGAATGGGACCGTGGCGGCACCACTCGGCGGACAGGGCGCGGGGGGCACGCCTGGACTGGTGCGTGGGTTCGCCGTGGTCACCACCGACACCGGCCACCAGAGCGCCGGCGGGGCATTCGACGGCAGTTTCATGCGCGACCAGCAGGCCAGCCTCGACTTCGCGTACGTCGCCGTTGGTCGGGTCGCGCCGATGGCCAAACAAATCGTCGCTCAGTACTACGGCCGACCGATCGACCACTCTTACTTCGCCGGCTGCTCGACGGGCGGACGCGAGGCGATGCTGATGACCGAGCGGTACCCGACCTACTTCGACGGCGTGATCGCAGGGGCACCGGCCATGCGGACGGGGTTTTCCGGCCTGGGCGACCGGTGGGTCGCCGTCGCGTTGAACCAGATCGCACCCAAAGACGCCGCCGGCAAACCGATCCCGGGGCAGGCATTCTCCACCACCGACAAGAAATTGATCATCGATGCGCTCCTCAATGCGTGCGACGCCAAAGACGGGGTGAAGGATGGACTGATCTTCAACACACGCGCCTGTGATTTCGACCCGGTGTCGACGCTGACCTGCCAGGGTGCGAAGAACGACGCCTGTCTGACGCCGCAGCAAACCGCCGCGCTCAAGAAAGCCTTCGCCGGACCGAAGGACGCACGAGGCAACCAGGTCTATCCGGGCTTCCTCTACGACACCGGCATCACCGCCAGCGGTCAGGGCATCCCCGGGCTGTTGAGTCCCGGCGCCGGACCGCTTGGCCCACCCAACCTGTCGACCGAACTGGACGTCGACAAGGATGCGACGGCACTCGCCGCCGATCCGCGCAGCGTGGGCGATACGAGATGGTGGACCAACCTGAACACATTTTCAGGGCGCGGCGGCAAGCTGCTCTTCTATCACGGCGCCAGCGACCCCTGGTTTTCCGCGCTCGACACCGTCGACTACTACCAGAAAATGAGCATCGACAACGGTGGCATGGACAAAGTGACCAACTGGAGCCGGTTGTTCATCGTGCCAGGCATGGGGCACTGTCAGGGCGGGGCGGCGACGCTCGACAGCTTCGACCTGCTCGGCGCCGTGGTCGACTGGGCGGAAAAAGCCGTGGCTCCCGATTCCGTCATCGCCACGGGCCGCGCATTTCCCGGGCGAAGCCGCCCGCTCTGCGCCTACCCGACGCACGCGCACTACAAAGGCTCCGGCGATCCTGAAGACGCGAAGAACTTCGAGTGCCGGCCGTGAACACACCCACCAGTCGAGTGGTCGGTGACTCCTCCGGGCCGTCGGTCTAGACGCGAGCCTTCTCCGTGGCGGTGTGCCGGGTTGAGGTTGAGGCACGTCCCACGGCGGCGGCCCCGTTGATGCCTTCTTCAGCCAACGCCGTCAGCCTCGCGTCGGCGGCTTTTTCTTCCTTGAGCGTCAGCGCGAGGACAGCCGCTATCTCTTCTCTCCCCAAAGCGTTCGCCCACGCGATGAGCGATCCGTACGCCCCAATCTCATAGTGCTCTGCGCACTGCGCGCTCGCCACAATCGCGGCGTCCATGACCGACGATTCCACATCTTCGAAGAGCAAATCGCTGACCTCTTCGATGATCCCGGCAATGCCGGCGCAATAATTCCCATCGTGCCGCACGTCGAGCAGGTCGAAGACCTGCTCGAGCCGGTCAACGTGCGTGCGTGTCTCCTCGAGGTGGCTTTCGATCGCGGCGCGCAGTTCCTCGGACGTTGCCGTTTCCGCCAGTTTCGGCATCGCCTCCAACAACTGCTGTTCTGCACCGTACAAATCGCGCGCTTCCGCGAGGAACAGATCCTGCAATGACTTCGGGCTCGCCATGGTGAAGGCCTCCTTTGACCGGCGGCGGACTGCTACTCAGCACTCTGGCGCCAGTCAGCAACTCTCACGCCATCACGCCAGGGCAGACTGGCTTTCGGGCAACGTCGAGGCGGCATTCCGATTGGGCCTTGTCTTCTTCCTCGCTGACGCACGGCCCGATCGATCGCCGACCGTTCGAGCGCGTAACCATGACAAGTCGGTGTGGCACCGGCCGGCACACCCCAGGAATGGTAAGGCTCTGCCACTTGTTGGCAGTCTCCTGCTGATGGAATCTGATCCAACGCCAGACCTTCTGCGGCTCTTGGACAGCACGCTGAAGGGCCCGTCCACAAAGCCACCACAGGCGGAGGCACGCGATCTGAAAAGGGAATGTTTATGAAGCTGACGTCGTTCTTACGGCGGCTTAGCGCTTCAATTCCGCCATCAGCGCATCAGCCTGCTGAAATTGCAGGCAGCCCGGTGTGGGCGGACTGAGCGGGCAGCCCGTGGATCTCCAGCCATAGTCGGCTTCGAGCGTCTTCACCACGGACTCCTTGCTCGTGCCCTGCTTGATGAGACCGGCCAGACGATTGCGCATCGTTTCGAGGTCGGCTCGGAATTTCGCCACATCGTCCTTGGTGGACACGGGTCCGTGGCCGGGAATGACCGTGTCGAAATCGAGCTTCAACACGCCGTCCAGTGTCGTCGTCCAGTCGAGAAAGCTGCCTCCCTGGGCGTAGTCGACATAGATGTTCACACCGGGAGGCCGTGTTTGAGCAGCCGCGGCTCCTCGACCGGCCTGCCGACCAAGAAAGAGATCGCCGGTGTGAATCACCCCCAGCTCGGGAAAGTACACGACCGCGTCGCCGCTGGTGTGACCTCGTCCGAAGTACTTGGCTCGCACTTCTTTACCGCCCAGGTGCACCGACGCTTCATCAGAAAACGTGACTCGCGGCAGCCCGATCGGTGTGCCCGGCGTGTCTTCGTAGTACGGCTGCTTGATGTCGACCAGGTTGGCCCGGGCATTCCTGTGCGCGATGACTTCGGCGATCGGCAGCATCTTGAGATCGCCGCCGGCATGGTCGTCGTGCTGATGCGTGTTCAGGACGTACTTGAGCGGCTGGTCGGTCACCGATTTCACCTGGGTGAGAATGTCGGCGTGGTTGCGGTCGAACATGTCGTCGACCAGCACGACGCCTTCGCCGGTAACGTAGACGGCGACATTCCCGCCCTCGCCAGAAATCATGTAGAGATCGCCCTTGACCTTCGCGATACGAAGCGGGCCAGCAGGCTTGGCGGTTTGGGTGGACACGACCCACGTGACGTGGACCATTAAGATCGCCACGAAGATCCAAACGAGGGAGGTTCGGCTCATGTGCCAGACTCTAGCAGAGCTGGCGGGCCTGGGACGCCCTTACTTCGAACGTGAATCGAGCTCGTCCCAGCGGCCGTACAACGCGACCAGTTCGTGCGCAATGGCCGCCGCCCGCTCTAACGTCGCCGCAATGGCAGCCGGCGCCTGACGGTAGAACGCCGGATCGGCGATGGCAACCTCAACGGCCCGCTGTTCGGCCTCGAGCGCATGGATCTGTTTCGGCAGCTCTTCGAGCGTTCGCCGCTCTTTGTACGAGAGTTTTTTGGTTGGCGCCGCGGCAGCCTCTACCTTACGCGGCGCGGGCGGCGCGGGCGGCGCGCCCACCGCCACCGGCTCGGGCAACGGCTTCGCGGCCGCCGCCGGCAGCACGACGCGCTGACGGATCCAGTCTTCGTAGCCCCCGACGTACTCTTGAACGCGCCCGCCGCCCTCGAAGACCAGCGTGCTCGTGACGACGTTGTCGAGGAACACCCGGTCGTGACTGACGAGCAGCAGCGTCCCCGGCCAGTTCACGAGCTCCGCCTCCAGCAATTCGAGGGTTTCGAGATCGAGATCGTTGGTCGGCTCGTCGAGCACGAGCACGTTGGCCGGCCGGGTGAACAGCCGCGCCAGCAGGAGCCGATTGCGTTCGCCGCCCGACAGCGACTTCACCGGCGACTGCGCCCGCTCCGGCGGAAACAAGAAGTCGCTCAGATACGCGTTGACGTGGCGTGAGCGCCCGTTGGCCGTCACGGTATCGTTGCCTTCGCCGACCGTGTCGAATACGGTCCGCTCGGGATCGAGCTGCTCGCGCTGCTGATCGTAGTACGCCACCTGGACGTTCGCACCCTCCCGCACCTCTCCACTATCCGGCGTCAGTGCACCGAGAAGCAGCCGCAGCAACGTCGTCTTCCCGGCGCCGTTGGGACCAATCAATCCGATCCGGTCTCCGCGCATGATCCGGATGGAAAAGTCGCGCACCACGGGGCCGGCTCCGAAGTCCTTGCTGATGCCTTCCGCCTCGATCACCATCTGGCCCGAGGCGTCGGCCCGTTCCGCATGCAGGCGCACAGCGCCAATGGTCGATCGTCTCGCCGCCCGCTCGCGCCGCATCTCGAGCAGCGCATTGACGCGCCCTTCGTTGCGTGTCCGCCTGGCTTTGACCCCCTGGCGCAGCCACACTTCCTCTTCGGCCAGCCGTTTGTCGAACTTCTCGTGATGGATCGCTTCGGTGGCCAGCCATTCCTCCTTTCTTCGCACGAAGGTGGCGTAATCGCCCGGCCACGACGTCACGCGGCCGCGATCGATCTCGACAATCCGCGTCGCCAGCCGCTGCAGGAATGCCCGATCGTGGGTGACGAACACCACCGCGCCGGTGTACTCCGCCAGAAATTCCTCGAGCCAGTCGATGGCGTCCAGGTCGAGGTGATTGGTCGGCTCGTCGAGCAGCAGCAGATCCGGCTGAGCCACCAGGGCGCGCGCCAACAGCACGCGGCGCCTCCAGCCGCCCGACAACGTGTCGACGACGGCTTCCGCCGACAAGTTCAAACGGGACAACACCAGGTCGATCCGCTCTTCGATCCGCCAGCCGTCGTGTAATTCGAGCTCGTGCTGGAGCTCCCCCAATTTGGCGAGCAGCGCCGGCGTGCTGGCGTCGGCCACACGGTGCGCCGTGTGGTGGTAGCTCGCCACCAGTTCGCTGAGCTCGCCGAGACCGTCGGCGACGACATCGACCACCGAACGGCTGGTCGAAAGAGGCACGTCCTGCGCGAGGCGGGCGACGCGCAGTCCCGGTTGAAACCAGACCGACCCGGTGTCGGGTCGCTGTTCGCCGCTGAGGATCTGCAACAGGGTCGACTTGCCGGTGCCGTTTCGTCCGACCAGTGAGACCCGTTCCCCGCTTTCGATCTGGAGCAGCGCATCGTCGAGGAGCGGCACGTGCCCGAACGCGAGGGAGACGTGATTGAGAGCAGCAACGGGCATCTAGTGGAGTGTCATTTCTAAAGCGTAACCACGAAGTCAGGAAGTCACCAAAGCATGGAGTTTTTCGTGTCTTCGTGTTTTCGTGGTTGCATTTGGAGTCTACAAACCAGCAGAACAGGCCACTGGGATCGAGAAGAAGCGTATCATGCAGATAGATCGATGATCAGAATCACCGATGCGATTGCGATCGACGACACCGAGATCGAAGAGAGGTTCGTCAGGGCATCGGGACCGGGCGGACAGAACGTCAACAAGGTCTCGACGGCGGTCGAACTGCGTTTCGACGTCGCCGCTTCGTCGCTGCCGCTCGACGTCAGGCAACGGCTGCTGGCCCTGGCCGGTAAACGAATGACCGCCGGGGGCGTGCTCCTCATCGACAGCCGCGAGCATCGCACCCAGTCTCAAAATCGCGAGGCCGCGCGCGCGCGACTGGTCGCCCTGCTGCAGCATGCCGCGGTGCGTCCCAAACGCAGGCGCGCCACCAGGCCCAAGGCCGGCGCCCGCGAAGAGCGGCTGACCACCAAGAAACGGCGAGGCGAGATCAAGAAGCTGCGGAGCCCGTCGGACTCGGACTAGTGGACGCTTGGCCCGGCGCCAGCCACGGCCTGTCGTAACTCAGACGAAACAGCGCCAGGATGTCGGCTAGGTCCTCGTCGGCGCGGATCGGCACACTCACCCAGCCGGACTCCGGATGCGAATGATGAAGCCCGGCCCGCCCGGCCGCCACGAGCTCCTCGCGGATGCGCACCGGAAAGACGATGTCCGCCAGATGGCTGCCGTGCACGTGTCCCAGCTCGCGCCGCCCCACTCGGAACTCGACGAAGCGAGGCCCGTGCACGGCGACCGCCGCGTCGGGCCAGGTCGCGATCTCCTGCGCGACGCGCTCAGCGATTGTCAAAGGGGATCCCCACAAAGCCCAGCGAGGTCTCCACGCGCATCACGACCATTGTCCCCATCAGCATGATCGTATAGCGGCCCTCGGCGTTCCGGCCAATCGTGAGCGGCTGCTGATAGCGGACGTGCCAGTCGTACACCTGCTGCCACACGTCGATCCCGACTTCGATGTAGTCGGGAAACTTGCCGGTGGTCCGCAGGAACATCTTGATCGGGTCGCGAAGCGGACCGAGCTCCCAGAAATCGTCCTGTCGCTTGATCTCGTCGCGCAGGTCCTGAACCGCTTTGGCCAGGGCGCGCGAGCCTTCTTGTATCGCCTGCTCGGTCTCTCTCTGCGGCGCCGCCGGCGCACTCGCTTCAGCCTCGGCTGGCGGCGCCAGAGCGGCCAGCAGCCCCCCGAAGGCCGGCCCATGAAGCACCGTTCTCCTGCTCACCATGTTCGCGCTCCTCTCGTCATAACGATACGACGGTTGAGGGTGGCGCGCAGCGAACTCTGCGGTCTCTGCGTTGCACGCGATTTCTTCACAAGCTCTCAGGCGGATAATGCGTCCAAGCAAAGAGGCGCTAACGATCGGGCCGTTCGGTCACCGGGGTCCCGCCGGCGCCTGGCAGTGTGGGCTCTGGACCGCGCGACGCCTCGACCGACAGTAGCTCGTCAATGGAGGCGAACCGATAAATCACCTGCGCGCGGTTCTGAAAAAGGCCGCCGGTGTCCGCGGTTGGACCGTAGGTGGAATACAGCGCCTGGCCCCACAGACGCAGATACACCGTCAACTGGCCCCGGTGGTGCGCAGAATGCGTGACGCGGCGGGTCAGCACCCAGGCGCGCGACCGGCTGACGTCGAAGAACGACACTACCTGTTCGAACCAGTCGTCCGGCTGTCGCGCCAGGAGGTCGAGCCGAGCCGCGGAACAGATCGCGTAGTGCTCGAGAAAGGCCCCTCTGGTCTCGGTCGGTGGAAGCGGCGGCTTGTCGATGTCGATCCCGAGCATCGTGCGCATCCAGACATCCTCGCTGATCGACTGGTGCACCATGTGCTCGAGCGGTGTACGGGCGCGCGGCTCGGGCCGAAACAGCATGCGCTCGACGGGGACCTGCGCCCAGACGCTCAACGTCTTGAGGCGCTCGGTCCGGTAGGTTTCGACGAGAAAATCGTAGCGCGACATGTCACTCTTTCGTGCCCGACGCCAGCACGACCGGCATCGGAATGGCGATGCCATCACCCTGGGCATACTGCTGCAACTCGTCCAGCACTGCACGGCGAATCGCGGCGAGGGCGTCTGGCGTCTGCGCCTGAAGTGCGGCCGAGGTGCGCACACCGCCGTGCAGCGCCGCTTCGAACAACGCCTCGCCTGACGGCAGCCGCCAGACGAGCGGAAGCTTGCGAACGGCGAGCCCCGTGAAGCCCGCGCGCGACAACGCGCCGACACATTCGTCGGCGTCGCTGAATCGGAAAAACGGCGGACCGTCGGGCAGGCCCACCTTCGTCCGCCCATGCGTCTCCATCGAGCGCAGGACGACGCCGAAGCCGACCGCTTCCTCCGGGCGCGCCCAGACGGTGAACCCGTACCGGCCTCCAGGTACCAGCACGCGGAAGGCTTCGTGAATCGCCGCGTCGGGCCGAGCCAGGTGCAGCAATCCGAAGTTCATGACCACGGCGTCAAAGCGGCCAGCTTCGAAGAGAAGCGCTTCGGCGTCTCCTTCCTCGAAGGTGACGGTTGGATACCGCCGTCGGGCTTCGTCCACCATCGAGCGCGAGAAGTCGAGACCGACGACCCTGGCGCCGCGCGCCGCGGCCGCGGCGGCCACATAGCCAGGCCCGCTCGCCACGTCGAGCAGACGCGTGCCGGACGCGATCGTCACGACGTCCAGCAGCGGCTCGGTCGCCTGTGCCGTCAGCGTGCCGAAGGTGGAGACATAATGCTCGGCTGCCCGCTGCCAGCCGGCATGCTCGAAATCGTGAAACGCCCTGGAATCGTTCGCTGGTTCAAAGGTCATGTGGGTGTGCGTTGGGGGATCGTGTGGGTTGACGGTCAGAGTGGTGAGGTCATATAGAATCGGCGCGGATGCCGCGCTCCGTCGAACAGCTCTTCACGCCGTTCACCCTCAAACGGCTCAAATTGCCGAACCGGATCGTCATGGCTCCCATGACCCGGGCATTTTCTCCCGGCGGTGTGCCCGGACCCGACGTCGCGGCGTATTACCGTCGCAGAGCCGAGCGCTCGGTCGGCTTGATTATTACCGAGGGGACGGTCGTTCCACACCCCGCGTCCTCGATGAACCCGGCCGTACCCCATTTCTTCGGGGACGCGGCGCTGGCTGGTTGGGCACGGGCCCTCGCAGAGGTCCACGACGCGGGCGGAAGGATCATGCCCCAGTTGTGGCACGTGGGCACGTTTCATAAGCGTGGATCCGAGCCGAACCCCGATGCCGCGCCGTTCGGACCGTCCGGTCTCGCCAAACCGGGGGAAAAAGTCGCCGAGCCCCCGAGCGAGGCAGACATCGCCGCTGTCATCGAGGCCTACGGACAGGCGGCGGCGAACGCCCGCCGGCTGGGGTTCGACGGACTCGAACTCCACGGCGCCCATGGCTACCTCATCGACCAGTTTTTCTGGGCCGGGACCAACCAGCGCACCGATCAGTACGGCGGGAGCCTCGTCGCTCGCCTGCGTTTTGGTGTCGAAGTCGTCGCCGCGTGCCGGCGCGCCGTCGGACCGGATTTCCCGATCGTCCTCCGATATTCGCAGTGGAAGCTGCAGGACTTCAACGCAAGGCTGGCGGAGACGCCCGCAGAACTGGCGACGTTCCTGAGTCCGCTCGTCGATGCCGGCGTCGACGTCTTCCATTGCTCCACTCGCCGGTTCTGGCAGCCCGCCTTCGACGGGTCTGATCTCACGCTGGCCGGGTGGACGAAAAAGCTCACCGGTCAGCCGGTGATTGCCGTGGGATCGATCGGGCTCGACAACGATTTCGTCGCCGGCCTGCTCGAGCGCCAGACCGGTCACAACAGTGGTCTCGACCGGTTGGTGCAGATGATCGACGAAGGCGAGGCCGATCTCGTGGCGATCGGCCGGGCGCTGCTGGTCGATCCCGCCTGGGCAGCAAAAGTTCGCGATGGGCTCACGGAAGAGCTCGTCCCCTTCACACACGACGCCACGAAAACGTTGTCCTAGGCATGCCGGTCATCGACTACGCCGACGGAGGCAGCGCTGTAGAATTCGTCAAGACGCTGAACACCCTGATGGCGATCGACTTCGACGCCGTGATTCCCGGGCACGGGCGCATCCTGACGAAGGCCGACGTGCGCGCGTACATCCCGAAGCTCGAGACCATGAACCGGCGCATGGCGGAGCTGGTCGCCAGGCGCGTGCCCAGGGATCAGCTCCAGGCGCAGCTGAAGCTCGACGATCTTGGCTGGGCGCGGACGGTCAGCACCGGCACGTTCATACGCAGCATCGGTCAGTACTACGACGAAATCGCGGGAGTCACACCATGAGCAGCAGAATGTTACTGGCGGCCGGCGGCTTCATCGCGCTGGCGGCCACGGCGGGAATCACCGTCTCCACACAGCAGGCACGGCCGGCGTCGGCCGGACGCGAGCGCCCCCCGATCACAAAGGCGCAGGGGGAACGCTGGAACACCGAACTCTCCAACTGGGGCCGCTGGGGCAAGGACGATCAACTCGGCGCGCTGAACCTCGTCACCGTGGAGAAACGCCGGCAGGCCATGGCGCTCGCCAAGACCGGAACGGTGGTGTCGTTGGAACGTCCGGTGGCACTGTCGCCCAAACCCGACGCCACCAAAGCCGATGGCAAGCCGCACGGGATCTCGTTCTACGAGATTCGCTTCAAGACGTTTCCGGCCGACGATCCTCAGGGCAACCCCGGCTTCAGCAGCGATGTCCAGGAGTTCCACGTCCACGGCGGCATGACCCATCTCGACGCGCTCTGCCACGACAGCGACGGCCACGGCTCGCTGTACAACGGCTATCGGCTCGCCGAGACCTTCAGCGAGACGGTCGGGTGCACGAAGCTCGGCCTCGACAATCTGAAAGAGGGGATCGTGACGCGCGGCGTGCTGATCGACATGACGCGCCTCTCCGGAACGCATGAGCCTGGCGCGCGCGCCTACCCGGAAGATATCGAGGCGTGGGAGAAGCAAACAGGGCTGACAGTGTCGCCCGGAGACGCACTGTTCGTCTACAGCCCCGCGCCCGCCGCGGGTCGTGGCGCACCAGGCGGGAGCGGCGGCTTCGATCTGTCGGTGTTGCCCTGGTTCAAGACGAGAGGCGTCGCGGTGACGAGCAACGTGCGGCCGCTTGCCGACGATCGCCACGCGGATCATCGCATCGTGCTGTCGTCGATGGGCGTCTACCTGCTCGACGGCGTCGTCCTCGACCAACTGGCGCAAACGGCGGCGCGATTGAATCGGTGGGAATTCATGTTGGTGGTCGCGCCGCTGCGCGTGCCGGGCAGCACCGGCTCACCGGTGAACCCGCTGGCCATGTTCTAGCGGGCCTCCGGCCCCGCAAGGGCCTCGGCCCGCTATAGTTCACTTGCGAGCCCCCAAGGGTTTAGGAGTAGCCCATGTCTCCACTGGTGAAATGCTCGATCGTCGCGGTCGCGTTGGTGGTCGGGATCGCCGGCGAGCGACCTGTTGCTGGTCAGGGCTCCGCGCAGCAACGCGTGACGCCTGCGGAAGTGAAATGGCCGGCGGCTGCGGCGTCGCTAGTCGGCACTTCTGGAGCACCGGGGATTCAAACTGTCGTGCTCAAGGGCGATCCCACCAAGGCGGGACTCTACACGCTGCTGCTCCGCGTGGGTCCGAACACGAAGATCGAATCGCACGCGCATCCCGACGATCGCGTCGCCACCGTGATCAGCGGCACCTGGTACTTCGGGTACGGGCGCGCGTTCGATGAGAAAGCGCTGAAGGCTCTGCCGCCCGGCAGTTTCTACACCGAGCCGCCTGCCATGGATCACTTCGCCATGACCAGGGGCGAAAGCGTCGTCATTCAAATCAGCGGCAGCGGACCGTCGGGCACGACGTACGTCGTTCCCAGCAACGATCCGGCGAAGAATCGCTGAGGGCCCTTTCAGACAGATTTGACGCCTGACGTCAGTTTGGGCTGACGAAACGACATTATTGTCTGCGCTGACACCGGTGCCGGCCAGATTGAACGGCCCACCACGCATCCCGCCCGCTGAGGTGGTGCGCCAGACACCACATTATTGTGCTCCCCATCCCCTCTGGTTCGACAATTCTGTCAGGCATCGGCCTCGACGTGACTGTGACACCTCTCGGTTTCCTCAGCAAATCTGCTCTTCCTTTGTGCGCAGAGACGCCGACAGTGGCAGCTGTTTTGCCGAAGCAGCCGTCAATGTCACGGGCACGAAACCACGAGAGACGCTTCAGACCGCCGACGGTGCTCTCGAGGTTTTGTGCCGCGTGGATCATCCTGCTCGCCGCGTCGCCCTTCACGGCGCCGTTCGCCATCTGCCACGCCAATATGTGATTCACGGCTACGAACCAACCCCGGCGATCGTCCTCAAGCCGTCGAGGGAGGCGATGATCGCCGCGCCGCAGACGGAAGGGGCGCGCTGACACGCGAAGCTTCGCGGGCGCCGGTCCCCGGCGCCCGCGAGGGCTTTTGCGTGTTACGCTTTCTCCCGCAGTGAACCTTGGCGTACACGCAACGCATTCCTAAGCAGAACCGCGCCGCCCTTCAGCCGCCTCCCTTGCGGCCGCGGCTCGCTCATTGGTTTTTCGAAGGCGCGCGGGAGCACGCGGCCCCGCACGCACGCCCGCACACGACCGAATGGTGGAAAGTCATGTGCCTGACCGGCGTCGACTACTTCTCGACGCTCGCCTACCAGCCAAGCATCGCCTTCATCGCGGCGGGTGTCCTTTCTCCCGTCGCCACGTTCGTCCTGATCACACTCACGCTGCTCGGCGCTCTGCCGATGTACAGCCGCATCGCCACCATGAGCCCGCACGGCCAGGGCAGCATCCTGATGCTCGAGGACCTGTTTCCCAAGTGGGCCGGCAAGGTCTTCGTCTTGTGTCTGCTCGGCTTTGCGGCGACAGACTTCGTCATCACGATCACGCTGTCGGCGGCCGATGCGACGGCGCACCTGGTCGAGAATCCATTCACGCCGCAGTGGCTCGATCACCCGATGCTGATCACGCTGCTGCTGCTGTTCGTGCTGGGCTGTGTCTTTCTCCGCGGCTTTGGCGAAGCCATCTCGCTGGCCGTGGTGCTGGTGGTCACCTATCTGTGTTTCAACCTCGTGGTCATTGGCGTCAGCCTGCACCACATCTGGGCGCACCCCGAACTGCTGGTCAACTGGAGGAACGTCCTCTTCGCGCAGCACGCGAACCCCGTGACGATGCTGCTGATGGCGATGCTGCTGTTCCCAAAGCTGGCGCTCGGTCTGTCGGGATTCGAGACCGGTGTCGCCGTGATGCCGCTCGTGCGCGGCGACGACACCGACACCGAGCAGGCGCCGCTCGGGCGGATCAGGAACACCAAGAAATTGCTCGCCACGGCGGCGCTGATCATGAGCGTGATGCTGATGGGCAGCAGCCTGGTCACGGCCGTGATCATTCCAGCCAGCGAGTTCCAGCCGCGCCAGGCGGCCGACGGTCGAGCGCTCGCCTACCTGGCGCACGAGCTGATCGGGAACGGCTTCGGCACGGCGTACGACATCGCGACGATTGCCATCCTCTGGTTCGCGGGGGCTTCCGCGATGGCCGGGCTGCTGAACCTCGTGCCGCGCTATCTGCCCCGATACGGCATGGCGCCCGAATGGGCGCGCGCGACCCGGCCGCTCGTCGCGCTCTTCACCGGCATCACCTTTCTCGTCACCATCATCTTCGACGCCAACGTCGATGCCCAGGGCGGGGCGTACGCGACCGGCGTGCTGGTGCTCATGAGCTCGGCCGCCCTGGCCGTCGCGATCATGGCGTGGCGACAGCGGCGCCACTACGTCGCCTTCGCGGCGATCACCATGGTGTTTGTCTACACCACCGTGACCAACATTTTCGAGCGTCCCGAGGGAATCAAGATCGCCTCGGTCTTCATCCTGATCATCATCCTGACATCACTCGTCTCGCGCGCGTTGCGATCCACCGAGCTTCGAGTCCGCGGCATCGTCGCGGACGAACTGGCGTCGAGATTCATCGCCGCGGCCGCGAGCCCGGGCCAGCTCGTCCGGATCATCGCGAACCGGCCCCGCACCGGGGCGCCTCAGGAGTACGCACAGAAGCTACGTGAAGCGAGCGACTCCCATCACATCCCGGCCGGCGATCCGGTGCTGTTTCTCGAGATCCGCCCAGGCGACGCTTCCCAGTTCAGCGAAGTGCTGAAGGTGCAGGGCGTCGAGATCGCGGGCTATCGTGTGCTCCGATGCCAGAGTCCGGCGATTCCCAACGCGATTGCGGCGCTGCTCCTCTACATCCGCGACGAAACCGGTCAGATTCCTCACGTCTATTTCGGATGGACCGAGGGAAACCCCATCACCTATCTGTTGAAGTTCCTGGCTTTTGGCGAAGGCGACACGGCCCCGGTCGCCCGCGAAGTGCTTCGCCAGTCGGAGCACGACCCCCTCAGGCGTCCCCGCGTGCACGTCGGATAACAGTCAGGGCCCTACCTGCCCCACCTGCCCTTCAGGTAAAGTTGCCCTATGCCTCGACACTCAACAGCCCGTGGAGAAAGTCTGGCGTCGCACCGAGACGGGCGAGGCGCCCCGCCGGCAAGGCGCGACGACCGAGAATACCGGGAGTATTTGAGCGAGGAGCAACGCAGCCGCCGGGGATGCATCGCCCGTCGAATGCCGCCAGCCTCTCTCCACGGGCTGCTTATCCGTGCGGCGTGCCTGGCTGTCGTGCTGACTGCGGTGGCCTTCGCGACAACGGCCGCGGTGTCCACGCAAGCGCCCGTCACGGCCCCGCAGCGCTTCAACCCCCGCGACCAGATCCCCTTCGATCGCGTAACCCACGAGGCGACACTGCCCAACGGGCTGAGGTACTTCGTCCGGCAGAACGGTCGTCCAGAGAAACGGGTGTCGCTGCGGCTGGTGGTCAAGTCGGGCTCAATCGAGGAAGCCGACGACCAGCAGGGCCTCGCGCACTTCATCGAGCACATGGCGTTCAATGGGAGCACACATTTCAAGCCCGGCGCGCTGGTTGCGGCGTTCGAGGCGATCGGCGCCCGACTCGGACCGCATGTCAACGCCTACACGAGCTTCGACGAGACCGTCTACATGCTCGACCTGCCGAGCGATCAGGCAGCAATCGTCGCCAATGGCCTGACCGCGCTCGCCGATTTTGCCGGCGGCCTCACGCTGGATCCCGCCGAAGTCGAGAAGGAGCGCGGGGTGGTGATCGAAGAGTGGCGCGGCGGTCTCGGCGCGGGATCGAGAATCCGCGACAAACAGATTCCCATCCTCTACGCACAGTCGCGCTACGTCGACCGGCTGCCAATCGGCAAGCCCGACGTCATCCGCACGGCGCCCGTCGCGCGACTCCGCGCGTACTACGACACCTGGTATCGACCCGAGCGCATGGCCGTCATCGTGGTCGGCGACATCGATGCGCCGCAAATCGAGACCGCCATCAAGACGACGTTCGGTCCGCTGAAAGCACGCGCGAAAGCCGAGCGTGTGCCCGACACGCGCGTCCCGATCTCGAAGCAGAACGTGGTCAGCGTGATCACCGACTCGGAAGTCACGCAATCGAGCGTGCAGATCATCCGCAAGCATCCCAAAGAGCCCGATGGGCGCGTCGCCGACTACCGTCGCGGCCTGGTCCAGCGATTGATGCAGGACATGTTCAACGAGCGCTTTGGCGAACTGGTGCGGAAGCCGGATGCGAAGGTTCTTGGGGCGGGCGCGTCTGGAGGCGGCCTCGGTCAGACGGTCGAGACGTTCTCCGTGGGCGCGCGCGTACCCGACGGAAAAGTGGAAGACGGCCTGGCGGCCATCGCGATCGAGGCCAAACGGGTGCGGGACTTCGGATTTTCCGCGTCAGAACTCGACCGCGCCAAGAAGTGGCTGAACGCGTCGTACGAGCGCGCCTACGCGGAGCGCGACAAATCGGAGAGCGGATCCTTCGCCCAGGAACTGGTGTCCTATTACCTCGTCCATGAACCGGCTCCCGGGATTGCCTACGAGTACGACCTCGTCAAAAGCGTTCTTCCTGGAATCACGGTGTCGGAGACGACGGAGGCCGCCAAGCGCCTGCTGTCCGGCGACAACACCACGGTGCTCGCCATCTCGCCGCAGAAGCCGGACGTCCGCGCGCCGACCGAGGCCGGCTTGAGAGCCGCCATCTCCGACGCCGACAAGACCACGGTGACCGCCTGGTCCGATGCCGCCACCACCGGCGTGTGGATGGCTGACAAACCCACGCCGGCGACAGTCGAATCGCGGCGCGAGATCCCCGAGATCGGCGTCACGATCGTTCGCTTTTCGAATGGCGTCGAGGCCTGGCTGAAGCCGACTGACTTCAAGAACGACCAGGTGGTGTTCGATCTGGAAACCGTAGGCGGCGCCGCGCTGGCGCCTCCCGGCGACTACGTCGAGGCGACTCTGGCGGATACCTACGTGGAACGTTCCGGCATGGGCGGCATCAAGGCCGCCGACCTCGCCAAGATGCTCGCCGGCAAGGTCGCGTCCGCGTCGCCCTTCATCTCGCTGTCGACGCATGGGGTGTCCGGCAGCGCCGCGCCGGCGGACCTGGAGACGGCCCTGCAGATGCTGCACGAGGAAATCACCGCACCAGGTGACGATCCCGAGGCGTTCGCGGTGATGCAGCGTCAGCTGAACGCTTCAGTGGCCAACCGGGACCAGGCGCCGGGCCGCGTGTTCGGCGAGCGGCTGGCGCTGCTGAACGCCTGCGATCACTACACCGCACAGCCGTTGACGGAGGCCCGCATCGCGTCTCTCGACCGCCAGAAGATGATGTCGTTCTATCGCGATCGATTTGCGAACGCGGCCGACTTCACGTTCTTCATGGTGGGCGCCTTCAAGCTCGACACCGCGGTGCCGATGCTGGCCCAGTACGTCGGCTCCCTCCCGTCAACCGGCCGGAAAGCGTCGGCCTTCAAGAGCGTCGGGCTCTGCTTCCCCGACTCGGTCAAGCGCGAGCGCGTTGAAAAAGGCCGCGAGCCGCGCAGCCAGACGGTGATCAGCTTCTTTGCGGATCCGTCTCCCGACCCGGTCGAGCAGGAAAATGTCGCCGAGGCGATGACTGTTCTCCAGACCTCGCTGCGCGACATTCTCCGCGAGGAGCTCGGACAAACCTACAACGTCTCGGTGGGGCTCTCCCAGCCGCTGCCTCAGCGTGGCGCCGGGCGCGTGGAGGTGAGCTTTGGGGCCGCGCCGGACAACATCGCCGCGATGACCGAGCGCGTCATGAAAGAGATCAAACGCCTTCAGGACGAGGGGCCTTCGGCCGATCTGACGACCCGGGCGAAGGAAGGGGCCAGAAGGACCTTCGAAACCGCCATCAAACAGAACGGATACTGGCTTCGCAGGCTGGCCACCGTGCATTTGATGGAACAGAATCCGGCGGAGATCGTGAAGCGGATGGAGCGAATCGATGCCGTGACGCCGGAGGCGGTGCGCGAGACATTCCGGCGGTACTTCCCGATGGAACGCTATACCGCCGTCACCCTCGTGCCCCAGGCACCACCGCAGTAGTGAGGGTTTCGAACGCTGTGGTCCAGGAGGACCGGAAGGCGTCGGCCGTGAGGACGCCGCCGCCCGGCGACCGCCTCACGACCTGAATTTCATGGGCTTCGACTTTGCCTGACTGCCGATCTTCCTGGCTACTCCGGCGAAATCGAGGTGCGTCCACACTCGTCACAACGCAGATATACGACCGGCAACGCCTCGGATCGGCCGATGACCTTGGCGCTCGGCACCCCGCATCGCGGGCAGACGATTCCAGATGAACGTTTTGCCACAGATTTTCTCCTCAGATGCTATCTATACCTTCAATTAGACAGCAAGTCTGACCAAAAGGGTACAGCCATCGACGGTAACCTTCTCGGAGGCAAGACGGCCCAACGATAGTCTTTCGGCCCAATTGCAAGGGTCTGGGACTCGACCATCGGACTCGGTGCCGAAATTTCACAGCAGATTCGCTGTATGTTCGCTACTGCCGCAGTCTGGGCGGGCAGCCTCTTTGGGGGTCAGGGCGGCTATTGCACCACGATCGTCCCCACCATGTTGGGGTGTATCAGGCAGAGATAGGGGAAAGAACCCGGCGACTGGAAGGTGAAGCTGAAACTCGCCCCGGGCTGAAGCGTGGGCGAACCCCACACGTTGGTCGTTGATGTGCTGGTGTGGGGATCGACGTCGTTGTTGATCCAGGTCACCGTCGCTCCAAGCGACACCGTCGCAGGATTCGGTGCATACGCTGTCGTCGTGAGCAGTGTTGCCCCGCGCGGCATCGAGATCGTGACCGGTGTCGGACCGGGCGTCGGCGCCGGCGTCGGCGTCGGTGTCGGCGTCACGGGAGTAGTGGACGGGCTGCTACTGCTGCAGCCCGCCACCAAGATCGCTGACACCACAAGGGCAAATACGATGTGACCGAAGCGCATCGGAATTCGTTTCTGAACGCGGTTGAACTGGTAATCCGTCCGGCTCAACGACGCCCTACTGTTTGAGGATCAGCTGACCACGAATTTCGCCGCCAGGATTCACAGTGGAGTGCACGTTGACGTACGAATTGCCGCCGAGGATCGCCTGAAACATGTCGTCGGCCGAGCGGATACCCACATTCGGGTTCAACGCAAACGCGGTGTCCGGGACTACGCCGGTGAAGCTGAAGTCGTTCGAAGAGGCGACCGCCGGTGCGAAGTTCACGACCACAGGACCGGCGGTGCCCGCCGGCCCCGCATGGATGTGGCTGGCCGTCACGCCGCTCGGTAGGTTGAACACCGTCACCGTGTAGGTGACCGTTCGCGCCGTCAAGTCGACGACGACCGTCGCAGACCCGAAGGCGCCCGTGTTGATGCCGGGAGCCGGTGTCTCGCCGGCGCCCGTCAAGGTTGCGGTCAACGTGAACTGCTGGGCGGAGGCGGGAGCGGCTCCAAATCCCACGAGAGCCACGGCGGCGAAGAGAGGCAACATCCAGCGAGTTGTCATACGGATTCTCCTTTTCGATGTCAGCAAATGGCGGTCGGCACGCAGTTCGCACGAGGCATGCCACCCGCAAAGGGTAGTGTCAAGTTATCCAGAAGAAAAGACTTAATCCGATCTGCAGACTCAGCGAGTCCCGCCGCCCTTTACCAATCGCGAAAGAAGAGTCGACTGCGTGTAAATTGAACAGCGTGGCCGCCTACCGGTGTTCCTCCCTCCCGTGCCCAGCGCACGAACTCATCACTCCCCGCGTTAGAAAAACTTTCGCGCAAGATTGAATCCGAGATAGAGAGTTTCCGGGGCCCCGCCCCGCGCCACCTGTCCATACGTGGTGCCGAACGTGTTCGCGAACGTCAACTGGAAGACGTGCGCACCCACACGTTTTTCAACCCCGAACGCGTACTCGACCTGTCCCGGCGCATACCCGGCCAGCCGGGGCGACACTTCAGCGACGACGTAGGCCGACGAGCCGAGGCGCGCCCTGCCGCCCAGGCCGAGCATCATCGTGTCGCGATTCACGCCTATCGCGGCCGCCGAATTGTGAATCCAGATCGGCGTGGCGTACACCGCGAGCCGGTCCTGGATCTCGCGCGACACCACCAGACCCAGGGTGGGCGCGAACCGTTCCTGGAAGTTGTTCGGGCCTTCGACCGAGACCAGTCCAGACACCGAGAGAGGCATCGCACTCGACTGATGCACCGCATCGTACCGACCAGAGAACTGGATTGTCTTTTCGAAGCTCGAACGGGTGAACGCCACCTGAACGTGCGAAACGATGGCGTATCGGTATTCCAGCCCGATGACGGCGCCCTGATCGAGACCGAACAGGTTGCTCGCCTGATCTCCGAAGTCCCCGCTTCGCAAGTTGCCGCCAAACCGGTGAGTGACCCGGAAGTTGCCCGAGTGACGCGGCAGCCGCAGCGTCGTGGGGAGGTTGACGACAAAATAATCCGGCTCCGCCAGATCGAGCCCCCGGTCGTCGTCGCCGGCCTGGGCGGGCGCCGCGGTCGAAGCACCGCCGGCATCGGCAGCGACGTTCGACGGGGAGGCATCACTCGACGAGGCGTTCGACTGTGCGCCGGCGGGACCGACGAGAGCCAGGACGAAGACGAGCGCGATCACCAGACGCGAGCGGAAGCAAGAGGAAGAGGACGGCGGACAGCAAAGGGATCCAATCACGCGGCACGATACAGCAAGGGCGGTACCACCGGTAACTGATTGAAAATAAGTCATTTTGTCAATCTTCCATTACTGTTGGCGTAAGGCCTTACGAACGGCGTCCATTGTGTGCGTCGCTTCCGGCGCAATCGTCGGCGGGATCAGTGTCGAGGCCACGCGTACGCGACAACATCACACCAGCAGCCCTGGCGCCGGCATCAACGTGACGAGCAGAGGTCCTACGTTCGATTGAGATCGGGAACCCAGGTCGTGATCGCCTTCTTGATCTGATCGGCAGTGAGCCGATCCCGGTCCGCCCGCTCGAGGAGCGCGGGAAGCTCGCTGTCGGACGCGAAACGCAGCGCGATCACCTGCGGCGACGAGAGACGCGCGAGGGTCGCCAGCTGCGCGGCGGTCAGCAACTGGCCGCAGCGAAGCCTCATCTCGAGCATGATGATGCGATCCTGCAGCTTCGTCGTATAGACGCGGCTGATCGTGAGCAGGACGAGAACCGACCCCATCAGCGCCACCAGGCCGGCCGCGAACATCTCGGACCCACCCACGTGAAACCAGCGCAGCGCGAACAACAGCCCGGCGGCGACCAGCAACAGAAAGCCAATGCCGGTCAGCTTCGGATTGTGGCGGTGGGTCGCGTAGGTTTGTGTGGACATCACTGCTCCTTTGGCAGGCCGAAGGGCCTGCGCGACGTCTCTTCGAATTCGCGGGTTACTCGAGGCTGGTCTCGTCGGAGCTTGGGCGTGTGACCGGCCCGACAATCCACGCGATCACGATACCGATCAGATACAGCCCCACCATCGGGGCCGCGAACAACGCCTGGGTCGCCGCATCGCCGCTCGGGGTGATGACCGCGGCGGCGATGAAGATGAGCAGAAACGCGTACTTGAAATGGACCAGCAGAAATCGTGCGGTCACGAGGCCCATCTTTGCCAGAAAGAATACGACCGCCGGCATCTGAAAGACCAGGCCCATGCCGAACAGCATCTTGGTGTACAGGCCGAAGACATCCTCCAGCTTCGGCATGAACGCCAGCGTCCCGGTGTTGAAGCTGGCAAAGAACGCGATCATCCAGCGAAACACGATGAAGTGATTGAACAGCGCGCCGCTGACGAAGCCGAGGCTCGTCAGCAGGACGAACGACGCCGCGAACCGCTTGTGTTGCTGCTGGTACAGGATCGGGGCGATCAGGCGCCAGACCTGATACATCACGAAGGGCGACGCGAACACGACGCCTGCGATCAGCGCAATCTGGACATACACCGAGAACGCTTCGCCCGGCTGCGTGTAGATCATCTTGCTGCCGGCTGGGAGGATCGATCGAATCGGCCGGAAGACGAAATCGAAAATCGGGTTGATGAACGCGAACGCGATCAGCATGCCGACGGCGACCGCGATGGCCGCATACACGATGCGGCGGCGGAGCTCCTCGAGGTGCCGCAGGAGCGAGACGCCCGCGCCCTCGTCGTCGCCGCCTGGGGTGGGACGGTTACGATCGTGGGGCCGGCGGGCGAGGTGCAGCTTCATGCGGTGCCAACCATTATAGTTGGCGGCTGCGGCGGGACCGCGCGTCGCTCCCGCCGCGACGGCTCGGCCCGCGATTGGCCCGGCCCGCGGCGGGACGTGCCGCGCCGGGCCTTCCGGCGCCGGCTGTGCTTCGCATCGCGTGAACGCCGGCGATTGAAAACAGCGCGATATGCTCGGACAGGGCGGCGACGGCCGCCGGAGTCACCTTGAAATCGGGATAGAGGCGGGCGGTCACCGGATTGGGAATGACCGACACGCACTGCATGTGAATGCTCTGCGCGCACCGGATCGCGCGGTCGTCATCGGGCGGGCAGCACAGCAGTTCGGCAACCAGCTCGCGCAGATAGCTGATTCGCGGCCGAATCGCCTGCTGCACGATGACGTCGAGCGCCGGCGTCGGGTCGGCAAGCTCGCGCGAGATCAGCCGATGAATCCAGGCGTCGCGCCCGGACGCGGCGACCCGCTTGAGAAAGCCATGGATGTAGGCGCGGATCTTCTCTTCGGCGCCGGCCTCTCCTGCCGCGGACCGCGCCGATTGCAGCGCCGCGCGCATCGATTGCACCGCGGTGCGGAGCACTTCGCGGTACAGCCCGAGCTTGTCGTTGAAGTGATAGTTGACGGCCGCCACGTTCGCGTCCGCCTCGCGACAGATGTCCCGGACCGTCACCTGCGTGAAACCGCGATCGGCGAACAGCCGCGCGGCGGCGTGCAACAGGCGATTGCGCGTTTCTCGATCGCCCGGCTTCATCCTTACAGCGTCCGTCTGAACAGCATGGTCGCCGCGGTCATGGCGACCGCTGAGAAGAGGCAGAGGTAGACGAGATCGCCGCCGATGGCCGCGAAACCGGTGTCCTTCAACAGCAGGCTCTTGAGCGCATGCACCGCGTAGGTGAACGGATCGACGTTCGCAATCACCTGCATCCACGCCGGAAACCCCTGCTGCGGATAGACGGCGCCGCTCGGAAAGTACAACACGGTGTTCAGGACGCCAAAGGTGGCGCGCGGCATCAGCGGGTCGGTGACCCGGACCATCAGCAGGAACATCAGGCTGATCAGCGCAAACGCCGTCACGATGATCACGACTTCCAGGCGCAGCAGCCGCATCGGCTCGAGCGGGTTCGGCACTCCGGCGATGAGCGACCCCACCAGCAGGATCGACGTGCCGGCGATGACCGCCTTGATGGTGCCGGAGATGTTGAAGCCCATGATCAGCTCGAGCTTGGTGATCGGCGTCACCAGGTAGCCTTCGTGCAGTCCGCGCGCCTTGTCGTCGATGTAGATGATGCCGCCGCCGATCATCACCATCATGAAGATCGACATCACGATCGAGCCGGGCAACAAGTACTGCACGTACGGCACGTACGGATAAATTTCGACGACATCGAGCGCGGCGGCGCCAGCCACCCGCGGGGCGTTGACCGGCAGATTGAACGCCGACAGCAGGGTGCCCATCTGGCCCACCAGCGTCGCCGAGACGAAGTTGTCGGTGTTGTCCTCGATCAGGGCGAGCCGCGGCTCGTTGTGCTGCAGGACGCGGCGCGAGAATCCCGGCGGGATGGTCAGCACGCCGTTGACGCGGCCGTTGCGGAGGTCGGTCAGGGCGTCGCCCGGATCGGCATACTCCACCGTGTCAAAGGTGCGCGCGCCCGCGGTCACGGCTCCGGTCAGCTCACGGATTCTCACCGCCGGCAGTCCATGGTCCTGGTCGACAATGGCCACCTTCAGGTGCTTGACGTTGCCGCCGAAGGCGTAGCCCAGCACGCACAGCTGCACGATCGGCATCACCATCGACATGATGATCAGCATCGGGCTGCGACGGAATCGCCGCAGTTCGCGTTCGATGATGGCCAGCGTACGATGCATCGATCAGGCCCTCCGAATCATGAATGGGCTGTCCTGCGCCGTCGGTTCCTGCAGGGCATCGCGAAGCGCACGCCCGGTGTAGTGCACGAACACGTCGTCGAGCGTCGTGCTCTGTACGGACAGGGCGAGCACCTGGACGTCGGCCCGGGCGGCGGCCTCCATCATCGCCATGGTCGTGGCCGGTCCGCTCTGCGAGGTCACGCGAAACAGGCCGTCCTCTCCGGCGACGTGCTCGACGCCGGGCAACGCCCGCAGCGTCTCGGCCCACGTCGGCGGCGGCGATCCGAAGCTGACCTCGAGGATGTTCTTGCTCGGCACCGACGCCTTGAGCTTCATCGGCGAGTCGAGCGCCTTGAGCTCGCCGTGATCGACGATCGCGATCCGCTCGCACAGCTTGTCGGCTTCGTCCATGTAGTGCGTGGTCAGGAGCACGGTCAGATCCCGCTCGGACTTGATCCGCTGGAGCATTTCCCAGACCGCGACGCGCGAGACCGGATCCAGCCCCGTGGTCGGCTCGTCGAGAAAGAAGACCCGCGGTTCGTGGACCAGGCCCCGCGCGATCTCGACGCGCCGCCGCATGCCGCCCGACAACTGCTTCACGGGCTTACTGGCCCAGGGCAGCAGCTCGACCGACGCCAGCAGATCGTGGATCAGCCGGATGCGCTTGGCCCGCGGCACGCCGTAGAGCTTCGCGTAGATCAGCAGGTTCTCCTCGACGCTCAGCTCGAGGTCGCTGGTCATCGCCTGCGGAATCACGCCGATCGAATGCCGCACGCCGTCGGCCTGGGTGACGATGTTGAACCCGCCGACGGTGGCGGTACCGGACGTCGGCGGCAGCAGCGTCGTCAGCATGCGAATCAGCGTCGACTTCCCGGCCCCGTTGGGACCAAGCAAACCGAAGATCTCCCCGGCCTCCACGGCGAACGTGATGCCGTTGACGGCGGTGAAATCGCCGAACTTCTTCACGATCTGCTGGACGTCGATCGCATTCATCGCGCGCACGCGCCGTCTGCCGGCGGCGCCGAGGTCGCCCGGCCCGGCCAGCCTCGTTCCGGGCCCTCGCTCTGCATGATCGTCGAGATCGTGGCCCGCACGATGGTCTGCGCGGTCTGCTCCGTGGGATCGGTGGTTGTTCGAGTCATTTGACCGGCAGCAACACGTACGCCGTCATGCCGACCGCGAGCGACCGATCGCGATTGTCGACGCGCAGTCGAATCTCGAAGGTCCGGATATCCCGCTTGGTGCGGCTGACATCGCGTTGGGTCGCGAAGCCGGCGTCGACGCCCCGATGGAAGACGGTGCCCTCGCGCTCGGCGCCGGAGGGCAGCCGCACGGTCAACTTGTCGCCAAGGCGGACCCGGTCGATGTAGGTCTCTTCGACATCGGCCCGCACCCAGAGGTCGTCGGGATTGATCAAGGTGACCACCGGCTGCCCGGGGTTGACGACCTCGCCCGGCCGGACGGCGCGCACGTCCACGATGCCGTCGATCGGGGCGTGAATCTCCGTGTAGGCGAGCCGGACATCGGCCTTGGCCCGCTGTGCGTTCGCCGCCGCCTCCTGATGCTCGTTGGCCTGCAGTTGACTCCGGCGGACGGAGACCTGTTCGGCGTTCGCCCGCGCGAGCGCGACGGCCGAGCGTTGGGCGTCGACCTGCTTCGCCAGCGAAGCGACGCGCGCCCTGGCCGCGTCGTATGCGGTCCGCGCCTGATCGAACTGCTCCATCGGCGAGATGCCCTGGCTGGTCATCTTTTGCTGCCGTTCGCTGCTCAGCCGCGCATTCTCGAGATCCGCTTCGGCCGCCGTCCGCTGCGCCTCGGCCGCCGACAGCGTCGCCTCGGCCTGCTGAATCTGCTCGACGGTCTGTCGCTCCTGGAACCGGAGCGCCGCCGCGCTTTCGCGGACCTGCGACGTGGCGCCCTGTGCGCTCTGGGTGTAGAAGGCGCGCTCCTGCCGGAGCTCGTCCGGCGTCAGCACCGCCAGAAGCTGATCCTTCGTCACCACGTCGCCTTCCGTCACGAGCAGCTGCTGGATCTGTCCGGCCATTTGCGGGCTGACCACGACGTCGTTGGTGGTGACGACCCCCGTCAGCACCAACGACGAGGGCGTCCGGTAGGCGTAGTAGTACGAGCTCCCGCCGATCGCGAGGAGCAACAGGAGCACGAGGATCGGTCGTACGCGCTTCATTTCAAACACCTGTATAAAACAGCTGTTTGAACAAAGTCAATCGGTCCGGCTCGTTTCGAACTCTCTCAATTGCCTATCCCCACCGAGCACACCCGAGTGCATCGAGACAAAACCTTGAGACCTTCAGTGATCTCGGTGATCTGCGTGGTTGCCTTTGCAACCGACACGCTGCTGGCTCGTTGCTCCCGTTCGAGATCCACCCGCTGGCGGCCGGCCGACACATCGTTTCATCCGGCAGCGTCGGACGTCGGCCCCGGCCGGCTGGCGATTTTTTCGTGATCACGAACGACGGCCACCCCGGCCGCAGACGGCTATACAATTTGTGGAGTGTTCCGGGATCTCCCTCGCCGCGCGCAGTGGTACATCGTCGCGGTCGTCTCCCTCGGCGCCGGGATATTCGTGTATGCGGTGCCGCGGGCCGACGTGACGCATCCGCTGTCGTTTCTGCTGCTGACCTTTCTCTCCTCGCTGACGTCGGCGTTCAAGGTCCAGCTGCCGGTCGCCAGCGGATCGACGATGTCGGTGTCGTACATCGTCGACATCGCCGCGTTGATCGTCCTCGGGCCGCATGCGGCCATGGTCGTCGGGGCGACCGGCGCGTGGGTGCAATCCACCTTCAACTCCCGCGAAGGCAACCCCCGGTACCGGACGCTCTTCAACATGTCGGTCGTCGTCCTGACCATCGAGGCGGCGGGGCACGTCTATCTGGCGCTCGGCGGATCGGCGAGCTCCGAGCTGACGACCATCGCGGTGCCCCTGCTGGGCATGACGGCCACCTACTTCCTCGTCAACACGGCGTCGATCGCGCTGGCGATCGCGTTCAGCACGCGCCAGAGCCCGTGGCGCATCTGGAGGAGCGACTTCTCGTCGAGCGCGCCCAATTACATCCTCGGCGCCGCCGCCGCCGCGGTCATGATTGAGGTGACCTTCACCTCCGGCGCCCTGCTGGCGCTGTTCCCGACCGCGGCGCCGCTCTATCTCACCTACCGGGTCTACCGCGCCAGCGTCGAAGTCGAGGCCCGCCAGGGCGCCATTCTCGAAGCGGCGCACGACGCCATCCTCACCATCGACCC
This sequence comes from Acidobacteriota bacterium, assembly GCA_040007095.1. Taxonomy (GTDB): domain Bacteria; phylum Acidobacteriota; class Vicinamibacteria; order Vicinamibacterales; family CAVVIG01; genus JBDTVS01. The sequence goes on from JBDTVS010000070.1 coordinate 28,027, forward strand.
GCAGCTGAACATCCGCGAGTTCAATCCGGCCGCCGAAGTCATGTTTGGGCGTTCCCGGCTCGACGTCCTCGGGCGCAATGTGGAGCTGCTCCTGCCGCCGGCCGACCGCGCCGAGCACCTGAGCGCCTTCAGCCGCTACCTGACGAAGGGAGACGGACCGCTCGCCGGACGGCTGATCGAGCTCACCTGCGTCAAGGCCGACGGCACTGAATTCCCCGGCGAACTGACGGTCGCCCGACTCGGCACCGACAACCACAAGATCATCACCGGTTTCGTGCGAGACATCACCGGCCGACGACTGCTCGAGGAGCGCCTGAGACAGTCGCAAAAGCTCGAAGCGATCGGCCGGCTGGCGGGCGGCGTCGCGCACGACTTCAACAACATCCTGATGAGCATTGTCGGCGCCGCCGACCTGATGCTCCTGGATCTCAAACCGGGCAGCCTGGCGCACGGCGAAGCGCTCGAAATCAAGCGATCGGTTCAGCGCGGGGCGAGCCTGACGCGCCAACTGCTCGTCTTCAGCAGTCGCCAGGCGACTCGCCCCCAGCTCCTGACGCTCAACGACGTGGTCGGCGGCATGGACACGATGCTGCGGCGGCTGATCGGCCCGGAGATCGAGATCGAGATCGTCCTTCCGCAGGAGGCCGCAAAAATACGCGCCGATCCATCGCAGATCGAACAGGTGGTGTTGAACCTGGTCGTCAACGCCCGCGACGCGATGCCGAACGGCGGCCGCGTCACCGTGACCGTCGACAGCGTCGAACTGGACGAGAGTGCAGCGCTCAGCCTGGTCGAAGGGCATGCCGGGGCGTACGCGCGGCTCACGGTCACCGACACCGGCTCGGGCATGAGCGACCACACGAAGACGCAGCTCTTCGAACCCTTCTTCACCACCAAGGAGCAGGGCAAGGGCACGGGGTTGGGACTCTCGATTGTCTACGGCATTGCCAAGCAGAATGGCGGGTATGTGTCGGTCGTGAGTGAGCCCGGTCGCGGCGCGACCTTTGTCGTCTGGCTCCCGCAAGCCGTCACGGCGGTGCTGCCAACGCTGGTGTGAGCCGCTCCGGCTCGATGGTGGGCGTCGCTAGGAGACAGACGCCGCGTCCGAATCGCCAACCTGAGACCCGACGATCACGGCGAATGTCAGCACCAGGAATGCCGCGGCCGAGAGGAACGGCATACCTTCGCCGAATCGCTGCAGGGATGCACTCCCCCACACCGGTCCCACCGTGCGGCCCAGACTCTCCACCGCGCCCGCCGCGCCCTGCACGCGTCCCTGCTCGTCGGCGCGAGCCGATTTGCTGACCAGACTGGCAATCGTCGGATGACCGAATCCGATCCCGAACGCCAGCGGCACCAGGGCTCCCGCGAAAATCATCACTGAATGCGTCAGCGCGGCGGCAATCAGTCCAACGATGGAGCAGGCCAGGCCAACGATGAACGTCGGCTTGTCGCCCAGGCGCTTGACGATCGGCCGGATCATGCCGCCTTGCACGATGGCGCCGAGCACGCCGAATGCGGCGAAACAGTACCCCGTCTGCGACGCGTTGAAGGAAAATCGTCGCGCGGTGAACAACGCGAATGTCGTCTGAAACATCGCGAACGCGAACCAGTAGACGAAATCGATGACGAGCACGCGGCCGAGCTGAGGCCGCCGCAGCAGCCCGGGCAGACCGCGAAACGGCAGCCCCGTGCCCGCCTGTGCGCGATGAACCGTTTCCGGCAGCCAGAACCAGGCCAGCGCCGTCGCCGCCAGCGTCATCGCCGCGGCGGCCCAGATCGGCGCGGTGTAGCTCACTTTCGCCAGGACGCCGCTCAGCGCGGGCCCGAAAATGAAGCCCAGACCGAATGCGGCGCCAATCAATCCGTAGGCACGGGCGCGATCCTTGGGCTCGGTGACGTCGGCGACATATGCGCGCGCCGTCGAGATATTGCCACCCGACAGCCCGTCCACGATCCTCGCGAAGAACAGCATCGCGACGGAATGCGCCACGGCGAGCATGACGAAGCTGACGACGGTGCCAAGCAGACTGAAAATCAGGACTGGCCGGCGTCCGTAGCGATCCGACAGGTCGCCGAGCAGCGGCGCAGCCACCAACTGGCAGAGCGAGAAGGCCGCGAACAACAGCCCGACGACGAGCGGCGAGGCGCCAAACGTCTCGGCGTAAAACGGCAGCAGCGGGATGATGATCCCGAAGCCGATCAGGTTCACGAAAATTGTCAGGAAGATGACCAGCAGTGGACGTGTCATGGAATGGTGAGAACCGGGGCTCCGGATGGGGATGGGCGTGAAGACGGATCTAGTCTACCGCGTCGCCGAGGCGGTCGTCTTGCCGGCCCGGGCCCCTTTGTGGTCGCGCAACGGGGCGTGGTCGAGGTTGGCCAGGCGGGCGCCGGTTTCGTACACGAACTGGGCCACGCGAGTGAGTTTGTCCATCTCGATTTTCGCGACGTCGTCGGTGTTGGCGTGATAGTCGGGATGCAGCCCCGTCGTGAAGAAGATCACCGGAACGTCTTTGGACGCATAGCTGTAGTGATCGCTGCGCGTATACAGCGACTCGCCGTCGCTCGGATCGTTGAACTCGTAGTCGAGCGTCATCGGCATGGAGAGCGCGGCGTTGGCGGCGCGGCTCACGACGTCGAGCTCAGAGCTGATCCGATCCGAGCCGACCAGATAGACGGTGTTCGATTCGCTCGACTTGTTGTCGCGATTGCGGCCAATCATGTCGATGTTCAACTGGGCCACGACGCGGTCGATCGGCACGGTCGGATGGTCCGCGAAATACAGGGAGCCGTAGCGCCCGACCTCCTCGCCGGTGTGCCAGACGAACAGCAGCGACCGCTTCGGACGGGGTCCCTGGGCGAACGCGCGCGCCAGTGCCATCAACCCCACGGTTCCCGATCCGTCGTCGTCGGCGCCGTTCCAGATCCGATCGGCGACGGCGCCTGGGGTGATGCGGCCGGGGGCTCGCGTTCGGCGATCCCCGCTCTCGCCATTGACGACTTCACCCTCGGCGTACCCGACGTGATCGTAGTGCGCCCCGAACGCCACGTACGTGCTCTTCAGCGCCGGGTCAGACCCTTCGACGACGCCGACGACGTTGTGGGTCAACTGCGTGCGAACGACCTCATAATCCGTATCGACGTTGAAGGTCAGCTTCACATCGTCGAGCCGAAACGACGGCAGCGGCTCGCGACTGGCGGCTCTTCGCTTCAGTTCGTCGTAGCGCGTGGGCGCGCGGCTGAAGAGGAACTCGAAAAAGGCGTCTTGTGCCTGCAGAGTGGGCGGCAACTGCTTGTCGAGTCGTTCGACGGTCGTGAAGTCGGCGGCCGGGATGCCGCCGCCTCGCCCGCCGGCCCCGCCGCGTGCGCCGCCGCCGGCCGGCGCATTGTCGGCCCGAGCGCTTCGACCACCCGTGGCGCCCGCCGGACCGATGCTCGCGGCCGCACGCCCCTCCTCGACCGCGTAGCGGTTCCGCTGCAGGAGGAGCAGCCGGTATTTCTGCCCGTCTACGTCCTTGGGGCCGTCCGCACCCAGCCAGATCACCGCAGCTCCGTCGAGACCTCTGCCGGCCACATCCCGATGACGCTCCGCCGGCAGATCGAGCCCGTAGCCGGCGAACTCGACGCGATCCACGGTCAACCGGCGCTTGGCGCCCGCGTTCCTCGGGAACGTGATCGCGTCGCCGTCCTCGAACGTGCGCGTCTCGCCCCCGATCTGCACGATGACCTCCGAGTGGCTCTTGGCTTTCACGCCGAGCACCCGGACGGTTTGCAGGTAGGACCCGGCGTCGCCCGCCGGGGTGACACCCCAGGCGCGCAGATGGTCCCCGATGTAGCCGGCCGCGAGCCCGAGTCCTGCGCTGAACACCGCCCGGCCCTGGAGATCGTCGGACGCGACAAAGGTCAGCCACTCTTTGAGGTCGCCGGCCACGATTGACGACCGCCCGCCTTCGGGCGCTGCCGAGAGGGTCCATGCGGTCGATACCATCGCGGCGACCAGGCCGGCGGCGACCGCGACAGACGTGAGCCAGAGGGGGATCCGGACGCGGTTCATGGATTCTCCAGGGGGCTACTATAGCTCCCGCTTGCCACATGAGGCGACTTCGAGTAAGGTTTTTCCACTGGATCGGCTGCCAGCGTGTGTTGCGCCTGCCATTTTTTTTCGCGCGCCTTCCTGTCCGGGTTGCTCATTCCTTCGTGTGTTCAAAACACTCGCGGCCGCCCCATCCTGCAAATTACTGGTAGTACATCACCTTTTAGAGGAGTGTTGATTGGCTGTCCGCCTCTTCGTCGGGAACTTGTCTTACAGCACGACTGAAGCTGACCTGCGCACCTACTTCTCAACCGTCGCGCCACCGTCACACGTGGTGTTGCCGGTCGATCGAGAGACCGGTCGTCCGCGAGGCTTCGCGTTTGTCGAGTTCCTCGACCGTGCCCACGCCGAACAAGCGATTCAGAAATTCAACGGTCAGGCGTTGAACGGGCGGCCCCTCTCGGTGAGCGAGGCGCGCGCGCGTGAAGACCGGGGACCGGCAGGCCCACCGCGGCCTGGCGGACCGCCCGGAGCGCCGCGGCCTGGGGGATTCAGCGGCCCGCCTCGACCGGGCGGGTTCGCGCCGCGCACGTTCGACTCGGCGCCCGTCGCGCCGGGTGCGGCGAACCGCGCCCGCAATTTCGGACCCGACGCCAAACCGCAGCGAGGCGGCAATCAAAAGGGCAAAAAGAAGGACGACCAGCGCCCGCGCGGCCCGATTCCGGTGAAAACCGACCGCCGATCCTATTCGCTGGACGACGACTCGCCCGAAGTCAAACTGGAGGATTTCGACGACTTCGCGACGAGCAGGCCGGGTGAGGAACCGGAAAAAGACGACGACGAACGATGAGTGGTGCGATGACCGGGTGCGGTGTCTCCGGGCCGCGCTGACCGCCCGGGGCACTCGGCAGCGCGCAGCACGCATTCAACGAGCAGGTCGTAGACGCGACGCCCTGAGGCGCCGATGACGGGCTGTCAGTGCACGTCGGCGTCGTAGACGCGCGTCACCATCAACGGCCGGCGATCGTCGTCGTTCCTCAGGCTGATGTGGAGCTGGCGGCGCTCTGAATCGACCGCCCACGTCTCGGTGATCTTGCCAAGCGGCAACCCTCCGATCTCGCTGATCAGCTTTCCGCCATCCCACTTCGTTCGGCGCTCGATCTTCGTGGAATCGTCCTTGATCTTCTTTCCATCCGGAGACAGCCGCGTGGTCCGGCCGTCGGGCCCGGTGATGATGACCATGCTCTCGGTCTGGACGATCGTCAGACGATCTGGTGGATTGAGAATGTCGCGCATCGCGTCACGCAGGCGGGCCGTTTCCTGCGGATCCGCGGCCGGAACGCCCTGTCCGCCGCCACCGCGACCGCCACCGCCACCGCCGAAGCCGCCACCGAACCCGCCGCCCCCGCGGCGACGACCGCCCCCCCCACCGCCGCCGCGATTGGCGCCGCGAGTGCTGCCACCTTCACGATCATCAGACGCCCCATCCTGAGGACTGTCGCTCAGTTCCTTGTTCAACCTCCAGGCGCCCACGAGCGGGGACGCGGTGTTCGGCGCCTGCGCGCGACTCTCGCGCACCGGCACCGCGCTGCCGATCAAGGCCGCGACCAGCGCGATTCTCGTCGCGGCTCGCCGTGTGATTGTCACCATCGCTCCCTCCGGACTCGCACGCTCACCTTCTCGATTATCGTTCGTCGCAGTCGCCGGCTGGCTGATGAAAAGACTGTGACACCCTCGCAACAAAGCGTAAGGAGACGGGTGCCGGGGCGTAGGCTTAAGTACGGAATTGGAGGCGGGCGTGTGGATCGGCCGCACGTAACCGACGCCTGGACACGATGCGGTGGCATAAGAGTCTGTACTGGCGTATCGCAATCGGCTTCGTGCTGTTCCTGGCCGCGATGCTCGTCGTACAGGCGATGCTGTTCGTGTTGGTCGTGGCGCGATCCGGCCGTACGGTTCCGGGACAGTCACCCGGGCGTTTCTCGGAGACCGTGGCGCTCGACCTCGGCGACGCGCTGGGCCGCGAGCCGGATCTCGATATCGCTCGCTACGTCCGTGAGCAGTATGCGCAGGTCTCGCATCCCTTTTTCGTCATGCTGGCCGACGGCCAGTTGATCACGAGCGGCAGCGACACGTTCCCGGAGTCGCTGCAGCGGATGGCGCGCGCGCGTCTGCAACGCCGTTTCGACCGTCCCGACGGCCCGCGCCCGGAAGCAGGCGAACGTGGCGAGCGACCCCGCGAAGGGCCACCGTTCGGACGTGGATTCCGCGGAGACGGGCTCGAGCGCGAGGGGCCGCCGTTTGGACGCCGACCTCGCGGCGAGGGCGCGGATCGCGCCGGCTTCCCGTTCGTACGTCCCACGCCGATCGTCGTCGCGGGACGTCTTGCCGGAGTGGTGGTCGTGCCGCCCGATGCGCCGTTCGCGGTGGTCCTCGGCCGTTTTGCGCCGATGCTCGGCGCGGTCGCCGCCGGCGTCCTGATCGTCGGAACGATCGCGGCGTCCGGGCTGATCTTCGGACCGGCGCGGCGGCGATTGCGGCAGCTCGAGGGCGCCGCCCGCAGCTTCGGCGCCGGGGATCTCTCGGCGCGTGCGCCGGCCCGGGGTGGCGACGAGATCGCCGCGGTCGCTTCGGCATTCAACACGATGGCCGACGATTTGACGGCCCGCGCCGAAGCGCTGGCGGCGTCGGACAGAGCCCGGCGGCAACTGCTGGCGGATGTCTCGCACGAGCTCACGACCCCGGTCACCGCCATGCGCGGCTATCTGGAAACGCTGACGATGCCCGAGCTGTCGCTCGACGCGGCGACCAAGGAACGCTATCTGCAAATCATCGCCGACGAAACGGCCCGCTTGGAGCGAATCATCGGCGACCTGCTCGACCTGGCGCGGCTCGAAGGCGGCGGCGGCGCATTGTCCGTCGCCGAGGTGCCGGTGTCAGACCTCTTCGATCGCGTGTCCGCACGCCATGAACGCGCGTGCGAGCGGCAGCACGTGACGCTCTCCCGGACGATCGAGCCTGGAGCCGAGGTCGTGGCGGGCGATCGTGATCGGCTGGAGCAGGCGCTGCAGAATCTGGCCGGTAACGCTCTCCGCTATGCGCCGGCCGGCTCGACGATCCATCTCGCCGCCAGGCCCGCTCGCGGCCGCGTGACGATCGCGGTGGCCGACGAAGGTCCGGGGATTGCGGAGGAACACCTCGCGCACATTTTCGATCGGTTCTACAAGGCCGAATCGTCACGCACGGTCAACCGACCGGGCGACCCGAACGACGGGGCGACCTACAACGGCAGCGGACTCGGACTGTCAATCGTGAAAGCGATTGTCGAACGGCACGGCGGGCACATCTCCGTCGACAGCAAGCCGGGACGGACGGTGTTCACGATCACGCTTGGCGTCCCCACCTGACCGTGGTCTTCAGTGGCCCAGCGCTTTGGCCTTGAGTGTGACCTGCGCCGGGTCGTTGCGGCTGGCGTTCGACACCTCGTCGAGAATCCGCGCACGGAGCCAGTCCACCGGCCTGGGCTGACGGGCGGTAAAAGCCTGCCACTCCGATTCGCTGAGGCTAATCGAGATCACGCGATCGCGTTCGATGTTCATGATGGCCACCCCTGAAGAAGTCCGGCTATTTTACCTTGCGGCGGGGCCGGCGACGCTCGAGCCGGTTGCAAATTTCATCGAGCTCATGAGTGCCGCGTCAGACGCAGGCGACCGCGCACTTCCTCGAACGCCTTGAGGAGCTCGACGATCATCCGTGGGGTCCGATTCGCTCGCGCGTAGACCCAGCCGGTGTCGCGGTACAGCTCGGAGCCTTCGATCGGCGTGCAGAACAACTGACGCGCATGGACCTCGCGCGCGATGGCCTGGTAGGGCACGATACTGATGCCAAGGCCGGTTCTCACCATGGCCTTGATGATCTCGACATTCTCGGTGTCCATCACGACATTGGGCTCGATGTTCTGGCTGGCAAAGAAGTGATCGATGACGCGCCGGGTCGCCGATCCCGCTTCGAACATCACGAGCGGCTCTTCGGCGAGGTCCTGCGGCGTGACCTTCTTGCGCCGGGCCAGGGGATGCGTCGGGGTGGTCATCAGCAGCAGCTCTTCGCGGAGCGCCGGCACCGTCACGAGATCCGACTGATCGACCGGCAGCGTCAGCAGGCCGGCGTCGATTCGGCCCGCGCGGATCTCTACGACCGATCGATCGGCGATCGCCACCGTCAGTCGTAGCTCGAGGTGCGGGTGCACCCGACGCAGGTGCTTCAGCAACGCCGGAAAGACATAGAGGCAGACGGTCATCCCCCCCGACAGGCGAAGCGTGCCCCGTAGCTCGCCGGTACGATCGGTAATCGCCCCGACCGTGTCCCGAACATCCTGAAACACGCGTTGCCCCAACTGGACGAGACTCTCGGCCGCGTGGGTCATCCGGACCCGGCGTCCCACCCGCAGGAACAATGGCTCGCCCAGCTCGTCTTCGAGCAGGAGAATCTGACGGCTGATCGCCGATTGGGACACGTGCAGTTTCCGGCCGCACGCCGTGAACGACCCGGTCTCGGCAATCGTCTGCAGAATTTGAAGCTGGCGCAGGTCCATCGAACGATTTTGCTATTCTATCCGTCACCATGGAAGTCCAAGAGCTGTCCGAGGCAACCGAGCACGCGTACGGCCAGACTGGACGCACGGTTGGCTTGACGATGGCGGTGGTGGCGGCGCTGCTGGCGAGCGTGACGCTGATGGGTCACCGGCTCCACACGGAAGAGACGGTGCAGCAGACCAAGGCGGCCGACGGCTGGGCGTTCTTCCAGGCCAAGAACAACCGCTCCCATATGTACGCGGCCGATGCGAAGCTGGCGGAGCTGATAGGACCCCAGGGCGCAAGTGTCGCCAAGGAGTGGCGCCTGAAGGCCGAAGAAGAAAAGCGGGAGGCGGACGGCGTCCGTGTGGAAAACGAAAAACTGGACGAGGACACCCACGCCATCGCCCGTCGCGCCACATTCTTCGACGCCTCTGAGATTTGCCTGGAGATCGCCATCGTGCTCTGCTCGATTGCGCTGCTGACGGGAAGTCAGATCTTCTGGAAGATCTCCTTCGCCGGAACCGCCATCGGCATGGTGGTTGCCGTCATCGGATTCCTGCGCTGAGGGCCCCCTCACCCCCTCACCCCCTCACTCCATCACCTCATCTCCCCTGGCCCAGCCACCCATTCCTTCACCCCGTCTCACCTGATCGAGAGAGCTTCGCGCATCGGCGCCAGGAAACTTCTCGGTCATCTCGGTGACCTCGGTGGTTGACGTTGAACTGAGACACGACTGAGCTTCGAGAGCGTGGCGGCACGCGGCAACAGATAAGATATGGTCGCCAGAGGTACAGCGATATGCGGACACGAGCCCTGTTCAAGAGCCTTTACGTCCAGGTCCTCCTCGGCATCGCCGCGGGCGTGCTGCTCGGCTTCATTGCGCCTGAGAAGGGGGCGGCCATGCGGCCGCTGGGCGACGGGTTCATCAAGCTCGTGAAGATGCTGATCGCCCCGATCGTCTTTTCGACGGTGGTGGTAGGCATCGCGCACATGGGTGCGATGAAGGAAGTCGGGCGCATCGGGTTGCGGGCGATTCTCTATTTCGAGGTCATGTCGACGCTCGCCCTCGTCATCGGCATGGTCGTCGTCAATGTCCTGCAGCCCGGACGCGGCATCACGCTCGATCCGGCGACGCTCGACATGAAGACGGTCGCCAGCTATGCATCCGCGTCAAAGGGCCTGACGACCGTCGATTTCATTCTCAACATCATCCCCAACACTGTGGTCGACGCCTTCGCGCGCGGCGAAATTCTCCAGGTCCTGCTCTTCTCCGTGCTCTTCGGGCTGGCCGCGCTGTCGCTCGGAAAAAGCGTCGCGCCGCTGGTCGCCGTCCTGGACCAGGCCGGTCGTGCGCTGTTCGGCATCGTCGGCATCGTGATGCGCCTTGCGCCAATCGGCGCCTTCGGCGCGATGGCCTTCACGGTGGGGCGTTACGGCGTGGGCACCCTGGTCTCGCTCGGTCAGCTGATGCTCGCGATGTACCTGACCTGCCTGTTTTTCGTGTTTGTGGTGCTCGGCGGCATTGCGCGCGCCACCGGCTTCAGCCTGATCAGATTCCTGAAGTACATCAGCGAAGAGATCCTGATCGTGCTCGGCACCTCCTCGTCGGAGTCGGCGTTGCCGAAGATCATGCAGAAGCTCGAGCGCATCGGCTGCCCCAAGCCGATCGTGGGGCTGGTCGTGCCGACGGGCTATTCGTTCAATCTGGATGGCACATCCATCTACATGACGATGGCGGCGCTGTTCGTCGCTCAGGCGAGCGGCGTGCAATTGTCGCTGGGCGAACAGTTGTCGTTGCTCGCGGTCCTGATGCTGACCTCGAAGGGCGCGGCGGCAGTGACCGGTGCCGGGTTCGTGACCCTCGCCGCCACGCTGTCGGCGTTTCCCAACATTCCCGTCGCGGGACTGGCGCTGCTGCTCGGCGTGGACCGGTTCATGTCCGAAGCACGCTCGATCACGAACCTGATCGGCAACGCGGTGGCCACGATGGTCATCGCGCGCTGGGATGGCTCGCTCGACCTGGTGCGGGTCAGGCGCGTACTCGCACACGGCGTACCCGAGTTGCACGACGAGCGGCTCGACACCGTGGCGTAAGGACCCGTAGATGAATCCTCGAGACCAGATTAGGCTCTCTAGCCGGACGTGCCACGTTACGCTGAACGAGCGGGTTCTACAGCGGATGTCGTGTTTGACGGGGCCAGGGCGAGGTGCACGACGGCCGACGCGCCGAACCCCACGAACCAGGCGTAGTCGTACAGCGGCTTGAGCGCCGGCACCACGAGGCCGATCCACGCGCATGCGCAGCCGATCGCCGTCGCGGCCAGGGCGCGCCAGTTCCAGCCGCGATACACGCCGTTCGCCAGGTACAGATCCTCCAGACTCAGCTCGCGCTGCCGCGCAATCCAATAGTCCACGATCAGCACACCGGCAATCGACCCCAGCCCACCTGAATAGCCCAGCAGCCAGGTGTAGATGTAGCCCGATGCGTCCGCGAGCAACCGCCAGGGTTGAATGGCAATGCCCAGAAGGCCGGTGATCAGGCCGCCGGTCTTGAAGCTGACATACCTCGGGAACGCGTTCGCAAAGTCGTTCGCCGGTGAGACCACGTTCGCGGCGATATTCACCGCGAGCGTGGCCACGACGACGGTGAACATCGAGACCGCCACGACGACCGGCGAGGTGAAGCGACCCACGAGTTGCACCGGATCCCAAATCGATTCGCCGTAGATAATCGCCGTCGCGCTCGTGATCATCACGCCCATCGCCGCAAACAGCGACATCGTCGTCGGCAGCGCGACGACCTGCCCGATCATCTGCTCGCGTTGGCTGCGGCCGAACCGGGTGAAGTCTGGCATGTTGAGCGAAAGCGTGGCCCAGTACCCGATCATCGCGGTCAGCGACGGCACGAACACCGGGAGGAATTCGCCGAGGGTGTGGAACTTGCCAGGCTGCGCAAGCAGCGGCCCGAAGCCATTCGCTTTCGAGACGGCCCACCACAACAGCGCGCCGGTCATGACGAGCACAAACGGCGCAGCCCAATTCTCCACCGCGCGCAGCAGGTCCATGCCGCGATAAATAACGAAGACGTTCAATCCCCAGAACAAGAGGAACGACACCCACTCGGTCGTCGTGTGACCCGCGAATCCCGACCCGAGCAGGGTCGGCCAACCCGGCACGATGATCTTGAACATCGTCTGCAGCGCTTCCCCGCCGATCCAGGCTTGAATGCCAAACCAGCCGCAGGCGACGAGCGCGCGCATCAGCGCGGGCACGTTGGACCCGAGCGTGCCGTATGCGGCGCGCGCAAACACCGGGAACGGGATGCCGTACTTCGTGCCCGGGTGTGAGTTCAACAGGATCGGAATGAGGACGATGGTGTTGCCGAGGAGGATGGTGACGAGCGCTTGAGACCAGTTCATGCCCGCGGTCATCAACCCCGACGCGAGCATGTAAGTGGGGATGCAGTGCGCCATACTGACCCACAACGCGGCGTAGTTGTAGGTCGTCCAGGTGCGTTCGGAGAGCGGCACCGGTGCGAGGTCGCGGTTGTAGAGCGCGCTGGCCTCGATCCTGGCCGTGTCGACTAACTCAACGCGCCCATCTGCCAGTCGGCGCTCGTTGGCCATGATGATGTCCAAGAATTATACGCGCGGCTCACTTACCGAATGGATCGACCAAGCTGAACGAGCGCTGGCCGGACTACACTAGGCTGAGGATTTCACCTCCGGGAACGGCTTTGTGAGCTTTGTGCCCTTGGTGATTCGCTACAACGCTTTGGAGATTGCTCTATGTTCTGGGAGGCGCGACGATCAATGAATGCGCGCAGGCTCGGTGGCAATTCTCTTCGGCTGATCCTCGTTATAGCGGCCGCGCTACTGGCGGCGGCGGGCAGCGCGGCCGAACGGCACGCCATGCGAGGCATGGTGATCAGCGTGGATCCGTCCGGCAAGCGCTTCGAGGTCTCTCACGACAGCGTGGCCGGTGTCATGGCCGCCATGACGATGTCGTTCGACGTCCGGGACGCGAGCGAACTGAAGGGTCTCGCGCCGGGCACGATGGTGGAGTTTACGCTGCTGCTGGATGGGCAGGCCGCTCGCGCGGAGCAGGTTCGGATTCGTCCCTACGAGAGCGTCGAGCAGGACCCGCTGGCGGCCCGGCGGTTGAAGCTGCTGAAGAACCTGATCGGATCACCGGCAAAGACCCTGGCCGTCGGCGAACCGGTTCCGGACTTCACGTTGACCGATCAGGCGCGCCATCCGGTTTCGCTGTCGCAGTTGCGCGGCGCGGTGGTCGCCGTCAATTTCATTTACACGAGTTGCGCCCTGCCCCAGTTCTGTTTTCGCACCGCCAGTCAGTTCGGGGCGCTTCAGAAGCGATTCAAAGACCAACTCGGAAAGGACGTGGTCTTTCTCACGGTGACATTCGACCCGGTCCGCGATCAGCCCGAGAAGCTGGCGGAGTATGCCAGCCAATGGAAGCCGGACCCCACTGCGTGGCACTTCCTCACCGGCGCCGCGGCGGATATCCAACGGGTCTGCGGTCTCTTCGGCCTGGACTTCTTTCCAGACGAAGGCCTGATCAACCACTCCTCACGCACCGCCATCATCGACCGGCGCGGGCGTCTCGTGGCCAACATCGAAGGCAATCAGTTCACCATCGCCCAGCTTGGCGATCTCCTGGACGCGGCACGGCGGCGGTAGCGGGTCAGGCTCAACCACCGAGGTCACCGAGATCACCGAGAAGAATCCTGATGTTCTACTTCGGTGCACTCGGCTGTGCTCGGTGGTGAAACGACAACCTGATATACGACTCCCCGAAGTGCGAAGTGAGAAGCGCCGAAGAATGCGATACGCTTTCTTGTGGCTGACCGGCAGGATCAGACGGAAGGAGCCGTCAAGGAACGGACGGACGTCAAGAAGCAGGATCCGACCCTCTACAAGGTGGTCCTGCTCAACGACGACTACACGCCGATGGATTTTGTCGTGCACGTGCTCGAGTCGTTGTTCCAGAAATCACCGGCCGAATCGTTTCGGATCATGATGCAGGTGCATGTGAACGGTCGCGGAATCGCGGGGATTTATCCCTGGGAGGTCGCCGAAACGAAGGCCGACAAGGTGGCGTCCCTCGCCAACGAGGCAGGTCATCCGTTAAGGGCCACGATCGAGGAGGCTTGACGGGCTATTGAAGTAACCTTGATCAGACACGAAGCGCGGGCAGACCTCGGTCGCGCAATTAAGCAGGCAGGCCACTAGTGTTTTCAGCATCTGTTGAAGCCGTACTCCACATTGCGTTCCGCGAAGCCGTGTCACGCCGGCACGCGTACTTCACGCTCGAGCACCTTCTGTACGCCCTGGCGCACGACCCGGATGCCGAACGGATTCTCGGGGCCTGCGGCGCCGACCTGGGGCGCCTGCGGCGCAGCCTGAGCTCGTACTTGGACGAGTCGATCGAGCAATTCAAGCGCGGCCACGAAAAAGAGCCGGAACAGACGGCGGCATTCCGGCGAGTCCTGCAGACGGCGGTGCTGCACGTCCAGAGCGCCCAGCGGCAGGAAGCGCAGGTCGGCGACATCCTCGCGGCCATCCTGCAGCAGCCCAAAACGTTTGCCGCGGGTCTGCTCACCGAACAGGGCGTCACGCGCCTCGACATCCTCGAATACATCTCGCACGGCATCGCGAAAACGCCGGGCGCCGAACCTCCCAGCGACGCGGCGCAGGACGGCGCGGCCGGCACCGGCAGCGACGGCCCGGCGACCTCCAAGGACCCGCTGTCGGCCTATTGCGTCAATCTGACGGCTCGCGCCCGCGAAGGGAAGCTCGATCCGCTGATCGGGCGCACTGAAGAATTGCAGCGCACCATCGAAGTGCTGTGCCGCCGCCGCAAGAACAATCCGGTCTTCGTCGGCGAAGCCGGCGTGGGCAAGACGGCGATGGCCGAAGGCCTGGCCGCGCGGTTGCTGGCCGACGATGTGCAGGAGGCGTTGAAAGATGCCGAGGTGTTCGCGCTCGACACCGGCGCCCTGCTGGCCGGTACACGGTTCCGCGGCGATTTCGAGGAACGCTTCAAAGCGGTGATCACGGCGCTCAGCAAGCGGCCCAAAGCGATCCTCTTCATCGACGAAATTCACTCGACCGTGGGCGCCGGCGCCGTCACCGGCGGCACCATGGATCTGGCCACGCTCCTGAAGCCGCTCCTCACCGCCGGCGACCTGCGGGTGATCGGCTCGACCACGTTCGAAGAGTTCAAGCACATCGAGAAGGATCGCGCCCTCGCGAGGCGTCTGCAGAAGATCGCCATCGACGAGCCCTCGATCGAAGAGACCGTGAAGATTCTCGCCGGGCTGCGGAGCCGGTACGAGGAACATCACAAGGTGAAGTACACCGACGCGGCGCTCGAGGCCGCGGCCAAGCTGGCCTCCAGGCATCTGCGCGACTACCGCCTTCCCGACAGCGCCATCGATCTCATCGACGAAGCCGGCGCGGTGATGCGTCTGAAAACGCCCCCGGATCCGACGCCGGGTGCGACTGGCGTGGTCATCGCCACTGTCGACGCGACGGACATCGAGCCGATCGTCGCTCGCATGGCCCGCATTCCCGCGCGGCAGGCCTCGTCCTCCGATCGCGAGCGGTTGCGGACGCTGGAAGAATCGCTCGAGCGCGTGGTGTTCGGCCAGCACGAGGCGGTGCACCTCGTCGCGCAGGCGATCAAGCGCGCGCGCGCCGGCCTCGGTCAGCCCGATCGGCCGGCGGGGTGCTTCCTGTTCACGGGGCCGACCGGCGTCGGCAAGACGGAGCTCGCCAAACAGCTGGCGATTCAGCTCGGCAACGAGTTCGTCCGCTTCGACATGAGCGAGTACATGGAGAAGCACGCGGTCGCACGGCTGATCGGCGCGCCGCCTGGATATGTCGGCTTCGAGCAGGGCGGACAGCTGGTCGACGCCGTCCGCACGCACCCCTACAGCGTGGTCCTGCTCGACGAGATCGAGAAGGCCCACCCGGATATCTACAACGTCCTGCTGCAGGTCATGGACCACGCCACGCTCACCGACAACACCGGCCGCAAGGCAGACTTCCGGAACGTGGTGTTGATCCTCACCTCCAACGCCGGATCGCGCGAGATGAGCGCCTCCACCATCGGGTTTGCCGATCGCGGGGCCGCTCGGACAAGTGGGACGGGTGGGAGCGACGGTCCGGACGGCGCGTGGCGGCGAATCGCGGCGAGCAAGTCGAAGGCCGCGATCGAACGGGTGTTCAGCCCGGAATTCCGCAACCGGCTCGACGCCATCGTGACCTTCGGCTCGCTGACGCCGGCCGCCATGGAAACGATCGTCGAAAAGTTCGTGCTGCAATTGGAAGGTCAGCTCGCCGAGCGGCACGTGGCCATCGCGCTGACGCCGGAGGCGCGGGCATGGCTGGCAGCGAAGGGCTACGATCCGGTGTTCGGCGCGCGGCCGCTGGGCCGGGTGATTCAGAAAGAGGTACGGGATCCGCTCACCGACGAGGTGTTGTTTGGGCGACTCGAGCACGGCGGGACGGCGACCATCGGGGTCCGCGACGACGCATTGACCTTCTCGTATGAAGAGCGTCACGCGTGAGCGGCCGGACAGTGCCGGGCATGGGCGATCCGAAGCCTGAACGGGGCGAAGCCTGAAGTGTCACGGCTTCAGGCTTCTGGCCTCAGACAGCGTCAGGCGTCAGTCTTGACGTCGTCCTTGCTCTTCAGCTGCGCGTCGTGTTCGACCATGAACGCGCGGATCTCATCGGCCATCGCGAGCAGTTTGGTCCACTGCTCCTTGTAGAGCGTCACCGGGAAGCGCCCGAGACCATAGACCGAGACGCCGCCCTTTTCGCTGACCTTGAGACCGGTGCTGCGTGCACGGCTCTTAAGGCGCTCGTTTTCGGCCTTCAGCCGCTCGAGCTCGGCCTTCAGATCTTCGTCAGACATTTAACGCTTCTTCTTGGGTTTCTTCGTTTCCTTCTTCATCGCTGTGCCCTTGGACATCGCTGCCTCCTTTTTGCATGCCGGCGGATTGGCCGGGTCGACCTGATGATAGTACGGTTTGCGGTAGAATAGTGCCTTCCCCTTCGTAATTTTTCAAGACAGTCGGACACAGTCCTATGATTTCCGTACACGGCGTTTCCATGCGGTTCGCGTCGAAGGTGCTCTTCGACGACGTGGCCGTCACGTTCACGACCGGCCGCCGCTACGGCCTGACCGGGCCCAACGGCGCCGGAAAATCGACATTCATGAAGCTGCTGACCGGCGAGATGGCACCGCAGCGCGGGACCGTGTCCACGCCGGCCAAGGTCGGCGTGCTGCGGCAAGACCAGTACGCGTTCGATCGCTTCCGCGCCATCGACACGGTCATCATGGGCAACAAGCGGCTGTGGAGCGCGCTCGAGGAGCGTGAGCTCCTCTACGCCAAGGAATCCCTCACCGACCAGGACGGGATGCGGCTGGGCGAGCTCGAAGGGATCGTCGGCGAAGAGGATGGCTATTCTGCCGAAAGCGACGCGGCGGTGCTGCTCCAGGGCCTCGACATCCCCGAGGCGCTGCATGACCGCCTTATGTCCGAGCTCCAGGGCGGACAGAAAGTCCGCGTGCTGCTGGCCCAGGCCCTGTTCGGCCAGCCGCAGGCGCTGCTCCTCGACGAGCCGACCAACCACCTTGACCTCGACTCGATTCACTGGCTGCGCGAGTTCCTGGTGCGCTACGAAGGCACGCTGATCGTCATCTCGCACGACCGCCATTTCCTCAACGCCGTCTGCACCCATACCGCGGACATCGACTACCAGACGATCATCACCTACACTGGCGGCTACGACGACATGGTGGTGGCGAAGACGCAAATCCGCTCGACGATCGAGGCCGACAACGCCCAGCGCGAGAAGAAGATCGCGCAACTGCAGGACTTCATCGCCCGCTTCTCCGCCGGCACACGCGCCAGCCAGGTGATGTCGCGCCGCAAGGAGGTCGAACGGCTGCAGACGACCGACCTCGCGCGTTCGAACATCCAGCGGCCCTACATCAAGTTCACGATGAACCGGCCGTCGGGCCGGGTCGCGCTGGAATTCACCGGCGTCAGCAAGGCGCACGGCGAGACCCAGGTCATCTCGAAGTTCAGTGCGATCGTCAATCGCGGTGAGAAAATCGTCCTCGTCGGCCGCAACGGCCTCGGCAAGACCACCCTGTTGAAGGCGCTTCTGGCTCACGCCGACGGCGTCGGGATTGCCGCGACGGAAATCGACGAGGGGAAGGTCCGCTGGGGACACGAAGTATCGATCGGCTACTTCCCACAAGACCATACCGGCGCGATCCAGAAGGGCATGACCGCGGTCGAATGGCTGCACCAGTTCGCTCCCGACGCTCCCCGGCAGGAGATTCACGGTCTGCTCGGCCAGATGCTCTTCAGCGGCGAAGAAGGACTGAAGCCGACCGAGGCGTTGTCGGGCGGTGAAACGGCACGGATGCTGTTCTGCCGGATCATGCTGCAGAAGCCGAACATCCTCGTGCTCGACGAGCCGACCAACCACCTCGACCTCGAATCGATCAACGCGCTGAACGTCGCGCTCCAGAAGTTCGAGGGGACGGTGCTGCTGGTCACGCACGACCAGGACGTGATGGAAGAAGTCGGCACGCGCGTGTGGCACTTCGAGCACGGCGTGATTCGCGACTTCAAGGGCACCTTCGAGGAGTACACCGCCTCGGTCGCGTGACGCGACTCATCCGACCGGGTCGGTGAAGCGCCGCTCGAGATCGTCGAGCTCGCCCTTGCGGGTCACCCGGCCGCGTTCCTCCATCGTGATCATCTGATCGAGAATCGCGCGCGTGTCTCCAACGGCGTGCAGGTGAGCAAGGCTCGCCTGGATGGCCTTCACGCTCGAGCGCAGGACCAGGTTGGCGTAGATCACTATTTGAAAGCCCATCAGCTTCAGGTCAACCGCCGGCACGAGCGGCGTGCGGCCGCCCTCGACCATGTTCGCGACCTTCACTCCGGGAACCGCGCGGCCGATTTCTGCGAGCTCCTCAATCGTGCGCGGCGCCTCGACGAACAGCGCCTCGGCGCCGGCCTCGTGATACGCTCGCGCGCGGCGCAGCGCCTCGTCGAATCCGGCGACGGCGATCGCGTCGGTCCTCGCGATGATCACGAGATCGCTGGCGCCGCGAGCCTCGACGGCCGCCCGAATCTTCAGCACCGCCTCGTCGAAGGCAATCAGCTGTTTGCCCTCGAAGTGACCGCACTTCTTGGGGATGATCTGATCCTCGATCTGTACCGCGGCAGCGCCCGCGCCAATGAACTCCTGCACGGTCCGGTGCAGGTTGACCGCGTTGCCGTAGCCGGTATCGATGTCGCAGATCACCGGCACAGCCACCGCCGCCGTCATCCTGCGCACCTGCTCGAGCATCTCGGTCATCGTCACGAGACCGACGTCGGCGAGCGCGAGCTGGCTGTTCGAAATGCCGGCGCCGGTCGCATACACGACTGGGAATCCGGCGAGCTCGACCAGGCGTGCGGTCAGCCCGTCGTAGGCACCCGGCGCGATGATCAGCGCCTCTCCAGCGAACAGTCCTCTCAGGTTTGCGGCCTTCGACATTCGTCACAACCCTCCATCGATCGAGCCAAATTTCACGACCGCGAACACCAAGGACGTGCCAGGAAATAACTGCGCCACTCACTCATTTCCTGACGAGCCCTAACGCCTTGCGAACCACAAAGCTCACAACACGAAGCCGCCGGAGCCAAAAACGGGAACAACAGCTCGCTGCAGAGAGCGCGAGTCGGCCTTGCACTCATTCTTGCGTTGCCCAGGTTGGCCGGTGAGAGACGTGCCGTCGCGGATTCTGAGCCCAGCCCACCTGCCCGACCCGCCCCACCGGCCCGCCGACCGCCCTGCCCGACCCGCCTGACGAACCCATCTGCCCACCCGTCTGCTCTGCCCGACCTGTTCCACCAGCCCATCGACCCGAGCGACCCGGCCACCCAACTTTCCAACCTGCCGGCCCGACCCGCCCTACCTGCCCGGTGACCCTGCCAGCGTTCCAAGATACGCCTGCTGCAGCTGGGGCGACCCTCGCAGCTCCGCCGAGGTGCCCGACAGGACAAGCTGACCACGCGCAAGCACGTACGCCCGTGTGGCAAGTCCCAGCGCAACGTTCACATTCTGCTCGACCAGCACGCCACCGATGCCGAAGTCACGGCTGATGCGGCGGATGGCCGCGAGGATTGTTTCGACGAGGAGCGGCGCGAGCCCGAGCGAGGGTTCGTCGAAGAGCATGAAATCCGGCCTGGCCATCAAGGCTCGCCCGATCGCGAGCATCTGCTGCTCGCCGCCAGAGAGGGTGCCCGCCAGCTGCGGCTGGCGCGCCTTCAGTCGCGGGAACAACTGAAACACGTCGTTCATGCGCGTCGGCGCCTCGCTGCGCGGACGCGTCACGCCGCCGACCTCGAGGTTCTCCCGCACGGTCATTCGCGAAAACACGCGCCGACCCTCGGGCACGAGCGCCACGCCGCGCCGGGCCGCCGTGTGCGCCGGTTGTCCGGTCACGTTCTCACCGTTGACGATGATCGCGCCGCGGACCGGCACGACCATGCCCATGATGGCTTTGAGAGTCGTGCTCTTGCCGGCGCCGTTGGCTCCGACCAGCGCGACGATCTCGCCTTGCCCCACGACAAGGTTGAGATTGCTGACGCCCGCGATCTCGCCGTACCTGACCGAGAGATCGCGCACCTCGATCTGTTTGGCGGCCGGTTGCATGACGGTCACGCGTTGACTCCCGCGAGGCGGCCCCGCTCGCTGTCGGCGGCGATCGACGCGAAACCGGAGGGCGCGCCGTGAGACTGGCCACGGACCGACGGGATCGGTATGTTCCCCGCAGCGTCTACAAGGCCGCACGGGAGCGTATCGCCCAGCTGAGATCGTGGCGGTGCACTGCGGTACTCAGGCACGTGCCTCGTCCCTGGCGAGTTTCGCCGATCCGAGATAGGCAGCGATCACCGCCTCGTTGTCCTGAGCCTCGGCGGGCGTTCCTGTGAATATTCCGCGGCCGTCGTCGAGCACGGTGACACGGTCGCACAGCTTCCCGACCAGTGCGAGATCGTGCTCGACCAGCACGACGAGACACCCGGCGCCGGCGACACCGCGAACCAGGCCGGCCAGGCGTTCGCGCTCGGTGTCGGTCAATCCAGTCGCGGGCTCGTCGAGCAACAACACATGCGGCCGGCCCACCAGCGCGCGGGCGATCTCGACGAAGTGCCGCGTGCCGAACGGGAGCGACGCCACCGTTTCGCCCGCAATGTCGGCGAGACCGGCCCTCTCGAGCGCGCCGGTCACGAGCGACGCGACCCTGCCGAGTGATGCCGGAGTGAAGAGGCGAAGATATCCCGACGCCCGCGCCAGTTGCTGCGCCGCAAGACCGAGGGCCACGTTGTCGAAAACGGTCAGCGGCTGAGCGAGGCGAATTTTCTGAAACGTGCGGCTGATGCCCAGCCGCGCGCGCTGGTGAATGGGCAGGCGATCAATCCGCTCGCCGCGCAAGGTGATGGCGCCGGCGTCGAGACGGTTGACGCCCGTGATGCAGCCGATCAACGTGGACTTGCCGGCGCCATTGGGCCCGATGAGCCCGTGCACCTCGCCGCCAAGCCCGGCGAAATCCACGTGCTGCAGCGCCTGGACACCGCCGAACCGTTTGGAAACGCCGCGCAACTCGAGCATCACCACGTCAACGCCTGCCGCCGGGGGCGTTGTGTGGGACTCGCGGGTACGCCGAGCGCTCGTGAGTGCGACGCGATCCTGTAGGAGAGCGCGCGGAGACGCCCGACCGGAACACTTGAAGACGAACCCGACGGTGCCAATTCGGGCACGTGCGCTGGCTGTCGATGGCGGCTCATCGCCCTCGTCTCCCTGACGCGGCTCGGTCGATGAGGCCGCCGATGCCGGTCGGCAGGAACCACAGCACGAACAACACCATGGTCCCGTAGACGAGCAGGCGCACGTTGGTCTCCCCGAGGCTGCGCAGCAGTTCAGGCACCAGCGTCAGGAGCAACGCCGCGACCATCCCGCCGGTCGCGCTGCCGATCCCGCCAACCACCGCCATCATCAGATAGCGAAACGACTCCGGCGTGCCAAAGAGATCCGGCGTGAGGAACTTGAGGTTCGCGGCGAGCAGGACACCGCAGAAACCGGCGATCAGCGCCGACGCCGAGAAGGCGAACAACTTGATCGGCAACACTGCCACGCCGCACGCGCCGGCCGAGATCTCGTCGTGCTTGACCGATTTCAACAGCAACCCGAAATACGTCCTGCGCTCCAGCATCGTCAAACCGGATCCAATCAGCAACGACAGGAGCAGCGCGACGTAATACCAACCAATGCGGGAGACGCCCATCGACCCGATGCCGAGCAGTCCCATCGGCCCCCGCGTGACGCCGACCAGGTTATTGAGCAACTGGGCGACCAGGACGCCGAAGCCGAGCGTGCCGATGGCCAGATACTGTCCCTTCAACCTGGCGGCCGGCAGCGCCAGCAGCGCGCCGATCGCGGTGGGCAGCAGCGTCCCCGCAATCGCGGCGAGGGCCGGAGACAGACCGGCGACGTTGAGCACACCGTAGGTG
Organism: Acidobacteriota bacterium; assembly: GCA_040007095.1. GTDB lineage: Bacteria > Acidobacteriota > Vicinamibacteria > Vicinamibacterales > CAVVIG01 > JBDTVS01. The sequence goes on from JBDTVS010000070.1 coordinate 50,249, forward strand.
TACGCGCCAAGACCGACAAAGCCCGCCTGGCCGAACGACAGGAGGCCGGTGAACCCCGTGAGCAGGTTGATGCTGTAGACCGCGAGACTGTAGACGAAGGCCAGCGTCAGCAGATTAGTCCAGTACGCGTTGAGAACCAGCGGCAACGCGGCGAGCACTGCCACGAACACGATTCGGCCGAAACTGGGCACGTGCGTCACAGGAAGATTTCTGAACCACGAAGATCACAAAGGTCACAAAGGTCACAAAGAAATCTGGGACCCTTCATGAACTCATCGATCGTGAGCCTTTGTATTCTTGGCATTCGCTATTCTTTGTGATCTTGGTGCTCTTTGTGGTTCCCGAAATTCTTGTTGTTCGTGAAAGCGACTCCCCGCGACGTCCTACACGTTCTCGTCCGTCCGTTCCGGAACCAGTCCGCGAGGGAAGAAGATCAGCGTCACGACCAGCAGCCCAAACGCGATGGAGCTCGAATACGCGTTGGAGATGTAGACCGCGGCGATGCTTTGCACCATCCCGATGAGCAGCGCGCCAAGGATCGTCCCGTTCACATTCCCGAACCCACCGAGGATGATCGCCGCGAACGCATTGAGCATTTCGGCCTGGCCCAGGTCCGGCGACAGGAGATTGACGGGCCCCGACAGCGCCCCGGCCGCGGCCGAGAGCGACGTCCCGAGCACGACGCTGGTGCGGGAAATGCGATCGGTGTCGATGCCGATGGCGGCAGCAATCTCCGGGTCTTCCGAGACCGCGCGGAACTGCCGGCCGAGCGACGAGAAGCGCACCAGCCACCACAAGCCAAGCAACAGCCCGACGCTGCAGGCGATGACCAGCAGGCGCTGCGCGCTGACGCCGACCGTGCCGAAGAGAAGCGAGATGTGATTGAGCGGCGTGTCGAATGTCCGCGGCGTCGTGCCCCAGACCAGTTCGGCGATGTTGATCAGGATGATCGACATGCCCATCGAGGCGATGAGGCCGTTCAACTCGACGCCCCGAAACGGCCGGAACGCCGTGCGTTCGAGGACGATTCCCAGTCCTGCGTTCGCGATCATCGCCACGGCAATCGCCGGCAGATATCCGATGAAAGGGGCGACCGTGAACGCCACGAAGGCGCCAATCATCGCCGACTGTCCCTGCGCGAAGTTCACCATCCGCATGACGCCGAAGATCAACGTCAACCCGACCGCGATCAGGGCGTAGCTCCCCGCCAGAATCAGCCCGTTGATGAGGATTTGCGTCAGCACGGCGTGCGCGGTCGCGGTGGGCGGCAACGGTCACCTGACGACGTCGAGCCCTCCCTCAGGGGTGGTGCGGACGAAGAGAAACCCGAAGCCTTCGGGCTTGACGCTTCGGTCCCGATCGAATTCGTAGGTCCCCAGAACGCCCTCGTACTTCGTCGCGGCGAGCGCTGTCAGCAGGTCGGACGCGCCGGCGCCACCGCGTCTGACCGCGTCCGCGATCAGCATCACCGCGTCGTAGGTGACGATGTCCCAATGCACCGCGGGACGTTTTTCTCCAAGCGCTTTCTCGACTGCCGGCTCGAAGCGGGCGACGAACGCCTTTTGCCGCGGCGTGGCATCAGGGTTGTTCAGGAAGAACGCGCCTCTCACGAGACCGATTTTCCCGGCCTGCGGCCCGACCTGGCTCTCGAAGATGAACGGCGGCGGGGTGTAGTCCGAAAACAGCGGCGTCTTCAAGTTGCTCTCGGCGTACTGTTTGATGAAGTTGGCGGCCTGAGCCGCCGACACGGATATCAGCACGATGTCGGGTGCGGGGCCCTTGATCCGGGTGATGGTGGAATACCAATTGGCGTCCTGGCGGTCCTGCGGGATGTCGAGCACGATTCGGACGCCCGCCCGCTCGAGTGCTTGACGGATGTTGCCGCGGAAGCTGAGCCCGAAATCGTTGTTCTCGACGAGAATCGCCGCCGTCTTGAATGTGAATTTCTCGAGCAACAGCTTGGCTTCCCGCTCCTGAATCGCGGAGTTCTGCATGATGCTTTGAAACACGTAAGGGCCCGCGTTCCTGGCGATGCCATCGGCCGTCGAAATCTGGACCAGCATCGGGACCTTCGCGTCGCTCGCGACCTGGGCGGCGGCAATCGACGCGCTCGAGCACCATTCGCCGATGAGCGCCTGCACGCGATCCTGGGTAATCAGTTTGTCCGCGGCGGTGTAGGCGGTGCGCGGCTCGCAGGTGCCGTCGGCGAAGACCAGCTCCAATCGAGAACTGCCCGCCAGGTGGGCGGCGTTCACTTCCTCCGCCGCCAGTTCCGCCGCGACCCTGGCCGGACGCCCGCCCCAGGCGGTAGCGCCCGTCAGCGGCAGGAGCACGCCGACCCTGAACGTGCCGCCAGGCGCAGCTGCTGTCTCCGGCGCCCGCGAGCACGACACCGCGACCGCGACGGCCGCCGCCAGGATGAATACAAACACCGCCGATCGCATGAGAGGCCCTCACACAGGCGGCAGAATCATCGGCTCGTGAGCCACGACGGCCGCGCCACGAACCACCATGACTTCAACCACCACGACGTGAACCACAAAGATCACGAAGATCACAAAGAATACCGAAATCTACGAACACTGCCTGTCGAGTGCAACCGTCATGTATAGGTTGACGCTTACCACCGAGCACACCGAGTGCAACGAGTGCACCGAAGTAGACCATCAGGATTTTTCTCGGCGGTCCCGGTGATCTCGGTGGTCGATCTTGCCTGGGTGCCCGGTCACATCTAGGTGGTTGAGCGCGAGGGCGGCCATGGACGCGTCGCGGATGGCGGTCAGGAAATCTCCCGGCTGGTTGCAGTCGCCGACCAGCACATACCGTGCACCCGCAGCGTGGACAGCCGGCACCACGTCGCGATTGGCGACGGCGCCCAGGGCCAGCACAATCGCGGCGCCGGGATCGATCCGAAGGATCGCGCCTGGCGTCGCCACCACGAGTTGTCGATCGATGACCGCCTCGATCCGGGCGTCGGTCAGAATCGTGGTACCGGCCCGTTGCAGCCGCGCCAGCACTTCGAAGCGATTGTTACGCGCCATCTCGGACGCGACCGCCGGCTGAATCTCCACCACGGTCACGCGGCAGCCTCGGGTCACGAGCAGGTCCGCCGTCTCGATGCCGACGATCCCGCCGCCGACGATCGTCACCGTGGCCCCTGGGTCGATCGCCAGGGGATCGAGCAGCACGTCCCACGCCTGCCGGACTGGAACCGGCCAATCCAGGTGCGTCGGGAAATCGCGAGGTCTCGCGCCGGTCGCGACGATGACCAGGTCCGGGGCATAGTCGCGAATGCGCTCCGCCGTGACGGCCTGTCCGCACTGGATCGAGATGCCGAGTTGATCGAGCTCGGCCAGCCGATACGTCCAGACGCCGGCCACATCCCTCTTGTCCGGAGCGGCAAGGGCGAGAGGCATCTGCCCCCCCGCCTCGCGAGTCTTTTCCCACACCTCGACGAAGTGACCGAGCCCGGCGGCGACACGCGCGGCCTCCACCCCGCTGACGCCGGCGCCGAGGACCAGCACCCGGCGGCGCCGCTGCTCGGGAAGCGCCGCGCGATCGAGGTGCGGCTCGAGGAACGACAGCGTCTCGAATTCCGTACCGACCAGCGGATTCTGTACGCACGACACATCGCGCTCGCGAGACAGCCGCTCGAAGCAGATATTGCACGAGATACAGAGCCGCACGGGCGCGGCGACCTCGCCCAGCGCCTTCGCGGTCCAATGCGGATCGGCAATCAGCGCGCGGCCGAGCGAGATGAAATCGGCGCTTTCCGCCTGCAGAATCAGTTCGGCGTCCTCCGGCGTGATGATGCGGCCGGCGATGATCACCGCAATCTCGAGCGCCTGTTTCAACCGCCGCGCGTGCGGTTCGAGGCAGCGCCGCGGAAACGAGGGCGGCTGAATGCAGAAGCGCGACAGCTCCGGGGTTTCGTTGGATCCGCCGGACAGGTCGATCGCGACAACGCCCTCCCGCTCCAGCGCTCGCGCCAATCCGATCAGCTCTTCGTCGGAATAACCGCCGGCGGCAAATTCGGTCGCGCTCAATCGAACCAATACCGGGAACCGAGGCAACTCGGCCCGGATGAGGCCGACGGTTTCGAGCAGCAGCCGCATCCGATTGGCCAGCGTTCCGCCGTAGTCGTCGGCGCGGCGGTTGAACCGCGGCGAAAAGAACTGCTGAAACAGGTAGCCGTTGGCGGCGTGGATTTCGACCGCGTCGTATCCCGAACGCCAGAGGCGCCGTGACGCGTCCAGAAAGTCCTGCTGAATCTGGCGGATCTCGGGGATCGTGAGCGCGCGCACGGGCTCGCCCGTCGCCGGGTGGCGGCCCGCCGAAGGGCCGACCGGCTCCATGCCGAGCACCGATCGGCGCAGCAACTGGCCGCGATGATTCAACTGCGCGACGGCCAGCGCGCCGTTCTCGTGGATCGCAGCGACCAGGGCGCTCAGCCCGGGGATGAAGGCGTCGTGAAACACGCACAGGGAGTTGTTGTGGTTGCGGGCGCCGGCCGAGATATTCATCGCCTCGGTGACGATCAAGGCGACGCCGCCTTTCGCCCGCTCGGCGTAGTAGCGTTTGTCCCGGTCGGTGGCAAAGCCGTCCGTGGTGCCGTAGTTGGTGCCCATCGGCGCCATGATGACGCGGTTCTTCAACCGCATCGGACCGATGGTCCCAGGCGCGCTCAGGAACATTCGGCGTCGGGCACGTAGACGTAGCCCTCCAGGATGCGGCGGGCGGTGCGTCCCAGCGTCGCCCGACGAACCACGAAGCCGTCGCCGCGTTGCTCGACGCGCGCTTCGGTCTCGATGACGCCGGCGGGGTGACCGATCCGGACTGTCTTCTCTAATACGTCGTTCTCCAGTGCGTGCCTCTTCACTGCGCTCTTCTTTACTGCGCCGCTCTCTGACGCGTTGTTCTCGAGCGCGGCGTGCTCGATTGCATCATTCTCGATTGCGTCATTCCTGAGCACCTCATCAGCCCTGACCACGCCGTCCGCCACTGTATGGCGCGCGGGCCTGTCGCGGCGCGTCACCTCGTGCACCAGCGTTCCGGGGATGCGGCTCGCGACGCCCGTGCACACGGTGCTCGTCCCGGCGTAGGTCTTGTGCACGCGCTGCATGAACATCAGGCGCGAGACGAGGTCGCTCTCCTCGGCTTCCACGGTGCGCCGCCCGATCTCGTTCCGGTAGGCCGCCGGGGGACTGACGATGGCGAGCAGCGGCGTGGCGGGACTGTCCTCGCGCGAGCGATCGGCGGACGACACCATCTTCATGCGGAGCGCCGCGGCGCCGCGAATGCGTTCGAGGCGATGCGCCAGGTCAGTGTCTTGGTCGATCTCGGCGGCCGTTTCCGTGCCGGCCAGGCCCACATCGCGTGCACGCACGAACACGTGGGCGTTGCCGATGTCGACCAGCGACACGTCGATGGCGCCGACGCCGGCGACCTCGAGGCGATCGACGGCGCATCCGGTCGGCAGCAGTGAACCGGTCGCTGCGCCGGCCGTGTCGGACAGGTCCACGAGGATTTTCGCGCCCGTGCCGGGAACGCCCGGCACGGAATAGTCACCGTACTCCAGGGGTCGGCCGCCTTTGACGGGAACCTCGAGGGTCAGCACGCGATCGAGGTTCGTGTTGTAGACGCGAACGACGGTCACCGGTTCGGTCGGTTCGACCAGCCCTTCATAGACCGCATAGGCGCCGACGGCCGAACTGATGTTGCCGCACAGGCTGATGTAGTCGACCGCCGGCGCGTCTATTTCCACCTGGCCGAAGGTGTAGGTCAGGTGCGTGTGCGCGGCCCGAGGGACGCCCGCGCGAACCGGGCCAATGATGGCGAGCTTGCTCGTGAGCGGATCGGCGCCGCCCAATCCATCGATCTGGCGCGTATCGGGCGATCCGAAGATCGCCAGGATCGTCTTCAGGCGCGCCTGCGGGCTGACCGGCAAATCGGCCTCCCTGAGGAAGACCGCCTTGCTCGTTCCTCCGCGCATGATCACGCAGCGCACCGGACGCGCCATGACTCAATCTCCTGCCCCGTGCTGCCGGGCCCGACCATCATAGGCCAGGATCCGGAAGGCGCTTCGCGCCTGAAAAACTCATCACCGACTCATGGGGCCGGAAAGGCTGGTCTACCCGATTAGGGGGGCGTGCCGGGCAGGTTTCCTGTGAGAAAATGCCATACGTGTTATCTCGGATGAAACGCGGCTTCTTCCCTGTCGTCGTCGTATCGCTGTGGCTCGCCTCGCCAGCGTGGAGAGCGCCCCAGGCCGCGAGCCAGGCGGGCGCGCCGAGAGCCGCGGCACCCGCCGCCAATCCGGCCACGAGCCGAGCGACCATCGATCAGTACTGCGTGGGCTGTCACAACCAGCGAACCAAGACAGCCGGGTTGATGCTCGACACGATCGACCTGTCGAACATGCCGGCGAGCGCCGACATCTGGGAAAAGGTCGTCCGGAAGTTGCGGACGGGCACCATGCCGCCACAGGGCGCGCGCCACCCAGACGAGATGACGGCGCACCTCCTGCTCACCTCGATCGAACGCGAGCTGGATCGAGCGGCCGCAGCGAAGCCCGACCCGGGCCGGCCGATGCTGCATCGAATGAACCGCGCCGAATACGCCAACGCCGTCCGCGATCTCCTGACGCTCGAGATCGACGTCGCGTCGCTGCTTCCCCCGGACGATTCGGCCTACGGCTTCGACAATATCTCCGACGTGCTCGGCGTGTCGCCCTCGCTGCAGGAGCGCTACCTCACGGCGGCCCGAAAGGTCAGCGCTCTCGCGGTGGGCGATCCGAGCCTCGGGCCGGTCGGCGAGACGTTCCGCGTCCGGCAGGACCTGTCGCAGAATCAGCACATCGAAGGTCTGCCGCTTGGCACCGTCGGCGGAATGCTCGTGCGGCGCACGTTTCCTCTCGACGCCGAGTACGCGCTCAAAGTCAATCTCCAGACGACCAACTTCGGAAACATCCGCGGCATGGACTATCCGCACCAGGTGGAAATCACCGTGGATGGCGCGCGTGTGCACCTGGCCGAGATCGGTGGCAACGCCGATCTGGCGGCGATGTTCGAGAAGCCCAAGGAAGCGGGAGACGCCATCGAGGCTCGACTCGCCACGCGCGTGCCGGTCAAGGCCGGGCCGCGAACGGTCGGCGTGGCCTTTGTGCGGAACCTGCCGCTCGGCGACACACGACGGTTGGAGCCGTTCATCCGCAGCTCGGTGGACACGCTCGACTGGACGGGACTGCCTCACATTCAAACGTTGACGATCACGGGGCCCTTCGCCGCCACCGGAGCTGGCGATACGCCGAGCCGCCGGCGGATTTTTTCGTGCCGTCCGTCGTCCCCCGGCACCGAACCGGCGTGCGCCCGGGAGATTCTCGGCGCGCTCACCCGGCGCGCCTACCGCCGGACCGTCACCGAGGCGGAGTTGAAGCCGCTGCTCGGGTTTTTCGAGGAGGGCCGCCGCGACGGCGGCTTCGAGACCGGGATCCAGGCCGCATTGCAGGCGATTCTCGCCAGTCCGCGGTTTGTGTTCCGCGTCGAGCGCGACCCGGTCGCCGTGCCGCCGGGCAACGCCTATCGTCTCGACGATTTCGAACTGGCGTCGCGCCTGTCGTTCTTCCTCTGGAGCAGCGTGCCGGACGAGGAGCTCCTGAAGGTCGCGAGTCAGGGCAGATTGAAGTCGCCGGCCGTGCTCGAACAGCAGGCGCGCCGCATGCTCGCCGACCCGAAGGCACAGGCGCTCGTGAGCAACTTCGCCGGCCAGTGGCTGCAGCTGCGCAACGTCAAGAGCGTGCTGCCGAACTCGGACGAATTCCCCGACTTCGACGACAATCTGCGGCAGTCGCTGCTGCGCGAAACGGAGCTGTTCTTCGCCAGCATCATGCGCGAAGACCGGAACGTGCTCGACCTGCTCCGCGCCGATTACACCTTCCTGAACGAGCGGCTCGCGCGGCACTACGGCGTGGCGAACATCTACGGCACGCAATTCCGGCGAGTCACCGTCGCCGACGAGTCCAGAAAGGGTCTCTTGGGCCAGGGCAGCATCCTGGCGCTCACCTCGCATGCAGAACGGACCTCGCCGGTCGTTCGCGGCAAATGGATCCTCGAGAACATTCTCGGCACGCCGCCGGCACCGCCGCCGCCCGACGTCCCGGCGCTCAAGGAGAACCAGGAGGGCTCGAAGCCGAGGACGCTGCGGGAGTTGATGACGGAGCACCGGGCGAACCCTGCCTGCGCCACCTGCCACAAGGTGATGGATCCGATCGGCTTCGCCATGGAGCGCTTCGACGCCGTGGGCGCGGCGCGGCTGCGCGATGCCGGTCAGTTGATCGACACCTCGGGGGATCTGGCCGACGGCACGAAGATCGACGGCGTCGTCTCGTTGCGCCAGGCCTTGCTCAGCCGACCAGAGGTCTTCGTCGGGACGATGACCGAAAAGATGCTGACCTATGCCCTTGGCCGGGGCATCGACTATCGCGATATGCCGACGGTTCGGTCGATCGTCCGGGGGGCCGCCGCGAGCGACTATCGGTTTTCGTCACTCGTGCTGGGCATCGCGAAGAGCGTTCCGTTTCAGATGCGCATGAAACCGAGCCAGGAACCCGGGAACCACGTAGGGACCACGGCGGCGCGGCAATAACCACAGGGACAATTTTCGGAACCACAAAGGGCACAAAGGACACAAAGAAATTCAGGAAACCGACACAAAAATGACTGTCAGCCTTTGTGATCTTCGTGACCTTGGTGGTTCATGTGTCCTGTAGTTCATGATGTTCAGTTTCTGATTCAGCTTGGTGGTCCGGAAGGGGAACCGAATGTTCATTAAGAAGATGTCGCTGCCGCGCCGCACGTTCCTGCGCGGGATGGGCGCGGTTGTCGCGCTGCCGGCGCTCGAGGCGATGGTGCCGGCGTTCACGGCATCGGCGGCGGTTGCCGCTCCCACTCGATTTGGAGCCGTTTACGTCCCCAACGGCGCGATCATGGAGCAGTGGACGCCGGGTAAGGCGGGCGCCGACTTCGAGTTCACGCCGATTCTGCAGCCGCTCGAACCGTTCCGCGATTCGCTGGTGGTCGTCAGCAACCTGACCAGGGCGGCGACACAGGGCGGGGATCACGCCGTCAGCGCCGCGGGCTGGCTGACCGGAGCGGCCGCCAAGCGGACCGAGGCGGAGGACATTCTTGCCGGCATCACGATCGACCAGGTCGTGGCCAAGAAGATCGGCCAGGACAATCCGTTCCCGTCACTCGAGTTGGCGACCGAGGATTTCACCGGCTACATCGGCGCATGCACCACCGGTTTCAGCTGCGCCTACGCGAACACGATCGCCTGGAGCTCGCCCACGACGCCGCTGCCGATGGAGATCAATCCGCGGGTGGTGTTCGAGCGGCTGTTCGGCGAGCCGGGATCCGCGGCCCAGCGCCTCGCCCGCGCGCGACGCGATCGCAGCATTCTCGATTTCGTGAGCCACGAGGCCAATGCCCTCCAGAACGGGCTCGGTGCGCGCGATCGGGCACGGCTCGATCAATATCTCGACAACATCCGCGAGATCGAGCGCCGCATTCAGAAGACCGAGGCGCACAATACCGGACAGGTCACGACCGTCGACGCGCCGATCGGGATCCCCGAGTCGTTCGAGGAGCATATGGGGCTGATGTACGACCTGCTGGCGGTCGCCTACGAGGCGGACCTCACGCGGGTCTTCACGTTCATGGCGGCGCGCGAAATCAGCGCCCGCACCTATCCGCAGGCTGGCGTACCCGAGCAGCATCATCAGGTCTCGCACCACGGCAACGATCCCGACAAGATCGCGAAAACCGCCAAGATCAACACGTATCATTCGGCGCTCTTCGCCAAATTCCTGCAGAAACTGCGATCGACGCCCGACGGCGACGGTTCGCTGCTCGATCACTCGCTGATCGTCTACGGCGGCGGCATGGGCAATCCGAACCAGCATGCGGCCAGTCCGCTGCCTCTCGTGGCGGTCGGCGGCGGCGCGGGCAAAGGCAATCGGCACGTGCTCAACAAGCCGAACACGCCAGTCGGCAATATGTGGCTCAGCGTGGCCAATCACTTCGGCAGTCCGCTCGAGAGCTTCGGCCTGAGCAATGGACGGGTCGACCTGTTTTGAGCGCTGGCAGGCTGCTGAAAACGTCGCCCAACTGAAATTTTCGTGTCTTCGTGTTTTCGTGGTCGTTCCCACTCTGGAGAACGGCTTTGTGACCTGTGTGCGGCTGTGCCTTACCTGGTTCGGAACAGGCTCAGATCGACCGCCGTGCCCATGGCGAAATAGCCCGCCGGGCTCGGGTGGATGCCGTCTCCACAGTTGAACGGCGGATGGATCAGATCGGGGTTCGACGGATCGCGCACAACCTTGTCGAAATCGATCAGGGCATCAAATGGGGCCTTGCTGCGAATCCACTGGTTGACCTCGTTTCTGATTCGCGTCTTCTCGGCATTCCAGCCGGTGTTCGTACCATTCGGAGCGACGTTGTGGCGAGGAATGATCGTCACGCCGATGGCCTTGATGCCCTTCGCCTTGATCCGTTGAATGATGGATGTCATGCCGGCGATGACCTGGGCCGCCGGAGCGCCGCGCCGGATGTCGTTGGTCCCCATGAACAGCACGACGTCGCTGACGCCGTGGTGCGACAGCACGTCGCGTTCGAACCGCTCGAGTCCAGGCGTGCTATCGGCCGGCGGCATCAGTCCGTCCCGGGTGATCGTGTTGCCGCCGATTCCCTCGTTGACGACCGCTTTCTGCGCGCCGCGGGCGCCATCCCGGCGCGGCAGTCCCGCCTCGTCCGCCAGCCCCAGCCGCATCGACACGACGTCCTCCCAGCGGTCGTGCGCGTCGAGCGTGCTGCAGGTGCCGTCGGTGATGGAGTCGCCAAACGCGACAATCGCTCCCGGCGGAGATACCGATTCAACGTCGATCGCCTTGAGCCACCACAGCGCCGTCGTGGTGAGCGTGAACGGCGCCCGGCTCTCCTCGGACGCGCCGCTCCCGTCGGCGCTTCGATACGAGCTGACCGCGGCGGCCGTGTGTTGACTTGGCCTCACATTGCTGCCCGGCACGTAGAGACTGACGGCGAGATCCTGCTGTGCCAGCACCGACAACTGGACCGGATCGCTCCACGCGCTGCCCCCTGCCGCAATCGAGACGCCGGCGGCGCCGTTGAATGACAGGGAGTGATTCGAGCCCGCGGCGACGGCTGCCCCCTGGATGCGAAGGCCCACGTAGGCGCGGCCGATCGTCACCGGTTCAGCGCCGAAGGTGTTGTCGAGGCGGATGCGGACCGCGTCGCCCGGAATCGTGACGCGTGCAATCATGCGGACGGTCGCGTTCGTGATCCGCGTGTCGGCGAGCGCCTGTTGAGACGCGCCCCAGGCGGTCACCGAGGTTCTGCCCGGGCCCGCGCTTCCACCACGACCTTGACTGGCGCTCGGGATGACGCCGAGCATCAGGAACAGCACGCAGGCCAGCGGCGGAATCGCGTTCAGTAGATGACGTGTGTGTCTTGTCATTTCAACCTCTCAGCGCCTTCACGCAGGCGCAACGCGCCCAGCTCGCGCGCAAACGGAGCAATATTCGCAAAGTCGAACAGAGCCGTCGCGCCTTCCAGTACCGCTGCCGCCGCGCGCTTTCCGACGGCGAACTCGGCCAGCGACAGGAATTTCGCGCCAAGATGGTCGGCGGTCATCCGATTCTCCGGCATGCCCTTCGGATCGTCCACTCGCTTCTTGAACTGCCGGCCATCGTTCAGCACGATGGTCACGATACCCGCGTAGCGTCCAGGATAAATCGCGTCCATTTCGGCATCGATCTCCACCTCGACGCGCGACGCCAGATCGCAGACGAGCGGATCCTTCACGCGGGCTTCAGTGAACTGCTCGATGAGCGCCTGGCCGTCGACCAGCGCCACGGCGACATTGAAGCGAAGGCTCATTTGCGCATTCAGCACGGTGGTCGGCCGATAGATGAACCCGGTCTGACGTTCGACGACCCGGCTGATGCCGACGATCACTCTTCGCACGTCGCCCGAGCCGAAGGCGTGCTCCGACATCAACCCGAGCGCAGCATCGATACTGGAGTGATTGCTGCCGCAGCACGCGTAGGGCTTGAAGCACACCCCTTCGGTCCGCCAGGCACGGCCCAGATCCTTGTCGATTTCGTGCAGCCGGACATCATCGGAGGTCGCCGCGAGAAACCCGCCGTCCTCGGCCTCCAGAATCTGGCGCGGGCCATGAAAGCCCTTCTGGGCGAGGAGAGCGGCGAAGATGCCGCTCTGTGCGGAGCGTCCGGGATGGAGACGTTTGCTCATCGCGCCGTCGGCGTTGAACGCCCACAGCCCGGCGGACTGCGTGCCGGCCAGGCCGAGCGCACTGGCGGTCGTCGGGCCGTCGAGACCAAGGATGACCGACGCCGCCGCGGCGGCGCCGAAGGTCCCACAGGTTCCAGTCAAGTGCCACCCGCGCATCCGTGACGAGCTTGGATTCGCCGCGAGGCTGACCCGAGCCATGGTCTCGTAACCCGCCGCGAGCGCCGCGAGCGCCATCTGGCCGCTGATCTGCCGGGCTTCGCCGAGCGCCAGGACGGCGGGCAGCACGGCAGCTCCTGGATGGATCTTCGAGCGGTGATGGTCGTCGAAATCGAACGCGTGAATCGCCGTGCCGATCGCCAGGGCCGCGTTCGCGCTCGACACCCGTGCGCCACCGGACGCCCAGAGGGTCGATTCCTCCGGCCCGCCCTGCTCACGAGAGAACTCTTGGATGATTCGCGCCGCCGGGGTCGTGAGACCGAACAGCCCGCAACCGATGGCATCGACCAGGGCGGTTTGCAGCACGCGACGAACGTCGGCCGGCACGCCGTGGTGACGGACGCCGCCGACGAACTCAGCGAGCGATGCGGTCGCGCCGAGCGCCGTCGGCGGGGAAACGCGTTGCACCAGATCACGCATGGCTGGGAACGCCCACCGTTGCCCGCGCACCGCCAATGAGGCGCGTCAACTCGTCGATCTGGGACAGCGCGGTGACGTTGCGCACGCAATCGCCGAGCGCGTCGACCGCCGCCCGCCCGATCACACCGTCGGCCAGCAGGTGCACTTTCCCGTTCATCTCGTCGGCGGTCATCGGATTGGCAATCGAGCCGCGCGGGTGGTCGACCTGCGATCGGTAGACGCGGCCGCTCTCGGTTTCAAGCGTCATCAGGCACGAGACGCCCCGAGGCAACGTCTGGTCGGCCACCACCTTCACCATGCGGGACAGACGCAAGAGGATCGGATCCGCAAGCTTCTCGTTTTGATACTGCGGCAGCAGCGCCGCGCCTTCGACCAGGGCCACCGCCACCGAGTACGGCAGGCTCACCTGCGCTTCGTGGTAGGTCTGCGGCTCGGCATTCTGATGGTAGTGCGCCCATGCCGGATGGCGCTGCACGCTAATCGCGCGCACCTGCGACAGCGGCTCGGCGAGCTCCTGACGAATATTGAGGGCGCAGTCGATGGCGTTGTGAATCGGCCGCGCGCACGAGTAAGGCTTGAACTCCATGTGGACGGGAAAGTCCTTGCCGAGGTCCTTCGTCAGCGCTGCGACGTCGAATCGATCGCTGAAGGCGCGACAGAAGCTCCGCTCGCCATCGAAGATCGTCGCGGCGCCGGTGAAACCGATCTTCGCCATCAGCGCGGCGGTCACGCCGTTGCGCGCGCTCGGGCCCGGGTTGAATCGCTTCTGCATCGACGGCCCGTACATCTCCATCACGCCTGACGCCTGCGCACCGGCGAGCCCCAGGGCCGACACCGTGGTCTCGCGATCGAGCTTCAGCAGCCTGGCGGCCGCGATGGTGGCGCCAAAGACTCCGCAGGACGGCGTCGTGTGAAAACCACGGTCGCGCAGCGAGGGATTGGTCGCTGCGCTCGCCCGGGCCATCATCTCGCAGCCCGCTGCGACGGCGGCGATGAACTCGGTCCCGCTCGCGCGTTCCCGCTCGGCGACGGCGAGCGCCGCCGACACGACCGGCGGACTGAAGTGAAACAGGGCCAGGACGTCTACATCGTCGAGCTCGACGCTGTGCGACGAGATGGCATTGGCCAGCGCCGCGTGGACGGCCGGCACACGACGGCCGTCGCCGATCACGGTGGCTTCCGGGTAGCCGCCCGTCTCGACGACGAAGCGCGCGCTGATCCGACCGCTGTCTGTCTGACTGCCCGCGAGCGCGACGCCCAGATAATCGAGCACCAGCGTCTTCGCGTCGTCGATGAGCTGTGGTGGAATATCGGCAGCGTTGAGGGCGACAAAATGATCGGCAAGCACTTCGCTGGCGGTCTGGGTCATGAGGTGGTCATTGTAACAACGCGCACGATTCCCAAGCAGGCAAGTCTCTGGAAGCTTCGGAATGCGCTCCTGGTTTCGGGGGCGATAAACCGCCCGGAACGTGCAGCAGTGGAATCGGGCGCCTTCAAGCGGATCAAGCGCACAACCACCACGGTATACTGAATACGATTCTCTGACTGGACGCGCTCGATGGCAAAACCCGTCCCCCTTCCGCCGCCCGGCTTCGATAATCTCTCCGTCGACGAGAAGATCGACTACCTGCAGTCGCTGTGGGACCGAATCGCGGCGACCCCTGAAACCATTCCGCTTCCGGATTGGCACCGCGAAATTCTGGATGAGCGCCTAAAGGATCTGGAAGCCGATCCCGGCTCCGGCGACAGTTGGGATGTTGTTCAGGCCCGGATCCGCAGGAAGTTCGACACGAACCACTGAATGGCATGACGCGCCGGTGCATCGTTCGGCCGCTCGCCGAGGCCGATCTTGAAGGTGCCGCGCGGTGGTACCACGACGAGCGCGCTGGCCTCGCCGAACGATTCATCAGCGATATCGATCGCACGTTCGCGCGGATCCGCGAACGACCACTCCAGTTCCCCGCCGTGTCCGGCGACGTTCGTCGAGCGCTGCTGGACACGTTTCCGTTCGCTGTTTATTTCCGAGTGCTGGAGCAGATCGTGATCGTCCTCGCGGTACTGCACCTCAGAAGAAATCCCAAGGTGTGGCGAGGACGAACGCGTTAGCCAACTTCATTCAGGAATGGCGGAGTTGTCACGTCAGAAAGTCACCGCGCTGGCTCAGGCTCGAGCATCAAGCCTCGCCCACGGAGGCCGCCGCAGTGGACGATTTCCGCAACCGGCTCATCCGTGAGGCACCGGGTTGATCGCCCGTTGTGACGCCACGTCGGCCGCCGCCCTGTCGCGCTCCCCCGGCGCCCCGTCCAGCCCCGCCGCCGGCGCCACCTTGCCGTCAACGAGCGGACAACCAGGCTCAGGCCGGTCCCGAACGGTTTCGGCGGACTCGAGAGAGTGCACGATCTGACTGCACCCGAGCGCAGATGATCCAGTCCGCTTTTGTGCGGGGATACGACAGAGCCGAAGGAGCTCGATGGTCCCGGGGAACCCCTGTTCTTCGTGCGAGTGGTGGCTTTTGAAGACAGAACGGGCCCGGCATCCGTCAAGGATGCCAGGCCCGCTCGTGCCAGACGTTTGAAGACGAACGACGAATCAGAAGTCGATCGTGTAGTTGAGGCGCACGAATCGAGGCGAATAGATGCTGGTCGGATTGCCCCACGTGCCGCCCTGCGCCGTATTGCCCACGCTGTAGGCATACGTCGTGTTGTAGCCCGTCGCGTAGTTCGTGTTCATCAGGTTGTTGAGGTCGATGCCGACGTCGGACCGCGTGCGGCCGAAGCGCAGCACCTTGGCGAAGCGCATGTCGATCTGTGTCCGTCGGTCTTCGGCGTACACGCGGTTGTTGTTGTCGGTGAGCTGGATGGTCGTGGTGCCAGTCGCCGTCGCGCCCACTGGCAGGTGCCCGAGCGCCGTCTGGACGACGGAGTTCGGCACGATCCATGACGCCGAGGTCGTGTTCCCGCCGAGGGTGATGACCGGCTGTGAGCGCACAGTCGCGCTGATCAGCACATCGACCTTCGGGATGACGTAACTCGCCAGGCCGCGCACTGTCGTCTGGAACGGATCCTCGTTGTGGCAGCCGCGCGGGTCGGGTCCGGTGGCGACGCCGGCCCCGCTGACCTGGTTGAACTTCGTCGCCGTGGCGCAGGTGTCGACGATCGAGCGGCCGGTGCTCGTGCCGATCGACGTCGTGAGGCCTCCGCGCAGGCGCGCGTTGACCGAGACGTCGACGCCGTGCCAGAGGCTGGTGCGTTCCGGGCCGTAATCGCTTTCAGCCGTGAAGTACGTCTTCGAGGCGACCGCATTGGCCGCGGGAGTCACCGTGTAGGTGGTGATCGGGTAGCCGCCGCCGTTGGGCAGCCGTGGATCGGCCGGCGCCGTCAACGTGTACGTCTCGTAGGCCGTGTTGACGTTGCGATTCAGATCGTCGGTGACGAAAAATCCGAAGAAGTTCCGGCGTGTATAACTCAGTTCCGCCGAGACGCGCGGGAAGATCTGGTGCTGCACCATCGCCGTCCACTGGTAATCGCCGGGGCGCCGGCCCCAGCCGTGCATGACGTCGGGGTTGACGAGCGTTGCCGCACCCACCTGACCGAAGTTGGCCGGGTTACCGGCCAGGGCTGCACACGTGTCTCCGCCGACGACGGTCTGGGCGGCGGGGTTGAGGAGGTTGCAGTCGACGACCTTGTTGTTGTTCGAGTCCACCCAGCCGCGATTGGCCACGTTCGAGACGACGGTCACGGCTGGATTGCTCGACGTGTACGGGGCGTCATTCGCGGCGTAGGCCAGGTAGCGGCCCCAGTTGACCTTCACGGCGGTTTTCCCGTTACCGAATACATCGTACGCGGCGGCGACGCGCGGCGTGAAATCGTTATAAGCATCCACGCCCGGAACCACACCGAAGGCGATCGGCGCCGGGTTGAAGACCGATGACCGCGTCGTGCCGTTGCCCTCGACCGGCGAGTAGCTCGACGCGCGGTCGTAGCGCAGTGCGCCCTGCAGCGTCAGGCGGTTCCGCGTCCAGCTGTCCTGAATGTAGGCGCCATGCAGGTTGGTGAGGGTGCGGTGGGCGAAGTCGGGGAGCCGGTAGCTCACCGCGTTCGGCACACCCTGGTTGAAGCGGTAGGCGAGCTGGGTCGAGTCGGTCAGCGTCTGATCCAGCTGATCCAGCCGGTTGCCCTGGTAGCCGACCTTCATGTTGTGCGCGCCGGTGACGTAGGAGGCCGACACCTGCCACCCGTCGGTCTTGCCGACCGCCCACCCCCACTGTTCCACACCGCGATAGGTGTAGTTGGGCTGCGGCGCATAGCGCAGGCCCGTGGCCGGGTTGATCGCGTTCGACTGTTCGTTGACCGGGATGAGGGTCGTGATGCCGTCCGGCGGTGGGAAGCCGAAGAGCGGGTTGTAGCGAAACGCGGTGAAACCGGCCTCGAGCAGCAGCTTGCCCGTGACCGGCATGGTCCATGCTGCCTGATTGATGTAATACGGCGCATCAAAATATCCGCGCGCCGCCGTCGAGGTCGCCTCCGGCGACTGGAACGGCGCGGCGTTGTTGCCCAGGCCGATCCAGTCTTCGCCGCGGTTGTGGCAGCCCGGGGTTTCGAGCTTCAGCGGCGTACCCTCGCAGCGATGCTGGTATTCGGAGTTGAACGTGATGCGGCTCTTGGCGGCCTGCCCGGTCAGACGGCCGATGATCATCTGGCGGTCCTGCACGAGGCGCGCGCCGATCGGCGAACCGACCCAGTCCCAGCGCGAGGCGTCGCCGGCGTTGGCGTTGGCGGTGATGCCTTCGAGCGCCGTTTGCGTGTCCAGGTTGCGATAGCTGCCGTAGAACCACAGGCGGTCCTTCTTGATCGGGCCGCCGAAGGAGGCGCTGGCGTCATACGACTTGATGATGCCCGGCGTCTGCGTCAGGCCGATGGCGCGAAGGTCGTCGGTGAGGTTGTTGCCGCGCGACCAGTTGCCGGCGCCGTTGACGAAGCCGGTGCCGGCGAAAATGTTGCCGCCCGACTTCGGCACGAGGTTCATGACCGGCCCGCCGATCTCGCTCTCCCCAAGCCCGCCGCCGACGGTGATGGCGACTTCCTGCGAGTTCGCCGTGTCGTACACATACGACGACACGCCACCGCTTCGCGCCGCTGCGACCGTCATGCCGTTGACGGACATGCGGCCTTCGCCCGCCACCGAGGTCGCGTTCGACGCGCTCGAGTGCGCGTTGAAGAACGTCATCGTCGGCGACAAGGCGGGGCCGTTGCCGTCCACCGTCAGGCCAGGCGTCGCGTTGAGCAGCGCGCCCGCGGCGCGTGCCACCGGCAGCGTCCGGATGATGTCGTTGTTCATGACGATCTCGCGTTTGGCGCTCTGCACGTCGACCACTGGCGTTTCGCCGGTGACCGTGATGCTCTCCGCGATGCCACCCACACGCATCTCGATCGGAATCGTGACCGTCTGGGTGCCGGTGACCTCGAGGCCTTCGCGCTTGACAGTGCTGAAGCCGCTGAGGGTGGCGGTCAGGGAATAGGTGCCCGGACGAAGATCGATGATGCGGTACTGCCCCGTCCCGTCGGTGGTCGCCGTCCGGATTTTCTCGATGAGCGCTGGGCTCGCCGCCTCGACCGTGACGCCAGGCAGCACCGCGCCAGATGCGTCATGCACGGTGCCGGTCAGGACGGCTTGAGCGAACACCGGACCAGGCAGGAGGACGGCCAGTATTGCTAAACACCTCGCCACGATACGCATATTCACGTTTTCTCCTTCGGAACGCCGCAGGGACGAGAGACTGAGGCACGCCGTCGATACGCACTTCACGAACGTGCCGCGGCACTGCACACAACGACGATACTTCGAAAATTGAGTGGGCTAGCCCGAAAAGGCGAGCACGAAATTGCCAAACAAGACGTTCGTGTACAAAAAAATGGATCGGAAGCAGAACAGACGTGGTCGCGGACGTCGACCAGCTGCGCCCGAGCTGTCCGATGCGTCGTACGCCGCTCCAATACAATGAAGCATGCTCGACGATGCCAAGCACGCGCTGGTGCTCACTGATCTCTTTCAGATTTCAGACTGGCAGCACACGCTGCCCTGGATGCCGTTCAGGGAAGGTGTGGATATCTACCGCCTGTATGGGGATGGCGAGAGCGGTCCGACGACGGCCCTGTTGCGCTTTCATCCAGGCGCCCGGGTGTCGATGCACGAGCACGCCGGTTACGAGCACATCCTCGTCCTCGACGGATCGCAGGTGGACGAGAACCGCCGGGCGAACGCCGGGACGTTGACCATCAACCCGCGTCACACCCGCCACAGCGTCGTCAGCGAAGGCGGCTGCATCGTGCTCGCGATCTACGAGAAGCCGGTGGCGTTTCTGTAGCCGTGGTATTCTGCCTTCCGCCTTTTCGGCCTGTCCCTCTCTTTTCGAAGGAAAACCAATGGTCCTGACCAAGCCCGAGCTGATTGGTTCGCTGCAGCACGAAGTCAACATCCTCCTCCACCTCGCGAGCAAGATCGACCGTGACAAGCTCGACTACCGCCCGACGCCCAAGCAGCGCAGCACGATCGAGCTGTTGAAGTATTTGAGCGTCATGGGGCCGTCGCTCGTGGAATCCGCCAAAGCCGGCGCCATGGACTTTGCCGCCTGGACCGCGAAGACGCAGGCCGCAGACGCCCGCGATTTTGACCAGACGGTGGCGGCCATCGCGGCACACTCCGAGGCCTACGCCACGCTGCTGGGCGACATGTCGGACGCCGACTTCCGCACGGAGATCGAAATGTTCGGCCGCAAGACCTCGCGCGGAGCGTTCATCGTCAACCTCGTGCTCTGCGGGTGCGCCGCCTACCGCACGCAGCTGTTCACCTACCTCAAGGCCTGCGGGCGCGAGGAACTGAGCACGATGAATCTCTGGGCCGGGATCGATGCGCCGGCACCGGCGCCGGCCTAGGCTACAGGCCGTTCCCGACTTTAGAGCCTGAGAAACAAATACGACGTTTAACGCAGAGTGCGCGGAGCACGCAGAGAATTCCCAGGGGTTCTCCCTCTGCGGTCTCTGCGTTGAACGAGATTTCTTCACGGGCGGAAGGCGGACACTACGTGCCAACGAAAAATCCCTAAGCTCGACCATGTGAGCCGATTCAATCCAGGACTCGACACCATGGAATCCCGCCTCGACTATCGAACATTCAACTCGGAACCGCTGCAGGCGCTCCTGGCGCTCGAAAAGTATCTCGCCGGCTGCGGCCTCGAGCACAAGTTCATCCATCTGCTGAAGCTGCGCGCTTCGCAGATCAACGGCTGCGCTTACTGCATCGACATGCACTCGATCGACGCGCGCGCCGCAGGCGAGACCGAGCAGCGGCTCTACGCCCTCGATGCGTGGCGGGAGACGCCCTTCTACGACGATCGCGAGCGGGCGGCGCTCGCATGGGTCGAAGCGGTCACGCTGGTGGCAGAGACTCATGTGCCGGACGAGGTGTACGAAGAAGCCAAGCGGCACTTCACCGATCAGGAGATCGTCGACTTGACGTACCTGACAGCGACGATCAACGCGTGGAATCGCCTCGCGATTGCGACGCGGGCGCTGCCGGGCCGCCACCGGGCGGCGACGACGACTGCTTGACTCGCCTGACCAGCCGTCTCTCGGTCTTCTTCGTGATCTTTGCGCCCTTTGTGGTTCATGGTCTAATTTCCCAGCGTGCTTTGGTTCATGTAGTTCGAAGGCGTCAGAGGAAGCTGGGGACCTTCCAGCCATGAGACTGCTTTCCCGCCGAGGGTACCTGCGAGACGCGTTTCACTTATGCGGTAATGTAGCTGGCCATGCCGGCGCTCGATCCGCTGCTCCTGCCTTTCTGGCTGTCGACGACGATGCACCGCGAGAGTGCGGTGTTGATCAGTCGCGACGACGACCCCGCGGAGGCCCGCCTCCTGTTTCCCCCCGACACCATTGCCACAGTGACCAATGCTGCCGGTGACGTGCAGTACGTCGAAGGCTCCGACTACATCGTCGATCGGGAGGCGGGACGGATCGTCCGAACGTCAGAGTCGCGGATGCCGGAGGCGAGGCGCGACGCGATCGTCGCTGCGGATGTTGTGCGGACGCGCGAGCGACTGATCTCAGTTACCTACACACATGCCGCCGGACTATGGAGATCGCACCAGTCGAGCCCTGCTGGTACGCTGTCGCGGGTCAGCCAGAAACTGCGGCGCCGGGAGCCGCTCACAATCTGTTTGACCGGCGACAGCATTTCAGAAGGGTACGATGCGTCTGGATTCCACGCCGTTCCGCCGTACCAGCCGGCATTCGGTGATCTGGTGGCGTCCGGGTTGGAGCAGCACTACGGCGGATCGGTTCGCCTCAGCAATTTGGCGACCGCTGGCTGGACGGCCGCTGACGGATTGTGGGACACGGCGCGCATGGCGGCGGTCAAGCCGGACCTCGTCATCGTCGCGTTCGGGATGAACGATGCCTGTTACGCGCAGGCCGCCGAGTTCGTGGCGAATGTATCGACGGTGCTGAAAGGTGTTCGGGACGAGGTGGCTGACGTCGAGTTCGTCGTGGTCTCGCCGATGCTGCCGACGCCCGACTGCACGTGGGTGGCTGCGTCGCGGTTCGACGAATACCGTACGGCGCTTGCCGATCTGATCGGTGAAGGCGTGGTGCTCGCCGACGTGACCGGCCTGTGGAGTCAGATCGTCGCGCGCAAGGATCCCCACGATCTCTCCGGCAATGGTCTGAATCACCCCAACGACTTCGGTCATCGTCTGTATGCACAGACGATCCTGTCCCAGCTGCTCCACGCCTGACGACCAGAACAGCCTGCACGACGCTTCAGCGAACCACCAAGGTCACAAGGCGCACGTGCAGAATATCCTCGAAAAGCTCAACGCGTCCGATCGGACGCAGGCGGTCACGATCGCGCTTCAACGAGGGATCCTTCACCTCAACTGACGCCGCTGTACGTAGAACGCTCTAAGCCAGCGGCCCGGGGGGCACGCGGTGGTCGAGAATCGCGGCCCGCTGTTGATCGCTGAAGGGCTGCTGGAAGAAATCATGGGCGGTCTGGCGGGACCGGAAGAGATTCAGGATGTACTTCATCCGCTCCACCAGCACCACCCAGTTCCGGGTCGCCGCCCCGGCTTCGATTGACAGACAGTCGTAGGATCTCAGCATGGCTTGAAGGTCGGGGGCGTCGACCGCCTGCAGCACCGCCGGACACAGCGAGCCGTCCGCGAGAGGCGGCAGGGGCGATCCGAGATGAAGCGTCGCCCCAGGCACCTTCAAGATCATGAGCTCTCTGGTCGCCACCTCGTTCCAATGGCGTGCGAGCACGGCAATCAGCGGTTGCAGAATGGCGTCCACGAGCGGCTCGGCGCGATGACGGAGGGGCCGGGCGAGCGGCCGCAGAAGCTTCGCGGTCACGTCGTTGACGCTCGACGCGACGGGCGCGGCGAGAGAATCCGCAATGTAGGGCTGCAGGCGAATCTGTTCGTGGAGTCCGATCTGAGCGTTGGCCAGCAGGATGAGCTCGGCCTTTTTCTTGTCGTCGCTCTCGCGGATCGCCTGGAAATAGTTCGCGACACCCCGGCGTAGGAGCGTCTGCCCTCCCGCTTCGGTCGCCCCCTCGGTGAGGGTGGCGAGCACGGCGTTGAGCGGGCCGGTCGCGACGCCGGCGTCCTGACGGAAGACGCGAATCATCAGGGCGAACAGCGGCCCGAGCTCCGCGTACACCTTCAGGTTTCCGAGGGTGATCTGCGCGCTGACGACGCCGACGATCTCGCCAGGCAGCCGGAGCAGGCAAGCGCGATCGAATGCGAATCCGAGACGTCCGAGTCTCGCTTTGGCTTCCACGTAGGCCGGGTCGTGCTCGAGCACGAATCGCAGATGCGCCGGGACTTCCTCGTCGCGGACGAAGCCGCCTGCGGTGCGTGACGCCCAGGTGGCGAAGGTGCACCAGTTGGCGTTCTCCGGGCCGAGCAGCCCGCTCATGCCGATCGACAGGTCGTGATAGGACTGGGTGATGAGCAGATTGCGCAGGACGGGGTCGCGGTCCAGACCGATGATCGCGTCGAGATCCGCGATGAGCAGGCCGTCCGAATCGGGCATCAACGACGCCACGCCGGCACCATGAGGCACATCCGTGTTCGGGCCAACATCATGGCCGCTGGCTGGCCGGCGGCGTGATGCCGTTCAACCGTACGTACACGACCATCTGACCGTAGATGTCCCACGTGTGCCCCATCACGAAGGCCACGACGCGTGCCCGCGTCGAGGGTCCCATGAACCGATCGAACCGCGTGGTCGCCGCCGGTTGCAGCATGCTGGCCTCGGTCTGTTCCTCGAGCGCCGCGCTGCCGTAATCGAAAGACGTTTCGAGCGCCTTCAGAATCTCGGCCCGGGACGTCGCCTTCATGTTGATCACCGGGGCGGGGCCTTTCGGAGCCAGGCGTCCCATCTGGACCACGTTCGCTTCGGCGATGTGGAGGATCTGCTCGCCGTAGTTGCGTTGCGGAACCGTCGGTTTGTAGGTGAACTTGTCCTCCGGCATCGCCGCCGCCAGCTTCATCAGCGTGTCCTTCTGGCTCGCCCAGTCGGCGCGCAGATTCGCGTTCAGGGACGGAGCCTGCGCCGCCAGGCCCATCGTCAGGCACAAGAGCATGACCGCAGGTGCGGCCAGCGAGAATAACGCAACAGGTTTCATCGATGCCTCCATTCCGCCGGATCGGCTCGTCCAGAGCCTGAGGCCTGCGGCCTCCGGCCGAAAGAGTATCACGCACGTATTTCCTGACGAGCCCTTACGAATTATCAGAATGGCGTACGAGCCGCGTAACCCGCCGCGTCGTCCCGACCGCGAATGATTGGGGCGAATCCGGCACGACGCCGGACGAATCAGCATCCGGCGCGCACAGCCACCTAGATCGAGGATTCGGCAGTCGTTTTGCACATGAACCCCGTGATTGGTTCACAAGGGGGTTTCATGCCGGATCACATGCCATTGCAAGACGACACCACACTGACGCGGCGGCACTTCACGTTGCAGGCCGCCCTCGCGGTGCTGGCCGGATGCGTCATCACCGTCAGCGACGCCTGCAGCAACGACAGCCCGACCACGCCCAGTTCCTCGGCGGCCGACATCACGGGCAATATCTCCGCCAACCATGGCCACACCGCGGTGATTACGGCCGCTCAGATCACGGCGACCAACGCATTCTCGTTGAACATCCAGGGGACCGCGGCGCATCCCCATACGGTCGCCCTGTCGCAGGCCGATCTGCAGACGCTGAAAAATCGCCAGGCGGTCACGAGGGATTCGTCGAACGACGTCTCCGCCACGTTCGGCCCTCACCTGCACACCGTGACGTTCACGCCTGTATAGCAAGAACGGACCAGGGTGCGGCGAATCTTCACCAGGCGGCCGCTCAGCGGCGCAGCTAGTGTCCTGCGTTCGACGATTTAGTACACGGCTTCCGGCGCGCGGCGCCC
>JBDTVS010000071.1:0-33215 GCA_040007095.1 Acidobacteriota bacterium
GTTACCAAACGACGTTACCAAACGACGTTACCAAACGACGTTACCAAACGACGTTGCCAAACGACGTTGCCAACGACCGCGAGCCGCGCAGATCCAGGGAAGAATTGACTCAGTCAGCTCCTGACAGGTTGCTGAAACAGCCAGCAACCTGAACTTGAAAGTGAGAACTCAGAACTTTGAAGTGCGGATTCCCCAGCAATCTCGCAGTCCCTCTAAGTTCTCACTTCTGAGTTTTCAGTTCGGGCTGCGTTTTTCAGCAGCCTGCTAAAGGAACTGTCCGAATTCCATCAAAAGTCTGTCGGAATGATAGCGGACGGGCCCGACCCCGCTCCTGAAGAGTTTCTGAATTCTTCGTCATGAAACGGAAGCGGGCGCGACCCCAACGAAGTGATCACCACAGTTTCAATTCGCACGGCGAGACGAGCTTACGATTCTCTTATTTCAATTTCCCAACGCTATCCCAACGCTATCCCAACGCAAGAGCTGTAAAGAACTGTCACTACGTTTGACGGACTTCATGTACACTCACGATACCGTTCGAACAGACAAAACTCTTTGGCACGCCCGCTCGGATAGTTCCCAGCGGGACATGGAAGGTCTATGCGCCTGCGGACTGGATTAGTCGCGTCTTGATCCCCCGCGCGCGTTTGCTCGCGCTGGTCGCCATGGCCTCACTGGTAGTGGCCGCCGCAGTACCCACGATCCGCGCGCAGTTCGCGCCCGATCCGACGGCGGTGCCCGGGGCACTGCCTGACGGTTCCATCCTGCTGCCGACCGGATGGCGGCTGTCGCCTGCCGGCAGGCACATCATGCTCAGCGACCTTCCCCTCAACCTCGTCCAGTCGCCGGACTCCAGGTATGTGATCGTCGCCAGCCAGGGACTGATGAAGCCGACCTTCAGCGTCATCGACGTCGCGAGTTGGACGGTGACGAGCACCATGACCGTCGATCACGCCTGGTATGGTCTCGTGTGGAGCCTCGATGGAGCGACGGTGTACGCGTCGGGCGCGGCACAGAACACCGTTCAGGAGTTCGGCTTCGCCGACGGCACGCTCACCAGAAAACGGACGTTCACACTGCCGGCCGCCACCGACGAGAGTTTCGCCGGCGGGCTCGCTCTTTCGAGCAATGGCAAGACGCTGTATGTCACGCGGGTCTTCGCGCAGACGCTGTCGTCGATCGACCTGGCGAGCGGCCAGGTGATCAAGACGGTGAATCTTCCGGCCGAGCCCTACACGTGCGTGATCTCTCCCGACGGCAAGTGGATCTACGTGTCGGTGTGGGGGGATTCCCGCGTCCAGGTGTTCTGGGCCGACTCGCTGACCTTCGCGGAAGAATTCGCGACCGACGAACACCCCAACGCGCTGGCGCTCTCACCCGACGGCAGGCGTCTGTTCATTGCCTGTGCGAACGGATCGTCGGTCTGGGTGTACGACACATTGTCCGGCGCGGCGCTCGAGCAGGTGTCGGTCAGCCTTTTTCCGGACGCGCCCCTGACCGCCACGCCCAATTCACTGGCGCTTTCACCCGACGGCAAGACGATGCTGGTCGCCAATGCCGACAACAATACCGTGGCCATGCTCGACGTCAGCAACAGCGCGCACAGCTTCGTGAGCGGATTCATCCCGACCGGCTGGTATCCGACCGGCGCCATGTTCAGCCGCGACGGAAAACAGCTCTTCGTCCTCAGCGGGAAGGGGTTGGCTCCTGCAGCGAACATGACCAACAGCGGCATCGAGCAGCGCTTGCGCGGCGCAATTTCGGTGGTGCCGACGCCCGATCGCACGACGCTTGCCGCCTATACGCGCACGGTCTACTCGCTCACGCCGTACAACGACGCCATCCGGCTGCGCCCGGGTGCCGCGCCGATCGGCTCGCCGATTCCGGTCGTGGTCGGCGGCAGCTCGCCGATCACGCATGTGTTCTACATCATCCGCGAGAATCGCACCTACGACTCGGTCTTCGGCGACTTGAAGCAGGGGAACGGGAATCCGTCGTTCACGCTGTTTGGGCGCGACGTGACGCCGAATGCCCACGCCATCGCCGAGAGCTTCGTGCTGATGGATAACTTCTACGTCGACGCCGACGTCAGCTACGACGGCCATGCCTTTTCAACCGGCGCCTATGCCACCGATTTCGTGCAGAAGATGTGGCAGACCTACTACGGACATCGCGGCGCGATGTACATCGGGGAGGGCGGCTGGTTCATCCGCAACCCGTTCGGCAACATCTCGGCGCCCGCGCAGGGCTATATCTGGGACTACGCCCGCCGCGCCAACCTGACCGTGCGCAGCTACGGAGAGTTCGTCGACAACACCTCGAAATCGGCATCCGGCGACGTCACCGTCGTCGCCAGTGTTCCGGGCCTGGCCGGACGAGTCTCGCCCACGTTCGCAGCATTCGATCTCTCCATTTCCGACCAGAAACGCGTCGATGCCTGGGAGGGGGAGTTCGCCGCGCACGTCCAGAACAACAATCTGCCGCAGCTTTCGATCATCCGACTTGGCAACGATCACACCAACGGGACCACGCCCGGCAGGCCGACGCCCCGCGCGATGGTCGCCGACAACGACCTGGCGCTCGGCCGGGTGCTGACGGCAATCGCCGCCAGCCCCTATTGGAAGGATTCGGCGGTCTTCGTGCTCGAAGACGACGCGCAGAGCGGGGCGGACCACGTGGATTCGCATCGGTCGGTCGCGCTGGTCGCGAGTCCGTTCGCCAAGCGCGGCTTCGTCGATCACACGTTCTACACGACCTCCGGCATGCTGCGGACCATGGAGCTCATTCTCGGCTTGCCGCCGATGAGCATGTACGACGCGGCGGCCACGCCGATGTACAACGCGTTCCAGGGCACGCCCAACCTGGCGGCGTATCAACGCCTGACGCCAACCGTCTCGCTCGACGAGAAGAACCTGCCCGGCGCCTTTGGCGCCTCGGCGTCGCTCCGAATGGATTTCTCCGATGCCGATCGGACGCCCGAGGTCGAGTTGAACGAGATCATCTGGCGTTCGGTGAAGGGCGACCATTCCGCGATGCCGCCTCCCCGGCGCAGCGCGTTCGTGACCCGAAGCGAGCCGGACGAAGAGGAACACACCGAGCATTGAAGAACGGCGGCAATCACCAGTCAGTCTCCGCGCGCTGAGTTCGCCGTATGCTCGAGCACACAGCCCCCTTGTCCTCTCAACGCTTCCAATCGACCCACCCCGCGCCTGGTTCCGCGAGCTCTGCTGGACCGCAGCTGATACACTCGATCGCAAGACACCGCAAGCCCGCTCCCAACACCACGATGATTCTGGCGCTGACGGAGTTCTTCACCTGTAACAGTCGTGCCGCCCTGCTGACCCTGAAACGGGATGCGGCGGACGCAGACGACACTCGCCCTCGCCGTGCGGCGGTGTCCGTCCTGGGCGCGACCCTGTCGATCCTGTGCAGCGTGTCGGCGACGTTCGCCGCCGAACGGGTGTCGCATGTCCACATCGGCGACCGCGGATTGAAGGCGGTGATGGATCGTGGCCTGGCCGGCTCGGAAACATTCCGGTCGATCGTCGCGCGACTCGATGCCTCGCCGATCCAGGTGTTCGCCAATTGCGATCTGCTCCTGCCGGAGGGCCTCTCGGGCCGCCTCAAGTTCGTGTCCAACGTCGGCGGCGTCCGTTACGTACAGGTGAGCATCCGGTGCTCGATATCAACGCTGCGGCAATTGTCGTTTCTTGCGCACGAGCTGCAGCATGCCCTGGAAATCGGCGACAACTCGGAGATCGCCGACGCCGATTCAATGGAGTCCTACTACGCGGAGGTTGGATTCGAGATTCACGTCGACAACCACCACCGGCGCAGCTTCGAGACCGACGCGGCGATTGACGCTCAGCGCCGCGTGGAGCGCGAGATGAAGGACCGGCCTTCACGGGACGAGGAGGCCGAGACGGGCCAGCGCGCACCCTCGCAGTAAGACTTCGCTCGCCAGAATGAGGGCAGCGTGCGAACCGAGGGCGGCGCGTCAACAGGAGCGTCGCTCAAAGCCCGTCGTATTCCTGGTCTGAAGCTGCCGCAGACGGAGAGCGGCACCACCGGCTTGACCACGATTCCCACCCGCGGCGAGACGAGATCGTCCGGACGAGCCAGCGTGTCGCCGTTGCGATTGTTGTGATACTGGAGATCAAAATGGTCGAAGCGCAGCCCCCGAGCACGTGCACATGGCGGGACAGCGAGACCTGATCCTGGGCGTAGGCCGCCGCAACGGTCGTCCGCAGATGATTGTCGGCGTCTGTGGCGCTCTGCCGGAAGGTCACGGGTGTCGCGATCGTAGGAGACCCGTACGGCAATCTCAGTTTCGATCCGGGAGTGTAACCCGACCATTTGATCGGTTAAGTGGTTGCGCGGAGCTGGTTTCGCGGAGACTGTCAACGCGGAGACCGGGCACACAGAGAAGACGCATTGCTTGGCTCGGAGCTCTCGGCAGTCTCCGGTGGTCACTTCCAAACTCGGTGGCTACTTCCAAACGGACCCGGCACTTGACGTGAGCGTTCCTGTTGACGTGAGCGTTCCTTGACCCCGCCACGCCCGCACACTATGCTCTGTGAACCAAATTGAGAATCAGTCTCATGACTGCAGGTCGTCACTTGCGATCTGCCTCTCACGAAGTGCGAACAGCGCCGGATCGGGACGATTCGGGCAAGGAGTGCGATTCATGCATGTCGACGTTCTTCAGGCAATCAACACCCAGATCAATTCAGAGTTCCAGGCCTGGTACCAGTACCTGGCGATGGCGGCCTTCTGCGAGCGGGAAAAGTTCACCGGCGCCGCACGATGGCTCAAGATGCAGAGCGTCGAGGAGTACCACCACGGCATGAAGCTGTTCGACTTCGTCCTCGCCCGCAACGGCGCCGTCGAGCTCAGGGCCATCGATCAGCCGACCATCGAGTTCGACACCTTCGGTGACGTCTTCGAGCGGGTCCTCGAACAGGAAGAACGTGTGACGGGACAGATCAACGATCTGTACGAGCTCGCGTTCCGCTCGAAGGCCTTCGCCGAAATGACCGAACTGCAGTGGTTTCTGACCGAGCAAGTGGAGGAAGAGAAAACCGCGCGGGAGATCGTCGCGAGGTTCCGGCTCGTCGGAGACGATGCAGGCTCGTTGCTCGACCTGGATCGTGAACTCGGCACTCGATCGGCGGCCAACGATTCCAAGCGGCGCTGAACACGGCAGGCCTTACGGGAAAATCTATTTGGAGTTTACAAACCAGCGCGATGAGCGCGCGATCGCCGGAGAGGCAACTGATCCAGATCGTCGTGAGGGTGGATCCTGGATGGAATCCGATCAGAACGTCGTGGTCACGCGGGAATCGAAGACGCCCTCGCGAAAGCGCCACGTGGGCCGGACACGCAGCCGGCCGATGCGCAGATCGAGGCCGAGCAAGACGTCGGCCGGATCGTTGGCGCTCGAGAACCAGCCGGTTCCGACGACAACGTTCGTGATCGCGTCCACGCTGTACGAGCCGAAGATTGTCGCCTCCGCCATGCGGCGGCCCCCGACGGGAAACATCGCGACCGCCTCGGCCATGACATCGGGAAAATAGCGCGACGACACATTCCAGAAATACCGGCGGCCAGCCACCAGCGTCGGCACATGCGCGCCGCTGGCGGTGAATCCCACCACGTATCCGGCCTCGGTTCTCGCCCGCCGATGCAGCATGGCATCCAGCGCACGGCCGTCCGGCGGATCGCTCGGGATCATCAACCGCTCAACCCGCACGTCGCCGAAGGCGCGGACGAGCAGGGGCGTCCGGCCGACGATATTGTGCAACTCGTTTCGGGAAAACTGGACCGTACTGAACCACTCCTGGAGATCGTTGATGGGGTATAGCGCGTACGGTTCACAGGCGTCGGTGGCCGTCGCGGTCGAGGACGTGCACAGGCGCACTGCCGATTCGCCGCGGTTGTCCATGAACGACGAGCGATACCGGCCCCAGGTCGTGCCCCGATCCCGAATGCCCCACAAGAGCTTGGTGGTCGCCGTGCTGTCGGCGCTCGACGTGAAACGGCCGTCGTGATTGATGTCGGGCGCCATCGCGTGCGACCCGCGTTCGACCAGCACGGTGAGCGGAGGGGTCAGCGTCTCTCCCGGGCGGGTATCATACTGGTTCGGGGGAATGCTGCCGTCGTGCGCGTTCGTAATCACGCGCGCGATGCGAAAGGCGCGGCGCGCCCAGGTGTCGTTGGCATCGGGGTTGACGCCCAGGGCTGCGCCCGCCGTCGGCGTCAACACGAGGTAGATCCGCTCGAGGTCGTTCGCATGATTGTCGGGAACGCGGTACGGAAGCCAGCCGCCGCGCACCGTAAATGCATTGAACACGTAGTAGCACCAGTACTCGACGACGACCTCGACCCGGCCGCCCGTCAGCCGGGAGAACACGCGATACTGCACCGCCGCGTGCGCGACCTTCTCGGCGGCCGACAGCATGCGATACTGCCTCGCGCGGGCGACCTGGCTGCCGAGAAGGATCTGAGCGCCCGGCCCGCCTTCGACGTGAAACGCCGGAAGATCGGTGGAGTCGTAGGGGAACATCGGGCTCGTCGGGAGGTAGTCCTCGAGCGGGTGAAACACGAGCACCGGGGCGAACGCACGACCGACTGCGGCACGCTCGGCAGCCGAGAGGCTGATCGGTTCCGCGGTGTCAGCGGCGCCGACCGGCACCCCGCTCAACGCCGCGAACAGGAGGCCGAAAATAGCGTGGCGCAACAGACCATCCGATTCTAGTAAAATTCAGGGGACTGTGCGGCGTCATCTGCGTCATCTCTGCCGCCAATATCGAGGGACTGATATGAACACTCGTTTTTTCGTTGGACTGGCGGTCGTCGCGACGACCGGCGGGCTCCTTGGCTCGGCGCTGCGTGCACAAGCACCGGCAACGTCGGTGACCGGCGGCGTGTACTCGGCGGACCAGGCGAAGCGCGGCCAGACCACCTACAACGACTCCTGCGCCAAATGCCACCTGGACGATCTCTCGGGCGGGGCAACGTCGCCGCCGCTACAAGGACCGGATTTCCTGAGCAACTGGAAGGGTAAGACGCTCGCCGCCCTCTTCGACGAGATACGGATGACGATGCCCTTCGACAGTCCAGGGAGCCTCACGCCCGCGCAGTACGCCGACGTGGTGGCCTACATGCTCAGCGCGAACAAGTACCCCGCGGGTGAAAAGGAGCTCGACAAGGATCCCGCGCCCATGCAGCAGATCAAGATCGAGGTCCCCAAGTAAGGGCCCGCGCGGTCGGACGGCACGTCTCCTTCAGGCGTGCCGTCGTGCACGGGCAACGTCAGCCTTAGGTACAATGGCGGGTCTCGACAGCTGGGTCCGCCATTGACGTTGTTTCGTTTTTCCTCTTCCCTCCTCGCCGCCGCCACGTTTGCCGTGCTGCTGTTTGCCGTCATTCCTGCCGGCGGACAGTCTGCGGCCGCGCCAGCGCTGACCATTCTGTCGAAAGACGGCCGCCGCAGCGTGCCGCTGACCATCTCGAACGACCAGGAACTGGTCCTCCTCGACGATCTCGCGACGGTGTTTCAGCTGACGACGCGCGACGAGCCGTTTGGCGCGCTGACGGTCGGTTACAAGGGCAAGACGATCCTGCTGACGCCCGATCAGCCGCTCGTCTCGATTGCGGGGCGGCTCGTCTCCCTCCCGACCGCGCCCACCCGAAATGGAAGGCGCGTGCTCGTACCGGTGGAGTTCATCAGCCGTGCCTTGACGCTGATTTACGACACCCGGCTCGATCTGCGGAAGCCGTCGCGGCTCCTCATCGTCGGCGACTGGCGCGTGCCGCGCGTGACCCTGAGAGTCGAGGGAGGCGACCTGCCCAGAATCGTGGTCGATGCCTCACCTCGAACCGAGAACTCGGTCTCGCAGCAGAACAACTCGCTCCTGATCAAGTTCGAGGCGGACGCGCTCGATGCCTCGATCCCCGCGCTTCAGCCGCAGCCGCTCGTCCAGGCGGCCCGCCTCGTCGAACCGGTCACCATTGCGATCGATCTTGGGCCGCGGTTCGGCGGCTTCCGCGCATCCACGCAACCGCTCGAGAGCTCGACCCGCCTGACCATCGATCTGACGTCGGTGCCGACCGACACGCCTCTCGCGGCACTGCCGCCAAGCACCGCCCCGCCGCCCGATATCTCGGCGCTCAGCGCGCCGGTCAACGGCTTGCGGGTCGTCGCGCTCGATCCGGGGCACGGTGGGGAGGACGATGGGGTGAGAGGCGCCGGGGGCACGAAGGAGAAGGACCTCGTGCTGGCTGTGGCACGGCGGATCAAGGGCACGATCGAAGCGCGGCTGGGCATTCGCGTCCTGCTGACGCGCGAAGACGACCGCGCCGTGGCGCTCGCGACCCGAGCGGCGATCGCCAACAACAACAAAGCCGACCTGTTCATCAGCCTCCACGCCAACGCGTCATTTCGGAAAGCGGCCAGAGGCGCATCGATCCTCTATGCCGCGTTCGATCGTGAACCGGAACAGACGACGCGGGCGTCGCTCGGATCCGAGCGCTTGCCGGCGTTTGGCGGCGGGGTGCGCGACGTGGATCTCGTCTTTTGGGACCTGGCGCAGATCCGTCACATCACTCGATCGAGCGAGCTGGCGGCGCTGCTCGAAGAACAGTTTCACGATCGGATTCCGCTGTCCGCACACCCCGTGGATCGCGCTCCGCTCGACGTGCTCGAGTCCGCCAACATGCCGGCCGTCATGCTCGAGATGGGCTACCTCACAAACGAGGAGCAGGAAGCCCAGATGAACGGCCCGGAGTTTCAGAACACGTTCGTGCAGGCCGTCTTCGACGCCGTGGTGAGATTCCGTGACACACCGGGAAGCGCACCGCGATGATCTCGCGGCAAGCGGCCATCATCGGCGGTCTGGCGGCGATCGCGGCGCTGACGATCTGGGTGCTGTTCGCCGGACTGCCGCGATGGTACGGCCGATCGAGCGCCCGATCTGGCACCGTCGCGCCGGCGACCACCGCGCCGCCGGGCCGCAAGATCAAAGCGAGTCTCTTCTATGTGTCCGACGATGGCTTGCGCCTGACCCCGATCGAGCGCGACGTTGCATTCGGCGAAGGCACGGTCGAGCAGGCGCGGCAGATCGTCGAGGCACAAATTGCGCCGGTGGCCGAACCGCTTGTCTCCGCGGTGCCGGCAGGGACGAAGCTCCGCACCATCTTCGTCACTCCGAACGGCGACGCGTTCGTGGATTTCAGCCGCGAGTTGGTGACCGGCCATTCCGGCGGGTCGACCAACGAACTGCTGACGGTGTACAGCATCGTCAACGCCCTCTGTGCGAACCTTCCGGCCGTTCACTCGGTGGAACTGCTCGTGGACGGCAAGCAGGTAGAAACGCTCGCCGGTCACGTGGATTTGAGACGGCCGCTCGAGAAAAACCTCACCTGGGTACAATAAAGCATTATCACGATGAGATCTGACAAACGACCCGCCGACCAACTCCGAGACACCAAACTGACGCCCAACTTCCTCGAACACGCCGAAGGCTCGGTGCTGATCGAGGCCGGACGCACCCGCGTGATTTGTACCGCCAGCGTCGAAGACCGCGTGCCGCCATTTCTCCGCAACTCGGGCAAAGGCTGGGTGACCGCGGAATACGGCATGCTGCCACGCGCGACCAGCACCCGCACGCAACGCGAGGCAAGCACGGGCAAGGTCGGAGGCCGGACGCAGGAGATTCAGCGGCTGATTGGCCGCTCGCTCCGCTCGGTGACAAAGCTGCAGGCTCTGGGCGAGCGCACGGTCTGGATTGACTGCGATGTGATTCAGGCGGACGGCGGAACACGAACGGCGTCCATTACCGGCGCGTTCGTTGCGCTGGCGCTCGCACTGGAAACGATGAAGAAGCGCGCGCAGATTGGCGCCATCCCGCTGTCCGACTACGTCGCCGCGATCAGCGTGGGGATCGTCGATGGCGAGGCGCTACTCGATCTCGCCTACGACGACGACTCGCGCGCCGACGTGGACATGAACATCGTCAAGACCGGCGACGGCCGGTTCATCGAGGTACAGGGCACGGCGGAAGGCTCGCCCTTCGGGCGCGAATCGCTCAACACCCTGCTCGACCTCGCCGACACGGGAATCCGTCAGCTCATCGAAAAGCAACGCGCCATCGTCGGCCACCTGCTCTAGCGGCTACGCTCGAAGATCTCTCCATGCTGCCGTTCGAGGAACGCCCGTAGCGCGCCAAATGCTTGACCGCGATGGCTGACGTCGCGCTTCCGATCTGAGGCCTCCGCCAGCGTCTGCCCGAGCGGTGGGTAAAAAAAGATCGGGTCGTATCCGAAGCCGCCCTCTCCCCTGGGCTGCGGCGCGATCAGGCCTTCGATGGTGCCGCGCGATTCGAAGACGATCCTGTTCGATCGGGCCAGGGCAAGTGCGCAGACGAAGCGCGCGGGACTCGTCGCGGCCCCGCGCTGGCGTAAACCGTCGTAAATCAGGGCGAACTTTTCAAGGTACGACGTACGGGCGCCGCCGAACCGCGCCGATTCGACGCCGGGCATCCCCCCGAGGGCGTCGATTTCCAGCCCGGAGTCCTCGGCGACCGTCAGCGCGCCGGTGGCGGCCGCGTAGTACAGGGCTTTTTGTCGCGCGTTCTCTTCGAACGTCCGGCCCGTTTCTTCGGGGGCGGCCACATCAGGCCAGTCGGCCAAGGTGACGAGATCGAAGCCCGCGCCGGCCAGAATCTCCTCAATCTCGCGGACCTTCCCCGCGTTCGTCGTCGCGATCGCAAGCGTGCGCATCGACCGAAGGAAGCAGGAGACGCTATTTTGACAGCGTGTCTGGCGCGCAAGGGGCGCCAGACTGCGTTGACAGGAGGATCAGCGGGTTCTTGCCCTTCTTTTCAATCGAGTGCCGCGTGCCGCGAGGAACAATGCCAAGCGAGCCCGGACCGATGTGCACCGAGAGTCGGTCAGAAAGAAGCAGCGTCCCTTCTCCAGCCACCACATACAACGCCTCATCGACCTCGTCGTGAGCATGGGCCTCGAGGATGGTTTTTACCTGAATCAGGCGGGTGGTCGCCGTTCCGGTACAACCGAGCGTTGATTCCTTGAGATTTTCCCTCCCGATGAAGTTCTTGTTGAGAAAATCCGGAATCGACATGATTCTTTGTTCCGCCTCGGTCGGCGGTGGTACGCCTGGAGCAGGGGGAGGCGGAGGAGTTGACGGCTCCGGCGCGGGTGGCGGCGGTGCTGGCGGAGCGACTGGTGGCGGAGGCGCCGGCGCCCCATTGAGCACCACATTGACGACTTCAGGCTGACCGGCTTTCAGGGTCAAATCCTGTTCGAGCGAAGCGAACCCTTCTCGGTCGTACCGGACATGGTAGGCGCCGTCCGCCATCGTCTGGAGCCGGACGATCCCTTCGAAGTCGGTCGTCATGTCACGGGCCGCGGCACCGCTCACGACGACGTGCACGCCTGAGAGCGGACGGCCTTCTGAATTTCGAACGTGAACGAACACCATCGTCGACCGTGGGGCCGGCGGCCGCGGACGAGGCGCGGCCGGGGGCGCGGTCGGCGCGGTCGGCCCGGGCGGCGCGGGCGGCGTCTGACCTGAAGGCGCTGCAGGTCGAGGCGCCGGGGTGGTGGCCGGCGGCGTCTGCCCGGCAGTCGCGTTCACGGACAGCAAGAAGACAAACGTGCACGCCACAGCACGCAGGCCGCGTGGAAGAGAGTTCATCGCCAACACGATGTCAGTCTAGCGCGCTTCTTAGACGCGGACTAGAGGCTTTATAAAGATCCCACCCTGAGGATTTGGCGGAGAGGTCACTCCTGGACAGCACGGCTCCGACTCCGGCTTATCCGTGCCTGGATTTGGCTTCGCGCGCCTCTCATCTTCTATCCGACACGGTCGAAAGTGTATGCCAAGGACGCGATCGTCGTCGTCAATCCTTCTTCCATTCGATCAAGGTCGCGGCCCAGGAGTAGCCGACGCCGAAGCCGACCAGAACAAGTGTCTGCCCCGGCTGGAAGCGCGCGGAGCGAGCGCATTGTTCGAGCACCATCGGAATGGTGGCACTGCAGGTGTTGCCGACATTGGACAAGCCGAGAGGGACTTTCTCGGGTGGCAGCCTATAGGCTGCGATCAGCCGCTGCACAAACGTCGGGCTGGCTTGATGAAACACGAAGGCGTCGATGTCGGACCATCGTAAACCGACCTTATCGAGGAGATTGGTGACCACCGTCTTCACGGTTGCCACGGCAAAGCTCGCGATTTCGGCACCGTCCATGTGGAGGTACCGGTCGGACGGCGTCTCGGAGGTCGGCAGTCTGCTCGCGCCGGCCCTCACGATGAGATGGGCGGCCCCGCGGCCATCCGTCCCGAGGACACTTGGACCAATCTTTGCCCAGACCGACTCCGGCGACCGCGTGATCACGCTTGCGGTGGCCCCGTCACCAAACAGGCTGGCCACAGCGAGGTCCTGGGGCCGGCAATACTTCGAGTACGTGTCACCAGCGAGCAGCAGCACGTTCGACGACGACTCCGACAAGACCAACGATCGCGCCAACCACAGCCCGTAGGTGTAACCCGAACATCCCAGCGTGAGATCGAACGCGGCGACGGATTGCGGCAACTGCAAACGGTCCTGCAGCACACACGCGGTGGACGGCAGGAAGTAGTCGGGCGATTGGGTGCAGACAATCAAGGTGTCGATCGTGGCGCGATCGATGCCACTCTCGGCGAACAGCCGTTCGGCGGCCCGGCAACACAAATCCCCCGCGGTCTCATCGGCCGCCGCGATCCGGCGCTCGGTGACCCCCGTCCTGGTGAGGATGCGGTCCGCGGTCCACCCATCGACACCAGCGACCAGGTCGTCGTTGGTCTGCACGCGGGCCGCCAATTCCGTGGCAATCGCCTGCAGGAACGCGCTCATGCGAGCTTTCCAGCGGCACGCAGCGTGGCGAGAACGGCTTCCACCGACCTGAGAGTGGTGGCTTGCGCGGGGGGCAGCGCCAGGTCGTAGTCGCGCTGGAGCATGAAGACCAACTCGACAACCGCCAGGGAATCCCACGCGGGCAGCTCCGCAGCCGAGGTCGACGTGGTGATCTCAGCCGGTTCAACCCGCAGACACTGCGCAATGTCCTCGAGGACTTGTTCGACGGTTACAGGCATATCGTGATCTCTTTCGATTCCGCGGGCGCGCCGAGCGGGGCCAGGCCGGCGTAGTGTGACAGATGGAAATCAATCCTGTCGGCGAACGGCCGGACAAATGACCCCGGTCCCGAGCCGATGGCGAGCGTCAATCGTGATCCGCACGAGGACACGCCAACCATAATTGCCGAGTTCTTCCAGGTTCCCTGCGAACAGTAGCCATTCGTGATCGGAACATCAGCCCATGTTTCGCCGGGCTTGCCGAATTCACCCAGGTCGGAGATGAACACCATCGGCGTTGTCGTATCGACATTGTGCTTCTCGCTGGCTTCCTGCTGCATCCACTTGAAGGGCCGCCAGTGAATGTAGTGACGCAGCAGCGGCAGATCGAGCACCAGGGCACTGTTCGACAGACCGAAACGGCGACCTCGCTGTGCGGCCAGTTGCGCCCGAATCTGGGCGATGACCGCCTCGAGGTCCCCCGCGTGATGGGGATCGATCCAGACGGACGCGCTCCCGACCAGCAAGGACGCGGGGGCGGCCTGCTCGCGCGGTGGCAGATAACGCCGGAGATTCACGGGCAGGGACATCGGCCAGGAGCATCCGTCGGCAAACACGAGGATGTCGCGCAGCGCGAGGTAGGTCACACCCATGATGACCATCGCAGACGTCGCGCGATCGCGCATCGCCCGGCCCGCGAGCGCGTCGGTGGCTCCATCCGCGTAGTGCAGGACACGTGGCGGGACATAGGGATCATCGGCAGTGGGCAGCCGGGGAGTGAAGCCGGGCGTCAAGGGGGCTCGACGTGCCGAGTCGGCCGCCTCACGCAGCAGCGTCAGGCGATCGCGAACGCTCGCCCAACGCCGCAGCAGTTTGGCCGTGCGCCGAACCAACGGTGCGTCTCGCGCGGGCGGCTCCACCTGCGTGCGGTAATTGTCGGCGACCGACCGCAGCAGCGGGTGCGCTCCGTTCGCGTCCGCGAGGCGATGATCGATGCGGAAGCAGACGCGGTCGTTCGTCGGAGTCCGGAGCACGAGCACCCGCGCCGCGGCGTCGATGGGCGTGTCGAGAAGTCGTGCCCAGGCCGAGTTGCGCTCCTCCTCATCCACGCAAGGCACGATCGACAACAGGTGCGGTCGGTCTTCGCGTGGAATCCTCTGCCAGTACGGCATCCACCAGTGCGTGACGAACCGGTAGCTCCACATCGGTTCGGCCGCCAGTGAGGTGAGAAACGCCCGCCGCAGTCGAGCGTCATCGACATGACCCGCGAACTCGAAGACGCAATTCACGTCCCCTTGGTTCGCCGGAGCCAACGCCCCGAACCATCGTTCATAGGACTGGGTCCAGATACGAGCCGCGTGCATGCGCTCAGCCTGAACCAGACAACGGCCGCGCCCTTGATATCTCTGCCGTCACCAGCCCGCGCAAGACGAGAAAGGGTTGCCTTCTGAACGAAGAAACAGGCTTCGCGCAAGACCCCTGATCTGGGATTTCCAGGTCGGCCGTTTCGGGCCTCGCGATCGAGAGCAGCAACGTGGCTGGCATCAGTGTGGCCGGGCGCGTGATCATGTCTTGTCCGGTGAGGACTGGCCTCTGATGGCTGCCTGTCTTCGATAGACATCAGAACAGGCTCGATCCGGACGTGCCAGGGGCAACGCCCATGTTGCCCGGGCTGGCCATCTTAATACGTTAATCATGCAACATGATTTCCGCCAGGCGGAACCCGGAAGACATCCTCCGAAGGGTCCGTCCTCTGCGGCGCGCGACATTACAGTCCCATGCGGCGCCGGTCCTGCTCGTTCTCGTTGCAGAAGTACTCGAGGATGTCCGTATCGGGCTGTAACAGGTGGGTGACCTTGACCGTGAACGGCTTCGTGTACCACTTGGAGTCGTCGATCGTAATCTCTACATCCATGTGCCCGAAATCGCGGCGCCGATAGCGCTCGACGACGTGAGCGCTTTCGCTCTGCGGGTGGCCCAGGATGTCCAACCAGGACTTGCCGTTGAATCCCACGGTGTCCACGACCAGCGTGTCGCCTTCCCACTTGCCCACGGAGTAACCGAGCCACGACGGTGAGGGATCGGCCACATGCTTTCGGCCGTCCATGTAAATCTGCCGAGTGCCACCAAGTTCGAGCATGATCACGATCAATCCGGGCGTCTGCACAATCTTCGTGACTTCCGACAGCAGTGTCGAGAGCACCACGCCGCCGGGCAGGCAGTATGTCAGTGGAAGCGGTTCGGGACGGCCGTCCCCTCGGCGCGCCAGGATCGCGGCGACGTCCGGCCGCACCGGCGCCTCCTCCGGCTTGAAGTCCTGGAAGATGTTGATGCCGTACTTGGAGATCGTGTCAACTTCCATGCCCGGCACCTGGATGGTGTCCACATCGTTCCCAAACAGCCGCTTCATCTCCTCCAGCGGTGTCGGCTGGACGTGCCAGACGCCGGACAGGTCCGGCTTCCCGTTCGACGCTCGTTGAGTGCGAGCGGTCAGAATTGGGCGACCATCCGGTGTGCGCGGAGTACCGGGCGTCGGATACTTCACCCATTGGGCGCTCGCGGTGTGGGCCACGAGCGCAAGAACAAGGAACAAGACAACTCTGTGCATCGCGGTCCGGATCATACGATCAGCGTCAACGTCTGCCCATCGGCCCTGCGATCCAGCCGGGCGTGGTGTGCGCGTCGAGTGGCCGACGTGAAGTCATCCTACCGGGTTCTGGCCGTTCGTATGCCGTCAATCACCACACCATCAGCCAGCGGAATAGTGAGGGCAATCCGATCCTCGGGGCCGAAATTTCTCGTGATGTGACCCTTGCCTGTTGTGTCTTCAATCAGGTTGATGTGTCCAGCGCTGGTCCTGACATGGACGCCTCCGGACACTTCCACTTCCGAGGTGCCGGACAGCGTGATGACGAACTGGCGCGCCGGACCCGTGTGCCACCCGGGGTCCTTCGGATCGCTTGCGGCGGTGTTGCGAGGATCCGCGCCGGCCGTGGGTGGCCGCACGCTGAACTCCGCTCCGGTGGCCTTCAGCATGTCCGTCGCGCCACGCGCACTCAGCCTCAGCTCGATATCTTCGGCGTGGGCCAGGCCGTCGGGACCCGTGAAGATCCGCGTTACCACAACCGCTTTCCTTGCCTGCGCAATCGCGACATCGGAATCGGCGTGTCCTCGCCACATCGCGATAAAGCCGCCGACCAGGACGATGAGCGCCAACGTGTTCGGTTTTAATGTCATGGGCATCCTCCAAGGGCGATAGGGGTGGTGGACGATCTCCGATATTCGCGGCCTCGTGGCGGCGGGGTCTG
Source organism: Acidobacteriota bacterium (assembly GCA_040007095.1). Classification (GTDB taxonomy): domain Bacteria; phylum Acidobacteriota; class Vicinamibacteria; order Vicinamibacterales; family CAVVIG01; genus JBDTVS01. The sequence continues at coordinate 16,441 of JBDTVS010000071.1, forward strand.
CGGGCCACGGTCGACCGAAGCGGCGTTGCCGGATCCACCGGCCTACGGCAGCCGGCCACAGCGCAGCCTGGCCCACCGATCACGTCGCAGATTCGCCGGCGGTCACGCGCCGATTATCGATCGCGCCGAGGCCGTGTCAACCCGCGTTGGCGAATGAACATGCGTCGCGCCACGACCCGGCGAACGGAAGCTGGCCGGTCAGCGATTCGTGAAGAACGAGCGGCCTTCGTCGGCGACCAGCTCGTAGAGGCAGGGGTGTCTTTCGCCAGGCTCTTCCCCCTGCAGGGCAATTAGGATACCGATGGAAAAGACAGTAAAATCAACGGGCTTCGATGTCGGGGCGTAGCGCAGCCTGGTAGCGCATCTGCTTTGGGAGCAGAGGGTCGCTGGTTCGAATCCAGTCGCCCCGACCACTTAACCCCTTCCAGTCTCAGTGAGTTACCGACGGCGCCTCGTTGGCGTCGTCGTCCGCGATCGGCGGCTGTGCGAGCGATGTGCGAGCGATGTCGCGCCGTTGCAGCGCCGACCGGAGGCTGAGCGTCGTCGACGATAAGTACGTGTTCGTCTGGCTGACGTCCCGATGGCCGAGAAAGTCCCGCACGTCCGTCACGCTCACGCCCGGGGTCTCGAGTAGCCGGCTGCCGCTCTCCCGCCGCAAGTCGTGGAAGTGCAGGCCGGTGATCGTCGCGCGCTGACACGTCAGCTTCCAGGCTGTCTTGAAGCCCTTCACCGGCTCCCCGAGCTCATTCCCGAACGGATGCGCCGTACCCGGCAGCGCCGCCGCGGCGTCCAGTTCGCGCGCCGCGCGTTGCGCGCTGCGCTGCATGTCCAGAATCGCCGCGAGCCGCGAGGTGATGATCACTTGGCGACTCTCGCCCGTCTTCGCCACGGCGGCCGACACGTCAATCACGCCGGTCGAGTCGTGCACGTGTTGCCACTGGAGCCCGAGGATTTCGCCACGGCGCATCCCGGTTTCGAGCGCCGCTTCGATGCACGCGCGCAGATGGGCGCCCGCGGCCGCGAGGAGACGCACTTCCTCATCGCCTTGCAGCCGACGGGATCGGCGCCCTTCAGCCTTGTGATCGAGCCGGATGACCGAGACGCCGCCCTTTGAGAAGGGCGACGCCTCGAGGAACCCCTTTTCCGCAATCGCCCAGGCGAACAGATGCCGGAGCCGCGACAAGATCCGGTTGGTGGCCACTCGGCCCGCCTTGGAACTGTTGAGCGCGGCGCCCTTCGCCCGCGCCACGAGCTCAGCCGGCACGTTCTGCTGCGTCGCCTGCAGGTCGGCGATCTGCTCGCGCGCCGCCATCCCGTCCTCGTGCGCTTGCCGGCGCATCTGACGGAACGCCTCGATCACCGGCTTGGTGACATCGGCGATGGCGAGGTCGCCCATCGTGACGGTGCCGCCCTCCGGCCGGGCGACGGTCGCCCCGCACACGACGTCGACTAGGCGCGCCATCTCGGCCGCCGCGGCTTTTCGGCGGTCGGGTTGATGCACGTATTCCTTCAGGTAGATCGCCGCGACCGTGTTCAGCGTGAGCGCGGCGGCCTTGGCGACCGCCGTCTCCCGCCCGCCTTCGATCGACGTGAGCCACTTCCGAAACTCGGCTTTCGCTTCACCTTGGAGCATCACGTAGCCCGCGGGCTTCTTCGCCCACTTCGCCAGGCTGACGCGATACTCCCGGCCGTCGTGTGAGACGTTGCCGTGCCACGGATGAGAACAGCGGGTCCACGCGGTACGCGCGCACCCGCACCGCTTTCGGAGGCCGCCATTCTGCCGGGCGATCACGGTCTGACCGTTCGAGAGACGGCGCTTTGTGCTCATCTACGCCTCGCCCATCCCGAGCCTGCCCATAGCCAGCCCTAAGGCGAACGACGCGCCGGCCACGACTTCAATGTGGCAACGATGCGTCTGTCCCTTAGCAGGACGGATCACGTTGTCACCCGCGAGATGCTGCACGTATTCGAGGAGTTGCCAGTCGGTCATTCTGCTACCTGATGAGTGCTCCCGCTCGTGCTTCACGAGGCCTTCCGCCAACCCCTCGACGCGCCGCACGCGCTCCTCGAGACCATGGCGTCGAAACTGGATCTGGTCCTGATTGGCCCTCATCGCGCCCCACCCTTCCGCGTCGGCGGCCGGGCTGGCGGCTCGATCGCCTGGACGATGGGCCAGGACGTCTGCGTTCCGTGAACCACGCCAAGCAGAAACGCGGCATCGGCGACGGCCATGCCGTAGTTGAAGATCACCGCGGCGAGGTCCACAACCGGCCCATCGTCGAGCGCAGCAACCGCCGCCTTCACGTTGGCTTGTTCGCGGGCGAGTCGCGGGACCAAGTCGGTGCCCATCGACGTCTCAAGAATGCTCGTGGCCGCGTCGTCGCCGGCGTTGATGCCGCCGACGAGTCCGACGTTGGACAATCGCCGGATCGCGAGGGCGCGGGCGCTTTCCAACGTCTCGGCCCATTTATCCGTGGTGACTGGCGTCCAGTCGTCGTCTGAACTGAGCGGCTGTGCTGCAGACGCCACCGCCGAACGCAGCATCTCAGTCGCGCGTTCGAGTGAGGCGGTAAATTCTCGCGGGCCGAACTCCTGCACGATGTCCTCGATTTCTTTGATCGCGCGGGCGCGGTTGAATGGACGTGCGGGCTTCTTCTTCGACATGATGGAGTCTCCTGTGGTCGGAGGCTCCCGCTATAATGGCAGGAGCCCGGCGACCGTGTACGCGGTTGACGGGTTAGGAGCGTGTGCGGCCTGGCCGCCTCACACGCTCTGCTTTCGTAATCACCCCTTTGCGCTCCCATTTCCTGAGCCAGGCATTGATCGCCTGCCGGATCTGTTCGCTCTCGCTGATGTCCTCCGCTTGCTTGACAGCCTTCAGTCCGGCCGCCTGAACATCGTTGATGTAGAACGAGTAGAGCTTCCTAGGTGACAACGTGGTCATAGTATATATACGTTCGATATGCTTCGTGTCAAGCGCGAGCCCGCGGACATACGCCGGCAGCTCGAGCAACCCCGCTCACAACGGCAGCTCCAGATACACCAGCGCGCACGCCGCGTCACGGAACGCGACGATCGACGCCCGCGTGCGGACCGAGACCTGTGAGCCCATCGGGAACACCGCGAGCGGCGGATAGACCGGGAACAGCCACGGACCATCAGCCAACTGGGTCTGCGTATTCCGAAACCGGCATGGCGTGCTGACCGCGACCGGCGGCTCGCCCACCCCGATATCGAATTCCCACTCGGTATAGCCGCTGTCGCCGTAGCCCACGACGGCCACAATCGCAATATCCGTCGCCGTCGAGGCGATCAGCGTGGTCCACGTCGAGTTGGCCCACGCCGTGGCGCCGACCGTCAGGGTGGTCAACGAGGCGCCGTCAGGCGCCGTCTTCTGCGGCTTGGCACTGCTCTGCAGCGTGCTCACCCCTGGTTTCTTGTAGTAGTAGGCTTTGACCTTCCAGACTTCCGTGAAGGCGTTGTTCTTGCGGAGACGGAGCGAGACCCTCGACCCGGCCGGGATGGCGTCAAGCAAGGGCCACCGCGGCAGCGTGCCAGGCGAGACGAAATGGGTCAACAGATACAAGCACCGAAAGCGATCGACCGTCACCTCGGCGCCGGCCGCGCCGACGCCCACTTCGATATCAACGGTTGCCCCGTCAAAAAAGCCATGATGGCCGGGATGCACCAGCAGCCGGTCCAGGAGCCACGCGACGGCCGTGGAGGCGTCCAGTTCACACCAATCCGACCACGCGCCGGGCGTGGCGTTGGGCGTGATGCTGATACCCTCTGAGGATTGCGGCGCCGCGAAGAGTCGGCTCGATACTGCCCCCGCCCCGACCGGGAGAAACGCCCGCACCCCAACCAATGTCCCACTGAGCGTCAAGGTGCCCACCGGCACCGAGAACACGTGATCCCCGCCAAGCGTCAGCACCAGTCCAGACAGGGCGAGGGCGCCGACAGGGATCGTGAGGATGCGGTTTCCAGCAATGATGACGGTCGCAGTGCCAGTGAAGGGCGAGCCCGCGCCCGCGAGACTGCCCGTCGTCCACGTCAACCCGGACCCATTGAGGACGTTCGCGTCGTTGATCGTGGTGACCCCGGTGATGGTCACGTCATGCGCGAGCGTGATCGTCTGCGTCCCGCTGACCGTGGCGGTGCCCGCCGTAATCTGGAAGGCGCCCACGAACGTGGTCCCGACGGTATGCGGGAGTGTCAAATCGCCGGAAATCGTCAATGTCCCGCTCAGCGTGACGGTGCCGCCGGTGATCGTGCAGGACGCGCACGTGATGGCGTGCGCCCCTGACCAGCTCATCGACGAAGCCGCCCCGGCGGGCATGACGAGCGCGCCGAGAAGCGTGAGATCGCTGGTGAGTGTTTGCACCGTGAGAGCAGACACCGACATGTTGTTGAGCGACATCCCGGCGAGGTTCCACGTCGCGTTGCCGGTGACATTGATCGTCGACCCAGTGACGACAGGCGTCCCTGACGCCCATGTCATCGTTCCCGTGTTGAACGTCACTGTCCCGCTGATCGTTGGGTTGCCCGCGAACGTGATGGAGTTCGTGATGGTCGCAGCGCCGGCCCATGTGCCGCCCGTCAAGGTGAAGACGGTCGTGCCCTGAAGCGCTGAGTCGACCTGCAGCCCTCCGGCGCACGTGATGGCGCCGCTGTTTATGGCGTTGAGATTCGCGCCGTTCGACCGCGTGACACCGTTGACTGTCCAGGTGCCGCTCAGCGTGTAGGTCTGCACTGATCCGGTGAATTGCAATCCTCCGGTGAGCGTCTGGCCTCCGCTCGTGAGCGTGGCCGTCGCCGTCACGAGGAGATCCGCGGTGCCGGCGATGGTCATGCCGGCCGCAAGCGTCACCGCGCCAGCCACCGTCAGATTCGCGGTGAAGGTGAAGGTGTTCGTGTAGCCGGTAAAATTGACTGACGTGCAGGCTGAGGCCGTGTCCACCACACAACTCGGCGAACTTGCGTTGATCGTGACGGTGTCGCCGTTGACCGCGTGCGTCGTGTTGTTGGGTCCGGTGGCAGCCGTCGTCGACCAATTCGTGTCGCTCGACCAATTCGAGTCGACCCCGCCGTTCATGAAAAACTTGGCGCTCACTTCACAGCTCCCCTTCAGTCCACATCACCTCTGACTCTCCCGTGATGCTTCTCGGCACGCACGCGGGCTCAAAGATGCCGGCCGCAATCTTGCCGGCCTGGTCGACGCCGTCGCCGCCGGTGAAATGACTCCCCTGAATTTCCGCCACGGTGTACGGAAAGCTGCCGGTGACGCGCACGACGATCGGCGCGCCGATGGCGTGACAGGGGAGGTCACTCGTCGCCACGGCATAATCGCGCGTCGCCCAGGCTTCCGCCCGAACCCGGAGCGTCGCCGCGGCGCCCGAGATAGCCCAGACGACGCCGCCCCGCCATTTTTCATCACCACGGTCGAGGACATGCACATGCGGCCGCAAGGCGGTGATCCGCCTCACCGCCGCACCAGCTTCAGGCCGCGGCCCTGTAGCGTGCGATGGACCGCGTCCAACGGCATCGTCCAGATCCGTGAGGCCTTTTTGTAAGCCTCACGCAGGTTCTCCGGGACGCGGCCGGCCCGCGTCGTCTTGATCAACGCCTCGAGCTCGGTTTGCTCGGCGAGTTCATCGGGATCGCGGTTCACCGACGCCCATCCGCGAGCGCGTTGCTGCTCGAGAAACCGCAGGCTGACGCGGTCCTGCCGTGCGAGCGCGTCACGATAGACGACCAGGATGCGCCCGAATCCGGCGCCCGCCAGGTCATCGCGGAGGTTGCGCCCGACCGTCTCCTCAAGTAGCCGCACGGACGTGCGTTCGGTGAGCGTGAGCGGCAGATCGCGCCCCACTTCAGCCTCAGCCACCGCGTCGAGGAGTTCCTCTGACTTCGCAATGTCCGCCGCGAGCGCGGCCGTGATGGCCTCACTGGTCGCTCGAACCCCTTCAAGGTCGCCCCAGATAGCTTCATCGAACACGGCGCCTTCCTTCTCCGTGAGCGCCGTGACCATGTCTTTCGGCGCGGCCGTCCCGTATTCGCGTTCAAACTTCGTCCCGAGCTCGCCGACTTTGCCGGCGATGTGCGCCTCGCGCGCCGCCGGGTTCAGCCGCGTCTTCACATCGGCCGCTTTGGTTTCGAGAAACGCAACGCCGTCCATCGTGGGGTCAGTCATGATTGGTGTCCCTTCGTGTAAACGGTTTTGTGTAGGTGCCGGCCGCCTTGCGCTCCGCACGCATCGCCGCTCGACACGCGCCGCACGTGCGCGGGAGCCGCAGCCCGTGATCGAGCCACCACGCCTGATCGACTTGGTTCAACTCAAACGGCTCCAAACAGGTGGCACAGATTTTCGAGATCGTTCCGCTCTCCACTTCGCCTCCTTCAAAATCGTTTCCCGATTCCGCGAGTAATTCCGACGCCGCGAGCCGCGTGCGCAGGTTCACCCGCGGGTCGCTCATCACGGTGGACCAAAAGCGTTGCTGTGCTCGGTTGCTTCTCATACGAGCCACGGAATGAACATTTCTCCGGCCCGCGATTTCGTCGGACGGGTCGCTAACGCCGTGGCGCCGCACACCGCATTCGCCCAATCGTCATGTTCGCCCGGCATGTGATCGATCCGAGCGCCCCGCCAGATGAGCCCGAACAACTGCTGCTCGAGCACCGGCTCATCAAGCAACACCACGCGCCCGCCGTTCAGCGGCGACTCGAACGCCTCATACAGTTCCGATTTCGTGCGATCGGCGACGCGACACCGCACGCCCTGCTTTTCAAATTGACTGATGAAGGTGTTCCCGGCGTACCGGTCGAGCACGATAGTCGTGAGGTGATACACGTCGCGCAGCTCGCGCACAAACCGATCGACCGCCGCGTTCGGGTCGAACGGCGGCGGCGGCCCCTGATTCATCACGCGGTCGAGCACAATCCGGTCGTCGCCGTCCTGGTGGATAATCGCCAATGTCGCATCATCCGAGCTCCCGCCGCTCATGTCGACAAAGGCGTGATACACCGTGCCCGCCACATACGGCCGCGCCGTGACGTCCCGCTCGATGCTGTCCATGATCGGTTCCGGCTGAAACGCCGACCCCTCCGGCAACCCCGGTAGGTTCAGGTGTAGCCGCCGATACTTGTGCGCCGGCAGTCGCCGCTTTTGCTGCTCGAGATACCCTGGATTCCCCCACGACAACATCGACGGGTTGGCGCGCTCCTCCGGCAGCTTGTCGGCAAACTCCGGGTCGGTGCAGAAGTCCGCCGCATACCACGAGAACAACATCTTCGGGTCGGTGCCCGTGCGCCCCGTATGCATCAGGTCGAACAACGGCACCCCCGGCTTGTGGTGGATGCTCGCGTAGGACGTGATCCATGTTTGCGCGTCCAACCGCGACGGGTCGGGCGCCAGCGCCTCGAGCAAGTCCCAGTTCCGATAGCCGTGGATCTCATCGATGCCCAACCACCGAAACGTCTTGCCGTGTGAGCCGACGGCATCGCCGGCAGCCAGCACCTCGAGGAACCCGTTGCCGTCCTTCCGCTCAATCACGTTCTTTTTGACCGTGAGGTAGTCCTGCAACACCGGGTTGACCTTGATGATCTTCTTCGCGAGCGTGTGGCTGTCGCCGGCTTGGTCTTTGTCGTTCGCCACGAGGTAGCACTGATTACCGGCTGGTGAGTCGTCGACCACGGCGTGGAGACCGGAGATCATTAGGTCGGTCGTCTTGTTGTTCTTTTTGCCCCGGCCAGACAGGACCATGCTGTAGAGGAACGCGACCCCCGCCCGCTTCAACGCCTCATCGAAGAAGCGCCAACGATAGGGCTCGATGGTCGACGCCAGCGGCCGGCCGTCAATCCACTTCAGGGGCGCCACGAAGTCCCGGAACGTCATGGCACGACCGCCAGCGAGGCGCGATGCGCCTCCGCAAACGTCTGGACGCTCCGACCCGCTTGGGCAGCCATCGCGTCCTCGAGACGGAGCAACGCGAACCGCTGCCCGTTCTGCTGCCGGCGGATACGATTGGCATCCTGGCGACGATTACCCGCCCGGGCTCGCTGGAAGTCCGCCGCAAGGCGATCGAGTTCGAGGATGATGCGACCCGCCTCCTTCATCCACGGGCGCGCTGAGGCCGGAATATGGCCGTCTGGCCAGAACCGGGCGACGGTCGCGAGTGCGTAGGCTCGATACGCGTGGAGCTCTGCGCCACGATGATCGCCTTGTATACGTGGAATCTTGCCCTTCAGCGCCCGCATACTGTTACTCCTTGCCTGAGCGTGCGCTCGCGCAACGCGCTCGCACACTGCCGTCTAAGTTGTTGCATTTACAGAGAGAAGCCTCTGTCTTACCGACAGACGTCTTACTAGTTACTGAGAGGGAGCCCGGTTGGCATGAAACGTGGCTGGAACGCCGTTTCCTGGTTACTGCCAAAACTGCCAACCCTATACCATCTACAGAGATGGCAGTAGGGCGCTGCCAACTCACTGCCAGCTGTAAGTGGTTGAGTGTTAGTGAGTTGCCATTGACTGCCAAGTTACTGCCACGATGATTTGGCAGTGAGTTACTGCCAAGGGTGTTTGGCAGTAGATTTCGGGTCATGACCGGCTCCCGAGCGTGAAGTGAGTGCCGGCGGTGCGGACGAAGCTGCGCTCGACCAGCACCTTCGCGGCGCGATGGAAGCTCCGCTCGGCGACATCCTGGCAGGCTGAACGCCATTCGCTCTTGGTGGCGCCGTTGGCGGCGAACGTGTCCCGTAACACGGTCAGCACCTTGTCTTGGACAGGGGTCAGGCCGGCGGTCGGCAGCACATCACTCGCGAGCCGCAGGACACAGCCGCCCTGTGGCACCGGGGTCAACTTGAGGGTGATGGGCGCGAACGGCGACGCGTTGCGCTGTTTACTGCATTCGACATGCACCACGTCGTCGACGGGCGTCATGGAGATCATCAGGTCGGCGGCGCCCCGCATCGAACTGTGACCGCGTTCACGACTCCCGCCGGCGTTGGTGTGATGGACGAGGAGGACGGAGGTGTTGAGTTGGTCGCGCCACGTTTGTGCGTGCGCCATTGCCGTGGTGGTGTCCTCTGAGCTGTTCTCTGAGGCGCCTGGGGTGGCCGCGGCGTAGGTGTCGACGACGACGAGCTCCATCCGCACGTCGGTGCTCTCGACGAATCGGGTAAAGCGGTTGACGCTCACCGGGTCACGAAGGTCGATGGGTTCGGGGAAGGTGTAGACCCCGATGCAATGCTCGAGCGAGAGATTCGCGGCGATCTTCGCCGCTCGTAGGCGAACCTTGAAGCCGGAGACGTCCTCGGTCGCGACGTAGACCGAGGCGCCACGCCGGCACACGCGGTGTCCGAACCAGTCGGTGCCGGTGGCGACCGCGATCGTTAAGCCGGCGACCATAGTGGTCTTCGCGGCCCCCGAGGGCCCGTAGAGCACACAGACGCCCTTCCGCGGTAAGACCCCATCGACGATGAACTCAGGATCGGGTAGGTCCATCAGTTCCACATCGTTGAGAAGGCGCCAACCGTCAGGCAGGCGGGTATTGCTCTCAAACGCGATGTCCGCGGCCGTGAACGTCATCAGGCCGCCTGCTGGTGCAGCTGCGCCAGCAGTCCGCGATACTCGACGACGAGGCGCTCATGCTGCTGACGAAGGCGCCCGAGTTGGACCGTCAGGTTATGCAGAGCGTGGATGCCCGCCTGGCTGATCTCGCGATAGATCGCCACGTCGGCTTCAAGTGACGCGATGCGCTGACGAAGTAACGCCTCGCTGTCGGCGAGCTCGGCGATTACGAGGTCTCGATGATCACAGTGACGTGCTATATTCGTAGGTCCCATCTCACGTGTCCCCATCTCGAAAGTGAGCATTCGCAGGCTTGGCCCCTGCGGACGCTCTGTCTCCGCGCTACTCGGAATCGGTTTGGTAGTTGGTGAGAAAAGCGTCGATCCAACTCACGCGGAGGCGGTACACACGTCCACCATTCACACGAATAGCTTTGAGGCGATTCGCGTGGATGGCGCGACGGAGCGTGACGGCGTGCACTTGCGCATGGCCTGCGGCCTGCTCAAGTGTCAGCCACGGATCAGCGTTGTAGGTGGAGACGGCGAGGGGAATGTCAGTACGGACAGCACAGGCAGCAGGCATAAAGAAACTCCCTAGTTTGTGGAGTCGCTTTTCTATGCCTTTTCGGGACCCGCCCAGCTTCAACGGGGGACCGCTAGGGAATTTGCATCCCAGACTGGCTCTCTGACCTAATCATGCGGGCAATGTTCGGCCCCGCTGCACCATGGTCAGAGTTCGAAAGTGACCGATTCGAATTAACTACTGGTCAGTGTAACACACCTGCGGACCGTTGAGGACTACGCGTAATGCCACGGTCCTCGTGTTGGTTCCTGCCACTAGGGTCGTCGTTATGATCGCTGTGTGCGAGCGCGTGCGAGGGACGACGATTTTAGGGTTCTATTAAGAACACTTCAGCACATACGATGGCACCTAAAGCCCTGAGTAGTTCATATGTGCTGATGTGCATCGCAAGCTTTGGGAGCAGAGGGTCGCTGGTTCGAATCCAGTCGCCCCGACCACCTTTCGCCTGTTTCATTGACGTTTGATTGACGTATTTTCCGGCTGGCTCCCACGGCTTCACGCGGCCTCGATTTCCGCCAGTTTTTCGGGCACCGTCTCAGGCGTTTGTTGACACACGGCGCGCCGCGTCTTCTCGAACGTGTTCACGCTGACGCCGAGCTGCCGCGCGGCCTCGCGCACCGGGAGCCCGTCGACCGGCGCGAGTTGCGCGGCGGTCAAGCGGAGGGGCCGGCGCCCGAGCCGCGTCCCCTGCCGGCGCGCCCGCGCAGGCCGGCCTTGGTGCGTTCGATCAGGCGCGCGCGCTCGAACTCGCCGCGGGCGCTCAGGATGTGCAGCTGGAGCCGACCGGCGGCCGTGCTGAGGTCGAGGCCTTCCTTCAGGCTGACGAACGCGACGCCGCGCTCGTGGAGCTCCTGGACGGCCGTCACGACGTGCGCGAGCGGGCGGCCGAACCGGTCGAGGCTCCACACCGGGACGACATCGACGCGGCCGCGGCGCGCCTCGGACATGAGGCGATCGAGCGCGGGCCGGCGGTCCGTGCTGCCGGACACGCACTCGTCGCGGTGCTCGCCGGTGCGCGTCCACTGGCGCGCGGTGACATAGGCGCGGAACTCGAGGAGTTGGTTGTCGACGGTCTGGGTGTCGGAACTGACGCGGCCGTAAATCGCAGCGCATGACGGGAGGGCCTCTCGAGGTCGGCGGCTCCCGTAGAATGTGGGCAGCCCGGGCGACCGGTGACACGGTTGAACGGGTGAGGGCTGCCGGCGTGTGTTCATCACGCATGTGTGTTCATCACGCATGTGTGTTCATCACGCATGTGTGTTCAGCGCGCATGTGTTCAGCGCGCATGTGTTCAGCGCGCATGTGTTCAGCGCGCATGTGTTCAGCGCGCATTGACAAGCGATACCTTACGGGTTACGATTCGGCACACGGCGTGACGATTCGTACCTTTGCCCATGCCGGCCTCCGACGCCTGTACCTCCGCGATCAGGCGCGCGGACTTCCGCCAGACGCCGTCGACAAGCTCCGGAAACTGCTCGCGTTCGTGCAGGACATGGAGAGCGAGCAGGAGGTCCGGACGATTCCCGGCTGGCGGGCGCATCAGCTGACCGGCGATCGGGCGGGCACCTGGAGTCTCCGGGGCACGGGCAACTGGCGCCTGACGTTCCGGGTGGAGGCGGGGAACTCGTCGAGGTGAATTATGAGGACTACCACGGCTGATCGGGACGATCGGATGAAGAACCCGCCGCATCCCGGCGCGTTCATCCGGACGGAGATTCTGGCGCCGCTCAACTTGTCGGTGACGGATGCCGCGAAGGCGCTCGGCGTCTCTCGCGTGGCGCTCTCGAGCCTGCTGAACGCCCAGGCGGATCTCTCGGGTGACATGGCGCTCCGGATCGAGAAAGCGTTCGGGGTGCGGATGGAGACATTGATGCGCATGCAGTCGTCCTACGACATCGTCCAGACGCGGCAGCGCGCCCGGTTGATCGTGGTGCGGCGCTACCGCGGGCGCGCGGCGTGAGCGCGAGGACGCGCGCGGCGGCAGTGGCGGGTGGTGTGCGCCGCGATCGTCGTGTTGTCGCGGGTCGGGCTGCCAGCGGCGGACGCGCCGCCACGCGGGGCGAGATGAGGCCCGCTCACCCGCGCAAGCGACCACCACCCGTGACCCTGAGCGCCGACGCGCGACACGAGCCCGCGAGTCGGAACGGAGTCGCGGACGCGCTGAGCACGCGTCCGCGGTCCTGACACGTCAGCAGGCGGTGACCTGCCGGCGGCCTGCCGCGATTGTAACGGCGCGCGCCGGCCTCTGCTCGAAGAGGCCCCGATGTCCTCAGCCGCGTTTTGGAAAGACTTGGAGGACAAATTCCGGACACTGTGCGATCGGTCAAAGGACGCACGCGTCAGCATCGAAGCACACGCGGGAGAGATCAGAGCGATCGGCGCGATTGGCGACGATCCGTCGCTCGCCTTTCAGATGACGCGGCTCGCCATCCAGGGCGGGCGGCGTGGCACTGGGGGTCGACCCGACGCACGCCGTACAGAGGTGGCTGGATGCCGTGCGCGCCCACCTGGAAGCGCAGCAGGACCGTTTTCGGCTGAAACGAGTCGAAGGGTCACACGGAGGGGGCGCGGGTCCGACGGCGCCGACCGTCGACTTCGTGATTCGCGAGCTGGGCCCCGGCCTCGGCGGACTGCTGTTTGGGCCTGCCGACTGACGCAATCGCACAAGAAAGCAGCCGTCGGCCACCGAGCGGTGTTCAGGTTCCCGTGTCACTGGCTTCGAAGACGGTTGGCGGCCCGCAGTTGGCGGCGTGGCTGACTGCGGAAATGGAGAAGAGTGGTCCCCTGTCGCTCAATCGCCTCCACGAGCTGAGCGGGGTGGATCGGAAGACAATCAAAAGGATCTGCGCGGGGCAACGCGTTGAAATGCGTTCCCTCGACAAGTTGTCCCGCGGCCTTTCTGACGCGGGTTCGCCCGTCACGGTGGACGACATGCCGCACGACTAGTGCAGACCGATCCTCTCCTGAAATCCGGAATCCCAGAAGTCCCAGTCCCAGTCCCAGTCCCAATAATCGCAATCGATCCCCGCGATCGCGTGCGGCACAGTGTGGACAGGCCACACGCCAGCCCTGACTCAGCACACATCTCGCTCTCGGTCGGATCCCCCGCTCGCTCGCCGCCGAGCTCAAACACGTCGCGGATCTCGAAGCGAACTCCACCGGTGCCGTGACGCGGCGCCTCCTGAAGGTGGGCCTCGCGCGCGAGCACCGCACCGCCGACGCGGACGCGCGAGCACAACGGCGGGCGGCGGCCCAACCCCAGCCCTAACAAAAGAAAAACGCCCAGCCTCGGGGGAGCTCTGAGCGTTCCGTCGGAACCGCCGGGTTCTGTTTCGCAGTGGAGTTGCGAACCATGAAGACGTACCACCTGATCACTCACCAAATTCCGCCTGGCTGCCGTTCGCGCGGGTGCCGTCGGTCAGCGTCACGCGTCCGCGTCGCGCCGGTAGGTGCCGCTCTCGAGGGAGGCCCGCGCCAGCGGGCGCCGCGTGACCGACCCGCGGTCCGAGTCGCGCCGCGCGCAGGTGCTGACTTTCTTGCGCCGCCACGGACCCTCCACCGATCACGAGATTGCCGAGGCGCTCGGTCTGCCCCTCGCCACCGTGAACGGTGTACGCCACGGGCTTGTGAAGCGCGGTCTGGTGACGATTCGCGACCTTTCACCGTGTGCGCTACACCGGAGTAGCCGATGCCAAGCGAGAGGGCGGCTTGCGGAACCCTCAGGACCTGACGGCTCTCTTGAGTGCCACGCGACAGGTGCGCCGACGGCCGGCAAATCCTTCAGCGTGCGGATGTTCACACCATGGCGCGAGCTCGACACGCGGTACGGGACAGGCTGCTTGGGCGGTCCATCGGCCATCACGATCCAGTCGACACATCGGCAATCGACAGAGCCCGAACAACTGCTCGACATGTGCAAGGGAACGACCGTACCGAAAGTCAGAACACGATCGCCTATCGCCCGCCGACAATCCCGGCGCCCGGCGGCGGATCATCACGGTTGCGGCCAGCGCCGCGGCACCGTTCGTGCTGGGCGACAGCCATGTCGTCATGGCACGAGACACTCAGCGGTGCGGCAACGGGAACACGAATGTGGCTGATGAGGACGCACCGCGTGTGTTTACACCACCAGGTCGTCGTCAAGGAATCGGTTCGCCGACTCGGATGGTTGGTGCTGTGGCTGGTCGCCAGGCACAGCCTGCGTCTGTGGCTCGACGCGCCGGGGTCTCCGGAAACGGTGGCGGGTGCTGATCGGTTGATCCGGGGACCGTCGCACCCTGTTCGAGGCGCATTCCTGGACTGAATGATCAGTGGTCTCCTCCGACTCGATTCGTCGACTCGATGCCGATGCCGCGCCTCGGACCGCTCGATGGCCGGTTGAACGGCCTCACCACCAGCGAGGTATCCGGTCGCGGCAAGGAGTTCGGGACCAAACGCGAGGGGACCGGCCGCGCGGGCAGTCGGCGGTTGCGCACTTTCTCGCACAATTCACGCATTTTTTCGCACTGATCTTGTGCGAACAGGACGACGGGGATCGTCAAGCGGGACTCAGGAATCGAGCCACCGCAGACAACACACAGTGTGCACCTCAAGCAGAATGTCGAGCCTCAGACGCCACCACCCCGACGGTTTCCAGTAAGGGCGGCGATGGCTGACCGTCGGTTCTGCAACTCACACCGGTGATCAAGACCGAAAGCGCTAGAGCGTTTTCGCTTGTACGTAGTGTCCGGTTGTACGATGGTCCGGCTTTTTAGCCGGACTACGACGGTCCACCGGAAGGCGGACACTACGTACAAACGGAAAATGCGCTAGACATGCGGCCCCCAAGCTTGACTATCGAAAAGCCGCGAACCGGCCGTCTGCGAGCGTTGTTAAATCACCCAGCCGGAAACTCGGCAAGCGGACTGGGCGGCCTCCTCAAAAGACTCGTCTTCAATCGCCTTCGCGCGGCGTGATCGCCCGAGGAGACGTTCGTATCCGAGGAGCGAGGTCATGAGCCTTAAAATGTCGATGGCGGGCGTGTTCATTGCCGACGTATTCGTCACCGGCGTCGTCGGTGCCCCCCAGTCTTCGTCGCTGGGAAAGACGCAAGGTTGGCTCGCGCCGTCGAGGATGGGCGCGACACGTACCGCTTCTACTGTGCGTCGTGCCACGGGCCCGATGGGAAGGGCGATGGTCCCATCGCAAGCGCACTCCAGACACGACCGGCGGACCTGACCAGGCTGGCCGGCCGCAACGCAGGAACGTTTCCGGGCCCACGCGTGAAGACCTTTCGTGACGAACGGCGCCGGAACGCCGCCGTCCCACGGGACGCGCGGCATACCCGTATGGGGACCCACATTCCGCTCGTTCGAGCTCTCGGATCAAAGGGGTCGAGACGCGGATCGCAAACGTGATTCGCTATCTCGAATCAATCCAGGCGAAATGACTCCGAAGACTCGCCCCAGGCCCATTGCCCCCAGCGTGGCCACACTCGGAAGGCTACAGGTGTGGTCGGCGGCTGCCGCAGCCAATGGGATCGGAAGGACCCGCTTGCCGCGGCAGCACCGCTCACTCCGCAGTCACGGTCGAGTTTGCGGGCTGTCCCAAGGTGAATGGGTAAGGGCCTGCGGATGTACTGAGGGATCCGCGAAGGCGTGCCGCGCTGCCGCTGGTACTGACCACGCAACGAAGTGCGGAGTCAGTGAACTGAGCCGTTGCCTGGCAGGTGATCCCCGGTCCTTGATGGGCTCCGCAAGAACTCGTTGCGGTAACGTTGTTGCCCCTCCAGTCAAAAATCGTCGCAGCAAGATCGCGAGATTCGGAATCGAGGTTGGTGGCAAAACACGCGGCGGTATAGCCCGTCGGCTCCTGGACAGCGGCTGTCGAGCGCTGTTCCAACTGCGGCTGACGCTCATGCTCGAAGCGTTGCGTGGCAGTCGAGAAGGCTTGAAATCCCGCGACCAAGAGGATGGTCACGATAGCGGCAGTTCTGTTCATGTCAATCTCCTGAGTTGGGGCGTCATCCACACACCCGTTGATTCCGCGCCGACGGTCGACGGCGCACGCGCGCCGTTTTACGATTTAATTGGATGGCCACGCGCCTTGCAACAAGCGATCCCGAGTTCAATTCTCTGAAGCACCCAGCCGCCAACAGCCGAGCCGCAAATGCCATCGGTCTTCTCATGATGCAGTCTCCCCTTCGCGATGCTGCGGCATCAATCACCAAGCCGCTGATGCCGTTGTTCTCAGGCCGCGGGCGCCTGTTCGGACGACGGCGCACTCGACGTGTGATGGAAATCTTCCGCATCGCCGCGTGAAAACGCCCACCCGTGGCAAACCCCAGCCCGCAAATGATGCGAGCGGCCGTGACCGGCACGCTTCGCCCCTCCAGCTGGAAGACCGATGAACTACCACCATCGATGAACCGACGACGTCGAGCTGCGAGGGCGATGGGGTTGGGTCGACGGGAATGGCAACTTGCCGCTCGCTTGGCCGTCTTCTCGTCCTCTCTGCGACAAGTCGCGGAAAGGACGAGACCTGGCACAACGGTCTTGGCGATTGTGACTTACACCGCTGGGTCGTTAGGTCCGGCGTAACAGTTCAGCCCCTCGGGACTTTGGGCAGTAATGACGTGACTACCTGAC
>JBDTVS010000072.1:0-72342 GCA_040007095.1 Acidobacteriota bacterium
CATTTCGAGCTTTTTGCTTACCGCCGTGTCGCAAACGCGCTTGTACTGGGACTAGTGTGCTGATCGACGCGGGCGTATTTGCCGCTAGTGCGCGCGAGTCGGGCTCGGCTGTGAGAATCGCGGCGAGGACGTCGGAGACGTTGTTCCCGCCGAAGGCTTGCGTGCCGGCGAGCATCTCGAACAGCACGCAGCCGAAGGCCCAGACGTCGGTGCGCGTGTCGACGACCTGCCCGCGCCCCTGCTCCGGGCTCATGTACGCCGCGGTGCCGAGGATCACTCCGTCGCGCGTCCCGCCAGCCGTCCCGGTCGGGGCGTGCGTCGGATCGGGACTCGGCGCGGCGCCCACCGCGGCCGTCGCCAGGCCGAAGTCCAACACCTTCACGACCCCGGCCGGCGTGATCTTGATGTTGGCCGGCTTGACGTCCCGATGCACGACCCCGCGCGCGTGGGCCGCGTCCAGCGCATCCGCGATTTGTCGCGCGAGGGTCAAGGCCTCGGCCACCGGGAGCCCGGGGCCATCGCGAGTATTGTCTCGTGGGTCGAGCCGATCGGCCAGGGTCATCCCCTCGACCAGTTCGAGCACCAGCGCGGGGATGCCATCCACGTCCTCGAGCCCGTATATTGCGCCGATGTTTGGATGATTCAACGCCGCGAGCGTCCGCGCTTCCCGCTCGAAGCGGGCGAGACGGTCGGCATCGGTCCTGAAGAGCCGCGGCAGGATCTTGATCGCGACGTCGCGGCCGAGTCTGCTGTCCCGGGCGCGGTAGACCTCGCCCATCCCGCCCGCGCCAAGAAACGACTGGATCTGGTACGCCCCCAGGCGTTGACCAATGAACGACAAGGCGCCGCTGTGCTTCACCGCGCCGGCGAGGACGCCCGCCGGCGTGCTCAGAAAGCCAGCGCTCCCAGCTTCCTGGGCGAGCAACGACTCTACCTCGCGCCGCAACGCCTCGTCGCCGGCGCACGCCTCGCCCAGAAACGCCGCCCGCGCGCCCTTGTCGTGCGCTAGCGCGGCATGATAGAGCCGTTCGACCTCCGTCCAGCGCTCGGGCGTCATCGCGTGGCTGGTCCCCGCAGCTCCCGCAAGAGCCACGCTTTCGTCAGCCGCCGGTCGCGCATGATCGTGTCGGCAGAGACGTCAAGGGATTCCGCGGTTTCCTCAACGCTCGCCCCGTCGAAGAATCGCATCTCCACGACGTGACCCTTCCGGGGATCGACCGCGGACAGTATCCGCCGTGCGTCGTCGAGCGCCACTAGATCCTGGCCAGGCTCCTGCGACCCCAGCACTGCGTCATCGAGCGAGACCTTCTGCGCGCCGCCACCGCGCGTGTGATATCCCTTCGCGCGCGCCGCATCCAGAAGGATCCGTCGCATCAAACGCGCCAACCTGACAAGAAGTGGGCGCGATTCTGCCAGGCAACGTGTTTAATCTCGATGAGCCGCATGTACGCTGCGTCGATCAGGGCGGTGGCTGGCGGGGCCTGCCCTGGCCGCTCGTGGCTCATGGAGCGCCGTGCGAGGCGGCGCAACTCTTCTTGGACGAGCAAGAGCAACTCGCCGAGCGCGGCGTGATTGCCGCTCCCCCACGCCTGGAGCAGTGTTGTGGCCTTCTGCGTTTCGTGTGAGATGGCGCCCATTCTACGCCCCTGCATGACCGCGGACGGTTGCGTTTTCCACCGTTCCGGCCAGATTCCGAGGGCGTTCAAGGTTTCGGCCTGTGTTCCCGCCTCTGCGAAAGACCAATATGCCTCCACGGAAGAGGCGCTTGAGCGTTCATTGCCGCAACTGACTGCATCCCATCAGCTTGAACGGGTTGTCCCTGATAGGTCCTGGTCAACGGGCAAGTGTAGAGCCATGCTCCCGGGCGGACTGAAAGGCCGGGCAGCGGCGAACTGTTCTGGGTCGCGGCATGAAAGAGCGCACCACAAGGGAGGAACGCTGCTCGTCGACCAACGGTCCCAGATTTCTACGTTTCTTTCAAGGTCGGCAACAACCCCGTGCTTACCGCTGACGATCTGCCCGATGTCGGCGGTCCGATTGCGCAGGGCGCGATGCGGTGCGTTGGGCCATCCGTCTGGAACGCAAGCGGTGAGCAACGTGTGGAAGGTTTGTCCCGAGTGATCGCTCCCTTCCACTCCGGTCGGGCTGACTCGCTCTCTATAATGACCGTGTGCCCTCTCGACGCGTGGCGATTCTCAGTGCCAACACCACGGCCGACGTCGAGCAGCGCCAGGTTCGACGCGTGGCGCCGCCTCTCGCCTTCTGAAAGTTACAAGCCGTCAGCGACAGCACTCGGGGCGTGGTAAATCTCTGCCTCGGCGCCACCCCGACGGCTCTGAGCGCGAGTACTTCCTGCGGCTGGCTGCCATCCTGATCGGCGTAGATGCGGTTCGGCGGATCTATCCTGATGCGGCGCAGTCGCTGGTCTCCGCGGCCGGTGCTGAGCGACCCCGTTGTCGTCGCGCTCAGCGTGGCCCATACCCTCGAGTCGTGCGGACTCCGCTACGTCGCCGGCGGCTCGTTCGCCAGCTCAATGAGCGGAAACCGCGATCGACGCTGGACATCGATATCGTGGTCGCGATGTGGGAGTCGGATGTTCGGACAGTCACCGATGCGCTGCGGCCCGAGTTCGGGCCGAGTTGTTCCTAGTCTGGCTGTGTTGATCGCTCAGCTCCCGTCGAGCAAGGGTCGAAGCTCCGCGACAAATTCCGACACCTTGTGCCGCGCGATGTCCCACAATTCTTCCGCGTCGATCGTCCAATAGCCGTGCGCGAGGAGGTTGCGCAGCCCGATGATCTTGCGCCAAGGTACCGCTGGTCGTCGTTGCTTCCATTCATCGGGAAGTCTGGCCGCCGCCTCGCCAATGACAAACACTTGACGTTCCACGGCCGCGCGCTTTTCGTCGTTGGCGGCGAACTGCTCAAACGTCACGCCCTCGATGTAGCGGAGAATCGCCTCGCCGGCGAACACAATGTCGGCGACGTAGAGCCGCGCGTCACGCGACACGCACGAGGTCCTGGTCGATTAGCGGCCGCAGACGCGGTCGGAGTCCCTTTGCCGTAACGAGGTCGACGCGACGGCCTAGGAGGTCCTCCAAGAACACGAGTAAGCCCATGTGGCCGTCGAAGGTTGTAGACCCCTCGAAATCGACGACCAAATCAATGTCGCTGTCCGGGCGAGCCTCGTCGCGGGCCACTGAACCAAACAGCGAGAGCGAGCGCACACCGAAACGGTGGGCGATTTCCTCTCGACGGCCTGAGATTGCGGCGATGACGTCTGCGCGTCGCATGGTCGGATCATATCGTCCCTGTTGGCCCATGGGAACCTCCACGGCCATCCGACCTTCTGCTGAGGGTCGAACGCGTCATCCCCAGGGCGTGAGCCGGAGCAATTATCCTGATCGCCCACTCGTCGCGTCACTAGCCGGCGTAGCAGCACTCGCCGTCGGGCTCTTGCTACATCCGGTCCGGCGATGCGAACTTCGCGAACGGCAGTACACGCGCACCAAGGGCATTCGTGACAATCGCCTCGACACGGCGCGACCAGTGGTCGAGCGCCTGCCGCTTTTCCGCATCGTAGCGATGGAGATTGTAGGTGCCGATCAGCCCTGGCCGCTTGTGATTCAACACGGCCTCGCACCACTCTTCTGGCACACCGTCCTCCGCCATGCGCGTGCGCGCGGTCTTTCGCAAATCACGCGGCTGGAAATCCGGCAACGGAAACGCCGCGCCTGTTCGCACCTGCGGGTGGCGCGTAACGCCTGCGAACACAAACGCCTCCGGCTTCGGGTCCTTCTCGGGTCGAATGCCTTGCAAGAGTTGGACGACGGTCGCAGGGAGTGGCACGTGATGCGGTACCCGATTCTTAGATTTCGTGCCGGGAATCGTCCACCAAGCGCCGTCTAAATCCACCTCGCCCCATTGCATCTGAGCAACCTCCCCTTGAGGGCGCTGCGCCGTCAGCAAGCGACTCCGCCACAGCGCCCTGACCTTCGGGGCCATCGCCTCAGTGAAGCTCCAGAACACGCGAACTTCTTCGACGCTGAGCACGCGCTGACGAATGCGCTCGGCACTTGGTTTCGGGACATCCGCGACGGGATTGGCCTCGACTACATCCTCAGTGATCCCGAACTTGAACAACTTCGACAAACAGGCGCGTACGCGATTCGCGTGAATCGGCGCACCTCGATCCACGATCGCGTTCAGCAGCTCGCGCACGTCACGTCGCGCGATATCCTTCAACAGGCGATGTCGCCAGACGGGCAAGATGTCGGCGTTGAGAATGGCTTGGTCGTTGCGCCACGATTTCTTTTTCCTTTTCGCGTGGCGCTCCATGTAGATCTCGGCAAATTGTTCCACGGTGTCGGCGTCGCGCTGTTCGCGCTTGGCTTCGGCCGGATCCTCGCCGTTGGACACACGCAGCATGGCTTGCCGGGCCAGTTCGCGAGCACCGTTCTTGCCACCGAGCGGGAGAATGCTGGCGTCCCCCAACGTGAGCCTGCGTTGGCGCCGGCCGACGCGATATCGAATCGCCCAACTCTTCTGACCGGACGGAAACACGCGGAGCTCCAGTCCGCCGCTCTTCGGATGGCCGTCCCTCAGCGTCTTGATGTGGCCCGCCACGGGCTTGGCTTTGCTGACGATCGCGTCGGTCAAGTGTGACGACATGCCCGGCTCCTCCCTGTTGATGTGATCGCAGCGTGTGACCTTGAAACCCGTTTCGGCTTCGCGAGTCTGCGGGTTCGCTGAGGTCACACTGAGGTCACCACATGGGTAGGATATCCTGAACCGCCACGAAACGGATTGAATTCGTTAACACCAGATAACACACTGATAAAAATGGAGTTACTGAAACATGTCCGTTTTCAGCGCGTTTCAGGCAATTGCACTAAACAAAGACTCTTAATCTGCGGGTTGTGGGTTCGATTCCCACCCGGCTCACCACCACTCGCCTTCGCGTAGTCAACAACTTGCGGCCACGAACGCCGACCCCGCGCGCAGGAATCGAACCGCATCCGCGCTCGATCGGTCTGGACCGATCGATGCGTGTTTGCCGGCCCATCCGCGATGTGCTAGGACATGTAACCTGAGGAATTCCCATGCCAACGCCACGCCGAGCATCAGTTCCCTCAAGTCCACGCTCCCTGATCGCGGCGTCCAGGAAGTAGAGGGACTCCGCGTACCGCTCCTTGACCGTCGCGCGCATCCGCGCAAAGTGCTTCGTCACGAACTGGGTCAGGAAGTACTTCAGCTCGGGAGCCGGGCCCCGCGGGTGGTACGTGAGCGTGTCGTACTGCACCGCCTGGGCGCGACCGATGTCATCGATCCGGATGACCAACGGCTTCAGGTGTTCGGCCTTGGCCTGCGTGCGCAGATTCAGGACCAGCAGACCGACGGCGACGAACGACACGCAGAGGAGCGCGATCTTCAGGTACGTGTTCATCACCAAGGCCGAAGGAAAGTAGCCAAGTTCGCGCTGGCCCGTTCCCACGGCGACTGGGCAAAGCTGATCGCCGGGACGACGAGCAGCGCGAGAAGAACGAGCAGGGCGCGGCGAATGAAGGCGCGAACGACGGCGCCTCTGGTTAGCAATTCGGACCGCAGCGGCATGAAGACCTCCAGATTCCTGTGCGAGTTATCGATGGCAGCGCGTCAGGGATGACGCGCCATCCCTGCGCGAGAAGCGCGGCCTCGACGCGATCTGCGAATGCGATGAGACCATCCAACATGGCGTGCAGGTGCAAAAACACGAGTTCCGCGTCGAGCTCGAAGCCGAACGCATAGCCGAAGGACGCCTCGATCACGAGACCACGGAGATCATCGGTCGCCCCACGGAGCCGCCACAGCACGATCGGCACCGGCGATCGTCGGCGCGCGGGCGTGAGCGCTCCCGCCCGCGATCGATTCGTGCACCTCGGCTCGTTCATGCGTCCTCCTCGCCATGCGATCGTCCGTCGAGCAACAGCGTGACAAAGTCGACCGCGCGGCATGACGCCGTCGGCACCTCCGGATGTGTCGGTCGGATACTCTCCGTTCGACTCATTGGATTCGCTTGTTCGGCATTGCCGCCATCACGTGCCCCATACTTGATGGAACACCAAGCGGGACCGAAACCTTACAAGGGCGAGGAAGATGCGTGCCGCACTCGAGTCACACGAGTGGTGGCAGATGTTTCTTCAGGTCGCTTGGTTCACGGGCGGGAATCTAACGGGCGAACGGGACCGATAGAAGAAGGTGTTGCGTTGGACCGCAGCGGGCCGATCGGGCTTCAGTGGTCGCCGCGGCTCGAGCACTCGAAGCCACAGGCAGTCGATCGATCCGCACGTTGCCGAGGGAGTCCTTCCAATGCAGTTCGAACAGTGGGGCCAAGCCGACGCCAGGTTCGGCTTCGCCGAACGCCAGGCATGTCTTCTCGTCGCGCCATGGTGCATTCCGGCGTCTGCCTGCTACGCCAGTACTGGTCATTCGGTGGCGTCGATCACTGGCAACTTCAGATCAGACCCGTAAGTTTTTCGCGAAGCTCGTGCGGCTCCGCTACGCTTGTGCGTACCCTTGTTGGCACAACCGCGGACGCGTCTAACACGCCCACCACAGGCGCTCTATCGAGCCATCGGCGTGTTGTCGATGTTCTGATGATGGCCCTCCTGATGGTTAGCACTATCGGACCGCGTTGGGCGACTTCGTCTCAGGAGACCTGGGTTTCGGGCTCGGGCCTGGATCGCTGATGTTGGGCGTGTTGCCGGTAACGGTCCTGACCATCGACTTCACAGCCAAGTTCCCGAGCGAGGGGTAGCTACTGGTTGCTCATCGCCGTTGTCCGGACGGCCGGCACGGTGATGGGAGATTTTCTGAGCGGCGAAGAAGGCGTGGATCTTGGCTTTGCGGTGGGGGCAAGCTTAGTGGGCGCCCTCCTGCTGGCGATTCTCCTCATTCCGAGTGCTTGGAAGGCTGCCGAGCGGGGGGCCGACACTCGACGCCGTGTGGAGCATGGCTCGCAACGCTCTCGGCGTGTGGCGTCGTTCGCCGGCGGCGATTGCGGCCGCCCTGGTCTCTCGGCGCTCGGCATGGGCGTGCTGGAGGCGGTGCTCACCGCCTCAGTCGGCCAGCAGCCCATCCCGCCCAAACGCCTCGAACTTCGAATCGATTCTTGTGGGGTATTTTGAAAATCGGGGTCTTCAGCAGAATCTGTCATGGCTTTCGGTTCAGGTAGCTGACCCAACGTATGCTACAGGCGATTTCTCTCCAGCGAAAGTACCGAAAGCCGTAAACCTTTCTGGCGGTCAGTCTCGGTTTGTGTGGATGCCATCGTCGACTAACGGCGGCGGAAATCTCCCCACGGCCGCGAAACCAGTTCAAGAGCAGTGGAGGGTAGGAAGCATTAGCGGGGCCGTCCCAGGTTGACGGAATGCCCGTTCTCGGACAGGCTGGACGCGTCCGCATCCGCCCCGGAGCCACAGAAAGATCCCGTTGGCCTGCCAGTTCCTGAATCGCCCGTGTGGGTGCCGCGCGCATCGACAGGTGAGAACAGAACGTGTGCCTCAGTCGATGAACACCACTCTCGCTGAGCTGAGCACGTCGCGAAGCCCGTTCAACGTAATGCTTGACGACATCTGCTGAAAGCGGCGAGCCGTCCGGCTGACAGAGCACTCGGGCTGACCGCAGGTGTCGGTGCTCCCGAAGCGCTGCTGCGAGGCGAACAGTCATAGACGCGTCGTGGTCGCGGCGATCTGGGCGCCAACCGCCAAGCGTCGATCCTCTCGACCCGCATGCCAGGCGGGGTGCGACGCGGGTGGCCGATCAGGAACCAACTGAGAGCAGAATCGTCCTTGCGCATGGCGCAAAACTGCCCTGATGACCAGGTGGACGCAGCGGCCCACGGCGTGCAACGCGAGGGAGGCGCGAGCCAGCCATCCGGGATTGGGATTCGCGGGGCGTGGCCATCACGGGATGGCGTCTCATGACCGCGTCGCGTGATTCATAGAGCATAGTCGCCGATCGCGGGATGGTTTTGTGCGCGGCCTGACTGAGAAGCAGTGCTCCCGGCCTGGACGGCTTGCCGGCGACCTGGTCCGGTCGAGCGGTCCTTCGCCCCCACGGAGTGTAAAGGACCGCTCGTCAGACCTCGGTTGGTTTAGAAATCGAGCTGCAGGCTCAACTTCGCGAAACGAGCCGACATGACCTGCGTGGGGGTCAGCCAGGCGCCGTTGGGAATGAAGGCCTGGTTGTAGGCGAGTGCGGTCGCCGCGTTCAGCAGGTTGTAGAGGTCGACGCCCACGTTTGCCTTCGTGCGGCCGAACTTGAGGATCTTGCCGAGCCGGAGATCGACTTCGTTGACGCGCTCACCGAGCACCGAATGCGGTGGGATGAGGTTCACCGTGATGTTCGGCGCGTTGCCCGCGAGGTTGCGACCGAGGATCTGCGACACCACGGCGTTCGAGATGGTGTAGTTGGCCGCGAACGCGCCACCAGCCACCGGCGTGCCGAACCCGCTCACCTGGATGCCAGGCTTGCTGGTGAACGTGCCACTCAGCGCCAGGTCGATCTTCGGAATCGTGTAGCTGACGAGTCCCTTGTACTGGGGCAGAAACTGGGTCTCGATGTGGCAGAACGGGTTCAGCAGCCCGATCTCCGGGACTCTTTCGCGCACGCCGCAGTTGTCCGACGTCGAATAGCCGCCCGAGAAACCGCCCTGCGCCGCCAACCCATTACGCGCCCGCGTGCTCGCGCTCAGGTCGATGCCGTTGTACTTCTGGTAGGCGTCGCCGTACGCGTCGGAGTAGGTGATGTAGTTCCGGGTCACCCCGAAGAGCGACGGGTTGTTGAGGTCGTACAGCGTGCCGACCTGATAGCCCCCACCTCCAGGCAGCCGGGCATCCTGCGGCGCCGTGATCGCGAACTGCGAGAAGTCCGAAGGCGCCACCGCCAGATTGTCCGTGACGGCGAAGCCGTAGAACGCGCGGTGGAAGAAGCCGACTTCGACCGAGGTCCGGGGCAACACCTCGTGCTGCACCGACACACCCCAGTTCCAGTCTGACGGCCGGATGCCCGATCCGTGCAGGATGTTCGGATCGATCGTGTTGCTGAAGGTCGAAGTTCCGAAGTTCAGGTTGGAGATGACGCCGCAGAAGTCACCGCTGCTACCCCGGAGATCCTGCTGCGCCGGGTTCTTCAGGTCGCAGTCGGGATTCCAGTTGCCGTTGGCGTCGGTCCAGGTGCGCGTCACGTTGGTCGCCAGGCGGGACGTGGGATTCCCGAGCGAGTAGTTGGACGCGGTGACCGTCGATTCGAGGTATTTGCCGACCGTCGCCTTGAGCGCGGTCTTGCCGTTGCCGAACACGTCGAAGGTGACCGCGGCACGCGGCGTGATGTCGTTGTAGGTGTCCACGACCGGCGTTTCCGGAAAGTCGAGCGCCGTCTGCCAAAACCGGCTCTCGAGATGCTGCTCCGGCGCCCAGCTCGCCGCACGGTCGAAGCGCAGTCCGCCCTGAATCGTCAACCGGCCGCGCGTCCACTGATCCTGCACGAAGAAAGCGTGGTCGCTCATCCACAGGTCGTTCTGCTGGTTGTGCACGTACTCGGTCAGCTGGTTCGGCACGCCGTTATTGGTGCGATACCGCAGGTCGTTGGGGCTGCGGTTGGCGGAGCGGAGATCGCCCAACTGGTTGCCGATGTAGCCGAACTTCACGCTGTTGGCGCCGGTGACGTACGACCCGCTGAAGCGCCAGGTCGTGGTGATGTTCTTGTTCCGGCCGTCGCTGAACAGGTCCGTCGTCTGCGAGCGGTACATCAGGCTGGGGATGTTGCCGTTGGCGGCGCACCCCGCCGAGCACTGCTCGATGATGCGCACGAGGTCGCCGGTGTAGGGATCGGTCTTCGCCCGACCACCCCAGCGCGAGAAGAAGTAGCCGAAGCCGCCCTCGAGCAGCAGCTTGGTGCTGACCGGAGAGCTCCAGCTCGCCGACTGAAAGCGCATCGGACGCAGGTCGCCGTAGCCGTTACCTTCTGGCGACGTCGTGCCGTTGGAGTAGTTGCCGCCGTTCTCGCAGCTGCCGCACACACTTTGCTCGTCCCAGAACAGGTTCAGCTTGTTGCGCGGCGTCAACTGCGTGGTGATGCGCCCACTGGCGTTGTCCCATGTCTTGTCGTTGAAGGCCTGCCGTGAGAAGTCGGGCACATACAGCCACTTCGTCGGATCGCCGGCGTTCTTGTTGTAGTAGATCGGCAGGTAAGCTGAGTTGCCCTGTGCGCGCGCCGTGGCGAAGTACCACACCCGATCTTTCCGCAGGGGACCGCCGACCGAGCCGGCGATGTCGTAGCTCTTGATGAGCGGACTCTCCGGAATGTTGAGGTCCTTCAACCTCTGGTCGAGGTTGCTGCTCTGGAGACGGCCGTTGGCCCATTGGACGAAGCCGCTGCCGGACGCGGTGTTGCCGCCGGCGCGCGGAACGATATTCATCACCGGACCACCCGATTCAACTTCGCCCATGCTCCCGGTCACGGTGAAGGTCACTTCCTGGGCGTTGCGCGTGTCGGTCAGGTAGTTCGTGCCGCCGGCCTGGGGCACGGCGATGCTGATGCCGTCGACGAGCAGACGGCCATCCGTATTTGCCCGGTTGCCCGAGAGCGACAGCATCGTGCCGTGGGCGCTGAATGTGCACGAGTTGCACGGCCCGGTTGCGACGTCCTGTTGGCCGCCGAGGACTCCGGGCACCAGGACGAGGAGGGCGTTATAGCCTCCTGAGCTCGGAATCGACTTGATGACTTCGCTGCTGAGGACCGACTGGCGCTGCGCGCTCTGCAAATCCACGATCGGCGTCTCGCCCGTGACCGTGATCGTTTCCGAGAGCGACCCTACCTTGAGGTCCGCGTTCACGCTGACCGTTGCCGAACCAGACAGTTCCACGCCTTCGCGCGACACGGCGCTGAACCCCGACAACGTGAACCTTACGGCATACACGCCGGGACGCAGGTTGTCGATGCGGTACTGCCCCGCACCGTCGCTGACGGCGGCGCGGGTTCTCTCGATCAGTGCCGGGCTGGAGGCCTCGACCGTCACGCCGGGCAACACCGAACCCGACGTGTCGCGGACCACACCGGCGATCGCCGCCTGCGCATACGACGCGGCAGGGAGGAGCAGAAGGGCGACGAATGCGCCCAGAATTCGTACGAAACCTTTCATCGACGGTCCTTTCACCTGGGAGTCACTGGTTACGGTTCCCTCTCGACGTGTCAGACGCGGCCGTCGCCGGGTCGTCGTCTATCGATCCGCGGCCACTGGGGGCCATCGAGTTATGGGGCCGTTATTATCACACCGATCGGGTACATCCGGGAATTGTCGTGGTCAAAGCTCTCAGAGCGTGCCCGGCGGCGGGGTGACCGGAGTTCAGCCAAAACTGTCGATGGCGGATCGAGCCGCACTCGTCAATACGCACGCCTCCGGCATTCACGACCTCTCAATCGGCCAATCGATCGCGGCCGAGGACGTGCACAGACATCGACGCGGCGGCGAACAGATCAGTGTCGCGCCCGCCTCGGCGATCACTTCCCAATCGGGTGCTCGAGGTCCTTGTTGTTGTCCTGGCAGATGTATTCGATCGGCGCGCATGGACAAAGAGTAGCACCGCGCCGACACGTTTCATCAACAACGACCGGCGGCGGATCGCGGCGCCTCGAAGTCGAACTGCACGCTGATCTTCGCGAGGCGCGCCGGCATGATCAGCGTCGGTGCCAGCCACGCGGCCGTTGACGATGAACGTCCGTTTGTAGGTCGGGGTGGGCGCTCGCGTTGAGCGCGTTGTAGAGATCGACGCTGCGCTGCGAACGCCAGCCGTCGAACTTAAAGACCTTGCCGGGGTGCAGGTCGATCTGGTCGGATCGCCATACAACGTCCCCGGCGCGACGTGGCAATAGCGATTGAGGACCGTGGTCCCCGTATTTTCCGCCAGAGGGGCCCGCATCTCGCAGCTATCCCTCGACGTTCGGCCTGGTGCTGGTGCCCCTTGCAGCGTGCGCCTGTGACGGACGCGCGCCGTAACGTTGACCTCGACGCCGTTCCACCGCAGCGGTTGATTCACGCGCCGACCGTCGAAACAGTCAGAAATCGAACTGGGCGCTGACCTTTGCGAACCGGGCCGGCAGCACGAGCGTCGGCGTCAACCACGCCGCGCCGTATGTCTGGTTGTACGTCTGCACGGCGCTGGCGCTCATCAGGTTGTAGATGTCGACGCTCACCTGCGTGCGGGTGCGGCCGAATTTCAGAATCTTCGCGACACGAAAATCGACGTTGCTGATGCGATCGCCGTAGAGCGCGCCTGGGGGCAACGAGGTTGAGCGTGACGTTGGCGGCGTTGCCGGCGAGGTTGCGGCCGAGCGACGGCGCCACCACCGCGTTCGAGGCATTGAAGTTCGCGGCGAGCTGTCCACCGGGCCGGCTCTGGAACGTCGCGCTGACCTGGACGTCGATTTTCGGAATCGTGTAGGCGCCCAGCCCGCGCAACTGCGTCAGGAACCCGGTACTCAACTGACAGTATTCTTCCGGCTGCCACGCCGTCGTGAAGCGTGCTTCGGGCACCTTCGCCAGCACGCCGCAGTTGTCGGTGACCGTCCGTCCGGTGCTGAATCCACCCTGCACGGTCAGGCCGTTTCGCTGCCGCGCGTCGACCGTGACATCGACGCCGTTCCAGTGATCGGACTGCTCGCCGTAGCTGCTCGAGGGCGCCACGAGGTTGTTGGTGATGCCGAACTTCGCGGGATCGACGTCGAACCCGGTGAGGATGGTGGCGCTCGACGGCAGCCGTGTGTCGGTCGGCACGGCAATCGTGTACCGCGAATAGTCCTGCGGCCCGACGGCCAGATTGTCGGTGACGATGAAGTTGCCATAGAGCCGGCGGAAGTAGCCGACCGTGGCGGATACGCGCGCCACGATCTCGTGCGTGACCGATGCCCCGAGGTCCCAGTTGTAGGGGCGATTGCTCCAGCCGGAGTACGTCGCCGGGTCGTAGTTGGTCGAGACCACGTTCTGCCCGAACGGCTGCGTGCCCCAGGCGCCGCAGAAATCGCGCCCGCTCGCGCGATTGTCCTGCGCCAGCGGATTCATGAGATCGCAATCGGCCGCGAAGTTGCCGTTCGCATCAGTCCACGACCGTGTCGTCGTGGTCGAGAGGCGATTGAGCGTGTTGAGGTTCGAGTAGACGCCGGCCACGCTCGACGCCTCGTTGTACTTGCCGAGCGTGACTTTCACGGCGGTCTTGCCATTGCCGAACAGGTCGTAGGCCAGGCCCAGTCGCGGTGTCAGATCGTTGAAGCTGGCGCCGCTGTGACCGGCATAGACGATCGGCACCGGAATGAAGAGCGCCGGCCCCGCTTACTGATCCGGGTAGTAGCTCGGCACGTGCTCATAGCGGAGGCCGCCCTGCAGCGTCACACGACCGTGCGTCCATTGCTCCTGCGCATACAGCGCCGTGGGAGTCACATACGAATTGCTCCGCACCGGGAGGATCGACATCGTGAGCTGATTCGGCACGCCGTTATTGAACCGGTAGCTGAGACCGGCATTGTCGGTGAACGAGTTGTTGATGTTCTGGTAGAAGGCCGCCCAGTAGCCGATCTTGATGCTCTGGGCGCCGGTGATGTAGGACGCCGAGCCGCGCCAGGTCAGCGTCGCGCTGAAGGGGCGCGACCAAGTCATGGCGCGATAGGTGAGTCCGGGAATCGCCCCTGCCTGCTCCGACACCCGGATCAGATCGCGGTTGTTGCCGGGCCGCTCGAGGCCGCCGTACCAGCTCAAGTAAGTGCCGAAGCCGGCTTCGAGCAGCACCCGGTTCGACAGCGGCGATGTCCAGCTCGCCTGCTCGACACGATGCGGAAAAGCTTCGGTGCGGGACATCGCCTCGGGCGACACCGTCGCCGTTGCACCGCTGATGCACGAGATGCACTCCGAGGTTTCATCCCAGAAGAGCCTGATCTTGTTGCGCCGCGACGGCTGCATCGTGAGCTGATCTCCGTCGAAGGACATTGCGTGAACACCTGCTCGATCTCCGCGTCCATCGCAGCCCGATGATCGACCCGCAACTTGTTACTCTGAAACCTGGCGTCATCGGCAAGGTGAGGACGTCCGAGCACGCCGCGACTGAACGCCCCCCACTCCCGATTGTTGTGAATGCCAAACATGACCGGCCCGTCACTCGTCCGGTACGGGCCGTACGGGGCGATCGTCGCGTGGCTGGCCCCCGTTCTCGCCGGCGCCGTACCGCCAAATGAGTAGTACATCGCATAGCCCATCCACTCACCAAAAGCCTCGAACAGTGACACTTCGAGGGCAGAGCCTCTCCCCGTTCGGCTTCGCTGTGTAGCAGCGCCGTTAGAATGCCGGTACAGGTAAGCGAACCGGAGGCCGAGATTCAGCGTCATTCGGTTCACACGCCACTGGTCCTGGGCGAACAGACCGAGATCGGCGTTTAGCGTCTCGTCCGGCTCGTACGGCGTCGTCCTCAGCGTCGCCCGGGCGGGCACGCCGTTAAGAAACGACAGCCCGGTATCGTTATTCGCATACCAGGTCGTGTGGCGCCCGCCGCGCTGCATCTGCAGTCCGACCTTGAACGCGTGCGTGCCGGTGACGTACGACATCGATGCCCGGCTTCGATCCGGCGTGTAGACGAAGTCATTAGGATTCGCGTCGAAGAACGTGCCTGGCGGACGATCGTCGTTGCCCCACCACCGGAACGATCCGTAGAACCAGAGCCGGTCGCGCTTGACGGAACCGCCAAGCGACGGGTTCAGATCCCAGACCTTGTCGAGCGCGGGCAGACCAACGAGGCCCTGGGCGCGCAGCGCGTCGTCGACGTTGTTCGCCTGCATCTGGCTGTTCGCGTAATTCGCAATGAACGATCCGCGGAGCCGGTTGCTCCCGTCCCTCGGGATCACATTGGAGCGGACGCCGTAGACGGCGGATTCCACAGATTGCGACCCGACCTCGACGCTGACCTCCTGCACGGTCCCCGCATTTATCGCAAACGAGGTGCTGTAGCTCCCACCTGAGGCGTTCATGTTGCTGTAACTCATGCCGTCCATGATGAGCGGCATGTCGAGCCCGCGGCTCCCGTGAACGCTGAGATACACGTGGCGCTCGCCTACGCTGCCGCAGACGTCCTGTCCGGTCACGCCGGTCGCCGCGCCGCTGACGACCACGCCCGGAATGAGCACGGCCAGGTTCTGCGGGGTCTTGCGGGTGGGTAGCGAATCGATGACGTCCCGACTCATGACCCGCTGCTGGACGACGTTCTGGACGTCCACCACGGGGCTGGCCCCCGAGACTGTGATCGTCTCCTCGACCGCGCCGATCGGCATTACGGCATTAACGGTCAAGGTCAACGCGGCAGACAGCTCGATACCCTCACGCCGAAAGCTGCTGAAGCCCGCGAGCGTGAACGTGACGGTATAGGTGCCAGGTCGGAGATCGACGATCTTAGAGAGACCTTGGCCGTCTGTCAGGGCCGTGCGCAACTTCTCGATGAGCGCTGGGCTACGGGCTTCGACAGTGACGCCGGGCAACACGCCGCCAGAGAAATCCCTGGCCACGCCCGCAATCGCGCCGGTTTGCGCAAACGTGGCCGAGGGTACGAACACAACGATAAGCCATGTTAAAAGACTCCCGCCGAGAGCCCTTCTCGATAGCCGGCCCATGCACATCCTCCTTTGTTACTAACTCGCGCGACCACAAAATGGCGTTGTTTCCGAGACTGGAGCTTTGGCGACTACGCCGGTCTACACAAAGCCTGGTCTCAGGAAGCGGTTGGGTGTCGATTAAGCGCCAGCGGGCTTTGCATTTCTGTGCTGCCATACCGTCGCCGGCGTCTGAGCCGCTCCGATCAGCATCGCGATGGGGAGATCCTTCTGGTACGCACCTACTTCCAGACTGCCTCCTTTCGTCTGCGCCTCTGACGTCTCGAGGCGTCAAACCACGATCACCGCGGCGCACACATTGTGGCCCAGTGCAACAGCACTTCCAGATATAGAAGGCGAGCCGCTCACTCCATAAGGTCCAGGACTCCGCAACGCCCCTGGGCCCGTCCGTTGGCAAATCCTAGGAGCGTCGGACTGCGCTTTCCGATGCAAAGATTCGATGTCTTGATAAGGAACGCTGAAAAGTGCCTCTGGCAGGCGCTGCCCGATCACGCAGCTCGGCGGCCGCCGACGTCCGAGTGGTTCGGTGCCGCGCTGATCGTCGTGGGCGGGGCGATTGTCAGTTATCGTCCCGGAGATCTCACGGCTGACTGGGTGGAAGTACTGGCGGTGACAGGCGCATGCCTGAGCTGGGGACTCGACAATAACCTGACCCAGCAGGTCTCGTCCTACGATCCGATTTCGATCGTGCTGATCAAGACGCTCTCAGCCGGCGCCGGCAACGTACTGCTCGCGATCGTCATCTGGCCCCACGTGGTCGCCGGTCGTGTGGTGGTTGCGTCGCTCCTGGTCGGTTTCTTCTGTTACGAAACAAGCATCGTCCTCGACGTATGCGCGCTCCGGTTCTTGGGAGCCGCGCGCGAAGCCGCGTTCTTTGCAACCGCTCCTTTCCTCGGTGCCCTGGCGCCGTTCCTCTGGTCGGGGACCGCTTGCGCCGTGCGGATCTCGTGGGCGCGGCCGTTATGGCGATCGGGCGTTCTCGTGTTCCGCGCGGTCAGGGGGCGCGGTTGACGATGCGAGGCACTCGAAACGCCGCCGTTCTCGACTGGTCACCCATTCCTGCTCGTCCGGACGCCTCGTCTTTTGCAGTGTCTGACAAGAAATTCAGAGAGACTTCAGATGAACGCGACCATTTGAGACGTACGGTAATCAGCGGTCGTTGAGCCGATCTGAGAGCATGCGATCAATGCACTGGTTTGTCGGACTCCGGGCAGGCAGCACCAGTGGCATCGCGCCGCTGTCCCGCAGCAGACGCCGAAAGGTGGCGGTGTAGAGCGGGTCGCGGTCCAGGAGGAGGTAGTGCGCGCCGCGAAAGAAGCCGTCGTGGGTGTCGGTCAGGTTCCGCGCGAACTGCGTCATCCAGGCCTCGTGCGGCTGACGCGTGATCCCGACGATCTCGACCGCGCGGGTCTTGAGCTTCATCACGAAGAGGACCACATAGCGGACCAGCCCGCCGACGGTCAGGACCTCGACGGTGAAGAAGTCAGCGGCCGCGAGGCCGTCACAATGCGGCGAGGAACGTGTTCCAGGGCGTCTTCGTCCGGCGCTCCGGTGCCGGCTCGATGCCGTGGTCCTTCAAGATCGCCTTGATCGTGTTGCGGATTGGGCTCAGGCGAGTTTTGGCACACGACGCCGTTACTGGCTCCGCCTCTATGGACCTGGCGTTCGAATCCCGACCGGACAACCGCGTGGATGGATGGAGTCTGCTACGATGGGACCGTGAAGGAAACGCTTGACGCCATCTACGAAAATGGCATATTCCGTCCGCTCCAAGAGCCGGTCGGTATCCCCGAGCACCGCCGCGTCACGATCACCGTCACCACGGAAGGCAGCGGGTCGTCGCTTGCCGACTGCGTGAATCGCATCTCGGCTGACGACGCTGCGGAGATGAAACAGATCGTCGAGCGAGAGTTCGAACACATCGATCCCCGTGAGTGGGCGTAGCGTCGCTCTTGACACGAGCGTAGCGATCGCCGTTCTGGCCGGTCAGGCCAGCACATTTCTGTCTGAGCTCGTCGAAGCGTATTTGCGTCCCGTTCCGGTCGTGGGTGAGCTTCGGTTCGGCGCCCTCAACTCTCGCCGCAGCGCTGACAACCTGATTGAAGTAGAGCGATTGGTTGCGCGCTGTCGCGTGCTCAATATAACGGCGGCGACGGCTGAGGTATATGCGCGACTGCGCCTCGATCTCCGGAGGAAGGGAAAGCCGATTCCGGAAAACGACCTCTGGATCGCGGCGGTATGCGTCGAGTTTGGTGTGCCGCTGGCCGCCGTTGACAGTCATTTCGACGGGGTCGACGGCCTGCAGCGACACGCCATCTGAGATGTCAGCGTCAGCAGGTTTGACCACAGTTCTGACCACAGTTTGGACTGTCCATGGTGTGTGAATGAGTATCACTGCGTTGACATTCCTGAGGAAAATGACGCGGTGCTACTCCTTGGCATCCGGCGGACACCCCCCGTCGGTTTCTCTTAATCTGCGGGTTGTGGGTTCGATTCCCACCCGGCTCACCACTGATTTCAAAGGACTTAGCGCGCTTCTCCACTCGTCCGATTCTGACGTCGGTTGCGTCTGGGATGCGGATGGATGCGCGTCGTCGAGCAGGTCGACGGCTCTTCTCCCAAAACCGTCGGACATCGCGTACACGCGCAGCGTGATCGACGCGTCCTTGTGGCCCGTGCTCGGTCGCCCACAGCTTGCCAGTCCGAGGGTGAATCGCCACTCCCGCATCATCTCGAAAGCCGTACGCATAAATCTCCGGACGTGCCCCGATCCGGCCGACAAACGGATTGTCGCGCGGGATAGGACCGTCCGTATTGATCCGCAGCACCTTTCCCATGAGACACCGGCCACCAAATCAACCAGGGCTGATCGACAAGTGTGTCGTAGTCGGGCGCTGTGAACACCATCGGGTCGGTTGTGTCCTCGAGTCCGCTGACGACACTTTCCAGCCGGCCGGCATGTCGAACCGCACCACGCTGCGACGCGATCGGTAATCCTCCGGTGGAAGAAGAGCTGCGTACCGGTGGAGAACGCATAGTCCGGCCTATGCGCGGTTGGTTCACGGCCAGAGACGTCGCCAGGTAATCGAACTCGACTGCGATCCCTCTGATCCCCCTCGTGTCGACCCACCTATCCGGCCAGAACGAGGACGAGGACGTTTACCCGCAGGAACCCTTGCTCCGCGGCCGCGGCCGGCCCGTCCACGGCAATCCGGCGCATCCGCCGTGCCAGCGACACGGCCGTCGTCAGCATCATCCCGACGTAGACGACGTCCAATGCGAGCGGTGCGAGCACGCACCATCCGGCACGTCGTTCCGGTACGTGTACACGAGCAGCGCCGCTGCCATCGGAATGGCAAACCGGTCTGCACGGCGAACAGTTCCCCACCCGGCGTGGGCGCGGCCGCTCGGGCGCGCCGGCCATTGCCACGACGTACGGCATCACCGCCCCTCCCGCGCGCCTCCACGGGGCGGATTTGACTATCGCCAAAGCGCTACGGCGCACCATCCGTGGTGGCTCCGTCTACACATTGCGACGTTCACTTCCCGAAAAGTCGCTATATCCCGACCGCACCCGGCCACCTGGCGACGACGTCGACGGGGAAGCGTCGGCCACCCCAGCTGGACCGTCGTCGCTGTGTGCAGTTCGATCCGCCGCCAAATGAGGAGAACTTTTATGCGTTTGCCCACTAGGCTGCTGTTCGGTCTCGCCTGTGTGATGTTGCTTCCCGCGTCTGCCTACGCCCAGGCATCGATCACAGGCGTCGTGAAAGACGCGTCGGGCGGTGTGCTGCCGGGGGTGACAGTTGAGGCAGCGAGCCCGGTACTGATTGAAAAAACCCGCGCCGCCGTGACGGACGGCTCGGGGCAGTATCGCATCGTCGATCTGCTCCCGGGGACATACACGGTGGCCTTCACGTTGCCCGGGTTTTCGACGGTCCGGCGCGCAGGCGTCGAGTTGACCGGGTCGTTCGCCGCCACGATTAATGCGGACTTGAAGCTGGGCAACCTCGAGGAAACGATCACGGTCACCGGCGCGACGCCGACCGTGGACGTCCAGAACAGCCTCCGCCAGACGGTGCTGAGCAAGGAGCTGATCTCAACACTGCCCGCCACCCGGGCGGCTGGCGCGCTGCTGAACGCGACGCCTGGCATCGCCGTGACCGATGGGGCCGCCCAGGCGGTGACGCCGACGATGTCGAAATTCACCGCGCATGGCGGCGCGCTCGACGAAGGACGCATGCTGATTAACGGGATGACCGTCGCGGGCCCGTTCAGTGGCGGCGGCAACTCGTCGTTGACGTACGACACCGCCAACGCCGAGGAGGTCTCCGTCCTCGTCTCGGGCGGGCTGGGCGAAAGCGAGATCGGCGGGCCGTCGATGAACATCGTGCCGCGTTCCGGCGGCAACGCGTTCAGCGGTCAAGCGTTCTTTAACACCGCTGGCAAGTGGTCGACCGGGGACAACCTCGACGACTCGCTGCACGCGGTAGGGATCGAGAAGAATCAGGGCCTGATCAGCGCGTACGACGCGAGCGCGACACTCGGTGGACCGATCAAACGCGACCGGCTGTGGTTCTTCGGGAATTATCGAAAGTATTCCACCATCGCGCCCGGCGCCGGTAACGTGCGCCTCAACGCCTACGCCGGCGACTTTTCGCACTGGAACTACCTGGCAGGAGACCCGAACGTGGAGCCCCGGTCGGTGCAGGGTCGGGACATGTGGTCCGGCCGGTTGACCGGGCAGGTCGCCACAAACCGGCTGACGTTCTCGCGGGAGCAGCAGCAGCGCTGCGAGGGCTCGAGCCTGACCACTGGAGGAGACGCCTGCCGGCAGCGCGAAGCCGGTTGGGTTGGCATGGGCTCGACGACGTTCGCACCAGAGGCTCACCTGGGGTACTTCGACCTGCCGTATTCGGTGACGCAGGCGACGTGGACGAACCCGATGAGTACCCGCGTCCTCCTCGACGCTGGCTACTCGCGGTTCGCATACCAGACCAACGGCGGCACGGGGACGGCCTCGCCAGACGGGATCTTCGACCAGACCCCGGTACTCGAGCAGGCCGCGATCGACGGCCACAACGCCAATTTCAACTATCGTGGCGTCAACCGCTTTCGAGTCCAGGACGTCACGCTGACGGCTCTACGTGGATCGCTTTCCTACGTGACCGGCGCCCACAACATGAAGGTTGGGTATCAGGGGCAATTCACGACGTCGGACCAGGTGTTCCATACCAACTCGACTCTTCTGGCCTACCGGTTCCAGAACCGATCGGCCAACCAGGTGACGTTCTACCTTCCTGAGTGGGAGACGGCCGATCGCACGAACTCCACGGCTTTTTACGCGCAGGATAGCTGGACCCGTGGTCGTCTCACGGTGCAGGGCGCACTCCGCTACGATCAGGCTTCAAGCTACAGCCCGGGCGAGGGCAATGGCACGCAAGCCACGTCGCGCTTCAACGCCGCGCCCATCCCGCTCGAGCGGACGGAACGCGTCCACAGCTATCGCGATATTTCGCCACGCATCGGCGCCGCGTACGACGTCTTCGGCAACGGCAAGACGGCCGTAAAATTCAATTGGGGACGCTACGTCACGACTGCCACCAACGATGCCATCTACTCCGCGAATAACCCGAGCACGCGAATCGTGTCGATCGCCTCGCGAAGCTGGTCGGACACCAACCAGAACTTTGTCGTTAATTGCGACCTCCTCAGCCCGGCAGGGCAGACCGTGGCGGGTGGGGACACGTGCGGAGCCCTGACCGGAAACAACCTCAACTTTGGCCGGGCCGGTGGATCGACGCGGGTGAACCCGGCGCTCTTGAGCGGCTGGGGGGTACGGCCGGCGGATGGGCAGTGGGGCATCAACGTGCAGCAGGAGCTCGTCCCGCGCGTGTCGCTTGAAGTCGGCTACTACAGGCGCTGGTGGGGCAACTTCACCGTGACCGACAACACCTTGATTGGGCCCGGCGGACAATGACAAGTGGACGATCGTGGCGCCGAACGATCCGCGCCTGCCTGGTGGCGGCGGTTATCCAATCGACGTTTACACCCCGACGGCGGCGGCCGCGGCGCGAGGCGCGGACAATTACGTCACGGCCGAAACGGACTTCGGCCCGGCCGAGACCAACTTCTGGCACGGCGTCGACACGACACTGAACGCGCGGACTCCGTACGGGCTCACGCTCCAGGTTGGCACCTCGACCGGGCACGCAACGATCGACACCTGCGGATCGGTGGTGAACATCGACAATCCGGATCGGCGGAACTGCCGAGTCGTCGACCCCTTCGAGACGACGCTGCGCGGTTCGGTGTCGTACATGGTGCCGAAGGTGAAGGTGCTCATCAGCTCGGCGCTGCGATCGCAGCCGGCGATACAACTCACCGCGAACCTGAACGTGCCGAACCCCGTCGTCCAGAGCTTGCTGGGGCGCCTGCCTCCGGGTGGCCTGGCTACCGGCACCACGACAGTCGCGCTGCTCGACGCCACCCACAGGGTCTATGCCAGCACGCGTCGGAATCAGGTCGACATGCGCTTCGCCAAAGTGTTCCATTTCGGGAGGCGGCGTGCCGACATCGGCGTCGACCTCCTGAACACGAATGACCCGACCGCCTACGAATCGGAGTACTCCTACACTGCCGCGAATGGCGGGACGTGGTTCAACCCGACGACGATCCTCGGACCGCGGTTCATGCGGTTCAACTTCACGCTGAACTACTAGGCAGATCCGCCGTGAGCGGTCCCCGAAACCGGGAGTGAGTCGAATCACGGCAACACGCATTCGTCAAGCTTGAAAAAATAGAATGCGCAACAGCGGCAGAAGCCGACGCTGCGCGTGTTCTGCGTCGATTGGTGTCCGCCGCGACTACGGCCGCCCAGCCTGGTGGTCCGTTTTTGACGCCATCGCGAACTGCTCGACCTCGTGTGCCCCGCGAGCGACCTCACGGGCACCACGGCCCACCTCGTGCGCGCCGCGGCCGACCACGTCCGCGACATCGTCGCGGATCGCCTGTCCTTTCCTCGTGACGTCGTTTGCGGCGTCAGCGACGCGGTCCGCGACCTCGCCGACGCGAGTCTTGACGGCCTGCACACCCTCGGACGCCGCGTTCCGAAGGTCGTTGGCCGAATTCGTCACGCACTGACGAAGTCCCAACGCAAGGCGCGGCGCACAATAGATCGCAAGCCCCGCCCCGATCGCCCCGCCGGTAATGAGCCCCATCAGGAAACCGCCGCCGCGGTTCTCCTGGTTGTCCTGAATCCCCGTCTTCATCGTTGGTTCTCCCATGGGTCACCCTAGCCTTGCCCGCCGCAATTGTCTGTGCCCAATTGCACAGTGGACTGCAACGAACCAGAACGACGCCATGCGTAGTACCGACATTCGATCCAGTTGCGTGGCATTCAATGGCAATGAGACCAGGCGAGCGATGTCCTGATCGTGGGCGATCTGGCGGTTGAACGCCAGTCGCATCAGGATGGCACAGGGGGGATTCAAGACAATGAGGCATGAGCTCAACGCGACCGATTGCGAGCTTCCGCGGTCCTTCTACGGGAGGGCTCATGGCATCACGGTCGGTCGACGCAGGGCCGAGAGGGAGCGTGTGCACAACTGCACAGCGAATGCGAATCTGCGCTCATAGACTAAGCGGATGCAGACATCCATTCGTGCTCTCGAGTGCAATTGTCCACGCTGCCAGTCGTCGAGCACGCTGCTGTTCCGTTCCCTCCGGAGTGCAGCGGTCTATCTCTGTCGCGATTGTCAACATCAGTGGGAGGGCGAAGCCAGGGAAACGGTGACACCAACGATGCCCGAACGAAGCAGCGACATCGCGAGAGTGTGGATTAGGTAGACATCCCGATCGGTGTGTCGCGGCGTGATCCCGCGGTGAGCCTTCGACAGATGCGGGACCATGCCAGGAAGTCGTTGAACTCGTGCGGGGGCGGAGTCGTCCCGATCTGGATGCCGATCGCCTACTGGCTCTGGCGCTCGTCAGGCTGCTCGAAATCACTGGCGACGCGCCCGGCCGTGTTCCACCCGAGGAGCAAGTGCGCAGACCCCGTGTGCCGTTGATGGAGCTCCTCCCACATGCAGTCTGGCTTGGGGGTGTTGCGCCTGAAGGAGACGGATCGCGGATCGCGGCGCTCCACCGCGCGTGGATGGCGGTGACGGACCGATGCGTCATCTCACTGAGGTGCGGGCGCAGGTGCTCGAGCCACGACGGGTCGGCACACGTATTCCAGGTCCAGACGCGCAACTCCGAGAGACGCCGGAGCGTCTTCACCAGCTGCCCATTCCAGAGCGCCCATTTCGCACGGACGATGCGGTCAAGAAGCCAGGTCGTTCTGGGCGCTGATGCCGTGTCGGCCGGCGCCCGTCGCGAGCTGCTGCGGCCTGGAGCTGGACGTCCGAAAAGCCTTCGAGTTGCACGCCGGTGATCACGACGGGCGCGACGGCGCGCACCAGGCCGATCTCGCGGGCGATCGCCGTCGCGGTGTGGGGCTGATCGCCGGTGACCATGATCACCTTGATGCCGGCGTCGCGGCAATGCTGAAGCGCGTCGGCGACCTCGGGCCGCGGTGGATCCTCGAGCCCGACCAGTCCTGCTTAACACGTCCAGGCGTCGATCGCGGCGGGGG
Source organism: Acidobacteriota bacterium (assembly GCA_040007095.1). Lineage (GTDB taxonomy): Bacteria > Acidobacteriota > Vicinamibacteria > Vicinamibacterales > CAVVIG01 > JBDTVS01. The sequence goes on from JBDTVS010000072.1 coordinate 24,316, forward strand.
TCGATATCATACGATAGCCATTCCGCGCGTCGCTTCAACCAACGACTACGCCCTTGCAGGGTGCGCGAAGGGGCATGGGCGCGGCCGCGACAGAGAGCACACACATGACGGATGCACCAAGCAAGAAGGCGGCGACGACTCCTTCCAGGGACCGGCCCACGCCCGTGGAGGCTGGAAGACTCGCGTCGATGGGGTGGCGACCGCAGCCCTGGTGGCTAGTCTTTCTGGTGATCATGATCGCCAACTACGCGGTGACTCAGCTGTTCTTCAGGGAATCAGCCGCCATCACCATTCCCTATTCCGTCTTCAAGGCGCAGGTCCAAGCCGGCAATGCCGAGTCCGTGACGAGCGCGGGCGATGCGATTGAGGGACGCTTCAGAGCTGCCGTCACCTATCCCCTCGCGCCGCCGGCGCCGCCTGGCAGCACTCCGGCGTCGCCGCGCCCAGCCCAAGCACGGCCGCGCACGTCGATGCAGTTCAAGACGCAACGCCCCGTATTTGCCGATGAGGAGCTGGGGAAACTGCTCGAGGAACAGCACGTCACGGTCGAGGCCACGAACGAGAACGATTCATCGTGGTTCAGCCTGTTGATCGGCTTTGGTCCGACGTTGCTGCTCATCGCCGGCTTCATCTGGATGAGCCGTCGTGCCGCGGCGGCTGCTGGTGGAGGGCTCTTTGGGCTTGGACGGAGCCGCGCCAAGCGTTACAGCGAGGAGCAGCCGGGAGTCACGTTCGAAGACGTCGCAGGGATCGACGAGGCCGAGAACGAGTTGATCGAGATCGTCGACTTCCTCAAGAACCCCGCGAAGTACCAGCGGCTCGGCGGCACCGTACCGAAGGGTGTGCTGCTCGTGGGGGCGCCTGGAACCGGAAAGACGCTGCTCGCGCGGGCGGTCGCGGGCCAGGCGGGTGTCCCGTTCTTCAGTCTCAGCGCCTCGGAGTTCATCGAAATGATTGTCGGCGTTGGCGCTTCTCGGGTTCGCGATCTGTTCAAGCAGGCACGCGAGGCGGCGCCGGCGATCATCTTCATCGACGAGTTGGACGCCATCGGCCGCACGCGCGGCAGCGGTGCCCAACTCGGTGGCCACGACGAGCGCGAGCAGACCTTGAACCAGATCCTGACGGAGATGGACGGCTTCGACTCCCGCGAAGGCGTCATTGTCCTCGCCGCTACCAATCGGGCCGACGTGCTTGACCAGGCGCTCTTGCGGCCCGGACGTTTCGACCGGCGCGTCGTGGTTCAGCGTCCCGACCGCAACGGCCGTGCGGCGATTCTCAAGGTACACACAAAGAAGGTCCCGGTAGCGGCCGACGTTTCACTCGAGCGGATCGCGGCCGAGACGCCCGGTCTGGTTGGCGCCGAGTTACGGAATCTGGTCAACGAGGCGGCGCTTCTGGCGGCCCGCAAGGACGCGAATGCGGTGCGGGCCGAAGACTTCGCGGAAGCGCTGCAGAAGATCACCCTCGGGCCAGCCCGCAACATCCTGCTCAACCCGGCGGATCGAGAACGGACTGCCTATCACGAGGCCGGGCACACGCTGCTCGCCCTGCTGATTCCTGGCAGCGACCCTGTCCACCGCGTCTCCATCGTGCCGCGAGGCATGTCGCTCGGAGCGACCTATCAACTGCCCGTCGACGATCGGACCAGCTATGCGCAAGACTATCTGCAGGCGCGCATCACCTGCGCACTGGGTGGACGCGCGGCTGAAATGCTGATCTACGGAGTGGCCACGACGGGAGCCGAGAACGATCTCCAGCAGGTGACCGAGATCGCACGTCACATGGTGTTGCGCTGGGGAATGAGCGAGAAGCTCGGGCCGATCAACTTTATCGTGCGGCAGGACGTCGACCTGCCGGCGGCCTTCCAGCAACAGCCGTACAGCGAGGCGACCTCGGAGCTGATCGACGCCGAAATCCGCCGCATCGTTGAGGAGAGCCACGGGCAGGCCGACCGGCTGTTAGCTCAGCATCGCGCCAAGCTGCAGGCTCTGGCTCAGGCTCTCGTGAAAGCGGAATCGCTGAACGCGAAGGAGATCCACGACGCGACCGGACTCACGGAACCAGCGGTCGCCACTGAACGGCCGAAGCTCGACGTCTAGGACGAGGAAGCATGAGAGGCCTCTCGGCGACGACGTCCTCCGCTCAAGTTGACCGAAGAGGCCCTTGTCGGATCCGCCGCCCGCCGCCCCCCGCCACAGCCTTGATCGCCCCGGGCGGCTTGCGCCAGGTATTGGAAAAATATGGCGATCGTGGCGGCGCGCACGAGGCAGTGCGTGCGATCGGTCGACCACTGCCGTAAGATCGTGCCAACCCGATGACGTGCCTTTCGTGCGGGGCCGAGCTGCCGGCGTCCGAAACGTCCTGTTCTCACTGCTCAGCTGCAGGTGCCGACTCGTTTGCAACCGTGGTGAGCGCGCGATCGCCGTTCGACAACCCGACCATCCTGTCGACGCCGGCGCCAGCGAGTGAGACGCCGCGCGGCGCGGCACGAACCTCCGAACGGACGCTGAAGGGAGGCGAGCCGTTCGGCACGCGCTACCACATCATCAGAGCCCTCGGCGTCGGCGGCATGGGCGCCGTCTACCACGCGTGGGATACCGAGCTCGCCGAGGCGATTGCGATCAAGGTCATCCGACCCGAGGTCCTGGCGGACGCCGCCGGCGCGTCCGACATCGAGACACGGTTCAAGCACGAGCTGCTGCTGGCGCGGCAGGTCTCGCATCGCAACGTCGTCCGTATCCACGATCTCGGCAATATCGACGGCATCAAGTTCATCACGATGGCCTATGTCGAGGGGACCGACCTCGCCACGCTCCTCAAGCGCGAAGGTTCGCTCGACATCCCGCGCGCGCTCCGCATCATGCGGGCGGTGCTCGATGGCGTGCGCGCGGCACACGCGGCCGGCATCGTGCACCGCGATCTGAAGCCGGCGAACATCATGATCCGCAACGACGGCGAGGCGCTCGTGATGGACTTCGGCATCGCACGCTCGATCGTGGCGCCGGCCGCGACGGCAGCGGCTGTCGTCCCCTTTCCGGCGGGCATCGGCCGAGCCCCCGCGCCGCTGCCTGGCGCGACGCTCCACAACGCGGTCGTCGGGACGCTCCACTACATGGCGCCCGAACAGGCGCGCGGCACAGACACCGACCAGCGCGCTGACGTCTACGCGCTGGGCCTGATCCTCTACGACATGATCGCCGGCCGTTACCGCGCCGACCACGCCGAGAGCGCCGTCGCGGAGCTCGAGTCGCGGATGTCGGCGTCTCCGCCGGCACTGAAGACGATCGTCCCCGCCGTCAGTCAGGCGCTCAGCGACATCGTCGCGCGGTGCCTCGAGCCCGATCGCGACCGGCGCTTCGCGTCCGCCGACGCATTGATGGACACGTTGGCCCGCTTCGACGCGAACGGCGAGCCGCTGCGGGTGAAGCGCGTGGTCGGCCTTCCGATGGTTGCGGCCATCGTCGCAGTGCTCGTCGCCGCCGGCGGCGGGCTGTGGTGGTATCAGCGGCAGCAGATCCCGGCTGCGCCGCACGATCCGGTGTCGGTCGTGATCGCCGACCTCGACAACCGGACGGGCGACCCGACGTTCGACCGAACGCTCGAGCCGATGATCAAGCGCGCGCTCGAGGGCGCCGGATTCATCACGGCGTACGATCGGAACGGACTGCGCGGCCTCGGCGCCCGGCCGCGTGATCGCTTCGACGAAGCCGGGGCTCGTGAGGTCGCCGTTCAGCACGGCCTTGGCGTGGTCATCGCGGGCGCCATCGAACCCGACGGCGGCGGATTCCGGCTCTCGCTGCGGGCGCGCCAGAGCGTCGCCGGCACGGAAACCGTCACCACACAGGGTCGCGCGACGACCAAAGATCAAGTCGTCGACACGACCATGCGGCTCGTCGAGCGCGTGCGACAGGCGCTGGGCGACGACTCGTCGGCCTCGTCGCAGCAGTTTGCGATGGCGTCACTCTCGGCGAGCTCGTTCGAGGTCGTTCGTCTGTACGCGAATGCGATGGCCGCGCAGTCAGCGAACCGTTTCGAGGAGGCGCGCGATCAGGCGGCGAAGGCGGTGACGAGCGACCCGAAATTCGGCATCGGATATCTCGTGCTTGCCGTCTCGTCGAGATATCTCGGCCGGATGGACGACGTTCGGAAGTATCTTGCCGAGGCTCTCAGCCATCTCGACGGGATGACCGAGCGCGAGCGGTATCAGACACGCGGCTTCTCGTACGTCGTCAGCGGCGACTACGAGCAATGCGTGAAGGAGTACAGCGAGTTGCTGGTCCGTTATCCGAGCGATGTCGCGGGACGCAATCAGCTCGCGCTCTGTCTGTCCAGCCTGCGCAGGATGCGGCCGGCGATGGACGCGATGCGCGAAATCGTGAAGGTGCTCCCGAAGCAGCCGCTCTTCCGCGACAACCTCGCGCTGTATGCGAACTACGCGAGCGACTTCACGGCCGCCGAGCAGGAAGCGCGGCAGGTCGAGGGACAAGACGCGTATGCGACGCTCGCGCTGGCATTCGCGCAGCTCGGCCAGGGCGATTTGACGGGGGCGAAGAAGACCTACGAGGAGTTGGCGGCGATGAACGGGCCCGGGGCGTCGCTTGCTGCGTCTGGCCTCGGAGACCTTGCGTCGGTCGAGGGTCGTTTTTCAGAGGCCGTGCGGATCCTTCGGGCGGGGGCTACGGCCGATGTGATCGCGAAGAATCCCGAGGCCGCTGCCGCCAAGCTCGTGGCCGCGGCGTACGCTGAGCTGTCGCAGGGACGCGGTCGCGCGGCGATTGATCTCGCGACCGACGCCCTCCAGCAGAACGCGGCGATCAAGATCCGCTTTCTCGCCGGTCGTACGTTCATTGAAGCCGGCGACGCCGACCGGGCGCGGCCGCTGATCGACGCACTCGGGAAGGAGCTCTTCGCTGAGCCGCGTGCATACGCAAAGCTTCTCGAAGGCGTCGCCGTCCTCAAACAAGGCGATGCCCGGCAGGCGGCCGTGCTGATGCGCGACGCGAACGTGATGTTCGATACGTGGATCGGGCAATTCGATCTCGGCCGCGCGGCGCTGGCCGCCGGCGCAACCACCCAGGCGGATTCGGCGTTCGACGCGTGCCTGAATGCCAGGCGCGGCGAAGCGATCGCGTTGTTCGTGGACGAGGAGCCGACGTTTGCGTACTGGCCGCAGGGTTACTACTACCAGGGCCTCGTGCGTGAGGCCCTGCATAACGCCGGCGCCGCCGAATCGTTCCGCAGGTATCTGTCGCTTCGCGCACAATCGACCGCGGATCCGCTCGTGAGGCAGGTCCGCGATCGCCTTACCGAACCCCGACCTGGAACGCGCTCGTCACCGTAACACCTGGCGCCACGGCGTTGATTTGCACCTCGTAGGTCCCCACCGGCAATCTCACGCCCGCCACATCCTTCGTCTGCGGGTTGAACTTCCACGTGCGTGAAGGCTGGTCGTAGCGCAGGTTGCTCGATCGGCTGCTCCGCCATGCCCACGTGCTCAAATGCGGGCCGCGGAGCTGGCACACGAAAGTGCAGACGGACTTGCGCATGGAAGAAGCGACGAAGTAGAACTCAGTGGTCTTGGCCGCCGCGTCCGTATTTGCCGGTTTTGAGTTGTCGATCAGTGGCCGGTTTTGCCCTGTCCACCGAGGGACACGGGACGTCGACGTTCACCGTCGCGACGTTTGAGTCGTCGCTCATCGCCACGGCCGTGTCGCGCCACGTGCCAGTGTTCACGCGGTATGTAAACGAATCGGCGCCGCAGCCGCTGTAGGCGAACGCGCCGTTCGGTTGCAAAGCCACCGAGCCGTGCGCCGGCGGAGTGACGAGCACGGCGGTCCAGTTGGACTTCACGAGGACGCCATTGACGAAGACCCCATCCGCGTCGGTGTCGTTGTCGAACACGTTTCCGGCCGCGACGCCCGTCGGGTAATAGTCGTCGATTGCGACCGGCGCGTCGTTCTGCGCCTGCACGCGAGCAAAGACCGACGGCACGCTCTTGCTCGAGCCGAAGATCGTCTGGACCCAAAAAGTAAAGGTCTGCCTGTCCGGCAGCTCTTCGCTGTCGACGCGCGTCGTCGCGTGCGAATCGGGATGAAAATCCGGAATCTGCACGACGACGCTCGATCCCGTCACGACGTGCCCGAGCACCCGCGAGACGATCGTGCCGTCTCCAAAGCCCTCGTTGGACACCGCCCATGCGATGCGATTGCGATGCAGCGGCGTTGGCGGAATCGGAGCGGCGCATGCGTCGACGCCGGTGCCGCCGAGGACGCAGGCGCTCACCGGATTGGGCGCGGCATGACCGGTGGCTTCGATCAAGTCCTGGTCGAGTTCGGTGCCGCCGATCTGCGCGAGGTAGGCGCCGCCGCCGTACGCAATGCCGCCCGCATAGGCGATGCCGCCCGCGTACGGAATACCACCTGCGTATGCGATCCCTCCGCCGTACGCGATGCCGTCGGCGAGCGGCGTGCCGCCTCCGTATGGAATGCCGCCGCCGTACGCAATGCCGCCGCCGTAGGCGATGCCACCGCCGTAGGCGATGCCGCCGGCATACGGAATGCCACCGCCGTAGGCGATGCCGCCGCCGTACGCAATGCCGCCGCCGTACGCGATGCCGCCGCCGTACGCAATGCCGCCGGCATACGGAATGCCGCCGCCGTAGGCGATGCCACCGCCGTACGCAATCCCGCCCGCGTACGGAATGCCGTCGGCAGCTTGTCCGCCGGCATAGCTGATCCCGCCGGCGTACGCGATGCCACCCGCGTAGGCGATACCAGACGACACGCCCGCGGCGTTCGCGCCGGCGCCAATCCGGTCCAGACGAATCTGTGTGATGTCGTTCGCGCCGGCAAGCGTCTGCTCAAGCACGCCGTCGAAGTTCACATCCTCGGCAAAGCCGCTGTCGATCGCGCTGCCGTTTTGCGCCCAGTCGATCACGCTGCCGACGCCATCATCCTCGACCCGCGCGACTGGCGGTTCGAGGTAGATCGGCTTGCCGTCGGGACCCATGACGGGATGGCCCGACCCATCGAGGTGGACCAGGAGCGGCGAACCGTCGCAATGGAGCGAGGCCGCGGGTGAGCCGAGAATGGAGGTAATGCCGCCAGGCGCAAGCGGTGCGTACCAGGCGGTCCGATACTTCGGCCCGCCGAGCAGCGGCCCGTCGAACAGATTCGTCTCGCCCAGCGTCGAGTCTCCGGTCAGTCCGAGCCGCGTCCCCGAGTAGTCGATCTGCGGCGTGCCGTCGGCCGCAATCAGGCCGTGCAGCTGATGCAGGTAGCTCATGCTGCTCTGGTAATTCGGCTTGCAGTTCGGTTCGACAGACGTGTGCATCCGCCGCACCCCGCCGACTGTCACCGGCGTGAACGTCGGCGGCCCGCCGCCATGCCACAGTCCGAGCAGGTGCCCGATTTCGTGGGTCATCGTCGACGCCTGGAAGAAGTCGGTGCCGAGGAAATCGCTCGAGAGGCCGAGCGTGATCAGCACGCTCTCGCCGGGAAGATCGGCGACGCCGGATACGCGCTGCGGCGCGTGAAACTCGGGATTCGGCTCATTGCCGCTCGTGCATGCGCCAGTCTCGGACAGGGTCGAGGCGGCGAGGAACTGTGCGACGGTCGGTGACGCGACCCCCGATGGCAGGCACGGGAACGGCGATCGCGCCTCGCCGCGCGCATGGGCGAACAACACCGTTCGGAAGACGTTGTTGCGCACCGGATCGAACCGGCGGCGGCACGGCGGATCGAGCGGTCCACGCGCTGCGCAGTCGGCGAGGCCGTTCGCGTCGAGCTCTGCGCCGGAATCACTCACCCACGCATCTCGTATCTGCTGATACTGCAGCTTCCAGCTGACGGTCCCGGCAAACTCGGGGAACTGACACCACGGCTCGACGGCAGGGTTGCACGCCTGTTCGGCAATCTTCTCGCCGCCGCGCGCGAGCGACTCGTCGCCGCTGTCGCCGCCGGCGCCCGATCCGATCAAGTAGGTGTCGGCGATGGTGTCAGCGGCATTTACGGCGTTTCGATACGCCGACGGCGGACCGACGTCGAAATGCGCGTGGATGCCAGCTCGGTCGAGCGCGTCGCCGGCCAGCTTCAGCGCTGCGGGACGCGGCATGTGATCGTGTGGCGGCGCCGTGACGGTGACCTGGCCCTTCGCCGGATTGTAGGGAGCCGATGGCGACCCGTATGACTGCGGTTCGGTGGTCTTCATCGCCGTGACTTCGACGAACAAGTCCTTTTGGCCGACCACCGCGCCCATCGCTTTGAGCTTCGGATACGGCTGCCCGTTCGGATCGAGCAGAGTGTCGACGCCAAACGGCGACGGATCCTCCATGATGTCGAGCAGGCCGTCGCCATCGCTGTCGTCCACCGCGGTGCCGAAGACGGTTGCCGCGAGCGCGAGGCAGTCGTACGGTTCCGGCCTGCCGTGCGCGATCTCCGCGGTTGCCTGCTCTCCGTACCGCCCGGCAACGGTGAGGCGATCCATCGCCGCTGACACGTCGAAGGTTGGCGCAGACCACGCCCGATCGGCCGTTCCGCCGCTCCCGCCAAACACGCCGGCGCCGATCGCGGCACCGTTGAAGACCAGTTGGGTGGTGCCGCTTGGGGCGCGTATTGCCGCAATTTCGGTGAGCTGCGCGCTCGCCCCGGTACCGTGCTTCGCGCGAAGAAACCCGCGAATCAGTTGCAGCGTGGTCTCGTTCGGCGCCTGCAGGTACGCTCCGTCGTAAACGACGATGCGGCGAAGGGCGGCGGCTGGATTCGGATCCTGATACACCACGAACAGCGTCGCGCCGGCGCTCTGTGGTGTGTGGTGGACCGAGCCCGCTTCGGGCAGCGTGACCGTATTCATCGGCTCGCCGGCGGCGAGCAGATCGACGTCATTGACCAGCCGGCGGCCGGTCGGATTGCCGTTCTCGTCGCGTTCGATGGCCAGCAGCGGGAGCACGTCGGCACGGAATTCAGTGAGCGTCGCGCCGCCGCTGCTCCAGCATGGCGCGTAGCTTCCAGTGAGCGGCGTGTCGACGCCGCGAACGAGGGTCAGATCACGGTCGCGGAACCTGGCGCCCACGGTTTCGCCGGGCGAACTCCAGATCGTCTCCCAGTAGAGGTAGGCGGCGACGATCGTCGCGCCCTCGGGCACCACACGTGTGGTGCTCGTGCCCAGGTGCATCACGCCGGTCTGAAAACCAGTAGTGTTCGTCGCCGGCTGAAGATCGACGCTCGCGGTCGCGTAGTTTCCCGTAATCGTGAAGCTGAGCGAATATGGTAGAGGCGGAGCGCTGGCACCGGCGGCGGGTCCACGAGTCTGGTGCGCTATGAAGACGGCCGCGATCGCTGCGGCAGCGGCGAACGCGCGAAGACGCGAGTCGCGCAGTCGGAAGACACGCCCGAAGAGTCGGTAGCTGTTAGTAAATGTCATATTGGGGAGGCGCAAGGGGAAACAGGATGATACTCTTTGTGCTCCCGTTCCGCCGCCGATAATTGTGTGAATTCGGTAAATTCTTTTAAGTAGTGATGTCTCCGTTCGACCCAGACGAATTCCAGAACACTCTCGTCAGTGCCCGCAAGCCGGCTGACACGCCCCCGGAGCCGGACAAGCTCGGCCATTATCTGGTCGCCGTCGCGGGAACCGACCCAGGACGCATCGACGAAATCACACCGGCGCCGATCACCATCGGGCGCGATCCGAAGCAGACCGTCGTGTTCGCGGATACAGAGCTCTCGCGCGCCCACGTCCGCTTCTGGCTCGAGAACGGCAGCGCCGTCGTCGAGGATCTCCGATCGACGAATGGCACCTTTGTCGACGGGCGGCGGATTGCCGATTGCACGCCGCTGTCCGACGGCGCCCTGGTCCGCGCCGGCCAGCAGATCCTGAAGTACGAGCGACGGACCCGCGAGGAGGTGACGCGCGCGCTGGAGCTCCGTCGCGAGCTCGAGAGGGCGCAGCAGTACGTGTTGTCCCAACTGCCGCCGCCGATCGACGGGCGCGTTTGCGCCACTTGGCACTTCGTCCCATCGTCGCAGCTCGGCGGCGATTCCTTCGGATATGGCTGGATCGATGACGACACGTTCGTCTTCTATCTCATCGACGTATCGGGCCACGGCGTCGGCGCCGCAATGCATTCGGTGGCGGTCATGAATGTGCTCCGGCAGCGGGCGCTCCCTGACGTCGACTTCGCGGATCCGGGTGCGGTGCTCTCGAACCTGAACGAACGGTTCCAGATGGATACCCACGACGGCATGTATTTCACGATCTGGTACGGCGTGTATCGAGGTGAGGCTCGGCGCCTCGTTTTTAGCGCCGCTGGCCATCACGCCGCGTATCTCGTGAGCGGGGGCGACGCGCCGGTGCCGATCGGCCTGTCCGACTTGATGATTGGGGCCGTCCCAGCCGTCACGTACGTCACAAGCGAGACCACGTTGCCTCCCGATAGCACCGTCTATCTCTTCAGCGACGGCGTGTTCGAGATCGTGACGAAGGAGGAGCAGCCGTGGCGGCTCGGAGACTTCGTGGCGCTGCTCGCGGCCGACAACGTCGGGAAGCAGCGGCCGACACCGGCCTGGCTGTATGATTCGGTGAAGGCGCGCGTGAAGAACGGCGCGTTTGACGACGATTTCTCGCTCGTCTCGATAATGTTCGCGTAGTCCGTTCGAGTGCCTGTTACCATGCCGTCACACCGCTTCCGGTAGCATCGGCACCTGCATCTGAGGCATACACCGTGCAGCTTGAGATCAGCACCCTCGGAGATCGTCTTGTCAAGATCGCGCTTGCTGGCCGGCTCGACACCCAGGGCGTCGAGCGCGTGGAAACGAAATTCGTGTCCGCGATCGTGCCGCAGGGCAACGATGCCATCGTCGATCTTTCGGCCGTCGACTACATCACGTCGATGGGCATTCGCATGCTCATCTTGACGGCGCGCAGCCTGAAACTGCGGGAACGCAAGCTGGCGCTGTACGGAGTCAACCCGCTGGTCGGCGAGGTGTTCGAGGCGGTGGCGCTGCAGAAGATCATCCCGATCTGCGTCACCGAGTCCGAAGCGCTCGCCGCGGTTCAGTCGGCGTAGCACCGCATGGTCGCCTCATCGGGTCCCACCGGCCAGCACACGCTCCGGTTTCCCGCGACTCTCGACGGGTTCACGTCAGCGAGCGAGTCGCTTCGCCGTCTGCTCGACGCCGAGCGCGTCGACGGACGCGGGCGGCGCAACGTCGAGCTCGCGTTCGAGGAAATCTGCACGAACATCGTCCGGCACGGCCGGCCGCGAAGCGACGTCGAAGTGACGCTGCTGTTCGGCGGCGACGAGGTTCTGCTGACGTTCGAAGACGATGGCATCGCATTCGATCCGCTCGGACATCCCGACCCGGACGTACCCGCGTCACTCGAGCTGGCGCGGATCGGTGGGCTCGGCGTATTCCTGGTGAAGAAGCTCGCCGCGCGCATCCAATACGAACGCACGCCGCAACAACGCAACCGAGTGACTGTCGCGATCGCCGCCGCCCCCTAGCAGCCAGAGCCCAGGACGTGATCGTCGTGTTGGCGGGAGTTGGAACACGACGCAGTGATCGTTCGTTCGCGACATGAGTCGGCGCGCTCACGTTCAAGGCCAAGTCGGCTGAACGAACATGACTTTTCAGGCGTCATAATCGCTCGCCTTGACGATAGATGCTATGTAGGCACCGACCAGGCGGCTGAAGAGTACGGGCCGCCGCGTTAAGCCTCCCGCCATGTGCTCGTTGGGCACAACAAGGAGGGAGCTGGTATGACCGCGACGACCCTGCGCGAGTGTAACGCACCTGGTACGACGTTGATGCTGGCCTTTGATCTTGGGAGTACGAAGTGGACGCTCGGGTTCACCACCGCGCCGGCGCAGCGCCCGCGCATTCGCACTCTGGGCGCTGAGCCAGGCAGTCCGCATCGGCCCTGTCCTCTCCGGCAGCCTGAGGACGTGTCAACGGAGCGGGAAGCGTGTGCTGACCGGCGACGGGCCGCTCGGCCTCGCGATTGCGCGCGATCGCGACGGGACCTTTCGAGCCGCGGCTGCTGCCCGAGCACGACAAGATCCTTGAGAGCGACATGTCCTTGAAGCTGGCACCAGGCGGAATCGTGATCGGCGCGTAGGGTTGGCCCGCGTACTTGTCGCTGACGTACTTGATGAAGAGGAGCACTGCGGCGGCGATCAACAGGCGCGTGGATCCGCGTGCTGAGGTACGTCGCCTGGCGCCAGATTGCACGCAAAGATCACGAACCGGCGGATTAGCGTGAAGGTCGCGCGCGAAAAATCGTGGAAGATCGCTTGGGGCATTTTTCTCACGGGCCTATTTACCTGCCGCTCGATATGCACACGTTCACGCCGCGTCCCGGCCACATCATCCATCCCCTCCTGGCGACTCATGCGGCGCTCCCGGTGTCGCGTCTGACGTCCACATCGCCGTGTCAGGTCTGCACGGGATGCGGGTGTGAAATTGCTCCGAACCGTTGAACGTGGGCATCGACCAGGCGCGGACGCTACTCAACCGGGTCCCGGCGCTTCAGCGTCCCAGCGATCTGGACCTGCTCGTGTTCTTCGCAAGACATCCGCACCCCCTGCTCTCCACGGAGCAGTTCGCTCGGCTGCTGGGCTACCCGATCGAGGAGATCGCCCGGTCGCTGGGTGTGCTCCTGACCGCGGGCTTTGTCACGCGCGCGCAGCAACAGAATAGGACCCGACCCGCCCGGATGTACGGGTTCTCACCGCCGGACGCGACCGCCGACGTGCTGGCCGCCCTGGTGGAGCAAGCATCCACACGCGAAGGACGTGTGGCGCTAAGGCTCGCGTTGACAGAGTCGCAGGCCGCCGCCCCGCCCGCGATCAGCGACGGCCAGCCGTGATCACTACCACAACACCTGCCGTGTGATGGCGACTGGGAGGAGGAAGGCGTGATGGGAACACGTAATCTCGTGACGACGGGCATTAGCGGGTTGGATGCGATCCTGGCGGGTGGCATTCCGCGCACGAACATCGTGCTGCTCGAAGGCGCCATTGGCACGGGCAAGACGACGCTCGGCCTCGAGTTCGTCTACCGCGGCGCCCTGCAGTTCGGCGAGCCTGGCATCGTGGTCCTCTTCGAAATCTCGCCGGATAAGCTCGTTCGCGACGCGGCGCAATTCGGGTGGGATCTGCCGGCGCTCGAGCGTGCGCGGACACTCAAGATCATCTACACCACGCGCGAGGTGTTTGCCCAGGAGCTGCAGCAGGCCGACAGCCTGCTCCTCGAGGAGGCGACGCACATTGGCGCCCGGCGCCTGTTCGTGGACGGCGTCCCGGGCGCGATGAGCGTGCCGGGGAACCGCATCGGTCCGGAGGCGCGAGATGCCTTTCACCTCCTCGCCGAAGGACTGCAGCGCGAGAATCTCACCGCGGTCCTCGCGGTGGAGGCGACGGCTTTGAGCGCGCAGTCGCACGCCGCGCTGCCGGAAGAGTCCATTGCCGATACGGTCATCCGGCTGCGGATGGAAGAGATGACCCGTGCGACGGTTCGGTCGATCGAGATCATCAAGTCGCGCGGCCACGATTACCAGATGGGCCGCCATACGCTCAGGATCGTCGACGGGGTCGGGGTGGAAGTGTATCGACGCGTGCAGGCGCCGCGGCAGGGCCGCGACGACATGGCGGCGTTCGATCCGACCACGCGAATCACCACGGGTGTGCCCGGGCTCGACCCGCTGGTGAATGGCGGCTACCTGCTCGGGAGTACAACCGTAGTTGCCGGCATCTCAGGGGTCGGGAAAAGCGTGATGGGCCTGCACTATCTGGCCGAGGGCGCACGCCTCGGGCAGCGCAGCCTGATGCTCTCGCTGGATGAGCCGATCCGGCAGATCATCCGCAACGCCAACAGCATCGGGATCGATCTGAAGACGCACATCGACAGCGGCCTCGTGCAGGTGCAGTTCGACACGCCGCAGGAGATCGAGATCGACCGTCACTTCCATCACATCGAAACGATCATGGACACGTTCAAGCCGACGCGCGTGCTGTTCGACAGCCTCTCGACGTATGGCTCGAACCTGGGGACGACGGGACGCACGTTTCGCGACTTCTTTCACGCGCTGGTCGCCCTGATGAAGGAATATCAAACCGCCACAATCTACAACCACGAGAATCCGGAGATGCTGGGGATGGCGTCGATGATGGGGGCTTTTCACATGAGCTCCCTCGTCGACAACATTTTGCTGATGAACTGGGTTGAGATGGGGGACGTCTTCCGTCTGGCCTTGACCGTGGCAAAAATGCGCGCCAACGCCAACACGCGCGCCACCCACGAGTGCGAGATTGTGCACGGCCAGGGGATGCGGGTCCTGACGCGGCAGGTGTCAACGCCGCTGGTGTATCCATTTGCCAGTTATCAAAATCTGATCTCACGCAATCCCACGCGGCGTCAGAATCCCGGTCCGTCGACTCCTGGCGACGGCGAGGCCCGATGACACAGACCACCGATCCCGTGTTCGATCTCACGGTATGGGGGCCCGCGCTCAAGAAATACGGCGACGTCGTCCAGCTGAGTGTCGCCCTCTACGGGGCGGACGAGCAGATGGTCTGCGGGCCGCTGCCCGCGACGCCGATCGCCACGATATTCCAGGCGCACGGCTACGATCCCGGCGTCCGAGCGGAATGCCTCCGGGCATGCCTGGCGCGCACCAGCGACGACCGGTCCCCGGTCGTGGTGAGCACGGCGTCACAGCTGGCGGTCGTCGGTGTCCCCCTTCAGCTCGACGGCCGGACGGTGGGCGCCGTGGTGGCCGGCTACTCCCTGGTCAACTTTTGTGACTCCGCAGCGATTGCGCGGCTCGCGCGCGCGAGCGGGACGCCCTTTCCGGCGCTGTGGGCCGTCGCGCGAAGCCTGCGACCTGTCCCCTCGCGACGGCTGGTGCAGCTCGGAGAGCTTCTGCAGGTACTCGTGGACACGCTGCTGAGTGAGAATGCCCACCGGCGACAGGCCGAACACGCGGCACGGCGCTTCTCCCATTTAGCGGGTCACGACTCGTTGACGGAGCTGCCAAACCGTTCGCTGCTCTTCGACCGTCTGACGCGCGCGCTGGCCCTGGCCCATCGTCACGGCCGACGGCTGGCGCTGTTGTTCGTGGATATCGATCGCTTCAAGCACATCAACGACTCGCTCGGACACGCGCTTGGCGACGGGCTGCTGCAACTCGTGGCCCGCGAAATCTCGCAGTGCGTACGGGGCGCGGATACCGTGAGCCGGTATGGCGGCGATGAATTCGTCGTCCTGGTTACCGAGCTGAAGCGCGCGGAAGATGCGGGCGAGGTCGCGCTGAAGATCGTCGCCGCCGTGACCCGGCCCCAGACACTGGCCGGCCACGATCTCCGCATCTCCGTGAGCCTGGGGATCAGCGTGTTCCCCGATGACGCCCAGGATGCGGAGACCCTGCTCAAACATGCCGATTTGGCGATGTACCATGCCAAGGATCAGGGGCGGGGAGGCTACCAGTTCTTCCAGCCCGAGCTGAACGTGCGAGCGGTCGAACGGCAATCAATCGAAGCCGGGCTGCACCACGCGCTCGACCAGCGAGAATTCACGCTGCTGTATCAGCCGAAAGTCAATCTGAAGACCGGGGCGCTGGCCGGCGCCGAGGCGCTCATCCGGTGGCAGCATCCGGATCGAGGGCTGCTGGCACCGGCCTGGTTCGTGCCGATCGCAGAGGACTGTGGGCTGATCATGGCCATCGGCCGGTGGGTCGTCGCGGAAGCGTGTCGCCAAGCGCGGGCGTGGCAGGACGCGGGCCTCCCGCCGACGCCGGTGTCGGTGAACATTTCCGCGGTAGAGTTTCGGGCCAAGAGTTTCCTCGAGCATATCGTCAATATTTTGAACGAGACCGGCCTGGACCCGCGTTGGCTCGAAATCGAACTCACGGAAAGCGTGTTGATGGGGGACGTCACGGCCGCGACCGCCGTGATCCGCGCGCTCAAGGCGCTCGGCGTGCAGCTGGCCATCGACGACTTTGGCACCGGCTGGTCCAGCCTGAGTTACTTGCGACACTTGCCCGTCGACGCGATGAAAATCGACAAGTCGTTCGTCCAGGAAATCACCACCGGATCCAACGCCGGTCCGATCGTCAGCGCGGTCATCAATATGGCCAAGAGCCTCAAGTATCGCGTGATTGCCGAGGGAGTGGAGACCGTCGAACAGTTGGCATTCCTTCAGGCCGAGGACTGCGGGGAGGGGCAGGGATACTATTTCAGCCGGCCCCTGATCGCGCAGCAGTTCGCCCGCGTCATGGAACGCGGCACGACCCGGTCAGGCGTCCAGCCCTTCAGCTAACAGCCCGTGGTGAAAGTCCGTCGTCGCACCGAGGCGGACGATGCGCCCGGATCGCCAGACGCGAAACGCGAGAATGCCGGGAGTATTTGAGCGGTGAGCAACGCCGGAGGCGGGATCCAGCGTTCGCCGGATGCAGACGGACTTTTACCACGGGCTGCTCAGGCAGGGTGCCCTTCGCGTGAGCTCTCGGCCGAGGCCGCCGTCGTGATGAGCGCGCTCGGTCAGGTGCTATCGGTTTCGGCGTAGGGAAGAGCAGCTGCTTGGCTGGCGTGCTCCCCCGGATCAGCGGCGGCGATGAATGCGGCGAATCTGTCCGGAGCCAGCGGCCGGCTGATGAAATATCCCTGTGCCTCGGTGCACTGATGGTGGCGCAAGAAATCGAGCTCTTCCACCGCTTCAACGCCTTCAGCCACCACTCGCAGGTTGAGGCTGCGCGCCATGGCGATCACCGACTCGACAATCGCGGTCTCCTTTGGTGCCGTCCTGATCTGGTGGATGAATGACTGATCGATCTTGAGCGCACTCAGCGGAAAGGTTCGTAGATAACTAAGGCTGGAATAGCCGGTGCCAAAGTCATCGACCGCGAGCTGCACACCGGTCTTTCTCAACTCATTGAGGATTGCCGCGCTCGTCTCGGCGCGCTTCATCAGGACACCTTCAGTCAGTTCCAGTTCAAGGCAGTGCGGATTGAGTCCGGTCTCAGTCAGAATCGAGAACACGCTCTTCAGGAAATTCTCACTTCTGAACTCCACCGCCGAGATGTTGATCGCGATGGTCGGGATGGGCGACCCTTCGCGGGTCCAGGCCACCGCCTGCCTGCAGGCTTCACGAAGAACCCACCGACCGAGCGGCACAATCAGCCCGGATTCCTCCGCGACGGGAATGAACTCAGCGGGCGAGATCTGGCCTCGTACTGGATGCGTCCAGCGAATTAACGCCTCGGCGCCGGTGATGGCGCGGCTGAGCAGATTGATTTTGGGCTGATAGTGCAACGCGAAGTCATTCCGTTCCAGGGCGCTCCGCATCGCTTCTTCGATCGACTGACGGGCGGTGGCGCGGGCGTTCATTGACGGCGTGAAGAAGCAATAGCTCTGTTGCCCATCCGCCTTCGCCTGGTACATCGCCGTGTCGGCGTTCTTGATCAGTGTGTCGGCATCTTGACCGTCGTCCGGGTAGACGCTCACGCCGATGCTGGCCGTGACATGGAGGTTGCGCTGATCGATGGCATGGACTGACGCCACGCCCTGCAGGATGCGTTCGGCGACGACGCTCGGGTTCTCGACGTGTGCCAAATCCTGAAGCAGGATGACGAATTCATCCCCACCCTGACGGCTGACGGTATCAGACGGGCGGACGCATTTGACGAGACGCATCGCGACAGATTGCAGCAGCTTATCGCCGGTATGATGGCCGAGCGAGTCATTGATGTGTTTGAAACCATTCAGATCAAGGAACAGGACCGAGAACGGCATCTCGCGCCGGGACGCCATGGCGATGGCCTGGGTGACACGATCGAGGAGCAGCATGCGATTCGGCAAACCGGTCAGGAAATCGTGTTTGGCAGAGATCAGCCGCGCCTGATCGCGCTTCTGCTCGGTGAGGTCGGTCAGGACCATGCAGAATAGATCGGGCTGCTCGGCCCGCACCAGGCGGTCGATCGATAGCTGGACCGGCACGGCCGTGCCGTCCGCGGCAGTAAGGTCCGCTTCCTCACGCTGGTGGTCGCTCGCGCCCGTTCGCAGCATTCGCAAGACCTGACGGCTTCCCGACGCGAACCAGGTGTGAATCTCTGAGCCGATCACCTGTTGGAGCGGCGTCCTGAGCATCTCGGCAACGCGCCGATTGGCGTACAACACGATGCCCTCCGGCGTGACCGTGAGCGCCCCTTCGCTCATATTCTCGACCAGTGCCCGGTACATGTGATCGGCGCCCTGCAGCGTGAAGAGCTGCCCGCCCCCCGTGCCCGGGACGAACAATGCATCCGTCTCACCAGTCAGTATCTCGTGCAGGCTCTCCTCAGCCTGTTGCAGCCGTGCGCGCAGGTCGTCGTTCTCGGCGACGAGCTGTTGTCGGGGTGTGAGCTTCTTCAGCCTCTTCATACGCGGCCCGACGGACCTTCTGGGAGCCGTCTCTCATCCATGTCCCGCAAATCCAGCCTCGCCAGGACACGCGCGGTGTTCGACAGATCGCCGATGATGCGGCGCACCGGGGGTGGCAATTTCCTGATCAGTGTCGGCACCGCAACGATCTGGTGATCGTGCGCCAGTTCCGGCTGCTGGTAGAGGTCAATCACGTCCAGCACGTAGCGTCCGCGGAGGTATTCTTCGCAGATGCGTTTGATGTTGGCGATGGACCGAATCGACCGCGGCGTCTGTCCAGCCACGTACAAGCGCAGCACATAGCGGACCGATTCTGCCAATGCGTTGGCCTTGAGGGGCCGGGGCCGGGGTTGATTCGATTTCATTTCAAACCTCTTCTGGCCTTGTTCGCTGTCGCGTCCACCTTCCGGCTCACCCCCATGTCGACACGCCCCTGTGCCAGCCGTGCGGTCTGAGTTTGTGCCTGCCCGATCAGTCTCAGCGTCTCGGTTTCCTGGGCCTCGAACTCGCCGCGCAACGAGGCGATCTGCATCTCCAGCGCCTTCCGTTTCCGTTCGAGTCCGAGTTGTCTGAGTTCGATGTCCTGCTCACGCGTCAGCTGCGCGGCCTGCTCCTGCGCCTCCTGGGCCATCCGCGCCGAGCCGGCCAGCACGCCGCTCGAACCCACATACACGTCGCGCAACTCCACTCCGTGATCGCTCAGCACGAACTCGCTAATCTGATTCGAATGGTTCATCCCCCGCGATTTCATGATGTACATGGCGCGGTTGCGCTCGCCGCTCGCTTCGAGCGCCCGCAGCAGCAGCCAGGTGTCGATCAGCGACGAGATATCGACTTCAGTATGTTCGGACGAATGGCCACCAGCGGTTAAGCTGGTCATGAAAGCGGTAATCTGACGTGTTTTCAGGAAATCCACCAGCCGCAACAGCAACGCCTTGACCTCGGCTTCGTTGTGGTCGCCGACGAAACTGTTCAAGGGATCAATGACCACGCCTTGCGGCTTGAACGAATCGATCGCTTTGCGCATCGTCATCAGATGCAGTTCCAGGCTGGTGAGCGTCGGACGCGCCGATTGGACGAGCAACAGACCCTTCGCCACCCACGACCCCAGGTCAATCCCGATCGAACGCGTGTTGCGTATCAGCTGGTCAGCCGATTCCTCGAAGGAAAAGTAGAGGGCGCGCTCGCCGCGGCGGCAGGTGGCGTCGACGAAGGTTGCCGCGAGACTGCTTTTGCCCGTACCCGCGATGCCGGTGACGAGCACGCTGCTGCCACGGTAGTAGCCCTTGCCCCCCAGCATCGTATCGAGGCGCGCCACGCCGCTCGAGATCCGTTCGGTGGAGGCTGGGTGCTGCAAGCCGAGGGAGGTGATCGGCAGTACCGAAATGCCGTCGTCGTCGATCAAAAAGGGGTAGACGTTGGTGCCGTGCAACGAACCGCGGTACTTGATGATGCGCAGGAGACGCGACGACCCCTGATTGGTCGCCTCCTGGTCGAGCGCGATGACGCAATCGGAGACGTACTCTTCCAGTCCCTGAAGTGTCAACCGGCCGTCGCCGCGCTCGCCGGTGACGATGGCCGTCACGCCTTTGTCTTTCAGCCAGTGAAACAGCCGGTGCAGTTCGGCGCGCAGGATGACCAGATTGGGCAGCCCGGCGAAGAGGGATTCGATGGTATCCAGCACGACACGCTTCGCGCCGATGGAGTCAATCGCTTGCCCGAGGCGGATGAACAGTCCTTCCAGATCGTATTCGCCGGTCTCTTCGATATCGGTCCGGTCGATGCGCACCGCGTCCACCACGACCTGATGGCGTGCGATCAGCCGTTTCAGATCGAAGCCGAGCGAGGCGACGTTCTCGGTCAACTCGGTCGCGGATTCTTCGAACGCGACAAAGACGCCCGGCTCATTGAACTGCGTCGCGCCGCGGACGATGAACTCCATCGCGAGGAGCGTCTTGCCACACCCCGCGCTGCCACAGATGAGCGTGGTTCTCCCGGAGGGCAGTCCGCCGAGGGTGATTTCGTCCAGCCCTTTGATGCCGGTCGGTGCTTTGGTCAGTTGCGTCCTCACCGGCAATGCGGGCGCGTGCGCCTTCCGTCTGGTCATTGTTGATGACTCCGTCGGCTTGTCGATGCAGGTTCCGCGTCGTCAAATGGCGCACTGGCGCCGTCATCTCCACGGCGGCGCGGCCACGTTCGTAACCCGACGGTCGAGCAGCATCGAACTCGGGGCATGTCGTGACTGCGCCCGTGCCCACCCATTGGCTGCGCTTCCCGTAACTCAACGCCGCAGCTTAATGCACCCGGGCGCGCGGTGACTGTTCACAATGGAACACCAGCCCGGCTCGGTGCAGTGCGGCGCGCGGTCTGGCAGCGGTTCGCGGTCAACGATCAGCGTCAACGCTTCCTTGATGTGCCCGTCGAGCGCTTCATGACTGACCTGATCCAGCTCGACGCCAATCCAACCACTGCCGCCGACATAGGGCGGACGATAGTAGGCGTCCAGCACCGCGACGTGGCCGTCATTGTGATGATTGTTGGAAAACATTGCGAAGACCCGTTGCTCGACGAAGAAGGTCGGCCCGCCGTGCGACAGCTTCTCCGTGACGTGCGGGAGCGAGAGACAGATCTTCCGTACCCGCCGCAACTGTCGCGCAAAGGGCTTCGCGTCATGGGCGCCACACGCCTCTTCGGCGGGCGGGACGACCGCCAGCAGCAAATCGCATCGGTGAAGATCGGGATTACTGCCGGACGTCTGTGCACGTGCACGTCCACATGGACACTTCGGTGGCGGGCGGCGATGTTGCACGGATGGCAGATGATGCGACGAGGCCTGCAGTCGGTCGGAATATGAGGCGAATACCGCCGCGGGAGCTCGGCACGCCCGCAAGTGATCTCCTTTATGCTGAGGCGTGGAACAAACGCTCCTCGATTGGCTCATGCGTTACGGTGCGCCCGTATTGTTTTTAGCCCAGGTGTTGGGAGTTGTCGGTCTCCCCGTTCCGGATGAATTCTTGCTGACCGTCGCTGGTGCGCTCGTGCATCGCGGCCTGCTGAACGGCGCAACGACGTCGCTGGCTGCAGTTGGCGGATGCCTGAGCGGCATCACCATCAGCTATCTGCTCGGACGTTTTGTCGGGCTTCCCTTCCTTCTCACGCGGCTGCACCTGCCGGCCGGTGCCGTCCAGCGTGCTCAGGCGTGGTTTCGTCGATTCGGCGGATGGCTCCTCACCTTCGGCTATTTCGTTCCCGGCGTCCGGCACGTCAGCGCCATCGCCGCCGGATCGACGCCCCTCAGTTACGCGACCTTTGCCCGTTACGCCTACCCGGGGGGCGGGCTGTGGTGCAGTGTCTTCCTGGGCCTCGGCTACGTCGCGGGTGACCGGTGGCGCGAGGTCGTACGGGATTCACGGGCACACTTCGCCGTCGTATTTTTCGTTCTGGTCGCGTTGGTCGCCGCCTACGTCATAGTCAGAGCAACCGCTCACCGTCAGCACCAGTGACCGTGGGTCCTCGCGCGATGCACATCATCTCGTCAGGGTAATTCTAGAAGGCGACGGGAAATGCTGGAGCCGGTCTGAGGCGTAACGCGACAGCGCGAGCGCCGTTGATCCTCGCGGGCGTAACTCAGGGAGATGTCAGGCGATGAATGACGGGTGGTCTCACTCACCACGGATCCCTGGATTGCGATACTGAGAGATCGCGATGGCACCTCCGTAGATTGCGGCGAGGCGAGGTCACCCGTCTCACACCGTGATGGGTGGACGGTTCGGTGTCGATGAACGCGCTGCGGGCCGCGGCAATTCGCGCTCTCGATGCGGAGTTTCACGCGGGTCTGGCGACTCAACCCGTGCTGAAGCAGAACTCCCGCAGGAAGAACCCAGCGGTTGATCGCGTGAAGACAGTCTCGAACGGGTTCGGCGGCTCGGTGATCTTCACGATCTCTCCATTCATCGAACCGATGCTTCCTGCCACTGCTCCGACCCCACGGATGTCTTGCTCGGCGCGCGGTCTGTGGAGTCAGAGTCCCCCACGCTCGTCCCGAAACCCGTCAAACGAGTCCGCCACGATCCGCTCGATCCGCTGAACCTCGTCATCGGTGAGCTGCTTGAACTCCCCTTCACGCCGGTTCTTCGAAAGCGCGCCGTTGTTCTGTCGGATGAACATCACCAGGTTCTCGGCGATCCGATCCGGCATGTCGACCGCCTCCGTGATCCGTTGCAACGCCAGGTCGTGCCGGCGCAGATAGTCGATCTCGGCCGGCAGGTCTTCGTCGACGGTGCGCTGGACGCACGCGTAGAGGAACTCGGCGGCTTGCGTGCAGTCGAAGTAGCGGTAGAGATCTGCCGTGTGGTTGCGCACTTCGACGTTCCGGTCGGGCGTCGACCGCCATTCGATGTAAGGCATCAGCGGGCCGGAATGGCTCTGGAGCGTGGTGCGATAGTCGTCGATCCTGTCGAGCATGACGGACGACACCGGAAAGACCATGCCCGTCGGCGTGAAACGACGTTCGGCGAGAACGTGGTGAATGAGACAGCGGTGCAGACGTCCGTTGCCGTCATCAAAGGGGTGGACATAAAGAAAGCCGAACGCCGTCGCGGCCGCCTGGAGAACTGGGTCGACACCATCGTCGCGCATGCGGTCGTTTGCCTCGAGCATGCCGGCGATCAGGTCGGCGAGATCCTGCGGGCGCGCACCGATGAACTCCGGCAGGGGATCGCCCAGATGGTCGCGCTCGCCGAGGAACACGCCATCGGGCCGTAGGCCCGCGCGCACGAAGCGCCTGTCCTCGATGAGGACGTTGTGCAGCCGGATGATCTCGTCGAGGGTGAGCTTGTGCTTCCCCGCCTGCAATACGGCACGACCCCATCGTTCGAGACGGTTGCGCGGCGGACGCTCGCCTTCAATCTGGAAGCTCGCGCGGCTGTCGGCGAGCAGCAGGAAGCTGGCGGCGCGCGCGATGAGATGGCCGCCAGTGCGGCCCAGGGTGTCGCGCGCGCGCGCGGCGAGATCAAGGGCGAGCGCCTGCTCGAGCGCGGGGGTGCGTCGGATGACGGGCGAGTAGCGGCCGGTTCCGAGAAGGTTGTCACGCACGCGATGGCGCTTTGAAAGGCGTGGCCTGCCTGTGAAGTACGCCTTCGGATCGAGCAGGTCGATCGCGGGCACGCGCGGCGCGTCTTCCGCATTCAGGGTCCGGCCTGTGAGGGTTTCATAGAGGAACCACGTTTTGCGCACATGCGCGGCGGTGGGCGCCGCGCGCACCAGCGTTTCGATCCCGGTCTGCGGAAGCGTATCGAAAATGCGCTTGAGGACCAGCAAATCTGCGTCTTCGTGCTTGAGCAGGAATTCGAGGTGGCCGGCGAGCTCATCGCCGGGCCAGTAACGCTTGTCGAAAACGGTCCAGGCGCCGCTTGCCCGGCGGCTGGCGCTGACGTGCTGGTCCGACACGCAGCTCGGGCGCCGCACAGGTGCCGCAACGCCCAGCTCGTGCACGAGGGCCGCGGCGCCGGCAAGGCGTGTCCTCGGGGGAACCGTCTGCTCCTGAAATGTGGCAGGTTGCGGCTGCTGCAGTCTCACGTCGAAAAACACGTCAAGGCGTCGAAAAATATCAAGAATCTATCATTATCGTCGAAATAATATACGCCTACGACCATCGAAATCCAGCCACGCGCGTCGAAAAAGATCGATGGGCGGCAATTGCCGTCGAAAAACAACACGCTGGGCTATCCGTCTTCGGACTCCTGTTTCAGGTCGTGAGCCGTCGCTATGAGCAGAATTCAATTGCAGCAGCCCGCCGCGCCCCATCCGCGATGTGCTAGGTTACATGTAACCTGAGGAATTCTCCGTGCCAACCACCGCTCGATCCGCATCCCGCGACAAGGTCCGCGCGCATCGCACTCGATTGCGGGAGGCCGGGCTCCGTCCCGTTCAGATCTGGGTTCCGGACGTGCGGTCGAAGTCCTTCGCCCTGGCCGCACATCGTCAGTCGCTGGCGGTGGCGAAGAGTCCTCACGCCAAGCGGGACCAGTCGTTCGTTGACGCAATTTCTGCCTGGAATGAAGAATGAAACGTGGCGAGATCTGGACCGTCGCGGGTGGAGCGGCCTATGCCGGCAAGCCGCGACCCGCGGTCATCGTCCAGGACGATCGGTTCGACGCGAACGATTCGATCGTCGTGTGTCCGTTGACCACCGACCCAACGCAGGCACCGATCTTCAGGCTTCCCGTCCAGCCCAGCGCGCAGAGTGGACTGCGTGCACCATGCCGGATGATGGTGGACAAGTTGACGGCCGTGCCGAGGAGACGCTTCGTACGGCTGGTCGGCTCACTGGCCTCCGAAGAAGTGAAGGCGCTTAACCGCGCCATCTTCGTGTTCCTGGGCTTGGCGGAAACGGAAACGTCGCAAGATTAGCTTCACGCCGCGCCTCGGAGGCCCGCCAGGCGTCTTAGCCAGCCGTGGATCTGGTTCCAACTGGCGAACGTTAGGCTCACCGAGGATCTCGAGCTCCTCGGAGTCATTTAACCGTGTGCGCAGCACCAGCAGTCTGAAGCAGTTGCCGAAGCGCCAAGTAGCCCAAACAACACCGGCTGCCTCCCGGGCTCGTTCTTCCAATGCGGCTGACGCGGCGATTGGCCGGCGAACCGATTCTCTATTTCACTCTTCAAGTTCTTGATCCTGGATGGATTGCGGGACACGATAGATCATGTTGGCTGCGCTCGTCGCCGCGCTTCGATCCCTCGCGGTGCTGTTATGCGTCCTCCTGATTGCTGTTGCTCCCGCATGCACGCATCGAGCGTCTCGCCCCTCAACGGTGGTGCCCGCCCTGCGTTCCGTCGCGCGTTTCCAGACCGTGTTGCAACCGCCGTTTGTGGCACGCTCGAGCGGTGGGACGACTACGGACGTCGCGATCTCCCCTGATGGCACGCGGCTGGTCTATGTCGGCCGCCGAGGCTCCACCCAGCAGTTGTTTACGCGTGCGGTAAGCGAGCTGGAGGTATCCGCGATTCCGGGAACCGAGCATGCTGTCGGTCCCTTCTTTTCACCGGACGGCAACTGGATCGGATTCGGCGCCGACGACGAGCTGAGAAAGGTGCCGATCGCCGGCGGGGCGCCGCAGACGCTGTGCACCGCTCGTGGTTTCTTCGCCGCGACCTGGGAGGCCACTCATGGCATCGTCTTCTCCTCGGCAGCCGACTCCGGCCTCAGGCAGGTTTCTCCCGATGGCGGATCGCCGGTGCCGCTCGTTGTGCCGACCGGTCGCGGCGAGATCGTTCAGCGCACGCCGCAGATCCTACCCGGCGGCACACACGTGCTCTTCAGCGAGTTCGGTGGCGCTGCGGTCGCCGAAGGTCAAATCGTCGTGCAGTCGCTGGACGGGGGGGCGCGAAAAATACTAGGACCTGGCGATCATGCGCGGTACCTGCCGACTGGACACTTGATATTCACGAGTACTGCAACCTTGCTGGCGGCCCGGTTCGATCTCGCGCGTCTCGAGATCGTCGGCAAACCGGTTCCGCTCGTAGAGGGCATCGTCCGCACGCCGGCAGCGCAGTTCGCGGTATCCGACAACGGCTCCCTCGTGTACGTGCCCGGAGGAAACCAGCTACCGGGCGAGACACTCGTCTGGGTGGATCGTGAAGGAAACGATGAGCCTCTTCCAGGCGCGTTTCGCACGTTTTCCAAGCCCAGGCTCTCGCCCGATGGTCGACAGGTGGCGGTGGTCATCGACAACCGTCAGATCTGGATCTACGAGATTTCACGCGCCATGCTGGTGCCACTTACCCCGGCGGATACATCCACCAACTTCCCCGCTTGGACGGCGGACGGGTCGCGGCTGGCGTTCAGCTCGAACCAGGACGGAATGCTGCAAATGTCCTGGATGCTGGCCAATGGGAGCGCACCGGCCGAGCGATTGACAAGCAGCTTCCTCTATCAGTTTCCGTCCTCCTTTTCTCCTGATGGTCGGCTGCTCCTGTTTGTCGAGATCGATCCTGCGACCGGGCAGGACGTGTGGGCGTTGCCGCTGGATCAAGGCCGGAAACTACGTCCCGTCCTCAGGACTCAGTCAGTCGAAGACGGTCCGGTCCTCTCACCAGACGGACAGTGGCTGGCGTTCGTCTCGAACGAATCCGGTGACAACGCCGTGTACGTGCGGCGCTTTTCCGGCTCGGGGCGAAAGATTCGCATCTCGACCGGCAGTGGGCAGGAAGTGGCGTGGGCACCCGACGGTCACGAGCTTTTCTACCGCACTGGGGACCGTATGATGGCCGTCGACGTCGTCACGCAGCCGACGCTCAGGGCCGGCAAACCGCACCTCCTCTTCGAGCGCACGTTCGCCCAGGGAGGGCCCTGGCGGAATTACGACGTCTCTCGCGACGGCCACAGGTTCCTGATGCTAAAGCCCACCAACGAGGATGTCGCGCTCCCTCAAATGAACGTGGTCCTCAATTGGTTCGAGGAGGTCAGCAAGCGGGTACCCGCGAAATAGGTACGCCGGTGTCGGAGTACACGAATTGTGTGGAATTTTTCCGAACCGGTAGATCAAACGACTATGTAGTGGCTGCCGCTGTCAACCCCGATGCGCGAACCAGGTCCGAGCTGTTGGTCGTCACCGTTATGGGCTGTCCCAATCGACTATTCGCGGTCAGTGCCCCACTCGCCAGCAGGTTCCAGACGATCTGCTGCAGCAACAACGCCTACCGTCAAGACAACGCGATGAGCTGGATCGACGATGCCATGGCGGAACGCGGACAGTGCGGGGGTGTTCATCGGCACGCCGCAATACTGACGTGTCCGCGAACGACCCGCTCGCACATACGCGCCCACCTCCTGGATGGGACACTGTCCTCCCCATGCGCGTGCGCGCGGTCTTTCGCAAATCACGCGGCTGGAAATCCGACAGCGGAAACGCCGCTAGGCCCTCCGCCGCGCCGCCCATTACTTCTTCATCCGGGCGCTGACCGCCTCCCGCGCCTCCTCAGACATTCGCCCGCGCCGCCGACCTCCGCGGTTCCCCTTCGTGAGTTGCCCCGACTTTTCGGCAACGATAAACGAGATGGGCAACTCGTCCTCGTCGAACGCATCGCGGAGATGAGGGAACTGGCTCAAGAGGAGTCTGGCTTCGTCCATCAATTCGCGGAGGCGAATCGAGGCGCCCTTTTTGGCGAAATCAAGAATGTGGGAGGAATGTTTGGGCATGAGCACAAGGATAGCAAGGGCGGACGTGATACGCTCGGACTCTTCAACGCTCGCCCTTCAGAGCCGCTGTAGTTGGCTCACCGGACCAGCCCGCGCCTGACCGTCAGCACCGAAAGAGAAGAACATGGCAACCACCACAGCACCACAGGCCCGAGAGTCGCACAAGAAGCTGAAGCCGAAGCCCAAGACCGAGGGCAAGTCGTGGCAAACACGGAACCTGGCGCGCAAGGAGAAGCAAACGGCGCACGCGGCGAAACTGGCGGCGGAAACCGGGCACTGACCCCACCCCCACCCGTGATCGCGGCACCGCTACAAGCCGGAAGTCGCCGCCAGCGTCGACGTGACGATCACAGGCGGGAACGGCTACTCAACCACGGGTCAGGGCGCGCTGGACTTCGGCACGTACAACAGCAGCAGCCGGTCGGCCCGACAGGCCCCGTTACTCGAGGACCCGGGCTCCAGTGACGAAGCGTTTGTACTCGGAGAACGTTTGATTTCGCCGGGTTGACTCGAGGCCGCCTCGGACCACGGTGAGGGAGTCGATGGATTCGGGCAGAAGCAACACCTCTTCAGGGTTGTTGAACGCGACTGTCTTGTAGCGAATCGTCACATCGTCCCGCACGATGACGACCCAGCTGGCAAGAGATTGACGACGTTGTATCAGCGCTGGGACCTTGAGGTCGACCGGCCCTCTGAGACCCCGCTCCACGCGGACGACATCATAGGTGCTGGCATCTACCCAGATGCGTCCCCTCGATGCAAGGTGCCCCGACCAGTCGAAGCAGTCGTCGTGTCCGCTCGGGTCTTCTATCAGCTCGGCGTTGCTCACGCGATCCAGCGACGCGAAATCGATCATCAGGGTAATCCGGCTCCTGTCTTTCGCAATTCCCGCAGTCTTGAATTGATATTCCGAACGGTGAGCCGGTAGGAGAAACGCCAGCGGTTCAGAGGAGAGAGGATTTGGATCGGTGCATCCAGCGCGGTCCTTCTTGTCGCTGTCACGCGGTATCCGGCCATTCACTTTGCGGACCTGTCGAACGATGGCGACTTCACCAGGGTCCTGATCGTTGTCTGCTTCGAAGTGCAGCCCCGACTCGACGGTCCGCACGAACCCGACCGGCGAGAGATTGACGTCGACGCGCTGTACCGTGGACCTCTCGATACAGATGACGTTCCTCGCACGTTTGTAAAACTCGGCAACCCGCGCGCCGACGCGATCCAGTAATTCCTCGGCGTTCAGCGGCGCCTGCGCAGCTGCGATCGCCATCGCGGCGAGCGAGAGCGCCAGTGCCACTGCGCCCTGCAGCACAACGGTATTCAACAGTGTGCCGCCGCCGCAACCTTTACGTTCTGGGTTCGTTGAGCCGTGCCTCACCTGCTCGATCCCCGTGCGCGGCATTGTATCCGACAGACAATACCGACCAGTCGCGCAGTGGCTTCCGAACACGGGCCACAATCATCGAGGACGCGCACAAGTGCGCCGCTCGTCGCAGGCGGGGCCACCGGACATGGCTTTCTCCAAATCGCATGTACAGCGGTGGTGGGACAACGGAGCGCGCGATATCAACCGCAAGTGCCCATCAAGGGCCAAAGGTGAATACGAACGCGCGGAGGCCGGGATCGCTCGCGACCAGAGTCAGCACGTGGCGTCTCCTCGACGCGCCGGCGACCATTCGAAACATCCCGGAGCGATCGACGCGCGCCACGCCATCCGTGCCGACATCTGCTCCGCGGGCTTCGCCGACCGGCTTCCCGTCGAGCAGCACGGTGACCGCCGCGTTCACCGATGGCCCTGGCGCCATGACCAGGTTCACCTCACCGGCCATGAACGGCAGGATGATCTTGCCGGTGCCCCCCCCGGAGTTCGACATATTGGCGCCCGCTGCGCCAACCACCTTCCAGCGTGATCGTGCCCGGCTCTCGCCGCTCGGAGCCGACGTACGTCTCGTTGGTGATCCCGGCGTAGGAGGGCTCGCCGGTCCTCGCAAACGCCGTCGCTTCGAGACTGGTCGAGGGCAGTACCGCACCCGGCTTTGCCGCCACCAACTGGCGGCGGATCTCCCCCTCGATTTCAT
Organism: Acidobacteriota bacterium; assembly: GCA_040007095.1. Taxonomy (GTDB): domain Bacteria; phylum Acidobacteriota; class Vicinamibacteria; order Vicinamibacterales; family CAVVIG01; genus JBDTVS01. The sequence continues at coordinate 54,004 of JBDTVS010000072.1, forward strand.
CGTAGTGCCCCTGGCCCACCCATCGCTTCACCAGCCTTCCCTGGCCGTCATAGAGGTACTTGGCCGGCCAGGCGTCGTTACCGAGAGCCCGCCAGGTCGCAAAATCATTGTCGATGGCGATCGGGTAGGTCAGCCCATGATCGCGAATCCCCCGATCGATGTTGTCGGCGCGCTTGCCGAATTCGAACTCTGGTGCGTGCAAGCCAACCACGACGAGGCCGAGCGCGGCGTAGTCGCGATGCCACGCCTTGACATAGGGCGACGTACGAATCCAGTTGATGCAGGTGTACTCCCAGATATCGAGCAGGACGACCTTGCCGCGCAGCGCTTCGGCCGTGAGCGGCGGCGAGTTCACCCAGCGTTCCACCTTGAAGGCCGGCAATGTGCCGGCCGCGCGGACGAGGCACGAACCGGCGACAACACCAAAGAACAGGAGCGGCATCATGACTCTCATCGATGAACCTCAGGCGGTGACCAGGAACCCATTGACTGCGGCCGCGAACCCGTCGGCGAACTGGACCCGAAGGCCGTGGTTGGCGTCCGGGTAGATGATGCTCTAGGCGTTGGGACGGTGGCCGCCATCCTTGCATTGTGCCGCTTTGACAGTTCTCATCCATGCTCCTTGACTGACTCACCGCTTCCCGTACTCCGTGAACAGGTAATCCCTGGTTTTGCAGCCATATGGCACGCGAACCCGCACTCCGCGTCGTGGGTTGCGTCGATTTGCTTCAGGACAGCCGGCGTCGTCTGGCCGAGCGAAGTCAATATCCCTTTGGCCTTTAGAAAATGACGCATTAGAATTAGTCTGCGTTGTCGCGGCTGTTGTCGTCGCGGATGAATCCTGACAGGCCGCGACCCGCTGTGGACAAGCGGCTCGTCTCCCCAGTGATCGATCACTGAGGTAAATACCGGACTACCGTGGGCCAGAGAACATGCTTCCTGGCCCCTTTGTTCTTCCCCAAGAGGGGATGGAGAGGGCTTCCCGACCATGCTGCGCGCGTTTGGCATCTTCTTCCTGTCCTTGTTTGTGTCGTCGGCGGCGCTTGCGCAGTCGGCGGCAGTCAACGGCGCCATCGAAGGCACGGTCGTGGATACCGGCGGCGGCGTCCTTCCGGGGGTCGCGGTGACGGTCGTGCAAGCCGAGACGGGGACCGCGCGTTCCACGTTCACGAACGAGAAGGGCCTGTACCGTGCGGCGCTGCTGCCGATCGGCACATACGGGGTGAGCGCCGAGCTCCAGGGCTTCAAGAAGTTCGAGCAGACGGGCATCAAGCTGTCCGCCGGCGAGACGGCCGTTGTCAACGTCACGTTGTCGGTCGGCACGATCAGTGAAACGATCACGATCAGCGCACAGGATGTGCCGGCAGTCAACCTCGGGCGCATCGACATCGGCCACACGATTTCCGACCTCGAGGTGCACAACCTTCCGCTGGTCGCCCGCAATCCGTACAACTTCGCGCTCGTGCAGCCGGGCGTCACCGGCTACGAGAACGTCGAGTTCGGCGTGCCACGCCTTGCGGCGAACGGCGCGTCGATGCGCATCAACTACCAGATCGACGGCAACACGAACACTGAAAAGGACCGCGCCGGCCTGCGGCTGTTGCCGCTCTCGGAAGTGATGATTCAGGAAGTGAAGGTCGTCACGACCGGCTTTGCCCCGGAATTCGGCCAGACGATGGGGATGGTCTACAACGCGGTGACGCCGTCGGGGACGAACAAGAGTCGCGGCGAGGGCAGCTACCTCTTCCGGCGGGATCCCTTCAGCGCGTTTCCATTCTTCTTCGGCTGCACGGGAATCGCTGCAACGTGCGGCGACCGGCCCGCCGGATCCGTGCTACCCGCGACGAAAGTGGATTCTGGGACGGCGGACATCGGCGGTCCGATCATCAGGAACAAAGCGTTCTACTACGTCGGCTGGGAGCAGACGCGGCGCGACCTGTCGTCGACCAGTCTCATTACGATCACACCCGCCAACGCCACGGCCCTGGGGCTGACCCCACAGCCGTCCGCCGTGCCGAACGCCCAGACGGCGAAGTTCCTCATCGCCAAAGCCGACCTGCAGCCGAACCCGGGCAACCACGGAACGATCCGCTGGCTGCGGTTCCACAACGACGCACCGTACAACAGCGGCGGCGCGCTCCAGTCACTCGAGTGGGCCACCGACTTCCTCGACGCGATGGACTCGGTCGCGGGCCAGCTCGTGACCATCGTCGGTGCCAACAAGCTGAACGAGTTCCGGGTCCAGTACGCGCATCGCCATCAGCGCTCGGTGGGGAACAGCGACTCCGGCACTGGACCAGCGGTGACCGTCACTGGGGTGGCGAGCTTCGGCAGTCCACTCGGGGGGACCGGCCAGGGGAACGACGGGTTCGACTTCCAGCAGAACATCACGCAGGTGATCGACAACTTCAGCTATATCCGCTCGCTGCACTCGTACAAGTTCGGCGTCGACTACCAGTACGTGCACGACGCTCGGACCGCCGCACCGCAGTTCCTCTACACCTTTGGATCGATTGCCGCCTACAACGCCGCGAAAGCGGGCACCAATCCATTCGGTTACTCGTCGATGACGCAGATCACGGGCGACCTGAACTTCGCGATGAACACGAATCTGTTCAGCGCGTTCGTGCAGGATGACTGGCAGATTCGTCCGTCGGTCAAGCTGCTGTATGGCGTCCGCTACGATCTGTACGCCTACCCGGCGGGGTTGCCGACTGCTCCGCTGGCACAGACGCAGTCCTTCAATATCGACAAGAACAACTTCGGTCCTCGGGTGGGAGTCGCATGGGCGCTGTCGCCGAACACGGTCGTCCGCGCCAGCACCGGGATTCTGTACGACCAGCCGATTCTCGGCGGATACGAACAGGCGCTGCAGTTGAGCGGATCGCCGAAGGCGCCCGCCTACACGTTCCAGCCGACGACTGTCGGGGCGCCAGCGTTTCCAGGCCAGGTGTCTTCTGGCACGCTGCCGGTGCAGTCGCCGTGGGCGGTGGATCCCAACTTCGTCGTCGCGAGAAACTTCCAGACGAACGTGCAGGTGGAGCGCGGGATCGGCCGTGATTACACCGTGTCGGCCGGGTATATCTACACGAACGGGGATCATCTCCCGGTCGTGACGGACGTCAACCTGATCAACCCGATTGGCACCCTTGCAGACGGGCGGCCGATCTACAGCGGCACCGCGAGCGCGGCGACGCGGCTCGACTCGCGCTTCAACCACATCAATGAGGTTCAGTCGATCGGTGATTCGACGTTCAACGGCTTGACGCTGCAGTTCTCCAAGCGCCTGTCGAAGGGGCTGACCTACAACGTCCAATACGTGGCAGGCAAGGGCACCGACAACACGCCACTGCTGACGCAGTTGACGGTGCAAGCGGAGACCGGTCGTTCGGATCCCAGCAATATCGATCGCGACAAGGGACCGAATCCGCTCGACGTCCGCCAGAACCTGTCAGGCAGCTTCGTCTACACGAGCAGCAGCGCCTCGACGAATGCCTTCGTTCACGCGCTCGCCGACGGCAACCAGATTGGCGTTCTGCTGCAATTGAACAGCGGTCTGCCGGTCAACATCCGGTCAAACGCGGACCTGAATGGCGACGGTGTCACCAGTGACCGCCCCTTGGACGTGGCCAGAAACTCTCTGTATCTGCCGAACCGCTACAACGTGGACCTGCGCTACACGCGGTTCGTACCGATTCATGGGACGGTCCGGGCCGAGGTGCTCGCCGAACTGAAGAACGTGTTCAACACCGAACAGATGTCGGGCATCAACACGGTGGTCACGACCAGCGTCGCCGGCGTTCCGACATCGACGATCCCGACCGACCCATATCAGTGGCCGGGCGCCTCGGGATACGAGCAGAGAAAGTTCCAGATCGGCTTCAGAGTACGCTTCTGACCCGTACTGATTCACTTCAACAATGAGGCGAGGGTGCGCCCTCGATGAATGCCCATGTCGCTACTCTTTACAGAAAGACCTCTTGGCTCGCTCCGGCTGCAGAACCGGCTGGTGATGTCGCCGATGACTCGCAGTCGTGCCGTCGGCAACATCCCGAACGTCCTCATGGCTGAGTACTACGCACAGCGCGGCTCGGCCTGATCGTCACCGAGGGCACGTCGCCATCCCCAAACGGTCTGGGCTATGCCCGGATCCCGGGTGCGTTCTCGGCCGAACAGACCGCGGGCTGGACGCTCGTGACCGACGCGGTGCGTCCGCATGGCGCCCGCATGTTCATGCAGTTGATGCACACCGGCCGAATCGGCCATCCACTGAACCTGCCGCCCGGGGCCCGCGTCATCGGGCCATCGGCGGTGGCCGCCGCGGGCGAGATGTGGACGGACCAGGAACAGATGAAGCCGTTGCCGGTCCCCGAAGCGATGACGGCCGCCGACATTGCGACCGCGATCCAGGAATACGCGCAAGCCGCCCGGAACGCCGTCGCCGCCGGCTTCGACGGCGTCGAGCTCCACGGCGCCAACGGCTACCTGCTCGAACAGTTCATCCGTCCGAATTCGAACCAGCGCACCGACGCCTACGGCGGATCAATCGAGCAGCGTGCGCGGTTCGTCATCGAGGTCGCTGAAGCGACGACCGCGGCCGTGGGCCAGAACCGCGTCGGCATCCGGTTGTCGCCGTTCGGCGTCTTCAACGACATGCCACGCTACGACGCGATGGAGAGCGACTACGCGTATCTCGCCGAACAGCTGCAGAAGGTGGGGCTGGCCTACGTCCACCTCGTCGATCATTCGGCGATGGGTGCGCCCGCCGTGCCGGCATCGATGAAGGAAACGTTCCGCCGCGTCTTCGCCAACACGCTGATCCTGTCGGGTGGTTACGACGCCGAGCGTGCCGAGGCGGACCTGGCCGCCGGCAAGGGCGACCTGATCGCTGTGGGGAAGTTGTTTCTGGCCAACCCCGATCTCGTGGCCCGCTGGAAGGGGGGACACCCACTCAATGCGCCCGACATGTCGACGTTCTACACGCCTGGTCCGAACGGGTACACGGACTACGCAACGCTGGGCTGAACGCAGCCAGCGGGAATTGCCAATTCCTTCGGTCCGCGCTTCCGGGTGAAAGAGCCTGACCCTCGAGGGTCAGGCTCCTGCCCGCTACCGGCGACGCGCTGCTTTCGTTGCGGGGGCCTTCGAGCCCCGCTTCGGCGCGGGCGCATCCGCTTCTACCTCGTCCGCCGATCCGTTGGAGTCCGCCGCATCGGCCGCTTCCTGGTTGATGCCGCCCTCAGCTAACGAGGAGAGCTTTTTGTCAGCGGCTTTCTCTTCATCCAGCGTCTCCCGTAACAGCTCGGCGGCTTCCGTGTGATTCATGACGCGAGCCCAGGCGATCAGGCTGCCATAGGCCGCCATCTCATAGTGTTCGGCACGCTGTCCGCCGGCAATGAGACACGCATCCATCGTGGCGTCGTCGAAGTCCTCTTCCATGACGGCCTTGCCTTCTTCGATGATGCCCTCAATCCCATCGCAATGCTTGCCGCGCACCTTCTCATCCAAACTCGCAAACACCTCTTCGAGCCGCGTCACGTGTCCGCGGGTCTCTTCGAGATGCGATTCGAACGCCTGTCGGAGCTTCGGTGAACTGGCCGCCTTCGCCATCTTGGGCAAGGCCTTCGTGAGCTGTTTTTCCGCATCGTACGCATCACGCAGTTCGTCGAGGAACGCGTCGTGCAGTGTCTTGACTTCAGCCATGAGTCTTCTCCTTGAGTTGTTAGAGCGTCGAGAGCGTATTTACACAAGAGGCGGATCGGTTTCCCGATCGAAGTGGCGATGTTGAGCCAGCGCGTTGATGAAGGCGTCGGACACGCCACTGTCATCTAACTGTCCGATCACCACTCCCGCGTCGGGTTCACCCGATGTCAGGGTGGTCGGAATACCCGCTTTTCCCAACACTGCGGTCGCGTCGCCGAGCACGAGCATCGGCTTGCAGTGGCGGTATTGGTCCTTCAGAAATTCGAGCGCGCGGCCGTCCGCGGCGAGTGCCTGGACAGTTCGCTCACCGCCCGGTAGCACGATGCCGTCGAACAGCACGGAGGGCGCGGCAGACATCGGCACGTCGATCTCGATCGGATCGCCATCAACGGACTCGACGGCGCCGAGGCGAGCACCGATGAATCGCGGCACCGCGCCCGCGGCCACGAGTTGTCCGGCGAGCGATTTCAGACCATCGCCTTCGACGCCGTCGGCAACCAGGATCGCGATCCGACGCGTCCGGACGCCGCCCTCGCCGGGCTGCGCAAACAGCGACAGGGCTGCCGACGTCGTCACTTCCGGCGTCACGTCCGTCTTGAGCACTTTGGGCATCGGCTCCGGCATCTGCCGAATGCCCAGACCCTCGGCCACCGCTGCGGCCAATCCCTCGTCGACGTTCATCAGGCCGGACAGCATCCGCTCGCGCACCGCCGGCAACTGCACGCGCGACAACTCGAACCGAAAGGTCGAAGCCGAGGGCTCGGATGGCCCGCTGACGGTCGTGCGACTATTGCGGCGATCGCCCCCGGAGATCGACGCAGCGGTCTTGGAACGTTTGTGTTTGGCCATGAATCCCTGTCTCGGAATGTGTGGTTGACGATGTGTCGTGCGTGCTGGCGCCATCCTGATGCAGACCTAAGCCGCGTCGGCGCATTGATGACCGCCGCGTTTTCCCAACTGACATCGATTGCTCGCATTGCGTGCCAATCGGGACGCTGGTGTTCGGCCGCCGGCTCCGCGTCTGAAAGTGCGTGAGTCGAACCCGATCACCTGGTCGCTCCCTGGCGTCATTGTCTGTGCAACTGAGTTCCACATATTCAAGCTCCGGCGTCAGGAGAGCACGGCTTGTGCCACCTATTGCCCCGGGACCACGTTCCTCGCCTTCTGTGTCGTGGCGCAGCGCGATGGCCTTCGTATGGATCCCGCGCCCTCAGCGGGAAGGCAGAAGTCCCCGACGCTGGCGACGCTGGAAAGCTGTGGCAGAATGACCGGCGGGAGCAACGACACATGGCCAACCCTTCTGGCAACTTCATCTGGTACGAGCTGATGACGCCCGACCCCGACGCGATCGCGCCGTTCTACGCTGCCGTCGTCGGATGGACGATCACAAAAGCGGATCCGGAGCAGTCTGGCGGTATGGACTACCGCATGATCGGTCGCTCCGACGGCAAGTTCGCGGGCGGCGTCCTGCGCCTCTCGGCCGACATGCAGGAGCACGGCGCCCGGCCGCTCTGGCTCGGCTACTTGTCAACGCTGGACGTCGACGGCCAGCTCTTGGCCATCGTCGCTGAAGGAGGGAAGGTCCAGATGCCGGCGACGGACCTGCCGGCCGGCCGGATCGCCATGGTCACCGATCCCCAGGGCGTGCCGTTCTACCTGATGACGCCGGTGCCGCCGCTGGGCGTGCCAGACGCGACGAGCGACGTGTTTGATCGTCACGCGCCGCAGCACGTCAACTGGAACGAGCTCGCCAGCCCCGATCTCGCGGCGTCGAAAGTGTTCTACAGCCGTCACTTCGGCTTCGAATTCAACGAGTCGATGAGCATGGGGCCGATGGGCGACTATTGCTTCATCGACCATCAGGGCCAGCGCATCGGCGCCGTGACGCAGCGCCAGGACGAGCGGCAGCCCGCCGTGTGGCTGTTCTACATCGGCGTGCCGTCAATTGCGGCTGCCACTCGGGCCATCGAGGCCAACGGGGGCAAGGTGCTCATGGGGCCCCACGAAGTGCCGACCGGCGAGTGGATCGTCATCGCCACCGATCCGGCTGGCGCGGGATTCGGCCTGACGGGACCTAACGGCTAGCGGAACAATGACAACCCGCCAATGCTCTCTCGCCTCCCTCACGGCTCTGCTGTCCGGAGTCGCGCTGATTTCCGCACAGCCTGGCGACCCTGCGGCGCGCATCAGAGCGGAGGGACAGCAACGCTCCCATGCGCTGGTCCTGTTCCGGACGCTGACGGACGACATCGGCGCACGGCTGACCGGATCGCCGGCCCACATGAGGGCCGCGCGCTGGGCGCTCGATCGCTTCGCGGAATGGGGCCTCGCCAGCCCGCACCTCGAGCCGTACGAGTTCGGCCGCGGCTGGCAACTCGAGCAGCTGTCGGTGGCGATGACTGAACCGCGGTACGTTCCGCTCATCGCGTACGCCGACGCGTGGTCGCCGTCAACCGCCGGCGTGCTGAGCGGACGCGTGGTGTACGTCGGCGACAAGACGGCCCCGCAGATAGAGGCAATGGCCGGGCAGCTTCGCGGCGCCATCGTGCTGACGCACCTTCCGCAGGCCGAGTTCGTGGGCCACGACCGGCCGCAGCCAGGCCTGGACGATCGCCCGGTGCCCACCGGCAACCCGGCGCTGCCGCAGCCGCGGAGCACGACCCCGACTGCGGACCTGATGCCCCTGCTGAAGCGGGCCGGCGTGGCCGTGGCGCTTCGGCCGAGCGCGTACCGCGACGGCACGGTCGGCGTCACCGGCAATCGGGCCACCGCCCCGGATTCGGTGCCGTCGATCGTCGTTGCCGGCGAGCAGTACAACGTGATCGCCCGCCTGGCCGCGCAGGGGAAACCGGTGTCGCTGCGCGTGGAGCTGCGGGCGCGATATTTCGAGGACGACCGGAACAGCTACAACGTCGTCGCCGAGATTCCGGGCACGGATCCAGCGCTGCGCGATCAGGTCGTGCTCGTCGGCGCGCACCTCGACTCGTGGCACACCGGGACCGGCGCGACTGATAACGCGGACGGCGCCGTTGCTGTCATGGAAGCGATGCGCATCCTCCGCGCGATCGGCGCCGGCCCGCGCCGCACCATCCGCGCGGCGCTCTGGAGCGGCGAAGAGCAGGGGCTGCTCGGCGCCCGCGCCTACCTCGCGCAGCACTTCAACACGCCGGCGGCGCGGGATCAGCTGGCCGTCTACCTGAACGACGATCCCGGAAGCGGCAGGACGCTCGGCTTCTACATGGAACGGAACAAGGAAGCCAAGGCTATCTTCGATCGCTGGCTCGCGCCGCTGAAAGACCTGGGCGCGACCCGAAACATCATCGAGGGCATCGGCTCCACGGATCACGTGCCGTTCAACGAGGCTGGACTGCCCGGGTTCAACGTCATCAAGGACTTCCGCGCGTACGACGAGCGCACGCGGCACACCAACGCCGACTATCCCGAGCGCATGAGCGAGGACGACCTGAAGCAGTCGGCCATCGTCATGGCGACGTTCGCGTGGCAGGCGGCGATGCGGGACGAGAGGATCCCGAGACCGCCGTCACGTTGAAAACGACGCGAGTCACTTTTTTGCACCGCACCCGATCATCGGTTGGTGTGTCGCCGAGAAGCCTCCGAAGAATCCGGTGAGTGTTGTCGTCCGCGAATGGCGAGCCGGTGCCAGTGGAGCTGCGCGAGTTTGCGCCGCTTCGGCGGCTAGGTGAGGCACGCCAGCTCGGAAATGGGGGACCTGACCCTTCTCGTATTAGATTCGTTTGCACCCGCGTTGCATCCTGTACTACGATCGTCGCCATGCCTATAGACATGAACGCTCTCGCAAGAGCGGGCGCGACCGCTCGCCTCGCCGAATTGCAGCAAGAAATCGCCATCCTTCAGGCTGCTTTTCCTGAACTGAATCGCACGTCACCACCACCGCATCGAGGTCGAGCCAGGAAGCAAACAGCTGCTGAGGTCACGCTTCCACGCAAACGGAAGGGCATGTCCGCAGCTGCGAAGAAAGCTGTCGGCGAGCGGATGAAAGCCTATTGGGCAAAACGGAAGGGAGTCGCTTCGGCTCCCGCCACACAGCCTGCGACTGCGAGCGCGGCAGAAAAGCCCGCCGCCAAGCCCGCGGCGAAACGCACCTTATCACCGGAAGGGCGAGCGAAGATCAGTGCCGCCGCGAAGAAACGGTGGAGGGCCTTGCGAAAGGCCAAGAAGGCCGCCTGACATCGGCTCCGTGAAGTATCGTCCTTGCGGCGTCGCGGCGGCGTCCCGCCTTCAACCAGCAAGAGTTGCTCGTCCGGCCCCATCGTCACGACAACGTCCGGATTCACGCGCCCGACGGGCGCGGCGAGATTCTGGGCGTTGCGATGTCCTGCCGCGGGTTGCGCGCCCGATCGCCCAGAACTCCCAGAACGTCTGCCGCTGAGTTCTGGGCTACTCCGGCCGGCCCCGGTTGCGCCCGGGTGATTGCTGGTCGTCCACCCTCCCGGGCATTGCTCCGAGCGCGCTGTCCAGATGAAGCGCCACGTCCCGAATGACAAAAATTTTGCCTTCGCCGGACATCCGCGTGATGTTTCGGCGTCGAAGCTCCGTTATCGTCACATCGGAGGCGCCGCACGCCGGCACAGACCGGGCACGCGTCCGTCGTTCTCAGCAACGGCAAGGGCGTGAAGCTCGCATTGGCAAGTCGGTCCCTGAGCATTCGCCAGTTGTTTCCGGTGAAACCGTCGACTTTCGTTTCTCCGATCTTGAGGAGAGGGCTCTCGCCGAATTGAGGAAGTGCTTTTGAACGAAACGACCTGACCATGGACACGGACGCCCACCTCGTGGCTCGCGCTCGGCATGGCGACGACGTCGCCTTCGGTCAGCTGGTCCGCCGACATCAGTCCAGTGTGCATCGCGCCGCACGTGCGATCCTCGGATCGGCGGCGGATGCGGAAGACGTCGTCCAGGAGGCGTGGTTGCAGGCCTACGTGCATCTCGCGCGATTTCAGGAGGCCGCCAGCTTCAAGACGTGGGTTCACGCGATTGTGCGGAATCGCGCGATTGATCATCATCGATCGGCGCGCGGCCGACGAGGGCACGCCGGCAGTCACGGGCCAGTGCCCATGCACGTGGAGTTGCGCTCCGATGCCAGATCCCCCGAGGAACTCGTGCTAGACACAGAACGCCAGGATCGACTGGCGGCCGCGATCGCGGCGTTACCAGGACGGCTACGGGGACTTCTGGAACTGTGGCACACCGGTCAGCACTCATACGAAGAGATGGCGCAGATCGCCGGCCTCCCGATTGGCACGGTCAAGTCGCAGGTCTGGCAAGCACGTCAACGAGTGACTCGCGCGATGACGAAACGAGCGAAGGACCGTCTGATCCCAACGTCTCGCGTCTCGTCTCCGGTGGGAGATCCGCACCCGCGCGCGCGTTGACAAACCCCAGGTCATCCGGTACGATTCGCTCGCCCCTTCCATGATCCTGCGGATAGCCATTGAGTCCGCTGACGGATCGACCGGAACCGCATGAGCGGCATATCCCCGTCGGACCCTTACCGGCACCTGAGGGCCATGGACGTCGTGGTGAAGTACACGGTGCTGTGCGCCCTCGCGTCGCGGATCCCGGCATGGTGGGCCAACAGCGCTTCGGTAACCGGGCTGCAGCTCAAGATGCTCGCCGAGCTCTCGTCGGTGTACGAGGTCGAGTTCCGGCAAGATTTGGCTGTGCCGATGATCGGATCGCTTGCCGGCGGGGGCTTGAGCTTCCTCGTGTCGCAGAATCCGCTCGCGATGGCGTTGAAGTTCTCGGTCGCCATGATCCCGGTCGTCGGCATTCCCCTGCGGTTCGCCACGGGACCTGCGATCATCGGCGGCTATTGCTACATGCTCGGCCGGGCGTTCGTCGATCATTACGAGGCAGGGGGCACGTACCACGACTTCAACCCGGCCAAGCTCCGCGCCACGGTCCGCGCTGCGCTGACGCCCGCTCGGGCCTGACCGGCTGCTGAAAAACGCCGCCCGAACTGAAAACTCAGAAGGGAGAACTGGCTTTTTCAGCAACCTGCTGAGGCCGCGAGCAGCGACTACGCGGTTCGTCGATTTCGTGCAAAGCTAGTGGCGACTCTGCGGAGAGGTTCAACCGTGGCCCGATCGAGGAAGAAGCGCAAAGCATCCCCGTCGACTGACGGCCCGCTGCCCGACGGGCCGCACGATCACGCCTTCGCCAGCTCCGATGCTCCTCCTGACACACTCGAACCGATCGCACGACCCGCGCCGCCGGCCGACTGGCCGGAGGTACCTCCGACGCCGAATCCGCCGCGCGAGCACCAGCGGTCGGCCAGGGCGCCGCTGCTCGACCTGCTCGTGACCCCGTTGACGATCGGCGTCGCGGCCCTGCTGCTGCCGATGTCGTGGCTGAGCCGTCGATCCCGGTCCAAACGAGTGGTGCCGCGAGCGGGACGGTGACGAAGTCTCCATTCGCCGTGGGTGTATCGCTCTTTCACCGGTCACGTCCCTCCCGCGTGTATCACGTCGCGCTGGCGATGGCGCTGCTCCTGACCGTCGGGTGTCGCCAGGAGCGCCTGTGGTATGGCATCCAAGTGCAGTTGGACGGCCGGATCAAGCTCGCGTCGGAGCAGCCGCGCTGCGGCTGCCTCACGGTGGGCAACACGACCGACGGCGTGCTCCGGCTCCAGTCGGTCCAGGGTGGACAACTGCTCGGGGAGGCGGCGCTGAAACCCAAGGAAATCAGCAGCTTCCGGTTCGACTGGGCCGGCACCTCAGCGAATGCCTCGTACCTGATCTCGGTGTCTACGCCGGAGGGCCGTTCGCTCGACGCCCGCAAGACGCTGAGCGTCGAGACGCATCCGGTCTGGACATTCTGCGACGAGACGCTGTGCGAGTACGGCAGCCTGATGATGAATCTCGGCGATCGCGGGCGCTGACGTGGGCGGCTTCCTGTCTTCTCCCCTCGTCCGCGTGCTGCATCGAGGGTCCTCGGCATTCGACGGACGCTTCGTCGGGCTGATTGCGCTCGCGGGTATCAGCAACGCGGCCCTGCTCGCTATCATCAACGCCGGCGCCGAGAACGCGGCCAACCAGGACGTCAACGCCTGGCTGCTGTCGCTCTTCATGCTGGTCATCCTGCTCTACATCAGCACGCAGCGGCACATCCTGCTGACGTCGATCCGCGAAGTGGAACGGATCCTGGACGGCATCCGGATCACGCTCTCCGACCGGATCCGACGGTCGGGTCTGCTGGCCGTCGAGCACATCGGCCGCGCCGAGATCTACGCCAGCGTCAATCGCGAAACCGTGACGATCTCCCAGGCCGCCGCGACGATGGTGATCGCGTGCCAGTCGCTGCTGCTCGTCCTGTTCAGCGTCGGGTACCTGGCGTACCTCTCGGTCACGGCCTTCGTGCTCACCGCGGCATTCACGTCGCTGAGCCTCCTCATGCACTTCCGTCGCGCGGCGGAACTGACGCGGTTGCGCGAGGAGTCGATCGCGCAGGAGAACCGGTTCTTCGATTCGCTCACCGACCTGCTGGACGGCTTCAAGGAAGTGAAGATGAGCGAACCGCGGAGCGAGGATCTGTTCCAGCACCTCCGCGACATCTCGCGGCAGGCCGCCGACATCAAAGTCCGCACCGGCACCGGTTTCGCCGAGCACTTCATCTTCGCGCAAGCCGCCTTCTACCTGCTCATCGCGGTCATCGTGTTCGTCGTGCCGCGGATGAGCCCGACCTACACGGACGTCATCACCAAGGCCACCGCGGCGATCCTCTTCGTCATCGGGCCGCTCGGCGGCGTCGTGAGCTCGATTCCGGCGTTCACCAACGCGAATGCGGCGGCCTTGAACATCCTGCGCGTGGAGGAACTGCTGTCGCGGCCGGAAGCCCAGGAGCCCGCCGGGCTCGTCCTGCCAGCCCCGGCGCCGTTCCAGGTTCTCAGCGTCCGGGACGTGACATTCCAGTACGCCGACAAGGGCGGACCGGCGTTCACGGTCGGACCGCTATCGCTCGACATCCGCCGCGGCGAAACGACGTTCGTGGTCGGCGGCAACGGCAGCGGCAAGTCCACCTTCATCAAGCTGCTCACCGGCCTGTATCACCCGCAGTCCGGCGTCATCAGCATCGACGGATCGCCGGTCACGCAGGAAACACTCGCGCCGTATCGCTCGCACTTCGGGACGATCTTCTCCGACTATCACTTGTTCGAGCGCCTCTACGGTCTGCGCAACGTGGACTCCGTCCGCGTGCAGGAACTGCTCGTGCTGATGGACCTGGATCGGAAGACTGCTTTCGATGGGACCCGCTTCACCAATCTCGATCTGTCCAGCGGCCAGCGCAAGCGGCTCGCGCTTCTCGTCACGCTGCTCGAAGACCGACCGATTGTCGTGCTCGACGAGTGGGCCGCCGATCAGGATCCGGTGTTCCGGCGGTTCTTCTACGAACGGATTCTGGACGATCTCAAAAAGCGCGGCAAGACGATCGTCGCGGTCACCCACGACGACAAGTACTTCTCCGTGGCCGATCGTATCCTGAGGATGGATTTCGGCCAGATCGTGCCCCACGATGCGGCGGCCGCCAGGGTCATCGCTGGTGGAGGAAGGAAACAAGCGTGAACGAAAATCGCGAGCCGCGGCGACGCCGGCTGATTCGACTGCGTGCGTGGATCGCGCGTCGCGAGCTGAGCGTGGTCATCACGACGCTGATGTTCTTGATCGTGCTGGCCTTCTTCTGGGGAAACATCGTGATCTCGATCCGATCAGGCGAGGAGGGCGTGCTGTGGTCGCGTCTCTTCGGCACGATGATCGAACGCATCTACCTGGAGGGCACGCACCTGGTGCTCCCGTGGAACGTGATGACGATCTACAACGTCCGCTACCAGCACGTGGACCGGCGGTTCCTGGTCCTCTCGCGGGACGGCCTCGAAATCACCGTCGACGTCACGATCCGGTTCAAGCCGATGGACAAGCAGGTGCCCAAGCTGCACCAGCTGGTCGGCCCCTCGTACGTGGACACGATCGTGAGCCCGGAGGTCAATACCGCCGTCCGTACCGTGATCGGACGATTCCGCCCCGACGAGCTCTACGCGGCGGCCGTCGACGAGATCCAGGCCGACATCGTCAACCTGGCGCGACGCGAGGTGCGCAATCGCTACGTGGACATCGACAAGGTGCTGCTGCGCGTCATCGTCCTGCCCCCGACCGTCGCCAACGCGATTCAGCGAAAGCTCGAACAGGAGCAGCTCTCACTCGAGATGCAGTATCGACTCTCGCGCGAGCGCCAGGAAGCCGACCGCAAGCGGATCGAATCCGAAGGCATCCGCGACTACCAGAATACGGTGAGGTCGTCGCTGACGCCTGAACTGCTGCAGTTCAAGGGCATCGAAGCGACGCTGGACCTCGCGAAGTCCAACAATGCCAAGGTGGTGATCGTCGGCGGCGGCCGGGGCGGTCTGCCGCTGATCCTGAATGCGGATTCCGCCATCACGACGCCGGCCCGCGTGGCCGACGCAATCGGCTTGTCCACGCCTGGGGCCCGCGCCGCGCTCGAGAGTCGCGGCACTCCTGCACCGCCCGAGAATGCCACACCGGTGTTGCCGCCGGCCAACGAACCGACGGCGCGGCGGCCGAGCGATGCGTTCGTTGAAGAGCTCGACAAGGAAGTGCAGACGGCCCGGTTTCCCGGGCAGGGCTCTGCCGGCGACGCGATCACCGACACCGCGTCCGCTCGCTCCCCCGCGCAGCCGACGCCGGAGCCGGGCGTGGGAGCGCGGCCGCGAGTGGCGCCGAACGCCGCAAACCCACCGCGCCGCCCCGCGGCGACGCCCCGGTAGAATGCCGGTCGCGACCCTCTTTGCGCCGGTTCGGATCGTTGTGGTACGTTCCGACGCGGGGTTCGCCCAATTCGATCGATTCGAGGACAACTCATGGCATCCGACGATCAAGATTCCACTATCTACCGCGTGGTCGTGAACCACGAAGAGCAGTACTCCATCTGGCCCGAGTACAAGGACATTCCCCTCGGCTGGCGAGACGTCGGTCGCTCCGGTCCAAAGGACGAGTGCCTGGCCTATATCAAAGACGTCTGGACCGACATGCGTCCACTCAGCCTCCGCAAGAAGATGGAAGCCGATGCGCGCACGGCCGCAGCCGGAGGAGACAAGACGGGCTCGTGAGAGTCGGCGTCCCGAGCCCCTGGTTCGTCGTTCCCGCGCCGCGTCCCGACGCCGCGCACCGTCTGTTCTGTCTTCCGTTTGCTGGAGCCGGGGCTTCGACCTACGTGCAGTGGGCCGGCGCGCTCCGCGATCGGTCGGTCGAGGTTTCCGCCGTCCAGTTGCCTGGACGGGAGAATCGCCTGGGGGAACCGGCCTTCACGCGGATCGCACCGCTCGTGGCCGCCCTGGTCGACGCGCTCGAGCCGCTGCTGGACATCCCTTACAGCGTCTTCGGCCACAGCATGGGCACGCTGGTCGCGTTCGAGACCACGCGCGCGCTGCGCGCGCGGGGCCTGCCCCAGCCGCGTCAGCTCTTCCTCTCGGGCGCGCTTCCGCCGCAGGTTCCTCGCGATCTCGAACCGATGGCCCACCTCGACGATCGCGCGTTCCTGCAGGAAGTCGTGCAGCGCTACGGCGGCATCCCGCCCGCCGTCCTTGCGCACGAGGAGTTGCTCGCCATCGTCCTGCCGATTCTCAGGGCCGACATCTCGCTGCTCGAAGATTATGAGTTTCGGGAGGACGCGCCGCTGACCTGTCCGATCCGGGCGTATGCGGGCCGCGAGGACGAGCGCGTCGACGAGCCGCGGCTCCGACGGTGGCAGGAGCTCACGTCCGGCGTCTTCTCCGCAACCATGTTCCCCGGCGGCCACTTCTACCTGCAGTCGCAACGACAGGCGCTGCTCGCAGCCGTAAAAGAGCACCTGTAGTTTCCCGCACCTTCACGCGCTTTCATGAGGCCGTCGCCCCGACCAACTCGCGTCGATCGACCGATTGCCCGTGACCACCCTCGATATCTTGAAAATGGCATTCCGGTTCAAGGTGGAGAAGTTACCAACTTGTAGAATGCAACAGGGCACCGGAACACTGCAAGTGATTCAGCCCAGCATCTGGACACACTTGACAACCGAAGTCATTCAACGTCGGCGCTGAGCCGCGGCGCTCGCGTTGACTGTCGGCGCCGACGGCTCCAGCGCGTGTTGGGCCGTGTTGTCAGGCTCTGTCCACCCAATACGCGGGCCGGCGCTTGAGATTCATGACGGCGAGAATCCGCACGTGTTCGGCGCTGACCCGGTAGAGCAGCCCATACGGAAATCGACGTAGTAGCCGTCGGCGGATTGCTCTGGTGACGAACGGACTCGCCTCCGGATGCTGGAGAATGGCGACGGTGCAACGCTCCACCTCTGCCACAAAGGCTACGCCCAACCCGGGGCTTTCGCGTTCATAGTACTGCGCTGCCTCGTTCAACTCGACCTTCGCCAGGTCGTGGAAGGAGGCAATCATCTACCGGAGCCGCGACCGCGCGTCCCGAAACACGTCCTCTGCCGGTTGCCCGCCCGTACTTGCGGCGTCCCATGCCTCGTCTCGACGCTCGGCCTCTTCGCCCCACAGGCGCAGGTTCTCTTGGTCGGTAAGCGTTTCAAGGCTTTCCAACAGCTTCGCGGCCAGACGCGCCCGGACCGTGGGTTCCAGTTTTAGCGCCGCCGCTTCGAACTCGTCGATGTTCATGACTTGAATTCTACGCCCGGCCGCTGGCCATGTTCGATCGAATCCTTCCCAGGGCGACCTCGGCCGCTGGCACGATTTGAACAGATCGGCAAACGCGTCGGCTCCATTCGGTGTTGGGCGCTACGTTGTAAGGTTCCTGATCGTGAGTTCGCCGAGCATTCCAGCGAGGAGCTTTCTGTAAACCTCGGCACCTGGAGATTGCTCTCTCTCTGATGGTGAACTTCTTCGCAAGAATGCGGCAAGACGGTCATAGTTCAGGAACGAAACGCGCATGTTCTGAACAATCTGGTTGAATCGATCCTGATTTGACCGAAAGCGAACTGGTTGCTTGCGCAAGAACTCCGCCAAATCCGCTTCGGCGATCGCATTGCTGAGGTCGCTCAGTGTTTCAAACCGAGCTTGCCATAGAGTGTCAAACCGGCCGGGACCCAGAAGCGCTAGGTAGTGGGACCGTGGCATGCCGACGCGCATTTCGACTGCCAGCCCAAGCAGCGCGTACTTCAGCACTTGGGTAACGCTGCTCTTGGAGCCGACCTTCATTTCCAACGAAACGACATCGACTTCGGACACGAATGCCAAGTCAGGTTGCATCGAATTGACAAGTTCCAACTCGAGTTCTGCGGCACGTCCGAACATCTCGAGCCGCCCAGTGAAAGGCTGGGCAAAGAGCTCAGCAAAGAGGTCATTGCGAAAAGAATCGGGCGCGAGCAGGAAAAACTGGGCGATATTGTGATTGAGGGTAACCTCCATACGGCGGAGCCGCCTCTTCACCTTCTCAAGCGTATTGAGCTCGGCAACCGGATTCGTTTTCCGACCGAGGTGTTGAGGCTCCCAGTACAGAAATTCCAACGCCTCATAATAACTGTCAATCCAACTTAGGCAGTGGAAATAAATTAAGTACCAATATCTCGTAGAGTGTACTACGCTGCCTG
>JBDTVS010000073.1:0-81861 GCA_040007095.1 Acidobacteriota bacterium
GCGCCATGACGGAAGTCATGGAGGGCCGGGCCGCCGGCGCTCACATCGCCGGGCTGCTGGTCGGTCTGGCGATGAAAGGGGAGCGGCCGATCGAGCTCGTCGGGCTCGCTCGCGCGATGCGCGCCCGCGCCGTGCCGTTGACGACGCGCTACGACGGGGTGTTCGATACCTGCGGAACGGGCGGGGACCGTTCAGGCACGTTCAATATCTCGTCGTGCGCCGCCATCGTCGTCGCCGCTTGCGGCGTGCGGGTCGCAAAGCATGGCAACCGTTCGGTGTCGAGCCTGTCGGGTAGCGCGGATGTGTTCGAGGCGCTCGGGGTCAAGGTGTCGGCGGCGCCGGCCGAGGTCGAGCGCTGCCTCGCGGAGGCGAAGATCGGATTCTTCTTTGCGCCGACGTTCCATCCGTCGATGCATCATGCGGCGCAGACCAGGCGCGATCTCGGCATCAGGTCGGCGTTCAACCTGCTCGGCCCGCTGACGAATCCCGCGGGCGCGACGCGCCAGCTGGTCGGCGTGCCGCGGCCGGAGCTGACCGAGTTGCTGGCCAGGGCACTGCTGCTGCTCGGATCCGAACGGGTGTGGGTGGTGCACGGCGCCGATGGCATCGACGAGATCTCGACGACGGGGTACACGAAGATTTCTGAAGGCCGCGACGGCTGCGTGAACACGTTTTACCTGCATCCGGCGGACGTCGGCGTGTCGAAGGCCGACGCTGACGCGCTCAAGGGCGGAACCGCGCGCGACAACGCCCGGATCATCGAGGGCGTGCTGGCAGGAGAGCGCGGCGCGGCGCGTGACGTGGTGCTGCTGAACGCCGGCGCTGCCCTGTTCATCGCCGGGGCGGCGTCATCGGTCGAGGACGGCCTCGTGCGCGCTGGCGAGGCGATCGATCGCGGCGAGGCCAGGGGGACCCTCGATCGGCTGGTCTCTCTTTCGACGGCCGCGACTCTCACGTCGGGAGGGAGCGCGTGAACCCTGAGACTGCGGCCCCGGCCGACCTGCTGGCGACGATCCTGGCCGCCACGCGGCGCGCCGTGGCCGTCCGCGAAGCGCGCGAGTCGTTGGCGCAACTCTCCCGTCGAGCCGATCGCAGCGCCGACTCCCGCCGTGAAGCGAGTGGTCGCTTCCTGGCCGCGCTGATGCGCCCCGACCGCGTCAACGTCATCGCCGAGTGTAAACGGCGTTCGCCCTCGCGAGGTGTGCTGCGCGCGGACTACGATCCGGTGGCGATCGCAACGGGATACGCCGACGCGGGCGCCGCGGCGATCTCGGTGTTGACCGAGCCGACCTTCTTTGATGGTTCGCTCGACCACCTGCGGGCGGTTCGTGACGCGGTTTCTGTTCCCTTGCTTCGCAAGGACTTCATCGTCACGGACTACCAATTGCTCGAAGCCAGGGCGGCCGGCGCCGATGCGGTGCTGCTGATTGTCGCGGCGCTGAGCCCTCAGCAGTTGACGCAGTTGTTGACGCAGGCGGCGGCGCTCGGTCTCGATGCGCTCGTGGAAGTGCACACCATCGAGGAGCTTGCCCCGTCCATCGACGCGGGCGCGCGAATCGTCGGCGTCAACAATCGCAACCTGCGGACGTTGGCGGTCGATGTTCGCGCTTCAGAAGCGCTCATCAGCCGAATTCCGCGCGACGTCGTGGCGATCAGCGAAAGCGGACTGAAAACGCCCGCGGATCTCGACCGTCTGCAGACGCTCGGCTATCGCGCGTTTCTGATTGGGGAGCGCTTCATGACAACGCCGGATCCTGGGGCCGAGCTTCGAGGTTTCCTTGACGGCTGCGTCACGTCCCAGGAGACCAGGCGCGAGCTGCACAATTGAGTCCTCGTCACAACAGGCGCCCAGCGAATGGGATTGTGAATTGCAGCGAAACACTGAAGGGAGTTTGGCGTGAACGAAAACGTGAGACACGGACAGCGGGGATCTCGCGGGTGACAAGGCGACGACCGGGAACGTTGGCAGTGTCTACCTCCTTCGTCATGGTACGGGCATGCTGGTGAAGATCTGCGGGATCACCCGCCTCGAGGATGCCGAGGTGGCCGTGGATTGCGGTGCGCAGGCCATCGGCTTCGTCTTCTGGCCGGAGAGCCCGCGGTATATCGCGCCGTCGCGCGCGCGCGCGATTGTTCAGAGGCTGCCGCCGTTTGTCACGCCGGTCGGCGTGTTCGTCAACCAGCCGGCCGCGCAGGTCAACGACACGGCAGCCTTCGTCGGGCTCGGCGTGGTGCAGTTACACGGCGACGAGGATCCAGGCTACGCGTCGGGCGTCGGCCGGCCGGTCTTGAAGGCGATGACGGTGGCCGGCGCAACGGCCATGGCGAACGACGAGTGGCCCGCGCCCTCGATGATCCTGCTCGATGCGCACGACCCGGTGCGGCGGGGAGGGACGGGACGGACGATTGACTGGACGGGCGCGGCATCGGTGTCGTCGCGCCGGCGCATCGTGCTGGCGGGCGGGTTGACGGTCGACAATGTCGCCCAGGCCATCGCCTGTGTGCGGCCATTCGGCATCGACGTCTCGTCGGGAGTGGAGCACGCTCCCGGCATCAAGGATCACGGACGGATTCGGGCGTTGTTCGAGGCGATCTCATGACACCACTCACTACGCGGCGCGACCCTGACGCGCGCGGTTACTTCGGAGAGTTCGGCGGCCGCTACATTCCCGAGACACTGGTCGAGCCGGTCGAGCAATTGGAGCGCGCCTACTTCGAGGCGCGCGACGATCCAGCGTTCCAGGCGGAGCTCGACCGGTTGCTGACGCACTACGTCGGACGTCCGACGCCGCTCTACGAGGCGCAGCGGCTGACTCGCGCGTGTGGAGGCGCCCGGATTTTTCTCAAGCGCGAAGACCTGACCCACACCGGGGCGCACAAGATCAACAATGCGCTCGGACAGGCGTTGCTCGCAGTCCGGATGGGGAAGCGCCGGATCGTCGCCGAGACCGGCGCCGGTCAGCATGGCGTGGCGACGGCCACGGCGTGCGCGCTGCTCGGCCTCGAGTGCCACGTCTACATGGGCTCGGAGGACATGGAGCGCCAGGCGCTCAATGTCTTCCGGATGCGTTTGCTTGGAGCGGAGGTCTGCCGCGTCGACTCGGGGAGCCGCACGCTGAAGGATGCCATCAATGAGGCGATGCGCGACTGGGTCACGAATGTCGGCGACACCTACTACGTGCTCGGATCAGTGCTGGGACCGCATCCGTATCCGTTGATGGTTCGCGAGTTTCAAGCGGTGATCGGGCGCGAGGCGCGCGCGCAAATCCTGTCGCTCGCCGGCCGGCTGCCTGACGCGATCGTCGCGTGCGTCGGGGGCGGCAGCAATGCGATGGGCATTTTCGACGCGTTCATCGGCGACGCGGGGGTCCGTTTGATTGGCGTCGAGGCGGGGGGGCAGGAAATCGCCAAGGGCCGCCACGCCGCGCGCTTTGCCGGCGGCAGTGCCGGAATTCTGCAGGGGACGCGGACGTTCGTGCTCCAGGACGACAATGGAAATATCGAGCTGACCCATTCGATTTCCGCCGGCCTCGACTACGCGGGAGTGGGGCCCGAGCATTCGTGGCTGAGGGCCAGCGGACGCACCGAGTACGCGCATGCGAGCGACGAGGAGGCGCTGGAGGCGTTCCAGACGCTCGCCCGGCTCGAGGGGATTCTGCCGGCGCTCGAGTCGGCCCACGCCATCGCGTACGCCCGGAAGAGCGCGAAGGACTTCGGGCCCGAGGCGGTGATGCTGGTCAATCTGTCGGGCCGCGGCGATAAGGATGTGAACACGGTGGAGAAGGCTCTCGAACTGAGAAGCCAGGCGTTAGAGGTTGGACCTTGAAGTCACGCATCACACAGACGTTCGCGAAGCTCCGGGCCGAAAGGCGGCCCGGACTTGTGACGTTTACGACCGCGGGCGATCCCGATTTGCCCCGGTCGGCTCGCATTCTGAAGGCGCTCGACCGGGCGGGCGCCGACGTGCTGGAGGTCGGCGTGCCCTTCTCGGACCCGCTGGCCGATGGTCCGGTGATCCAGCGGGCGACAGAGCGTGCGCTGGCGTCGGGCGGCTGTTTGAGCGCCTCGCTCGAACTGGTCGCCGAGGTCCGGTCGGACGTGTCAGCGCCGATCGTCATCTTCAGTTATGCCAATCCCCTGATGCGGATGGGGTTCGAGACGTTTGCCCGGCGGGCGGCGGATAGCGGCGTCGACGGGGTGCTGGCACTCGACCTGCCGATCGAGGAAGCGGAAGAATTCCACCAATCGCTGACAGCGTCAGGCCTCGATACGATCTTTCTTTTGAGCCCGACCACGACCGACGCGAGGATCCGGCGTGCGGCCGAACTCGGAAGCGGCTTTCTGTACGGGATCTCGCGCCTCGGCGTGACCGGCGCGCGCGACACGGTCGCCTCCGGCGCGACGACGCTGGTCGAGCGTATCCGGAAGCACACCGCGATGCCGATTGCGCTTGGCTTCGGCATCTCCCGACCCGAACACGTCAGCGAAGTGTGCGGCTACGCGGATGCGGCGGTGGTCGGCAGCGCGCTCGTGTCGTTGATCGCGGAGGAAGGCGGGTCGCCGGCGCTGGTGGATCGCGTCGAAGGTTACGTGCGTTGGTTGAAAGGGGACAGAGTTTCGAGCAATGACCACTTCCACTCTTGATGATTTGCGCAAGGACATCGACCGTGTCGACGAAGTGCTGGTTCGGCTGTTGAACGAGCGGGCACGCTGCGTCTGCGAGATCGGCCGCCTGAAGAAAGCGCAAGGTGTCGAGGTCTATCAACCCGACCGCGAGAAGGAGGTGCTGGCGCACGTCCGCAGCATCGCCGCGGAGGGGCCCCTCGGCAGCGAGGCGGTGGCGCGTCTCTTCGAACGGATCATCGACGAGGCGCGCCGGCTCGAACGGCGGGTCGTGCACGATGGCGTCGATCCGCTCGAGGCTCCCCACGGGAGGAGCTGACAACGTGTCGGGGCCAGGTGTCGCGGGAACAGGTCCGGTGCACGCTCGGAAGTGAAGATGCCCACAACCGTGCTGTGGCGCCGAGGGATGAGCGGTAGGAATCTGGAGGGAACACAAGCCATGGTCGTCGTGATGAAGGAACGGTCCACCGAAGCGCAGATCGAGCAGGTTGTCTCGCGTCTGGTGGACATGGGAATGGATGTACATCGGTCGACCGGCGCGACCAGGACCGTCCTCGGTGTCGTCGGTCAGGGACGTCCGGACGCGGCGCTGATCGAGATGCTCGACGGCGTCCACGAGGTGCTGAGGATTTCGGAGCCCTACAAGCTTGCCAGCCGAACCTTCAAGCCCGACAACACCGTCGTCAGCGTAGGCGACGTACGGATTGGCGGCGACGAAGTGATCGTCATGGCCGGGCCCTGCTCGGCGGAGAACGAGCAGCAGGTGCGCACGACGGCGGCGGCGGTGCGGCGCGCCGGCGCCAAGATCTTCCGCGGCGGTGCGTTCAAGCCTCGCAGCTCTCCGTACAGCTTTCAGGGTCTGGGCGAAGCCGGGCTGAAGCTGTTGCGGAATGCGAGCGACGCCGAGGGGCTGTGTCTGGTGTCGGAGGTCATGGATGCCAGCCAGATCGAGGTCATGCGCGGATATGTCGACATCTTTCAGGTCGGCGCGCGCAACATGCAGAACTTCACGCTCCTGCGCGAGCTCGGGCACGAGCGGAAGCCGGTGCTGCTGAAGCGGGGCATCTCCGCGACGATCGAGGAGTGGCTGCTGTCGGCGGAGTACGTGTTGAGCGGGGGCAACACGGACGTCATCCTCTGCGAGCGCGGCATTCGGACATTCGAGACCGCGACGCGCAACACGCTCGACATCGGCGCCATTCCGATCGTGCAGAAGCTGAGCCACCTGCCGGTGATCGTCGATCCGAGCCACGCGATTGGACGGCGGGACAAAGTGGCGCCGGTGGCGCGCGCCGCGGTGGCGGTGGGCGCCGACGGCCTGCTGATCGAGGTCCACTGCGACCCCGACCATGCGCTGAGCGACGGCGCTCAGTCGATGTTCCCGTGGCAGTTCGATCGGCTGATGGCCGAGTTGCGCATCATTGCGCCGGCCATCGGCCGCAGCATCTGTCTCGAAACCGTGGCCCGTCGCGGGTGGGGCGTCTAGTGTCCCGTCCGCGTGATTCGTCACCTAACTCCCGGGCGGGGCATCCGGGCTGGCGGCGTTGCCCGCCGCTCAAATTTCCCGATATGCGCACTCCTCGCGCCTTGCGATCCGGGCGCCGCGCCCGGAAAATCAGCCAACGAACGTCTGAGACAGGACACTCGTGGAATTGCATGTGATTCAACCGGGCCGCCGTGCCGAAGGGCAGGCGCCGATTTTCGGGAAGATCGGCATCGTGGGGTTGGGGCTCATCGGCGGCTCGATTGCGCTCGCGTGCCGACAGATCTGGCCCACCGCGCTGGTCATCGGCGTGGACGACAAGAACGTGCTCGAGACGGCCATGCGCCTGCACGCCATCGACGTGGCCGCCGACGATCTGATCGTGCTCGCCGAAGCCGACGTCGTGATTCTGGCCGCGCCCGTTCGTGAGAACATCGCGCTGCTCGGCGCACTGGAGGAGAACGTCCATCGGCCCGCGATTGTCACCGACACGGGCAGCACCAAGCGCGCGATGGTCGCGGCATCAGGGACCCTGCCACCGAGGTTCACGTTCGTCGGCGGCCATCCGTTGGGCGGCGCCGCGACGGGCGGCCTCGAACACGCCCGCGCCGATCTTTTCGTCGGCCGTCCGTGGCTGTTGACGCCGACGAGCGACGCGGCCGGCGAAGCGGTCGAGAAGCTGTCGGCGTTTGTGCGCGCGCTCGGCGCTGAGCCGCGCGTCGTCTCCGTCGCGGCGCATGACCATTTGCTCGCCTACCTGAGTCATCTGCCGCAGTTGGCGGCGAGCGCGCTGATGCAGGTGATCGGCGACGCCGTCGGCGAGGAAGGACTCGCACTGGCCGGGCGCGGGCTGGTGGACACGACCCGCCTGGCATCGAGTCCGTCGGGCATCTGGCGAGACATTGCCGTCACGAACACCGAGGAGATCCGCGACGCGCTCGACGGCTTGATCGCGCTGCTCACCGAACTGCGCGCGGACCTCGACACCGGCGAGCGCCTCGTCGAGGTGTTCGGGACGGCGAACCGCTGGCGGGACCGACTGGCGAAGTAGTCTCGCCGGGAAGGTGATGTCACGACTTTGAACGCAGAGACCGCAGAGCCCGCGAAAGAAAACCTCAAGATGCGAAAAATACGTTGGGCTCGGTGTGCTCGCCGAACTCGGTGGTGAACTTCCTTACCCAGTACGCAGCACGAGACCGGTGCCAGCCGAGCGGCTATAATCCGATTCGATGAATAAAGTACTTCCCAGTGCCGAGGCGGCCGTTGCACTGATTCCCGACGGCGCCTCGATCATGATGGGCGGCTTCGGCCTGTGCGGAATTCCTGAAAACCTCATCAGCGCGCTTCACGCGCGCGGGACCAGGGACCTGACCGTCATCAGCAACAATGCCGGGGTCGACGATTTCGGGATCGGGATTCTGTTGCGGGCCCGGCAGGTCCGGAAGATGATTGCGACCTACGTCGGCGAAAACAAGGAATTCGAGCGGCAGTTCCTGAACCGCGAGATCGAGGTTGACCTCGTGCCGCAAGGCACCTTCGCCGAGCGGATTCGCGCGGGCGGAGCCGGCGTTGGCGGATTCTTCACGCCGACGGCCTACGGCACGCTGGCGGCGGAGGGGAAGGAGACGCGGGTCATCGACGGGAAGCCGCACGTCTTCGAGATGCCGCTGCGGGCGGACTTCGCGTTCGTTCGGGCGCACCGCGGCGACGACAAGGGGAACCTCGCCTACTGTCGAACCGCCCGCAATTTCAATCCGGTGATGGCGACCGCCGCCCGCACGACGATCGCGGAGGTCGAGCAGGTGGTCGAGGCCGGTGCGATCGATCCCGACCACGTCGTCACTCCCGGCATCTACGTGCGCTATATCGTGAAAGGCGAGCGCTACGAGAATCGCATCGAAAAGCGAACGACCAGGACAGCATGAACCACCAGGACCAGGCCGTGATCACCAAGAACACCAGCGTCACCAAGACCAAAACGGTCACCGCTGGGCACAGTGGGGAAGTCAGCGGGTCGTGCGCCGGGGTGGCTGACGGGATGCTGGTCTCATGAGCGCGGGTTGAGGTTCCTGTGAAAGATGGTTTCGACGCGGTGATTCTGAGTGCGTGCCGCACGCCGATCGGGTCGTTTGGCGGCGCGTTGAAGGAGGTGTCGGCGGTCGACCTCGCGGCGACAGTGCTTCGCGACGCGATCGCGCGAGCTGGCGTCGCGGCCAGCGAGATCGGCGACGTGATCCTCGGATGCGTGCTGCAGGCGGGCGCCGGAATGAACGTGGCGCGCCAGGCTGCGTTGAAGGCCGGCATCCCGATCGAGGTGCCTGCCGAAACCATCAATCGCGTCTGCGGATCGGGACTTCAGGCGGTCGTCCACGCGGTTGAGGCTCTTCGCGTCGGCTATGTCGATACCGTCGTGGCCGGCGGCACCGAGTCGATGTCCAACGCCCCGTATCTGTTGAAGGGCGCGCGGTGGGGCTACCGCATGGGCAACGCCGAGGCCACCGACTTGATGGTCGCCGAGGGATTGACCTGTGCGATCAACTCGGGCCACATGGGCATCACCGCCGAGGAAGTGGCCGGGCGCTACGATATCTCGCGCGCCGATCAAGACGCGTTTGCGGTCGAGAGTCAGCAACGGGCCGCGCGGGCGATCGGCGACGGCAGCTTCGCCGGCGAAATTGTCGCCGTGGAGATGCCTCAGCGAAAAGGGCCTCCGGTGCGCATGGAGACCGACGAGTACCCCCGCGCGGGCACGACGGTCGAGAAGCTTGCCGCGCTCAAGCCGGCCTTCACGAAGGACGGCAGCGTCACTGCCGGCAACGCGTCGGGAATCAACGACGGCGCCGCCGCGCTGGTGATCACGACCAGGGAGAAGGCCGAACGGATCGGCACGTCCCCTCTGGCCAGGATCCTGGCGTACGCGTCCGCCGGCGTCGATCCGAGAATCATGGGCATGGGACCCGTGCCGGCGGTTCGTCTGGTACTCGACCGGGCGGGCTTGACGATCGACGCGATCGATCTGTTCGAGCTCAACGAAGCGTTTGCCGCGCAGTCGCTCGCCGTGATGCGCGAATTGCAGGTCGATCCGGCCAAGGTCAACGTGCACGGCGGCGCGATTGCGCTGGGTCATCCGATTGGCGCCAGCGGCGCCCGCATCCTCACCACGCTCGTCCACGCGCTGCGCGCCAGGCGACTGCGCTACGGGGTGGCGTCGCTGTGTATCGGCGGCGGGATGGGCATCGCGATGGCGGTGGAGGCCTTATAGCCGTTCGCATTGTGCGCGCGGCGTTCGCCGCGGTCGATGCGCACGCCCGGGCAAGCTCGCCGCAGGAGTGCTGCGGCCTGCTTCTCGGCACGGCGAACGAGATTCTCGATGCGGTGCCGGCGGCGAATCTTGCCCTCGATCCCTCACGGAATTTCCTGATCGATCCGAAAGCACATATCGATGCGAGACGCGCGGCGCGCGAGCGCGGCCTGGTGATCGTCGGCTTCTACCACTCGCATCCACGGTCGGCGCCAGTTCCTTCAGCGAAGGACCTGGCCGGCGCGTCTTATCCAGGTCACTGGTACCTGATTGTGCGGCCGCTCGCCACGGACTGCGACGCGGGGCTGTTCCGATTGGAGGGGGAGCAATTCGTGAGAGTGGATATCGAGATCGGCTGATTGCGACCGCCCGCACGCCCCACGAACACGAAGGCGACGGCGTTGTCGAAACTCCTCTAACGGCCGAAGTCGCCGCCGTTGCCCTGCACCTGAATGGTGGTCGTCGCCATCGCAATCGCCTTGTCGCGGCGTTTGAGCCGGAAGGCAATCTGATGGGCCCCAGCGCGAAAGACGTGTTCGACCGTAAACCGGCGCTTGATTTCACTCTTGCCCGCCTCGTAGGGCTCGCAGTCGCTCGTGGACTCCGACTGCGTGCCATCGCCCCAATCCCACTCGATCGTTGGACAGTAGAACTCTTCGTAGTCGTTGGCGCCGCCCGTCAGCTCGGCTCTCAACGTGACCTTCGATGGGGAGATACTGACGACCGGCTGCGCCTTCAACGTGATTTTTGGTCGCTTGTCGTCCCTGTCCTTGGCGTCTTTCGCGTCCTTGCCCTCCTTCTGCTGACTGCCGGCCGCGAGCGCGGCACACAGGACGAGACCGAGAGCCGATGTGCCGGTCCGAAAGAGACGTGGGGAAAATGTCATGGGTAGAATCCTGACGCGAACGGCCTGTTCCGGATTCTACGCTCCGTGCATCATCGTGACAAGAGCGTATCAGCGATAATACGGAGATGACGCCGACAGAGCTCTCCTCCGTAAGTCCGACCACCCCGCTGATGATTTGTTCAGGCGCACCGCTCTCAAAGGTCGAGGTGGACTTGCTGGTGGTGCCATGGTGCGAGGACGAGAGCGCTCAGTCGCTCGCTGGAGTGAACGCAGCAACCGGCGGAGAGCTCGGGCGTGCGTTGGCGGCCAGGGAGTTTGTCGCGTGCGCGTACGACACGTTTCCGGCGACGGTAATCGAGGCCTCGTGGCACGCCAGGCGCATTCTGTTTATCGGGGCTGGAAAGTCTGCACTGATGGGCAGCGACGCGGTGCGAAAGGTCGCGACGGCCGCGGCGCTGTGGGCCAAGCAGCGACGTGTCCCACGCGTCGGCTTTGTGATGCGGGAGCTTCCCCGTGACGCTGCGGTGGAGATGGCGCAGGCGATAGCCGAGGGCTTGACGCTCGCCGAGTTCGACGGCGCACGCTACAAGACCGGCGCCTACCAGGCGCCAGCCGCGCCGGCGTGGACGGTTGTGGCCGCCGGAGGCGAGGAGGTTGCCTCCGGTGTGCGTGAGGCAGTGGCACGCGGCCGGCTTCTCGGCGACTGCAGCAATCTCTCGCGCGAGCTCGCGAACGAACCGGGAAATACGTTGACGCCGCGAGAGTTTGCCCGTCGCGCGTCCGCCATTGCCGGCGAGGCGGGCGTCGCGGTCGAGGTGCTCGATGAAGAGCGCATCGCGCAGCTGGGGATGGGCCTGCTGCTCGGCGTGGCGCGCGGGAGCACCGAGCCGCCGCGCCTCATGGTGTTTCGATACGATCCGCCGTCGGCGCCGGCCTCGCCCGTGCTGGGATTGGTCGGCAAGGGCGTGACGTTCGACAGCGGCGGCATCTCAATCAAGCCCGCGGAGGGCATGGATCGCATGAAGGACGACATGGCCGGCGGCGCGGCGGTGGTGTGCGCGATGCGCGCCATCGCGTTGCTGAAGGCGCCCATCCGCGTGATCGGCATCGTGCCCACGACGGAAAACATGCCCGGCGGTAAGGCGGTGAAACCCGGGGACGTGCTGAGAGGCGCCAGCGGCAAGACCGTCGAGGTGATCAATACCGACGCGGAAGGCCGGCTGATACTGGGAGATGGCCTGTGGTACGCGCAGCAATTGGGCGCGACACACCTTGTGGATGTGGCCACCCTCACCGGCGCCATCGTCGTCGCATTGGGGAAAGGCACGAGTGGACTCTTCGGAACGCCCACGGAATGGGTCGAACAGGTCCGGCGCGTCGCGAACCGCGCGGGCGATCGTGTCTGGCCGATGCCGATGGTGGAAGAGTATCGGGATCAGCTCAAGAGCGAGATCGCCGACATGACGAATACCGGGGGCCGACCGGCAGGCGCGATCACGGCTGCCCTGTTCCTGCAGGAGTTCACCGGCGGGCTGCCCTGGGTGCATCTGGATGTGGCGGGCACGGCGTGGGCGGAGGACGCGAAGCCGTACTTGCCAAAAGGACCGAGTGGCGTCGCCGTCAGAACACTCGCAGAACTGGCCTTTTCTTTCGAGATCTAGCCGTTGCCTTTTTTTGTTTCAACCTTGACCTCGGCAACCCAGCAGCCCGCGTCGCCGATTATCGTCAAGCTGATTGAGCCGCCTCACTCCGAGTTGAGCGGTCTTGCCGACGTGCTGATCGGCTCAATCGGATTGACCGGTGCGCTGTCGCTGATGGCTCTTGTCCTTGGTATTGTGGCCGGGGGTATTCTTTTCTTCATCCGCTCGCGTCATCCGCTCAGCTGAGCCGCATAGCAGGGCGGGTCAGGCTGGTGGGGCTGGTTGGGCTGGTCGGTCGCGTCGGTCGCGTCGGTCAGGCCGCCCACCAGTCCCACCGGCCCGACCCGACCTACCCGCCCTACTGATGTGCCACGGTCTGAACGCGTTGGAGCGACCCCTGGTACTGACGGACGGCGTCGAAAAGCGCCTCTGCGATGCGATCGCGATAGGCAGAGCTCTTTAGGAGCTTGGCTTCCTGTTCGTGAGTCAGGAACGAGATTTCCGCGAGCACGCTCGGCATCGACGCGCCGATCAAGACGACAAACGGGGCCTGCTTCACCCCCAGGTCCCTGATCGTCTTGTTGGTGGGCCGTAGACGTTCGACCATCGACTGTTGCACGAGCGTTGCGAAGTCGCGCGACTCATCGAGCTTGTTGTTGAGTGCGATCGCTCGCACGAAGTCGGGCAGCGCGCCCATGGCCTGGCCAGAGGTGGCGTTCTCGCGAGCGGCCACGGCCGCAGCGCTGAGGTTGTTCGCGAAGTTCAGAAAATACGTCTCAACCCCGTGCGCCTGATCGTTGGGGCTGGCGTTTGCGTGGATCGACAAGAACAGGTCGGCGCCTTCACGGTTGGCGATGGCGGTCCGTTCCGGCAGGGACACGAAGTCGTCGCCGTGGCGCGTGAGAATGACCTCGAGCCCCGGTATTTTGGCGAGCAGTTTTTCGAGCCGGACGGACACGTCGAGCACGAGTTCTGCTTCCGTAATCCCGCCCTTGCCTTTCGCGCCAGGGTCGTGGCCGCCGTGCCCAGGGTCAATCACAATGCGTGAGACGCCAAGTCCGAGCTGCCGAGCCAT
This sequence comes from Acidobacteriota bacterium, assembly GCA_040007095.1. Lineage (GTDB taxonomy): Bacteria > Acidobacteriota > Vicinamibacteria > Vicinamibacterales > CAVVIG01 > JBDTVS01. The sequence goes on from JBDTVS010000073.1 coordinate 12,970, forward strand.
CGAGAAGCCGGACCCGAGACCTGGCGTTGGCGGCGCGCTCGGCAAAGCCGGCAGCGCCGGCGATGCAGCCGCGTTGACTGTTGAAGCCGCCTCCGGCGTTGTGGCGGGCGCCTCGGCGGTGGCGGCAGCCGGCGGAGTCGGGACGCTCGGGAGAACCGGCGGCGCAACGCTGGGCAGAGGGCTGGGCACGACTCGGGGAACACTCGCCAACAGCGGCGCGGCGACCGCGCGGCTCGCGAGCGATGGAATCGTGCGGGCCTGCTCGAAGAAGGCCGCGGTCGTCCCAGGTTTCGGGTTCGGCAGTCTCTGGCCCCACACGTTGGTGATGGTGTGGCTCGAGAGCGGAAGCCTCGCTGCAGCGAGCAGCGCCGTGGCGTTGGGGGTCGCCACCGGCAACGTGCCAGCCCACGGTGCCGCCAGTCGCCGGCCGGCGATCGGAACATTGACTCGAGGCAGTACGGCGGCGGCCGCCGCCGCCGGCTTGGCCCGGGCCATCTCGGCGATCCTGTCGGGTGCTGGCCGAAGCGGGTCCAGACTGACGCCTGGCTTCGGTCGGGCCGGCTCCAAGACCGGGCGGTTCGTTCCCGGCGGTGCCACAGCAGTGACGAGTACGGAACTGGGGCCCGGCGTGGCTCGGACGCAATCGATGATGAGTCGATACGGGTTGTAGACGGGGTAGACGCTGTAGCTCGAGATGCCAGCTGCATCGAGGACAACGCGGGTCGTCGCATTCGGCTGGCGGCCGATTCGGACATGTCGCACCAGGTCCCGATCGTCATCGAATTGCAGCGTCCGATCGTTGAGCGCCGCGACGGCGTGAGTAGCCGGGAAGTCGATGAAGATGCGCGTCGGATCGGCGATGCGCTCGTCGTGGAACGGGACTTCGGCATCGAGCGCGATCGTCACGCGGATGACGTCCGGCAGCAGCGAACGCTGGATGTGGGTCAGCGTGGCCGCCTTGGCGACGACGGACGACGGGCTGGCCTTCGGCTTGGCCGAGGGTGAAAGCGCGTCCAGGCTGCTCCCGCGCGCGGGAGCTGGTTGAACGGCGCTCGTTACGCCGCGCCCGGCGCCGCTGGTCGCACTGAGTAGATCCGGAACCTGTTTTACGAACTTGCTCGACGGATACTCTGCGGCCAGCCAGCGCAGCATGCGTACGCCAGAGTCGCGATCCTTCCCCTCGCCGAATTTGGCGAACACGTCGAGCGCCAGGCGCCCCGCCTGCCACAGCGCATCGTCGCTATAGGCGCTGGTCGGATATCGCCGCACGAACGACTCGTAGGACGCGAGAACCTGGCGCACGCTCTTCAACACGGCGGTCGAGACGGCGGGGTCTGCGAGGGCCACGCGGACTGCCCGCTCTCTCAGGATGGCATCGACGAACATCGTCCGGACGGTCGGAGCGGCGATTGCCGATACGGGTACCATCAGCGCCAGGGCGAAGACGACCAGCATGCCCAGTTCGAAACGTGGCGATGGACGGCCGGGAGCGCGGCACCCGGAACAACGACTGAGCGTTTCGGCTGCGGGCGGGGCAGGCGCCACAGAGCGCGACACCTTCCGCCTGAAGAATGTCGGCGACTGTCGAAGCCGTGACACCGACGGCCCGACCACTGCGGTGTGCGACCCGCGATTGCCGGGCGGCACTGTGATGACGTGGCGTAGATGCGCCGATTGTTGTCTGGCCATGGGTATTCCCGTTCACCGAAGCTGAGCGTCGACTTCTGAGAAGTAATCCTTGTCCACGAGTACTTCGCGCGGCTTGCCGCCGGCGTTCACCGAGACCAGGCCTTCCATTTCCATCATGTCGACCAGACGCGCGGCCCGGCTGAAGCCAATCCGCAACCGCCGCTGCAGATACGAGATCGAGGCCTGACCGCTGCCGACGACGATGCGCGCGGCCTCGTCGTACAGATCGTCCTTCTCCATGTCCACGCCGTCCACGCCGCTCTTTTCTTCCGCCGTGATGCTCTCGTTGTACGTCGGCCGGCCCTGCTTGCGCAGGAAGCTGGCCAACCGGGCACTCTCTTGTTCGGAGATGTAGGGGCCGTGCAGTCTGATGAATCGCGACGAGGCGGGCGGCAGCATCAACATGTCGCCCCTCCCGAGCAGCTGTTCGGCGCCATTGCCGTCGAGAATCGTCCGCGAGTCCACCTTCGACGACACGCGGAAGGAAATCCGCGTCGGCATGTTGGCCTTGATCAAGCCGGTGATCACATCCACCGACGGCCGCTGCGTCGCGAGGATCAGGTGAATCCCGACGGCGCGGGCCATCTGCGCGAGGCGGGCGATCGATTCTTCGACCTCATTGCTCGCGACCATCATCAGGTCGGCCAGCTCGTCGATGACGACGACAATGAACGGGAGCGGCTTGGGCGGTTCGGCGTTCTCCGGCGTGTGCTTCTCGGCCAGCCGCTGGTGAATGTTGCGGTTGTACTGGTCGATATTCCGCACCCCTTCCGCCGCGAGCGTCTTGTAGCGCTCCTCCATCTCGCGCACGGCCCATCGCAGGGCGTTCGCCGCCTGCTTGGGATCGACGACGACGGGCGTCAGCAGATGGGGGATTTCCTCGTACATGCCAAGCTCCAGCCGCTTGGGGTCGATCATGATCATCCGCACTTCGTCCGGCGTGGCGCGGTAGAGGATGCTGGTCAGCATCGAATTGATTCCGACCGACTTGCCGGTGCCGGTCGAGCCGGCGATCAACAGGTGCGGCATGGTGGCGAGGTCGGCGACGAACGGTTCGCCGTGAATGGTCTTTCCGAGCGCCAGAGTGAGCTTCGACGCCGAGTGGCGATAGAGATCGGACTCGAGCAGCTCGCGCAGCGAAATCGGCTCGCGATTTCGATTGGGGATCTGGATTCCAACGGTGGATTTGCCCGGAATGCGGTCGATCAGCACCGACTCGGCTTCCATGGCGAGACACAAGTCGTCGGCAAGGCCGGTGACCCTGGCGTATTTGACCCCGGCTTCCGGCTTGAACTCGAACGTCGTGACCACGGGGCCTGGATGAATCTGCACCACGCTGCCGTCCACCGAGAATTCCCGGCACTTGTCCTCGAGGAGCCGGGCCCCTTCCATCAACTCGCGCTCGTCGATCTTCCGCTCGGTCTTCGGAGCGTCGAGCAGGGCGAGCGGGGGAAGGGCATAGTCGCCTTTGCGGCGCTCGGCCGGCGCCTTGGTCGTCGGCTCCGGATCCGACAGCGGCAGCTGCGGACCCGGCATGCTGACCTTCGGCGGCTTGGGCGGCGACAACGAGCGCGATGCCGTCGGCGCCGGTTTTGGCGCCGCGCTCATCCCGTGCTCGTCGTCGTCCCGGCTCATCGCTTTCGGGCGCTTCAATTGGATCTCCGGCGCCTTGGCGACGGCAGCGGAGGCGATGGCGGCCGTCTGGCTGATCGGCGCGTTCTTCCGCGCCTGTTTGGCGGTCACCTCACGGCGCTGGACCGCCAGGCGTCGTTTTTCGGACCACTCCTTGAACATCGTCCACGCGCCGCGGCCGGCTGCGGCGACGGTCTGGCTGAGCGCCGCGAACAACGTCCCGAAGGAAAACTGCGTCGAGACGATGATGGCCAGGAAGATCACGGTGAGAATGACGATCATCGAGCCGGTGCGATTGAGGTACTCCGAGAGCAGCTTGGCCAGCCAATCGCCCGCGTAGCCGCCGGCCCGGAACGCCTTGCCCGCGATCTCGAGCGTGCCGAAGAGGAGGCTCAGCAGCGCGCTGAGGCAGGCGATCAGCATCGCCGTCCCGGTCGCTTTGGTGGCGGCGGCGTCGAACGAGCGGCACCAGAAGTAGTTCCATCCGACGGTGACCAGGAGCGCCGGAATGAAGTACGAGGCATACCCGAACAGCTGGAACGAGAACTCCGCCACGAAGGCGCCGATCTGGCCAACGAAGTTGTTCACCGGACCGGCGTTGGCGGCGGTCGAGAAGAACCACGCCGGGTCCTTCGGGTCATAGCTGGCAAGCGCGATGACCCAGATGAGCGACGCCGCGAACAGTGCGACGCCGACAAACTCGCTGACGCGGCGCGATGCGGTCGATCCTGGCACGAGTCAGATCTCCATGATGACGGGCAGCACGAACGGCCGTCGTCCCGATCGTTTGCGAATGAACCGCCGGAGCTCGATCCGCAGCTTCTCTTTGATCAACCCCTGATCGGTCCGTTCTTCCACGCTGGCGTTCTCGACGACTTGTGCGAGCAGGCGCGCGCCGTCGGCGAGCATCGCCTCGCTGTCCTCCATGACGAAGCCGCGCGTAATCATCTCGGGGACGCCCTCGAGCGCGCCGGTCTGCTTGTTGATCGCGACGACCGGCACGACCAGGCCGTCCTCGGACAGGTGCCGCCGGTCGCGAAGCACCTCGTCGCCGACTTCGCCCGTTCGCGTGCCGTCGATCAGGATGCGGCCCACCGTCGCCTTGCCCGCGATCCGGGCCGTATCGCGATCGAAGTGCAGCACGTCCCCGTTCTCCGCCAGCAGAATCTCCGGGCGGGGCTCACGTCCCGCGAACACGCGCTGCGCGACCCGCGCATGCTGAGCGAGTTGCCGGTATTCGCCGTGGACCGGCACGAAATATCGCGGCCGGACCAGCGACAGCATCAACTTGAGCTCCTCCTCGCTGCCGTGGCCCGAGACGTGGACGTGCTTGATGCCTTCGTGAATCACATCGGCGCCGCGGCGAGCGAGGTGATTGATGACTCGGCCGATCGCTTTTTCGTTGCCAGGGATCGAGCGCGCCGACAGCACCACCGTATCCTCCGGTCCGAGCTTCACGTACCGGTGGTCGTCGATGGCGATTCGCGAGAGCGCCGAGTTCGGCTCGCCCTGCGACCCGGTGCAGAGACACAGCACGTCCTGGGCCGGGTAGATGCCGATATCCGAGTCCCGAATCTGCACGCCTGCGGGGATACGCAGATATCCGAGCCGCTGCGCGATCTGGGAGTTCTGGATCATCCCGCGGCCGACGAAGGCGACCTTTCGATCGAACTGCGCCGCCAGATCGACGAGCAGCTGCATGCGATAGATGCTCGATGAAAACGCGGCGACCACCAGCCGTCCATGCGCGGCCGTGAAGATTTCTTCGAAGGCGTCGACGACCTCGATCTCCGAGCCGGTGAAGCCACGCCGATCGATGTTGGTGCTGTCGGCAAACAGCGCGAGCACGCCGGCCGAGCCAAGCTGCGCAAAGCGCGGGATGTCGAAATGGTCGCCGTCAAGCGGCGTCTGATCGATCTTGAAGTCGCCGGTGTGAACGACCACGCCTGCGGGAGTGTGAATCGCCAGGCCCACGCAGTCGGGAATGCTGTGGGTGACCCGGATGAACTCGATCTCGAAGGGGCCGACCGTCACCCGCTCTGGCGGACGCAGCGGCGTAAGGCGGGCGCCAGGCACGTCAATCCCGTGTTCGACCAGCTTGGGCTCGACCAGCGCGAGCGTCAGCGGGGTTCCGTAGACGGGTCCGTCGATGTGCGGCAACACGTAAGGGACCGCGCCGATGTGATCCTCATGGCCGTGCGTCAGCACCAGCGCCGCGATGCGCGCCTTCTGCTGCAGGTAGGTCAGATCCGGAATGATCAAATCCACGCCGAGCAGTTCGGGATCCGGGAACATGACGCCAGCGTCCACGACGATCGTGGTGTCGCCCCAGGTGAGAGCAAGCATGTTCATGCCGAACTCACCGAGGCCGCCGAGCGAGACTACTTCGAGCATCCTGCTATTTAAAATTCGACCCTCTCCGAATCAGTTCCAGGCGGAACGTCATCGACTCGGGGAGCCGCGATGCGGCTCGTCAGGCTGCTGGGCGAGCCTGATTGACGGAGGCGGGATGGACGTAACCGGTGAATCGCGGTCCGGTCTGCTCACGCGACGCAGGCTGGACCAAGGTGCCGATTAAGGTCCCACCCACGTACAACTTAGAGCGAAACTATAGCACAGACTTCTTCGCATCGGCGAAGATCTGGGGCTTGGGTGCAAGGAAGCTTGCAATCAACCGGTGCGCACGCCAAGGGAGGGCGCCTCTGGGCTCTATTCAGGGGGCACTGGCGCCTGGGAGAAGGCGTCGGCAAGGGCGACGAACTCCGTAATCGACAGCGTTTCGGGCCGGCGGCCGCCATCCAGTCCTGACCGCAGAAGCACTTCCGCAGGCGGGCAGGCTCGACTGAGATGAAAGGCTCCGAGCGCATTGGCGAGGGTCTTTCGCCGCCGTGTAAAAATCGCCTGGACCATCGCGGCAAACACTTCCGGACTGCCGACTGGGGGGGTCGGCGGATGAAACACCAGCCGGACGACGGCGGAATAGACTTTCGGCGCCGGCCGGAACGCACCGGGCGGCAAGACCATCAGCCGCTCGACGGCAGCCGCATGACCGATGAGGATGCTCAGGACGCCGTAGTCTCGCGTGCCCGGCCGTGCGGTCAGCCGGTCCGCGACGTCGCGCTGAAGCATGACTGTCGCGTCGACAAGAGGAACACCCGCCGCGAACAGCGCGAGGAGCCGAAACAGGATCGGGGCCCCGACGTTGTAGGGGAGGTTGCCGGCAACCCTGACCGCCGTGGAATCCGCGTTCGCGGCCGTCAGTTCGCGCGACAGGCGCTCGTCCGGCACCTTGAGAAAGTCGCCCTCGACGATGGTCACGTTCGCGATCGCGGCTCGCTGGAGCTCCGCGACCAGATCGCGATCGATCTCGCAGGCGATCACCTGCTTTGCCCGCGACGCCAGCGGCCTGGTCAACGCGCCGCGGCCGGGGCCGATTTCCAGGAAGGTCTGGTTGCACTCAGGCCCGATCGCGCCGATGACTTTGGCAATCCAGGCGGGCTCGAGAAAGTGTTGACCGAATCGTTTCCTGGCGTGATTCATCCGTTGTCGGTCTCGGTCGCGTCCCCGCGCCAATACTGCGCCTCGATCGCTTCGATTTCCTCTTCGCTCAGCCCGAAATAGTGGCCAATCTCGTGAATCAGCGTCTCGCCGATGGCCACCAGCAGGTCGTCCTCATCGTCGGATTCTCGCTCGAGCGGGCGCTGGAAGAGCAGAATGCGGTCGGGGAGGGCGTTCCCGTAATCCCAGCGCCGCTCCGTCAGGGGGATGCCTTGGTACAGGCCGAGGAGGGTATCCGGAGGCTCGATCTCCATTTCCCGTAACAAATCCGCTGCCGGTTCGTCCTCGACGACGATGGCGAGGTTCTTCATCGCGCGGCGGAATCGCTGCGGGATCGTCCGGAGTGCGTCCTGTACGAGGCCTTCGAACGCTTTCCGATTCACTTGCGCCGAGCCTCGGAGGATTTCTTGCGGGGAGCGCGCGGCCGTGTTCGCGGACGCGGTGTTGCCCGCTGCGGGCGCGACACGACGGCGTCGAAGTACTCGCAATCGTCGCGCACGGCGCATTGCTCGCAGGCAGGCTTTGGCCTGCAGATGCGGCGCCCATGAAGAATCAGGACATCGGACGTGAGGGTCCAGCGGTCGGGTGGGAGCGCCTTGCACAACTGCTGTTCGACGATTTCGGGGGAGTCCGACTCGGCGATCCCGATGCGGTTGGCGACGCGAAGCACGTGACGATCGACCGGGAGACCGGGCACCTGCAATGCGTGCCCGAGTACGACATTCGCCGTTTTCCGACCGACACCCGGCAGCTTGACGAGCGCGTCCATGCTCGCCGGCACGTCCCCGGCGTGGTCGGCCACCAGTGCGCGCGCCATGCCGATGAGCGCCTTCGATTTTGCGCGAAAGAACCCGGTTGAATGAATTTGCGGCTCGAGCTCGGCTTCGGTGGCCCGGGCGAGTAGACGCGCGTTGGGGTAGCGCTTGAACACGGCCGGCGTGACCAGGTTGACGCGCTGGTCGGTGGATTGCGCGGACAACATGGTCGCCACGAGTAACTGGAACGCGTTGGCGTAGTGCAGTTCGGTGTCCGCGCCGGGATGTTGGGCGTCGAGCTTGTCGAGGATGTTGCGTACGTGTGTGGCGCTCTTCATCGCGGTCGCCTGACAGACAGCTGAAAATGCAGCCTGAACCGAACGCTCGAAAGTCAGCATCGAGACGACCGTCAGAGCTCAGGGCGCCAGTAAGGGCCTAAGACTCTCCGGGAATTCGTCCTTCTAGAAGCGCCAAGCACCAGGGTTGGGTGCCGCTCTAGTGAACGGGTCCCGCGCCCTTGTTCCAGCCCACGTTGCTGTAGGACTCGGAATAGACCCGCCAATGCTCCTGCAAGGCAGAAATCAGATTCGGGACAAACTGCACGGGCACGACGATTTTGGCGCGGACCGGCGCGCGCACGACGTGCTCGCTTTCTGCGTCTTTGATCTCTTTGTCCGAGAGCGGCATCACTTCACAGAACGTGAGCGTGAAATCGAATGGCGTATGGGCAATGGAACAGAAGTTGGCATAAGTCCGCGGCGCACCGGGATCATCGCCTGGCACAATCGTGAAGTTGATTTGTTTGGGCTGGTCAGACATGGCCACAGTCTACCAGCCCTCGGGGAAGTGCTGCGTCGGGGCTATCAGCTCGGGTTGGAGAGTCACCACCAAGCCCGGCCCGCACACCGAGTCAAGAGGGCAATTTCCTCGGCGCTCTCTTGTTTCTTCAGTACTTCTGTTTCTTCAGTACTTCTGTTTCTTCAGTACTTCCGCATCACCCCCACGACGACGCCCTGCACCTGTACTTGATCCGGATCCACGAAAATCGGCTGCATGGCGGCGTTCGCCGGCTGCAAGCGAATTCTGCCGCCCGGGTCGCGGTAGAACTTTTTCAGCGTGACGTCCGACCCTCGCACGAGCGCGATCACCATCTCGCCATTGTCTGCCGTCTTGCGATCTTCGACGACGACGAAATCGCCGTCTCGAATCTGCTCGTCGATCATTGAATCGCCGCGGACCCGCAGCACGTAGGTGTCGCGCTTACCCACGAGATCTTCCGGGACGGCAATCGTCTCGTTGGAGGCCACGGCCTCGATCGGCGACCCGGCCGCGACGTAGCCCAAAAGGGGCAATTCCACGGCTCGACCGCCCGAGCGCGTCGGCACCATCTCGACCGATCGGCTGCGGTTCCAGGCGCGCTTGATGAACCCCTTTTCCTGAAGGTTCGTCAGGTGTTTGTGGACGGTGGCCAGCGAAGAGAGACCGAAACGCCGGCCAATCTCTTCGAGGCTCGGGGCATATCCATGTTGCTGGATGAATTCGTTCAGGTAATCGAGGATTTCACGTTGACGCTTGGTCAGAGGAAGCATGCTGGCCTCATCTCGTGGAAGACGAGAGCACTATACGCAAAAGAAAGGCGAAGGTCAACAGCCGACTTGGAGGCACCGGGCTTAAGCCGTAGGATCGATCCGCGTGAGGCATCCGTTCTCGATCCCACTTCCCGGATCCAAGCCTTTCGATCTGGTGGGCTTTGGGCTCAATAGCGTCGACCTGCTGACGGTCGTCGGGGAATTCCCCATCAGCAACAGCAAACAGCGGCTGCAGCGCTTCGCGAAAATGCCTGGCGGGCAAATTGCGACGGCCATGGCCACCGCAGCGCGCCTGGGCTGGCGCACGCGGTATGTCGGCAGTTTCGGCGACGACGAGTTCGGGACGCTTTCCCGCGAGAGTCTGTCAGGCGAATGTGTGGACGTGAGCGCCGCGCGGACGGTCGTCGGAGCGACCAACCAGTTCGCCGTGGTGCTGGTCGATGCACGAACGGGCGAGCGCACCGTGCTCTGGGATCGGCATCCCGACCTGACGATGAGGCCCGAGGACGTGCCGCGAGACGCGGTGATCTCGGGCAGGATGCTGATCGTCGACTGCCACGAAACCGCCGCGGCGACCCAGGCCGCGAAATATGCCCGGGAAGCCGGTGTGCCGACCATCATCGATGTGGAGCGGGTCCGTCCCGGCATCGGCGCGTTGCTGCAACAGATCGACGTGATCATCGCCGCCCAGGATTTTCCGACCGCTCTGACGGGCTACGACGATCCCGGTCGGGCGATTGAGGCGCTCGGGAGCGAATTCGGTGCGGCGATGGTCGTCGTCACGATGGGTGAGGACGGCAGCCTGGCCTGGTGCGGGGGCCGCCTCATTCGGACGCCGGCTTTCAAGGTCGACTGCGTCGACAGTACCGGCGCCGGCGACGTCTTTCGCGGCGCGTTCGCGGCGGCATGTCTGCGGGACCCTCAGGGCGAAATCGAGGACGCACTCGCGTACGCCAACGCCGCGGCGGCCTTGAATTGCCGGGCCCTTGGCGCGCGGGCCGGCATCCCTCGACCCGACGAAGTCGACCAGTTGCTGCGCGGCCGGCAGGATCTTTGACTTTCTTCCGGCGCCGCGGTCTAAGAAGAGCAGGACGCGCTCGCGAAGCAGATACCCGGAATCCAGACTGCGGAGAGATCGCGGGGAAGGGTGCCGCGCCTGACTGAGGAAAACGCTCAACACGGAGATGCGCCTCGATGACCTCTGCTGCGGTGTGGACCCTGTCGCGATCACGCCCGGAAAAACGGGGTGGAGCCATCGTTCGCCGCGAGGTTGACGCCGCCGCCGCCGACCGCCTCGACGGGCTCGACGGGCTCGACGACGCGGCGCTGGTCGAGCTGTCGTTGGCCGATCGCGCTGGAGCATTCGATCTCATCGTCGAGCGGCACCGTCAGCGCGTCTATCAGCTCTGCTACCGGTTCGTCGGCAATCATGAGGACGCGAGCGATCTGGCGCAGGACGTGTTCGTGCGCGCCTTCCGTGGGCTGCGGGGCTTTCGCGGCCACTCGACGATCGGGACGTGGCTCTATCGGATTGGCGTCAATGTCTGTCTCAACCGCGTGAGCGCAAAGACGCTCGTCACGGAGGATCTCGACGCGCGGCAGCACGTCGATGCACGCACCGAGTCTCCGGCTGACCGGGTCCTGAAACACGAACGAGCGATTCGCGTGAGGGCGGCCATCGCCCAGTTGCCGCGCAAGCAGCGCGCGACGCTCGTCTTACGGATCTATCACGAGCTGTCCCACCAGGAGATCGCCGAAGTGCTGGGAAGCTCGGTCGGTGCGGTGAAGGCGAATTTCTTCCACGCGCTGGGGAACCTCAAGAAGCAGCTCGGCGGTCAAGGGCTCTGATGCGGCATCTCACGACCGAGCAGCTCGTCGATCTGGCCGAGGGCATCGAGACGGAGTCGTCGACCGAGCACGTGCGCTCCTGCGGCGACTGTCGGCGCCGGATCACGGACTTGCGCGGGACGATTTCAGCGGTTGGCGAAGTCGAGGCACCGGAACCGTCGCCGTTGTTCTGGGAACACTTTTCCGCGCGCGTCAGCGACGCCGTTGAAAGCGATCGTGGCTCCAGTGGAGCGGCGCCGCGCCGCCGTTTCTATTTGGCCGGCGCTCGACTGGCAGAGTGGCTAGGAAGGCCGGTCGCCGCGGTCAGCGTGTCGTTGATCGTGGTCGCCGTAACGGCGTTGCTTTTACGATCAGGCCGGCCCGTTCCGGCGCCCTCGGCGTCCGAGCCGGTATCAGTGACGGTTGAGGCGCCGCCGGGCGAGACGGCGGCGTCTGTTGACGATCCTTCGCTGTCGCTTGTGGCCGATCTGGCGGCGGACCTCGATTGGGACTCGGTCCGCGAGGCAGGTCTGACCACCCACATCGGCGTGGACGACGATGCGCTTGCGCTGTTGACGGCGGGCGAACGCAATGAGCTGCGTCGGTTGCTGCAGGGAGAATTGTCATCGTCACGCCGCGGCGCGTGAAATGTCGATCGAGACGACGATTATGAGGAAGCTGGCTTTGGCGGTGGTCGGCGCGCTGGCTTTGAGCGGGTGGGTGCCTGGAGCGCTCCTCGAGGGACGCCAGTTCGGTGTGGTGGGCGAGGCGCCGGCCGTAACTCCCGCCGAAATCCAGCGGATGTTCGACGCGTACGCGCTGGTGCAGGCGCAGGACCAGCTGAAGCTGGGCGACGAGCAGTATTCCCGCTTTCTGTCGCGATTCAAGATCCTGCAGGAGATTCGTCGTCGCGCCCAGGCCGAACGCGTACGAACCGTTCAGGAACTCCGGCGTCTGGCGCTCGATGCCAAGTCGGATGAATCGCTGCTGAAGGATCGGATCAAGGCCCTGCAGGAGCTCGATATTCGGACGGCTGCCGATATCCGGAGGGCTCAGGACGCCGTCGACCAGGTGCTCGATGTCAGGCAGCAAGCGCAGTTTCGTGGGTTCGAGGAGCTCATGGAGCGGCGAAAGATTGAGCTCGTGACGAGGGCCCGGCAGAACAACCGACCGAATGGCCGGGGATCCAGAGCGCAGCCCTAGCCTCTAGTGTCCTGTCTCAGAAGTTGGTTGTCATTTTCCGGGCTGGGCATCCCTCCTCGCGGCGTTGCTCGTCGCTTACATATTCCCGATATGCGCGCTCCTCGCGCCTTGCGATCCGGGCGCCGCACCCGGAAAATTCGCCAACGAACTTCTGAGACAGGACACCAGAATTGTGACGGCAGCCGTTCCAAGCAGACCGCCGCCCGGTCACCGGCGTGTTTTTCGCGCTACACTCGATCGCACCATGCGTTCCTGGACGAGAAGATATCCAAACGTCGTGGCGCTGAGCGTCGTGGCGCTATCTGTGATTGCGGTCGGCGGCCTGAGAGCCGACACCGGGCCCTCGAAGGAGGGCGCACGTTCGGCGAAGCAGAAGGTCGCCCAAATTGCGCAGTTCGCCGACCGCCCCGTGCGCCCGGCGCATCGGACGACGGTGACCGAACACGAAGTCAATTCCTACCTGCGGTTCGAGGCCGGCGCGCAGATTCCGGCCGGGGTGGTGGACCCGGCGATCACGATAGTCGGCGCCGGCCGCGTGTCCGGGCGCGTCGTCGTGGATCTGGACGCCGTGAGGAAGCAGAACAGCCAGCGCAGCCTGTTCGATCCAATGAGCTACATCACAGGCCGCGTGCCAGTCACGGCGACCGGGATTCTCAAAGCCAGTAACGGGGTCGGTCGCTTCGAGTTCGAAAACGCCGCCATCGGTCCCGTACCGGTGCCGAAGCTGGTTCTTCAGGAGATCGTCAGCTATTATTCGCGCACGCCAGAGAAGCCCTCCGGCATCGCACTTGACGAGCCGTTCATGCTGCCGGCGGGGATCCGTGAGATTGTGGTGCAAACCGGCCGGGCCGTAGTTGTTCAATGAGCGTCGTTCAATGAGCGTGCGCCGGATGGGCACGAGTGCGAGCTGCACCTGGTGAGCCCCACCATCGTGATCTGAGCTGGTCGACCCGAGCGGCACCTGCCGTCTCCGCGCTGCGCGCCAGGCCTTCCACAGCTCCGAACAACCCGTGAGCAGCGACCCGCTTTCGACGTCCTTGCAGTTCCTGAAGGGTGTTGGCCCCCGGCGAGCGGCCGACCTCGAACGTGTCGGTCTCCGTACGGTCGAGGACCTCTTGTACCGGTTTCCGATTCGCTACGAGGATCGCGGCCATCTTCAGGCGATCGCGTCGCTGCGGCCCGGTCAGATCGTGTCGGTGACCGGCCGCGTATCGAGCTGCGGTCTACGGTCGACGCGACGTCCTGGATTCAAGATCTTCGAAGCGCTCGTCATCGACCCGAGCGGGTCGATCCGCGCGACCTGGCTGAACCAGCCGTTTCTGCGAGACGTGTTCGCCAGCGGCAAACAGGTCGTGTTGTTCGGGTCGGTGGAGATGCGCGGTCAGGGCGGACTGCAGCTGACCAACCCGCAGTACGAGATGCTGGACGACGAGGACGGTGAAACGATCCACACCGGCCGGATCGTCCCGGTGTACGAGAAGACCGGCAGCGTGACGGCCAAGATTCAGCGGCGGCTGGTACACGAGGCGCTGCAGCAGCTTCCCGATGATCTCCCGGAGCAGCTCCCGGAACCGGTGCGAGTGCGGCTCGATCTTCCGTCGCGTCGGTCGGCGCTGTTCGCCAGCCACTTTCCACCGCAAGACGTGTCGGTCAGCGCGCTGAATCGGTTCGACACACCGGCCCAGCGCAGGCTGATCTTCGAGGAAGCGTTTCTGTTTCAAACCGGCGTCCTGGCGCGGCGGCGCAGCGTCATGGCCGAACCGAAAGCGGCGGTCGTGCGCATTGACGAGCGGGTGCGGGAGTCGGCGCGGCGGGTGCTTCCGTTCAAGCTGACGGCCGGCCAACGACAGACGCTCAAGGAGATCGTCGAGGACCTGCAGCGGCCCCACCCGATGAATCGTCTGTTGCAGGGCGACGTCGGCGCCGGCAAGACCATCGTGGCCCTGCTCGCGGCGCTGGTCGCCATGGAGAGCGACCTGCAGGTGGCGTTCATGGCGCCGACCGAGATTCTGGCCGAGCAGCACTTCGTGAACATTTCGCGATTGCTGCAGGCGTCGCGATTTCGGGTGGCGCTCTTGACGGGCTCGACCAGCACGGCCGGGCGGAAAATCCTGCTGGGCGAGATTGCCCAGGGCATCACACACCTGGTCGTTGGCACGCACGCATTGGTGCAGGGCGACGTGCACTTCGCCCGGCTTGGCTTCGTGGTGATCGACGAGCAGCACCGCTTCGGCGTGCTGCAGCGCGCGACGCTGCGCTCGAAGGGTTGGCGTCCCGACGTGCTCGTCATGACCGCGACGCCCATTCCGCGCACGCTGGCGCTGACGCTGTACGGCGATCTGGACGTGTCGGTGATTCGCGACACGCCGCCGGGGCGCCAGCCGATTCGGACCGCTGCGAAACCGGAGAGCCGCCGCGACGACGTGTATGCCTTCGTCCGTCAGCAGCTCGACGCCGGTCGTCAGGTCTACATCATCTACCCGCTGGTGGAGGAATCCGAGAAAGTCGCTCTGAAGGCTGCCACCGAAATGGCCGATCACCTCGCCGCGGAGGTGTTTGCGCAGTATCGCGTCGGCTTGTTACACGGCCGGTTGAAGCCGGACGCCAAAGACCGCGTGATGAAGGCGTTCTCCGCGGGCGAGATCCAGGTGCTGGTATCGACGACGGTGGTGGAAGTCGGCGTCGACGTGCCCAATGCCAGCGTGATGATCGTGGAGCACGCGGAGACCTTCGGATTGTCGCAGCTCCACCAGCTGCGCGGGCGCGTCGGGCGCGATCGGCATCAGTCGTACTGTTTCCTGTTTTATCAGTCGCCGTTGTCCGACGAGGCCCGCGAGCGGCTGCGGGCGATGACCGACACCACGGACGGCTTCGAAATCGCCGAGCGCGATCTGCAGCTGCGAGGCGCGGGAGACTTTTTCGGCACGCGCCAGGCGGGGTTGCCGACGTTTCGGCTGATCGATCTGGTCCGGGATCGGGAGCTGCTCGAGCTGGCGCGGCGGGAGGCCGACCGATGGCTGGCCGACGCGCCGCCGACGGCTGGCGCATTGTCTCAGCTGGTCGATGCGTGGGCGCAGCGCTTCGGCTTGATCGACATCGGATAGATCAGATGAGCAGGTCCTGATGCGTGTGATTGCGGGAACTTTGAAGGGCCGCCGCTTGAAGTCGCCGACCTGGGACGGACTGCGGCCGACTTCGGATCAGCTGCGCGAGACGCTGTTCAACGTCCTGGCGCCCCGCGTCGATGGCGCGCGCGTGCTGGACGGCTACGCGGGGACCGGCGCGCTCGGCATCGAGGCCATCAGTCGCGGCGCGCACTCGGCGACCTTCGTTGACGACGATCGACGGGCGACGGCGCTCATCGCGGAGAACGTCGCGCACTGCGGAATCGAGGATCAGTGTGTTATCATCCGGACGAAAGTGGCTCACGCGCTCGAGTCGCTGCGCCAGCGTGATCCGTTCGACATCGTGCTGTTCGATCCACCGTACGCGCCGGATCACGATTCCGATCTTGATGCCATTCTTCGGGCCGCCGCCGGTCTTCTCGCGCCTCGCGGCATCGTCGTCCTCGAGCACGCACGGCGCGCGCCCCGGCCCGACACTGCCGGCGGGTTGGCGCGCACCCGCACGCTGATGGCCGGTAACTCGGCGTTGTCGCTGTACGAGCTCGGCTAGTGTCGCGTCTCGGAAGTTCGCTGTCGCACCGGGGGCGGCGAGACGCCAGGCTGGCAAGGCGTGAGGCGCGAGAATATCGGGAATATTTGTGTGCCGAGCAACGCGGCCAGGCGGGATGCCCCGCCCGGAAAATGTCGACGAATCGCTGATTCGGGACACTAGAGGCCCAAGGTCATGTCGACGCTCGCCATCTATCCCGGCTCGTTCGATCCTCTGACCAACGGCCATGTCGACATCATCCTGCGCGGCGCCCGACTGTTCGATCGGATCGTGGTCGCCATTCTCGTGAACGCGGAGAAGTCGCCGCTCTTCACGATGGCCGAACGCGTGGAGATGGCGCGCGCCGTGTTCGCCGAGCAGCCCAGCGTCGAGGTCGACACGTTCGACGGATTGTTGGTCGACTATGTAGAACGGCGGCGGGCGCAGGTCATCGTCCGGGGGTTGCGGGCGGTGTCGGATTTCGAGCTCGAGTTTCAGATGGCGCTGATGAATCAGCGGCTGAAACCGAATATCGACACCGTGTTCATGATGCCGGCCGAGCAGTACACCTACATCAGCTCCCGGCTGATCAAAGAGGTGTTTGCGCTCGGCGGGCGGGTTCACGGGCTGGTGCCGGATCTGGTGGAAGAGCGGCTCCGCACGAAAGGGAAGCCGCAGGGGCCGAAAGGAACGTGATGCCGCGTCTGGCAGAGAGAACGAGCCGTATCGCGAGCTCGCCGACGATGAAAGTGACCGCCACGGTGGATCGCCTTCGCCGAGAAGGCGTCGAGGTGATCGATTTTGGCGCCGGCGAGCCGGACTTTGGCACCCCCGATTCCATCAGCCTGGCCGCGCACACCGCGATCGACCAGCACTTCACGAAGTACACGCCCGTGTCCGGCACGCTGGAATTGAGACGCGCGATCTGCGATCGCTACCGGATCGACTACGGCGTCGAGTACAAAGAGTCCGAGGTCATCACCAGCGCTGGCGGCAAACAGGCGCTGTTCAATACGGCGCTCGCCTTGTTCAGCGCAGGCGATGAGGTCGTCACGCACGCACCGTATTGGCCGACGTTGACCGAGCAGGTCAAGCTGGCTGAAGGCACGCCCGTGCTCGTTCGCACCTCACCCGAGGACGGCTTCGCGATCCGCGCCCGTCCGATTCTGGACGCCCTGACGGCCCGG
This sequence comes from Acidobacteriota bacterium, assembly GCA_040007095.1. GTDB lineage: Bacteria > Acidobacteriota > Vicinamibacteria > Vicinamibacterales > CAVVIG01 > JBDTVS01. Next base: position 30,064 of record JBDTVS010000073.1, read on the forward strand.
ACGCGCGGCATCATCATCAACTCGCCGTGCAACCCGACCGGCGCGCTGATCTCGGAAGACGAGCTGGCCATCCTCGCGCAAGAAGCCGCACGGCGGGAGATCTGGCTGATCCTCGATCTCTGCTACGAGAAGCTGATCTACGACGTGGTGCCGCACAATCTGCCGGGCGTTCTCAACCGCTATTGCCGGGAGCTGTCGGTCATTTGCGGATCCGCTTCGAAGGCGTACGCGATGACCGGGTGGCGCTGCGGCTGGGCGATCGGCCCCGCGGCGGTGATCGCGGCGCAGAACGCGCTGCAAAGTCACGCGACGTCAAACGTCAACTCAATTGCGCAGAAGGCCGTGGTCGAGGCACTGACCGGATCGCAGGCGCCCGTGCAGGCGATGCTCGACGAGTATCGGCTACGCCGGGATCATCTGCACGAGTGGCTCACGCAGGATCCGCGCGTGCGCTGCCTGCAACCGGCAGGCGCGTTCTATATGTTCCTCGACATCAGCGGGGTGCTGTCGCCGGAGGGCCTCCGTACATCGGCGGAATTTTCCGAGGTCCTGCTCGACGAGGCGCGCGTGGCGGTCACGCCTGGCGAGGCATTCGACGCGCCCGGCTTCGTCAGAATCTCGTTCGCGACCTCGATGGACAACCTGCGCGAAGGCAGCCGGCGGTTCGTGGCATTTGTCGGGGCGCATGCCCCGCACGCGGCCGTCGCGTGGTAGCCAAGGTCGGCGCTCAAGGGTCGACAGTCAAGGTCGGTGGCAACGGTCGGTGGCAACGACCGGCAGCAACGATCGCTAGTCGAGGTTAGTCAACGTTGGCAATGAAGGTCAGTCGTTAAGGTCGAGCCGATGAGCAAGATCGTCGCGGTGATTGGCGCCTCCAACAATCGAAACAAGTTCGGGAACCGCGCCGTCCGGGCATTTCAGCGGGAAGGCTACACCGTCGTGCCGATCAACCCGCACGCCGCCGAAGTCGAAGGGCTGAAGGCCTACGCGTCGGTGCTCGACGTGCCGGGTCCGATCGACATGGCGACCTTGTACGTGCCGCCGGAGATCGGCGAACCGCTGATGGACGAGCTTGCGCAGAAACAGATTCCGGAAGTCTGGGTGAATCCCGGCGCCGAGAGCGACGCGTTGATTGCGCGGGCGCGAGCGCTTGAGATTCAACCGATTGTCGCGTGCAGCATCGTCGGTATCGGACGCAATCCCTACGAGACATGATTCGGTGTGCCACTGCTGAGTCCCGACATCTGAGTCCCGACATCTTGACACTCGCGGAAGAGGGTCCTATACTCCCCGCGTTCACACCTCAATACAGAGAATCCGCGGGCATCCCGCTCGCCGGCACAACGGCCCGCACGACACATCCATCCCTCAAGAGCGTCTATGCCAACACATCACAAGCGCCATGCGCCCGCGCGAACGGCCAACGGTCCCGCCACGCCCGATCAACAGAGCTCGCCGAGTCCGCAGAACGCGATTCCCGAGAGCCCTGAAGAACCGGCGAAGCCCGAACCGTCGCGGCGATCGCCGGATGTCCTCAAGATTACCGACTTGAAGGACATGAGCATTCAGAAGCTCACGCACATCGCGAAAGAGCTGACCGTCGCCGGGGCCACCGGCATGCGCAAGCAGGAGTTGATCTTCCAGATCTTGAAGGCGCAGACGGAATTGAGCGGCTTCATCTTCTCGGAGGGCGTGCTGGAGGTGCTGCCGGACGGCTTTGGTTTCCTGCGCGCCCCCGACTACAACTACCTGCCGGGGCCGGACGACATCTACGTCTCGCCGTCGCAAATCCGCAAATTCGACCTCCAGACCGGCGACACGGTCTCCGGCCAGATCCGTCCGCCAAAAGAAGGGGAGCGCTATTTCGCGCTGATCAAGGTCGAAGCGGTCAATTTCGAAGCGCCCGATCGAGCGCGCGAAAAGCTTTTTTTCGAGAACCTGACGCCGCTCTATCCGCAGGAGCGGCTGACGCTCGAGGTGGCGGCTGAAAGCCTGGCCGGACGCGTCATGGACCTGATGACGCCGATTGGCAAAGGGCAACGAGGCCTGATTGTGGCGCCTCCGCGCACCGGCAAGACGATGCTGCTGCAGAGCATCGCGCAGTCGGTGTCGAAGAACCATCCCGAGGTCTATCTGATCGTCCTGCTCATCGACGAGCGGCCGGAAGAGGTGACCGACATGCAGCGGTCGGTCGACGGCGAGGTCATCTCTTCCACCTTCGACGAACCGGCGCAGCGCCACGTGCAGGTGGCCGAAATGGTCATCGAGAAAGCGAAGCGTCTGGTCGAGCACAAGAAGGACGTGTTGATATTGCTCGATTCGATCACCCGTCTCGCGCGCGCCTACAACACCGTGATTCCTCCGTCGGGCAAGGTGCTGTCGGGCGGCCTCGACTCGAACGCGTTGCAGAAACCCAAACGGTTCTTCGGTGCTGCGCGCAACATCGAAGAAGGGGGGTCGCTCACGATCATGGCGACCGCGCTCATCGACACGGGTTCGCGCATGGACGACGTGATCTTCGAGGAGTTCAAAGGGACCGGCAACATGGAAATCCATCTCGATCGCAAGCTGGTGGACAAGCGCGTGTTCCCGGCGATCGACATCCTGAAGAGCGGCACCCGCAAGGAAGAGCTCCTGCTGGCGCGCGAGGATCTCAACCGGATCTGGGTGCTGCGCAAAGTGCTCAATCCGCTGTCTCCGGTCGAAGCGATGGAACTGCTCCTCGATAAGATGAGCAAGACCAAGTCGAACAGCGACTTCCTGTCTTCAATGCAGAGAATGGGCTGAGCGCGGCGAGCGAAGGAGCGCGCTCGTTCGTCTCGCCGACCCCGAGGTGACTATGGCGAATATCAAGGTGCGGCAGAACGGTCCCTATCTCGTCGAAGGGGACGACGTGACGTTAGTGGATTGGAATGGAAACGCCTATCAGATCCCGAAGCGTCCGTTCGCGCTGTGCCGCTGCGGTGGATCGACGAACAAGCCATTCTGCGACGGCACGCATTCGAGGATCGGCTTCGCCGCGGCTGAAGCCGCCGTGCCAGACAGCAGCGACAAGCCGGCGTGAGCCCGTGGAGTGGCGTTGGTGGCACCCCCGGCGGCATGCTATCCTCACGCGGGCGCGGCGGAGCCGGCCGGCCCGGCCGACCTCCGGAGCAAGCAGATGAATCACACCAGACGGTTGATGACCTACGTGACGACTTCGATGTTGATGGCGGGCAGTCACACCGGGGTGCTCGCTGCGGATGCCCCCAACGCCGCGGTATCGACCCAGGACTCATCGCGCTCATCGCAAAATCGGAAAACGGATCCGAAGGTGCAGCAGGCGGCCAACGACATCTATGAGTGGCTGAAGGACACGCCCAAGGACCAAGCCAGGACGTCGGATGAAATCGCGAAGAATTTTCCCGCACTTGAGCCCGGCCAACTGAAAGACGCGCTGAGCCTCTTGAGCATGGGTCGCCTCAAGACGACAGGGAATGGGACCAAGGCCGACCCACTCCGTTATTTCGGCGCCAGATCCTCGAGCGAAGGGTAGGGCTCCAGCGGCGAACGCTGGCCGATCCGGATCCGACCTCGGTTCGTCAACGATACGCACGCTCACCGTGGACGCCAAGACTCGAGAGTATCGCCAGGCCAGGCAGAATTTCTTCACGCGCCACGGCTCGTCGTGGCCCGGCACGCTGAGCGACCCGTACGACATTCTCCCGCCTCTTGCGCTTCCGCGAAATGAAGTCGCGCTCTTGATGCAGGCTGCGTCGGATCTCGCGGCCATCTATCAGCGAACCCTACCGCTTCTCGAAACGCTGTCCGACCAGGCGCTGCTCGAAATGGGCGTGCCGCCTTCGTCGTTGAACGTCGTGCGTTGCAGGCTCCCTGGTGTTGCAGGCACAGTAATCGGACGGTTCGATTTTGCGCGAACACCGGCCGGATACAAGTTGCTGGAGTTCAACGCTGATAGCCCGGGCCTGCTCGTCGAGACCTTTTGCCTGAATGACGCGTTGTGTCGAGAAGCGGGGAAGGTCGATCCGAACGAGGGCGGCGAGCAACTTCTCAGCGTGGCCTTGCTCGACGCGATCCGGGCGGGTCAGCGGTATGTGGGCACCGGCGAACAGCAATCGAACACGTTCGTGACCGCCTGTGGCAGGTATTCGAGGGACACCGACGTTGCCAGATATCTTGTTGGCGTGCTGCAGCAACACACGCTCGTCGGCGCCAGATACGCAGCGATAGAGGAACTGTGCATTGACGGGAGCGGTTTGTACGATCCGCAGGGGAGGCGAATCGACGTGCTCCTGCGTGTGCTGCCCCTGCACTTCTTCAGGGATCGCCTGCCGTGGCGGAGCGGTCTTGCGCCACCGATCGACGCGGACGTGGAACAGACACTGTTCACGCTGTTGGAGACGCGGCGGCTCGCCGTGATCAACCCGCCTTCCTCCCTGCTGTTCGAAAGCAAGGCCCTGCAGGTTGTCATTTGGGGTCTGTTCGAAGGTCGTCTTTACTTCGACGATCGCGAGCGCGCACTGATCGAGGCGCACATGCTGCCCACGTACTTGGATCCTCCGACTACGCGGGAGCCGCACGTGGTCAAACCCGTCCTTGGAGCAGAAGGAGACACGGTGTCCTTGGTGAACACGGAGCTCGGTTTGAGCACGCGCGCCGAGTGCACCTCGTATGCCGACCAGGCCATGGTCTACCAGCAGTATGTGGAACTGCCTGAAATGGAGCTGCTCACCGAGCTTGGCCCCAAGGTCCTTCAGCTGGTCGCGTCGTGCTTTGTCGTTGCCGGAAGGCCAATCGGCGTCTGCATGCGGGCGGGTGGGCCCATCACCGATGATTCCGCCTGGGTCCAACCGGTATGCGTGGCTGATTGAAGGCCTCAACGGCCTGTCGAACAGCTCTCCGCCGCCGCGGTGGAGTCGGGGTCGTCCGACGGAATCGGCAGGCCTGGACACTGACAGGCGAATGGAATGTCCGACGAGACATGCTCGCGCCACTCCTTGCGGCTCATGTTGCGGGTGAGCTTCGAACACAGGAGGTTCGGCCAGACGATCGGGGCGGACCACAACCTGATCGTCTTGTCATTGCTGCCCGAGGCAATGCGCGTCCCGTCGGGGCTGAAGGCGACGCTGGTCACCCCTGTTTCATGTCCCTCCATCGGCACACCGATCGGCTGTCCGCTTGCGGCATCCCATAGCCGCAGCATCTTGTCCGAGCTCCCGGACACGATGCGCGTGCCATCGGGGCTGAACGCGACGCTTGTGATCGATCCGCCGTGTCCCCGCATCGGCGCACCGACTGGCTGGCCGCTCCGCGCATCCCAGACGCGCAGCGCGTTGTTCTCGCCGCCGGCGACGATGCGTGTGCCGTCGGGACTGAAGGCGGCGCTCCTCACTTTGTCGTCTTGGCTCCGCATCGGGGCGCCGACGGCCCGGCCGGTCTTCGCTTCCCACAAGCGCAGCGTCTGGTCGTCGCTCGCCGAGACAATGCGTGAGCCGTCGGGACTGAAGGCGACGCTGTTCACCACATCGCCGTGTCCCCGCATCGGCTCACCGATGGGCCGTCCGGTTTTCGCATCCCAGAGCCTGAGCGTTGTGTCCTTGCTTGCGGAGACGACCTGTGTGCCATCCGGGCTGAAGCCGATACTGGTCACAGCGTTTCCATGTCCGAGCATGGGCGCACCGATTGGCTGGCCGTTCCTGGCATCCCACAACCGCAGCCCGCCGTCGAAGTTGCCCGAGGCGATGCGCGTACCGTCGGGGGTGAAGGCGACGGCCGTCACTGCTACCTGATTTCCGGGTATGGGCGCGCCGATTGGCAGGCCACTCCTGGCATCCCACAGCCGCAGTGAATTATCGAAGCTGCCCGAGACGATGCGAGCGCCGTCGGGACTGAAGGCGACGCTGGACACCTGATCGGTATGCCCCTTCAGCACGGCAATCGACTGGCCACCAGTCGGATTCCAGAGCCGCAGCGTCTTGTCGTCGCCGGCCGAGACGATGCGTCTACCGTCTGGGCTGAAGCCGACGCTGTTCACCGCAGCCTCATGGCCCTGCATGGGCGCGCCGATCGGTTGGGCGCTCTTCGCATCCCACAGGCGCAGGGTCTTGTCCTGACTGCCGGAGACGATGCGGGCGCCGTCCGGGCTGAAGGCAATGCAGCCGACCCAACGCTCATGTCCCCGCATCGGCACGCCGATCGGTCGGCCGCTCGCCGTATCCCACAGCCGCAAGGTGCTGTCCTCTCCGCCGGAGAGGATCCGGGCGCCGTCCGGGCTGAACGCGACGCTGGTGACCGATCCGGCGTGGCCCCGCATCGGTGCGCCGATCGCCTGACCGCTGTTCGCATCCCACAGGCGGAGCGTCCTGTCGCGGCTGCCAGAGACGATGCGGGTGCCGGCGCGATTGAAGGCGACGCCAAAGATGAAATCCTCGTGTCCCCGCATTGGCGAACCGATGGCGAGGCCGTCGTGCGCATCCCACAGGCGCAGCGTCTTGTCGTCGCTTCCCGACACAATGCGGCGGCCCTCGGCACCGAAGGCCACGCAATTCACCGAGTCTTCATGCCCGTGCATCGCTTCGCCGACCGCTTGGCCGCTCGTCGCGTTCCAGAGACGCAGCGTGCCGTCCTCGCTGCCGGAGACGATGCGTGCGCCGTCTGCGCTGTAGGCAGCGCTCGTCACGTAGTCCTGATGCCCTTTCATCGGCGCACCGATCGGTTGGCCGCTGTCGGCGTCCCATTGGCGCAGTGTGTTGTCGAAGTTGCCCGAGACGAGGCGGGTGCCATCGGGACTGAATCCGACCGCTTGGACAGCAGAAGTCGATTCAATCACCTTCTCGATCTGTTGGAAGGCATGCACCTGGGCGCCCATTGCGCCTTCGATCTCGACATGGGGCGCAATGCTGTGCGCCGCCAGCAGCTTCAATAGCCCAAGGACCGATCCGCCGGCACGGGCGCCTGTCAGCGTCGCCTGAGCGTCGGCGTTGAGGCGAAGAGCCGTTGCCTGCCTGAACTGCTGCTCGGCGCGCCTGGATTCACGGCCCGCCTTCACGGCGAACCAGCCGGCCAATAGCGCCACTCCGGCGACGGAAAATGCGAAGGCGATCAGCTGCCGGCCGCGTTTCTTGAGCCTGGCGGCATCGGCCTCGGCCCGGGCGGTGGCGCGCAGTTGCTCGGCAGCCAGCGTTTCTGCCGCCGTCTGCCTTTCAAGCGCCGCCAGCACCATTGCCTGGCGGTGTCGCAGTTCTTCCTCGATCCGCTGAGCATCCCGTTCCCGGGAGGCCACAAGGAACTCGGTGGCCTGTTCGAAGCCCGAAGCGTAGCGCCGCGCCCACGCTGTGTTGGGCGCGTCGCGCTCTTGCCATTGCCGGGCATAAGTCAGGTCGGGCTCGCCCCAGAGCCCTGCTTTGCCGGCGAGGTGGAGCCGTGCCGCCTCGACGAGTCGCAGATAGGTGGCGCGGGACTCGGCTTCCTCCTCCACCCAGGTCCGCAATCGTCCCCATTGGCGAATCAGGCTCTCGTGGGAGATATCGATCACCGAATCAGTGTCGAGCGCGACGCCGTCGGGCGGCATGAGAAAGGAGCGGCCGGGCGCGCGGAACACGTCGATGACCGGCGTCACCTCGGTCGGATTCACGTTCGCGATTGCGGCAATTCGCGACAGCGACGTTGGGCAGCGGATCTCCCGGTTGTCAGGTCCCCTTTCGGTGAGGCACTTGAACAGCCGTTCGGCGACCGTGCGGTCGCGGTCGCTTGTGAGCGCCCCGAAGGCTTCATCTGCGTGCCGCGACAGGGCCGCCGCCATGCCGCCGATCGCCTCCATGTCGACGAGATCGATCGGCCGGCCGTCCTGATCCTCGTGCTGCCAATGGTCCCAGGCGCGCATCAGCGCGTGCTGGAGAACCGGCAACTGGTCGAAGTCGTCGCCGATGTCGTTGAGCAGGCGCTGCACCAGCCTCGGCGCGATGCGCCCGCCGCGCACGCCGATCGGGCCGGTGATGACGGCTTGCAGTTCGTCACGCGTCAGCCGCGGGATCAAATACTGGCTGTTGCTGATCGCCTCAGGCAAGCCTCGGAACCTGTCGCAGTCGCCGATGAAGTCCGATCGCATCGTGATGACGACGTAGATCGGCAGCTCGGTCTGCCGTGCCGCCTCGAGCAGCAACTTGACGAACGCCGGCGCCTCATCGCCGGCATCGCGTTGCTTGGCCAGGTTCGCGAAGCGGAACAACTCTTCGAACTGATCGACGAGGATCAGCAGATTCTCGTGCGGCGCCAGCCGGGCGAGGCGCGTGATCTCGAGCAGACCCAGACTGCTGCGCCGCAGCGTCGTCTCGACAACTTCCTCCGCGGCTGCCTGCGCAAGGTCGAGATGCGCCAGCACGCCGGTTTCGACGATGGCCCGGGCGAGAAAACCGATCGGGTCGTCTTGCGGCCGCAGCGTGGCGATGCGCCAATGCGTGCCGGCGCCGGCCATCAGGCCGCCCTCTAGAGACGGCAGCAGCCCGGCCCGCACGAGCGACGATTTTCCGCTGCCCGAGGTTCCGACCACGGCCAGAAACCGCCCGCCGGCCAGGCGCCGCACCAGTTCGTCGCTTTGACGGTCCCGGCCAAAAAAAAGGTCTGCCTCTTCCTGCATGAAGGGGCGGAGACCGGGGAACGGATTGGCGCGGGCGCGGCTGTGCATGGCTAGGGTTTCAACTGATCAACGAAATCCCGCAGGAGCCCGGGCTCGAATTCGCCGTCTGGACGGATGATGGGGAGCTGGTGGGTTCTGAAGGTGACCTTCGCGGGATCCGGGAGCTCGGCGAGGTAGAGAGATGCGGCCTTGTACGGCTCGGTGCGCCCCAGCCCGAAGACCTTGTTCAAGTCGCGCAGCATGGTGCGCAGCCAGCCTTCTTTCGCCTGGCCCCAGAAAATGAGCACGCCCTCGCACTCCTTGAGCGTCTCGTAGTGCTCTTCTCGTATCTGGTCCGCATCTCCATCGAAGAGCGGGAGCCGCACTTCCAGCGACTGGGCGAAGAGGAAATCCTGAATCGGCGCCACGGTCGCGCGATCGAGCGGGTCGCAGATCAGATAGACCACCGCCGCGGCCGCGCCGACGACCGCCTGCGCCGCCTTCGGCGCCGGGCTCAGACGATCCAGCACCAGCGTCTTGAGGGCCTCGATGGTCTGATTGGCGAGCACGTCCACGCGGCCACTCTCCGAAGAAGGCTTCTGCACCAGCTCGATCAGCGCGGTGAGGCGGGGATCTCGAGGCTGCGCCTCCGGCGCGAGCCAGAAGATGCGCGCCGCGGTGCTGTGTGACGCCTGATAGATGGAGGCATCGCTCTGCAGCTCGATGATGGAATGCTCGTCGCCCTCGGGCACGAAGCCGTACTGTCTGCCAATCAGGTGAATGGCGACCTTTGCATCCCGCAGGGCGGCGACGAGGCGTTCGCGCACACCGGCGGCGTCGAGCGGCGGAGCCCCCGCCGGTTCGACCCGATAGTTTCGTGCCTCCAGCTCGCGCCGCAGCTTCTCGCGCTCTTCCGCCAGATCGCCCGTCGTCCACGCCAGGAACACCGTGCCGGCGGCCGCAACCGGCGATGGGGCCGCGGCCGACGCACCGCCCGCCGCGGCCATAGCTTGCAGCAAACGCGAAAGATCCTGCGCGACATCGTCGACCCGGGCGCGGAAGACCTGGAGCGCATCCGCGCTCGCATCGATCAGCAGATCCCGGGCGCGGCCCGAGGCCGGGTCCACGCGATAGAACTGTTCGCCGAGCACGTCGTCGAGGAGCGGCGGCAGGACGCTGCGCTCGACCGGGAGGCGGAGCACCTTGACGACGCGCTGGAGGTTGCCGACCCGCAGATTTCCCCGGTCCCGGGCGGCCTTGGTAAAGCCGACCAACTCGCGGTTGCACCATTCAGATTGCATGTATCCCGGGGAGATGACCGAGACCAGCACGGCGGAACTGCGCAACTGCTGCTCGATCTCGTCGGAGAAGACCACGGCTTCGGTCAACCGCTTGTCGCGCCACACCCTGGTGCGCCGTCCGACGTGCACGTTGACAAAATTCTGCAGCTGCTCGTGAAAAATATCGACCCAGCCACCGCGAGGATCGCCGAAGGGCTCGTTGTCGATGTGGCTGTAGCTGATGAAAATCTCGTTATCGTAGCCGCTGACCAGGGACATGTGTCTCTACCCGCCTGCCGTCGTGAAATCCTATGTCAGCGTGGCTGCCAATCGCGTGATGGTGCCCGCAGCGCACGAGCGCTCATTCGCATCCCTGGTTCGCGATCAGTGGCGACGGCTCCAGAAGGCGTCCTGCGGCCATCTCCGCTCCCGACCATAGTAGCGTTGACGGACAGAAAGGTAGTGCCCGAAGGACTGTTGGACCTGCGCCGCGTAGCGCTCGAGCGCGCCGGAGTCTGCGCCGTTGCTTTCAGCGATCGCCTCGGCTGCCGCCATCCCGGACCGCATCGCGTTGACGATGCCCTGTGAAGAAAGGGGGTCGAACGAGCAGGCCGCATCACCGACGGCGAGCCACCCCGGTCCGACAGCTTGGCTGAGGCACGCGCTGGTGGCCGAGAACACAAACGGCGGCGACGCGGCCTCACAACAGGTGAGCCGCCCGGACGTGTGCTGAGTCCCCCGAATCTCGACATGCCGTGGGCGAAGATCCGCGTCCGTCAAGAACACCGTGATGAGTTGCCTGCCAGGCAGGAACGCTGAATACCACCACCCGCCCTGGACCGCCTCCACCATGGTGAACGAATCCACTTCAGTCGCCGCGTTGCGCAGGTCGTGGATGCTCGCGATGCCGACGAGCCGGTCGTAACGTATGCGTCGCGCGCCGTTCGCACGCGCCACCCACGACGCGCGCCCGCCGGCATCAACGAGAAACCTGGCCTGCAGGCGCTCCGGCCGCCCCGGTTGCTCTATCTGCAGCTCCCAACCGTCCGGAAGCCTCCGATGCGAGATGAGGCGCGTGCCTTCGCGGATCACCGCGCCAACGTCCCTTGCGGCCGCGGCCAGCATGCGATCGAATTGCGCACGATTCACGTGCCATCCGTGACCGTGGGGATTGAAGATGAAGTCGTTCGCCTCCAGGGTCGAACTGCCCCAGGCGGCACAGGTGCCGAAACTGGGCGCGTGACCATCGCGGAGAAATCGGTCCCAGACGCCGAGCGTCGTCAGGGTCTCTCGCGCGATGGGTGGCAGCGTTTCGCCAATCCTGAGGTTCTGATAGGTCGAACGCTCGAGCACGACGACTGACAGTCCGCGTCGCGCCAGCACCATCGCGGTCGCCGAACCGGCGACCCCGCCGCCGACAATCGCGACGTCAATCACCGCTTCCGCTCGGTCTCGACACACCGATCGCCGCGGGCGGCTACGATGCCCAACTCCCACCAGTGTTCGACCATGTCTTTCTTGCTGTTGACGAGGTCGCGCGTCCACGGCACTTGGGGTCCTCCCGTCTCCGGAAACACGGCGTCGGGCCGCTGAGAGGGCCACCAGCCAAAGTCGCCTTCCGACTGGCAATCGTAGAAGTCCGCCTGCCAGGGAAGGGCCATCTGTTTGGTGACGTCACCAGCTTCGACGTGCGTGTGATCCAGCCGGAACGGCTCGGAGCATGTGTACACGTCGCGAAGCAGCCAACCGGCCTCGATGCCGGGATAGAACGGTCCGCCGACGCAGGTGTCCAACGCCGCCCGGGTCAGGCCCTCCGGCGTGATCTCCGGGTCGACAGGAGAGCCCTTCCAGTCATTGACGAAGTCTCCATCGCTCCACTTCTTCATCATGGCGTGCTGCACCTCGGTCACGGTCTCGTTCTCTTCTTCCGTGTCCGACAACAACTTGGGCATGTCGCCGCCACTGCCGCTCGACGGATGGCGCAGCCTCTTGAAGACGGCCGAGCGAAGGTCGGGGTCGCCGGGAGGCGGAATCAACGAGGACAGAAAATCGTGGAAGTCGCCCGCTGCCTCGCTCACCCATTTCAGCGCCACGGTGCGCGCCAGGATCGGGTAGATGTCCTTCGTGAACGACGGCCGCTCGGGCACTTTGAAACCCGACGCGCGGACGGTCTTTTGCACCAGGGTGTCGTACAACGTGGTCGTCGTGCCGACTGGAGGCGCGAAATCCGGCGGTCCGACGATGACCCATGCACCTGCGGCCGTGATCTCGGTGGTCGTGCCGTTGATCCGAACCTGAGCACTCACTGGCCCATCCGACACATCGTCGTACCAGCCGTTGTTGTTTGCGTAGTTCGGAAGCGCTTTGCCCGCCGGCGATTTGGAATCGCCGAATCCTCCCAGCACGATCAGGCGGCCATCCTCGTCGGTGCGGATGTCGCCGAGGGGCACCCGCTGACCCATGAACGTGCCCGTGTCGAAGCTCGCGGACTGGTGAGGTCCGACACGACGCGGGCCAGGATCGATCACCAGACTGGCGCGGTTCCTGACCGCGGCATTTCGGAGCGGCCTGTTCGCATCGAGCCCCTTGAACTGCTTGAACGCGGCCTTCTTGTTGGCGAGATGAACCGTCCACGTGATGCTGGCGTCCTTCTGGGTAATCTCTTGAACCAGGTGGCCCTCATTGTCGTACCCGAAGATCCGGAATCGCGCCGCCTGCCGTTTGATCCGGCCTTGTGCATCCTTGAAACCACCCTTGGGCGCGCTGGTTTCGCCGACCCGTTCGGGTCCGATCCAGAATTCCGACGGGCTATTGCCAACCCGGGCGATACCGATTGCCGGATAGATTCTCGCGGTTGTCACTCGCGTCAAGATGTCGCTCATCTGAATCGTGCCTTTCTCTTCCGCCGTTGTCCCGAGCATCGCACCCTACATGCTCGACGAAAGCTCGCCTGCTTCGAAATACAGCTCCGCTTTGACCGCGACGTCGAGGTTCAAGAACTGATGCGCGCCGGTCACGTGCGCTCGAGCCGAGACGGGCTTGCCCGTTTTGAGCCGAGCGGAAGGCTCCGTGCCGTGGTCAAGGACTTCAAGTGTGGCGCCGCGCTGCAGTTCCTCCGGCGAGGGAAGCTGGCCGGTCATCGAGACGGATAGAAGCTGGTCGTAGTCTGGAGCCTTCGAGATGAAATGCGCGAGAAACTGCTCCTGATCGCCGCCGAACATGACATAGGTCAGCGTCGGAAGCTTCTCAGGCGCGTCGAAGGCGTGCGCATGGACGATGTGCTTGACGCGCACCTCGACGTCGGTGAGCGCCTCGATCGGCACGCCCTTCTTCTCGAGATGCCCCCGAAACACCGTCGCCGTGAAATGTGTCAACGCCGGGTGGGCCGGACCCGCGCTGAGAAAATCCTGCAACACGAACGATTCAGGTTGAAGTGTGTACAGCACGGTCCGATGTTTCGCTCGATCCGCGAAGTAGATGTCATCGACCGTCCGTCCCTGTTTGACGAACGTCGCCTCCAGGATGACCTGCGCATTGTGGGGCACCATGAACATGGGCAGGTGGGACAAAAAGATTCGATGCTCGCCGACCACCACCATGTTGTGCCGTGCCTTGACCGGTCCATGACTGTGCATGAGACGCTTCCTTTTTGAGTGCTGTTGTAGACCAGAGAGCTTGGCAGCCGTCGAACACTGGTTGACACGTCCTCCCCAGTCAACGATGGCACCCGTCCTTTCGAACAGACGCCGGACCCTCATCAGGGTCGTGAAGGCCCTCAGTGTAGCCCTGTCATGCCCACAACGGGCCAATTTCTCAACGCGCACGGTTCCCGCACCGCCAAATCGTCGGTTGACAGAGGCAGGAGGGGCGGCGAGACTCATCACGTGGGTCGGATTCGCGTGAACGGCGGCAGTTCCTGAGGAATCCGCCAACGTTCCCGGTGGTGCTCGCGGGCTTCGCGGCGTTTCTCGATCTCTACTCGACGCAACCGCTCCTGCCGATGCTGGCCCGCACGTTTCGGGCGAGCACCTTTGACGTCAGTCTGACCGTTACGGCGCCAACGATCGCCGTGGCGCTCATGGCGCCCTATGTCGGCCGGCTCGCCGACCGTGTGGGGCTGCGGACTGTCATCGTAGGTTCGGCGCTGGCGCTGGCGGCCGCGACGCTGCTGGCCGGCACCGCCTCAACCCTGCGCCAGTTGATCGCCTGGCGCTTCCTGCAGGGCGCGGTCACCCCCGGACTGTTCGCCAGCACGGTTGCCTACATTCACGAGGAGTGGCCGGTCGCGCGATCCGGTCGAGTAACGGCGGCGTACGTCAGCGGCACGGTGCTGGGCGGCGTGACCGGCCGGCTGCTCGGCGGCGTTGTCGCCAACGATGTAGGCTGGTCCTGGTCATTCGTGGTGCTCGGCGTCGTTGGTTGTGGCGTCGCGGGCGCCTTGTGGCTGTGGCTGCCGCCTGAGCACCACCGTGGTAGTGCGTCGCGTCCGGCCGCCGGATCGTGGTCGCACCTGGTCGATCGGCAGCTGATCGCGACCTACGCCGTCGGATTCTGCATTTTGTGCACGCAGCTGGCGATGTTCACCTATGTGCCGTTCCTGCTGGCCGCGCCGCCTTTCTCTCTCTCGACCAAGGCGCTGGGGCTGCTGTTTCTGACCTATCTCATGGGCGCCGCGGTGACGCCTTTCGCCGGCCGTGGTATCGATGCGTACGGTCATCGGGCCGTGCTGATCGCCGCCCTCGGGCTGTGCGCAAGCGGAGCCCTCATGACGTTGTCGCCGTCCTTGCTGGTCTTGACGATGGGGCTCTCAGTCTTCGCCACCGGCGTCTTCTGCGCCCAGGCGGCATCGAGCAGCCATGTGGCGCGGCACGCCGAGCGTGATCGCGCGCTCGCCATCGGGCTGTATGTCAGTTGCTACTACGTCGGCGGGACCGTCGGCGGATCGGTGCCCGCGGGTCTGTGGGTCGCGGGAGGCTGGCGCGCATGCGTGGCGTTCATCCTCGGCGTCGAGGCGGCGATGCTGGCGATTGCCTGGCGCTATTGGAAGCCCACGAAGCGAGACTCGACGGATCTGCGGTTTCAGATTGCGGACTAAGACGTGAGGATCGGCGTCTGGGCCTCGGGCGCGAGCAGGCGGCGCAGTTCCTCGCCTTCCATCACTTCGATTTCGAGCAACCGGCGTGTCACCCTTTCCAGATCCGAGCGATGACTGGTGAGGATGCGCCGCGCCGTATCGTGCGCGTCGGTCACGATCCGCTTGATCTCGGCGTCGATCATCTGCGCGGTCTCCTCGCCGTAGTTGCCGCGGTCCTGCGCCATCGGGACGTCCAGAAACCGCGCGCGCCTGTTGCCGTCGTAATTCACGGCGCCGAGCGCGTCGCTCATGCCGAACTCGGTGACCATTGCCCGGGCAATGTCGGTGGCTCGTAGCAGGTCGTTTTGCGCGCCGGTCGAGATCTCGCCGAGCGCGATCTCTTCAGCGGTACGGCCGCCGAGCAACACCGCCAACTGGTTGAGCAGGTCGCCCCGCGTCATCAGATAGCGATCCTCGAGAGGCAGCTGCATCGTATAGCCGAGCGCGCCAAAGCCGCGCTGGACGATCGAGATCTTGTGCACCGGATCGAGACTCGGGACGACGGTGGCGACAATGGCGTGGCCCGACTCGTGATAGGCCACGATTTCGCGCTCCTTGGTGCTCATGACGCGCTTTTTTTCGAGCCCGGCGACGAGCCGGTCGATGGCCGACTCGAAATCCTTCATGCCGACAGCGGTCTGGTCGCTGCGCGCCGCCAGCAGCGCGGCCTCGTTCACGAGGTTGGCGAGATCGGCGCCGGCAAATCCGGCCGTGCGCGCCGCGACGATTCGAAGATCGACGTTCGGCGACAGCTTGACGGTCTTGGCGTGAATACGCAGGATCGCTTCGCGTCCGTTGACGTCCGGCTTGTCGACCAGTACCTGGCGATCGAAGCGCCCGGGGCGCAACAGCGCCGGGTCGAGCACCTCCGGCCGGTTGGTGGCGCCCATGATGATGACGCCCTTGCGGGAGTCGAAGCCGTCCATCTCGGCCAGCAGTTGATTGAGCGTCTGCTCCCGTTCTTCGTGGCTGCCAAACGGGCTTTGCACCCGCATCTTGCCGAGCGCGTCCAGCTCGTCGATGAAGACAATGCACGGCGCTTTGGCTTCGGCTTGCTGGAAGAGATCGCG
Source organism: Acidobacteriota bacterium (assembly GCA_040007095.1). GTDB lineage: Bacteria > Acidobacteriota > Vicinamibacteria > Vicinamibacterales > CAVVIG01 > JBDTVS01. The sequence continues at coordinate 46,162 of JBDTVS010000073.1, forward strand.
GATTCGGGCAGCGCCCACACCAACGAACATCTCCACGAACTCCGAACCGCTCAAGCTGAAGAAGGGGACGCCGGCTTCGCCGGCCACCGCCCGGGCGAGCAGGGTCTTGCCGGTGCCCGGGGGGCCGACGAGCAAGACGCCCTTGGGAATATGCCCACCGAGTGTCGTGTATTTCTTGGGCGTTTTGAGGAACTCGACGATCTCCTTCAGCTCGTTTTCCGCTTCGTCGACCCCTGCAACGTCGGCAAACCGGACCTTCACTTCATCGTCGGCGTAGATTTTCGCGCGGCTGCGCGCAAATGACATCACACCGCCTTCGGCGCCTCCCATGCGACGGAAGAAAAAGCTCCAGATGCCGACAAAAAACAGGAGCGGGAGAATCCACCCGAGCAGATCGGGCAGCCAGTGGTTCGCAATCTCCCCGCTGTACTTGACGCTGCGAGCCTCGAGCTCTTCGGTCAGTTTCGGGTCTTCCACCCGAGTGGTCGTGAACGCCGGCTTTTCGCCCGGCGGGGCCTCCTTCAACGTGCCGCGAATCAGCGGGTCGCCGATCGCCACTTCCGCGACCTGTCCGCTCTTCACGAGCGTCTTGAACTCTGAGTACGGAATGTTCCGGCCGGTCGGGATCGCGTAGTACAGCTGCACCAATCCGAGCACCAGCAGAAACGCCAGTCCATACCAAAGCGACGACGAGGGACGCGTGCCGAACGGTCCGCGCCGGTCGCCGCCTCGCGCCTTGGGCCGCGAGTCTGTGTTAGGAACCGCCATCAGCCTCCACCAATGTCATCTTACGCCTTTGGGGCACTGTTCAATGCGTACGTTCTCGCCGGCCTGGCCGCCCCGCGGACTCATGGCGAATCGGTCGCCCTCACGCCACGACCGGGCGCCATTCATGCCCGGACCGGCTCGCGTTTCTGAAACGTCAGGGCGTCGCCCTCGATGTCCACGGCGATCGTGTCGCCGTCGAGGAATGCGCCCTCGAGGACCCGCAGCGCCAGTGGGTCGAGCACCCGGCGTTGAATGGTCCGCTTGAGCGGGCGCGCGCCGTACGCCGGATCATAACCTTCACGAACCAGGTACTCCTTCGCCGCGTCAGTCAGGCTGATCTGTATCTTCCGCTCGGCGAGACGCTTCATCAAGCCGGCCACCTGAATGTCGATGATCTGCTTCATGTGCTCCCGGCCGAGCGGATGGAAGAAGATGATCTCGTCGATCCGGTTCAGGAACTCCGGCCGGAAATCCGCCCGCAGCACCGCGAGAATCTGGCGCTGGACGCCCTCGCTGATGCTCCCGTCGAGCGACGGCTCGGCCAGGAACTGGCTGCCGATGTTCGATGTCATGATGACCACGGTGTTCTTGAAGTCGACCGTCCGGCCCTTGTTGTCCGTCAACCGGCCGTCGTCCAGGAGCTGGAGCAGGGCGTTCAAGACCTCGGGGTGCGCCTTCTCGATTTCATCGAACAGCACGACGGTGTACGGCCGCCGCCGCACGGCTTCCGTCAGCTGGCCGGCTTCCTCGTACCCGACGTAGCCCGGGGGCGCGCCGATGAGCCGCGACACCGTGTGCTTCTCCTGGTACTCCGACATGTCGATCCGCACCATCGCCTGCTCGTCGTCGAACAGAAACTGCGCCAATGCCCGGGCCAGTTCTGTCTTGCCGACGCCGGTGGGGCCGAGAAAGAGGAAGCTGCCGAGCGGCCGCTGCGGATCCTGCAGGCCGGCCCGCGCGCGCCGGATGGCGTTGGACACGGCGGTGATCGCTTCGTTCTGGCCGATGACGCGCAGGTGCAGCCGTTCCTCCATGCGAATCAGCTTCTGGACTTCGCCTTCCATCAGCCGGCTGATTGGAATGTGGGTCCATTTGCTGACCACGTCGGCGATGTCTTCCTCGTCGACTTCCTGCTTCAGCATCCGTCCGTGCTTCTGCAGCTCGGCGAGCGTGGCCTCGACCGTCTTCAGCTGTTTCTCGATCTGCGGGACGCGTCCGTACTGCAGCTCCGAGGCCCGTTGATACTCGCCGGTCAGCTGCGCCCGCTCGATCTCCTGCCTGACTCCGTCGAGCTCCTCCTGCAATTTCGCCGACTGCTGGATGCCGTCCTTTTCCTGCTGCCAATGCGCGCCGAGCCGCGTCTGGTTTTCCTTGAGGTCGGCCAGTTCCTGCTCGAGCTTGGCGAGGCGATCTTTCGACGCCCGGTCCTGTTCCTTGCGCAGCGCCTCACGCTCGATTTCGAGCTGCATGATGCGGCGCCGGATCTCGTCGAGCTCCACCGGCATGGAATCGATTTCCATGCGCAGCTTCGACGCGGCTTCGTCGACGAGGTCGATCGCTTTGTCGGGCAGAAAGCGATCCGAAATATAGCGATTCGACAAGACCGCCGCCGCCACCAGCGCCGAGTCCTTCAAGTTGACCTTGTGGTGAATCTGGTAGCGCTCGCGCAGGCCCCGCAGAATGCTGATCGTGTCCTCGACGGTTGGCTCGCCGACCACGACGGGCTGGAACCGCCGCTCGAGCGCGGCGTCCTTTTCGATGTACTTCCGGTACTCGTCGAGCGTCGTCGCCCCGACCGTATGCAACTCGCCGCGGGCGAGCATCGGCTTCAGCATGTTCGACGCATCCATCGATCCCTCCGAGGCGCCGGCGCCGACCACCGTGTGCAGCTCGTCGATGAACAGGATGACCTGTCCCTCCGCATCGAGGATTTCCTTCAACACGGCTTTCAACCGCTCCTCGAACTCGCCTCGATACTTGGCGCCGGCGACAAGCGCACCCATATCCAGCGCGACGATGCGCTTGCTCTTGAGGCCCTCGGGGACGTCCCCTCGCACGATGCGCCCGGCGAGTCCCTCGACGATCGCCGTCTTGCCGACGCCGGGCTCGCCGATCAGCACCGGATTGTTCTTCGTGCGGCGCGACAGCACCTGGATCACCCGGCGGATCTCCTCGTCGCGGCCGATGACGGGGTCGAGCTTCCCGCGGCGTGCCAGATCCGTCAGGTCCCGGCCGTAGCGCTCGAGCGCCTGATAGGTGCCTTCCGGGTTCTCGGTGGTCACGCGCTGCGAGCCGCGGATGCTCTTGAGGGCTTGCGCGACGCCGTCCTGCGCGATCCCCTGCTTCTTGAGGAGCTGCGCGGCGGGGGACCGGCCGCCTTCGTCGACGAGGGCGATGAACAGGTGCTCGGTGCTGACGAACTCATCCTTGACCCGCTCGGCTTCGGCCTGGGCGCGGTCGGTCACCAGCGTCAGTCTCGGCGCCAGCCGTGGCTCCGATCCGCCGTACGCCTGGGGCATGTTCTTGAGCAGGTCTCGCGCGCCGCTGGCGACCCCCGCCACCTGAACATTCATCTTTCGCAGCAGTTCGGGGACAATCCCCTCCGATTGTTCGACGAGTGCCACGAGCAGGTGCTCCGGCTCCACCTGCGGGTTGTTGCCCTGCTTGGCGAGGTCGATCGCCTTGGCGACCGCCTCGCGTGCCTTCTCGGTGAATTTGTTGATATTCATGGTGTGCAATCCTGGCAACGGCCCGGCGTCATGCGACCGGGCTCTTGTTCGCCTCCAACCTCTGCAGCGCCTCGAAGTGCGTGCGCTCCTCGGGAGTCAATTGTCGGGGCAACTCCACCTCGGCCGTCGCGTAGAGATCGCCGCGCTCCTCAGGCTTGCCGACGACCGGCATGCCGTGCCCCTTCAAGCGAAAGACCTGTCCGCCCTGCGTGGTCGTTGGCACTTTCAGCCGCAGCGACTTTCCTGAAAGCGTGGGGACCTCCACTTCGCCACCGAGCACGGCTGTTGTCAGGGGCACGGCGACGCGTGTGTACAAGTCGCTGCCCTTGCGGTCGAACTGCGCATGCGGGGCGAGGCGGATGCGCAGGTAGAGATCACCGGCCTGCGCGCCGGTGGCGCCGTGCTCGCCTTCGCCCGGAACCCGCACCCGGGATCCGTCGTTGACGCCGGCAGGAATCCTGACATCCACGCTGCGGGCGTGGCCGTCCTGCTTGATCGTGAGACGCCGAGTGGCGCCGCGGTACGCATCCTCGAGATCGAGTTGAATCTCGTCCTCGAAGTCGCGGCCCTTCCGTGGCGCCTTGCGTCCCGCGCGGCCGCCGCGGACGTCGGGACCGGTGGCTTCGCCTCCAAAAAACGTATGGAAGAAGTCCGAGAAGGGATCGGAGTCCCCGAACATGTCCTGCATGTCTTCAGGGGTCATCGTGCGGAAGCCGCCGCCGCCGGGAGGCCGGGTTCCGAACGGCGAAGCCCCCTGCGGTCCGCCCTGCGGACCGGCCTGTTCGTACATCCGCCAGTTGGAGCCCAGTTCGTCGTACTTCTTCCGTTTTGCGGCATCGCCGAGGACTTCGTACGCCTCGTTGAGCTCCTTGAACCTGGACTCGGCAGCCTTGTCGCCCGGATTGACGTCCGGATGGTGCTTCCGCGCCAGCTTGCGGAATGCCTGTTTGATTTCCTTGCCGGTCGCCCCTTTGGGCACACCGAGCGTGGCGTAGTAGTCCTTGAAATCCATGGTTAATCGCCAAAGCCGAGCATACGGTGCAACTCGTCCAGTTCCTGGGTCAGACGGCGTCGCGCGTCACGCGGCGAGAGCGCCTCGTCGCGCATCAACGGCCGAATCCGCTGCACCACGTCGGCAATCGACAGCAGCCGCTGAACGCCGGCCAGGTTGATCCCCGCGTCGTCCACGAGGCGCTTGATCATCTTCAGCCGATCCAACTCGCCGCGCGAATACAAGCGCATGCTGCCGATGGTTCGCGAGGGGCGCACCAGGCCCAGCCGCTCGTATTTCCGCAACGTCTGCGGATGCATGCCGAGAATTCGCGCGGCGACGCTGATGAAGTAGAGATCCTGTTCAACGGCCATCACAGTGCTCGAACCACAAGGTTGCGCCGATCCAATGGTAGGCATTGATACGTGTCGTGTCAAGTTGAGGGCACAGGTCGGGCGGCAATTTCGACCTGCTCGCGAGGGATGATCACCGAGCCTGGAGCGGCCACCCCGAAGAGCGTTTCCTGGCCCCGCGACCTCGGTGGCGATTCCAAGCGGACCCAGCACTGTCGAGCGGTGAGGCATACTGAATAGGTCGTGATCACTCCATCTGATTTCGTGACGATTGGCCTGCTGGTGGCGCTCGAGGGGCTGCTGAGCGCCGACAACGCGATGGTCCTGGCGGTGCTGGTCCTTGGTCTGCCCAAGGAGGAACAGCGCAAGGCGCTGCGCTACGGCATCCTCGGGGCGTTCGCGTTCCGTTCCCTCGCTACGCTCCTGGCGATCTACCTCATCCGCGTGTTCTGGGTGAAGCTCGTGGGCGCGGGCTATCTGCTGTATCTATCCTACGGACATTTTTTCTCGGGCCGAGACTCCGACGCGCGCCAGGCGCCGCCTCGGGCGGCGCCGTGGCTCGGCTTGACCGCGTTCTGGGCGACCGTCGTCAAAGTTGAACTGACCGACATCGTCTTCGCGATCGATTCGATCCTCGTCGCGGTCGCGATGTCGCCGAAGCTGTGGGTGATCCTGACCGGGGGAATCCTCGGCATCGTGATGATGCGACTGGTGATTGGCACCCTGCTGGCGCTCGTCGATCGATATCCGCCGCTGGTGGACGGCGCGTTCATCATCATTGCCTGGGTGGGCGTCAAGCTGCTGGTTGAGTTCCTCCACACCGAGCACTACATCGGGTTCGAGATTCCACGCTCGTTATCGCTGGTCGTGATTGTCGTGATTTTCGGCACGTCGTGGATCTATGCGAAGGCGCACGAGAGGCCGCGGTCCGCTGAGACCGCTGCCGGGACGGACCAGCCTGGCAAAGGGGATTCGTAGCATGAAGCTGCCGCGACCGCGACATGCATGGGACTGGCTGGCGTTCGCGCTGGTCGCGGGGCTGATGGTGGGTGGCGCGTTGTCTGTCTGGTGGCTGTCGCGGGCGGCCATCAGGGTCCATCAACTCACGCGCGGCCTTGGCGACACGACGTTCTACGACGCTGACGGCCATCCCTGGTTTCGTCTCGACGAACAGCGGCACGATGTTCCACTGGAAGAAATCGCGTCCGACCTCCAGCATGCGGTCGTGGCCATTGAAGACCGGCGCTTTTATCATCACCCAGGCATCGATCCGATCGGCGTGACCCGCGCCGTGGCGCACAACCTGCGGTTCCGCGGCCGCGCCGAGGGCGCGAGCACGCTGACGCAGCAGCTCGCGCGCACGCTCTTCTTGTCCAACACGCGGACGCTCGGCCGCAAGGCGAGAGAAGCGGGACTGGCGCTGCTCATCGAGCAGCAGCTGACCAAGAGCCAGATCCTCAGCATGTATCTCAATCACGTGTATCTGAGCGCCGGCGTGTACGGCGTCCAGACGATGTCGGAGCACCTGTTTCGCAAGTCGGCGAAGGCGCTGACGTTGGCGGAAGCCGCGATGATCGCCGGCTTGATCCGGGCGCCGTCCGCGCTGTCTCCCTGGTCGAACTACGACGGCGCGCTCGAGCGGAGCCGCACCGTGCTGGCGGTCATGCGCCGGGAGGGCTTCATCACGGCCGAGCAGGAGGCCGCGGCGGCGCGCGCGCGGCCGGCCATCCAGCCGTACCGGCAGGGAGGCGATTCGCGGTTCGCGTGGGCGAAGGAGTTCCTGCGGCAGCAGTTCCGCGAACAGTTCGGCGGCGACCATCCGCCCGATTGGCAAGTGCATACGTCGTTCATGCCGGAGATACAGGATGCGGCGGAACGGGCCGTGACAAGCGGTCTCGGGCGCTTGAACCGGCCCGGCCTCCAGGCGGCGCTCGTCGCGATCGATCCCGCCAACGGCAACCTCCTCGCGCTGGTCGGTGGGAGCGACTATCGCAAAAGCACCTACAATCGCGCCACTCGCAGCCGGCGCCAGCCGGGCTCGGCATTCAAGCCGATCGTCTATGCCGCGGCCCTGGCGCACGGCTATTCTCCGGTCTCGGTGTTGTCGAACCTCGATGCGGTCGCAGGACCGGGTGATCTCGAATGGACGCCGCAGAACGCCGATCACACGCGTCCGGCTGAGCTGACGCTGCGAGCGGCACTCGTCGAGTCGAACAATGCGGCCGCCGTCGATCTGCAGCAGAAAATCGGCGTCCGGACGGTGCTGAGCCTCGCCACGGAGGCGGGTCTGGGCGATCTTCCCGAGGTCCCGTCGCTCGCGCTCGGCACCGGCATCGTCTCGCCTATCGAGTTGACCGCGGCCTACACGATGTTTCCCGGGGGCGGGGAAATGTCGACGCCGCGCGGGATCGTCGATGTCTACGACGCCAACGGCGGCCACATGTTCGAGCAACTGGTCGAGCGCAAGCGCCTGGTCTCAGCCGAGGTCGCGTACCAGATGACCAGCATGCTGCAAGACGCGATCGACCATGGCACGGGTGCGCCGGCGCGCACGCTGGGCGTCCGCGGACCGGTCGCCGGTAAGACCGGAACGACCGACGATTATCACGATGCCTGGTTCGTGGGGTTTTCCTCGTCGGTGGTGGTCGGCGTCTGGGTGGGCTTCGACCAGCCGGCATCGATCGGGAACGAGGCGTACGGTGCGCGGGTGGCGCTGCCGATCTGGGCCGCGTTCATGAACCGGACCGCGTCTCGCCTTCCCGCCAGGGAATTCGCGGTTCCGGAGAGCCTCAGCATCCAAGACTTGTGCAGCGTCTCCTACCTGCGGCCGGTGGACGACTGTCCTGTGTACCACGAGTACTTCAAGGAGGGCGACGCGATTCCGTCTCAGTCGTGTAGTGTCCACGCCGGCTCTCTCAAGCAAGCCGCCGGCCGCGCGGTCGGCGGCTTCTTCACCAGCCTCGGGAGAAGCCTGGCGGGTCTTTTCAAAAGGCATGAGTAGTTTTTCAGAAACGTCACATCACCCCATTACGCCATCACCCCATTTCTGAGTCTCGGTTCAAGCCGCGTTTTCAACGCGCTGCTAATCCTTGCCGGTGATCCTCCGCAGCAGCCGGCGCTCGCGCTTGTCGGGCGCTCGCGGGGAGACCGTGGCTCGAAAGATCCGCTCGAGCCGCCGCTGTTCGAGCTCCTGGGCCGTGGGGGCGGGAGTCACATCTTCGTAGAGCAGTCTCGCCTCGGCTTTCGGCAGGTGGCGGTCGGTCAGGACACGAACCACGAGGCGCTGGGTGCGGCCGAGAGGGCGGGTAATCCGAATCTCGTCGCCCGACTTCAATGCGCGGTTGGGTTTGACCGTCTGCCCGTTCACCGCAACCTTGCCGCCCCGGCACGCCTTCTGTGCCTCCGATCGCGTTCTGAACAGACACGCTACGTCGAGCCAGACATCGAGTCGAACGTCCTCATCCACCTGAAAAGGCGCCAATCGACATATTATCTGGGAGCATTCCGTGGCCCGCAAACGCTTTCTGAGCACCTTGTACGGACAGGTTCTTGCGGCGACGATCGTCGGCGTCGCGCTCGGACACTTCTATCCGACGGTCGGCGTCGCGATGCGGCCGTTCGGCGACGGCTTCATCAAGCTGGTCCGGATGATCATCGCGCCGATCATCTTCTGCACCGTCGTCGCGGGCGTCGCGGGGGTCGGGGACGCAAAGGCCGTGGGCAAGGTCGGGGGCCTCACGCTGATGTACTTCGAGGTCGTCAGCACGCTCGCGCTGATCATCGGCCTGCTGGTGGTGAACCTCGTGAAGCCGGGCGCGGGGATGAATATCGACCCGGCGACGCTTGATGCGAAGGCCGTGTCGCAGTACGTCAGCGGCGCGGCCGCGCAGGGAGTCACTGACTTTCTCCTCGCGATTGTTCCGAACACCGTCGTCGATGCGTTTGCGAAGGGCGACATTCTCCAGGTGCTCCTGTTCTCGGTCCTGTTCGGTTTCGCGCTGCATGCGTTGGGTCCGGCGGGTCTGCGAGTATTCGACTTCATCGAGCAGCTGTCGCGGGTGCTGTTCAGAGTGGTCGGCTACATCATGAAGGCGGCGCCGCTTGGGGCGTTTGGCGCGATGGCGTTCACCATCGGCAACTTCGGCGTCGGCACGCTGGCGCAGCTGGGACAGCTGATCCTCTGCTTCTACATCACGTGCGTGCTGTTCGTCGCGGTGGTGCTGAACATCATCGCTCGTCTGCACGGATTCAGCGTCTGGCGCCTGGTCCGGTTCATCAAGGAGGAGCTCTTCATCGTCTACGGCACTTCCTCGTCGGAGTCGGCGTTGCCTCGCATCATGGTGAAACTGGAAACGCTCGGCGTCGCACGGTCGGTCGTCGGTCTCGTCATTCCGGCGGGCTACTCGTTCAACCTCGACGGCACCGCGATCTATCTGACCATCGCGACGGTGTTCATCGCGCAAGCCACCAATACGCCGTTCGGCGTGCCGCGACAACTCGCGCTGCTGGCAATTCTCATGCTGACCTCGAAGGGCGCCGCGGGAGTCGCCGGCGCGGCGCTGATCGTGCTCGCCGGGACGATCTCGGCAACCGGCGTCATCCCGGTCGCGGGCGTGGCCCTCGTGCTGGGCATCCATCGGTTCATGGGAGAAGCCATGGCCGTGACGAACCTCATCGGAAACGGCGTCGCCACGATCGTGGTGGGGAAGTGGTGCGGTCAGGTGAACGAGGCACGCCTGATCGCCGGTCTGGGCGGCCCCGCCGCTCCTGCAGACCAGGACGAGTCCCGGGCCGCCGGATGATGATTCGCCGAGGCTTCGGCGGACCGCCGTAGGCTGGTCAGGCGGACCAAGGTGGTCCGGCGGAAGCCGGACACTCCGTACAACTTTGCACCTCAAACGGAATCGGGATGGGTGGCAATGAACGTGGTGCCGCGGCTCATCCGCGGCATGTTACTGGCGCCTGCGAGCCGCAGCAAAAGGTTTAAGGGGGCACACGATCAGAATACGAGCTTCAGCGCGAGCTGCACGACCCGCGGATCAAAGGCGGTCGTGACGGTGCCGAAATTCGCCGCCCCTGCCACAGCGTTGGGCGTGCCGAGGTTGGTGGTGTTGAGCAGATTGAACGCCTCCGCCCTCACCTCGATCGCCTGATGAGCGCCCACCGGGATCCGCCGCATCAGCGCGACATCCACATCGCGATACGACGGCCCGCGAATGGGATTCCGTGACGCCGATCCGAGCGTGAATTGAGGCGCGATGGTAAATGCCGCCGTGTTGAACCATTGGCTCGGGGTCCGCTGGTCTTCGGGCAGCGTCGGATCGCCGGCGAGATTCGGCCGCTGCACGCCGTAGCCGGCGAACGCGTTGAAGTTTGTCGTTTGCGTGACCGCGACCGGCACGCCCGATTGCAACGTGACGAGCGCGGCGAGCGACCAGTCGTTCGCGATGGCTCCCATCACACCGTGCAGTTGCCGGCCTCGGTCCCTGCCTGCGGGAAGATCCCAGACCGCAGATGAGACGAAGAGGTGCGGGATGTCGCCCGTTGAATAGTCACGCTCGAGCGCCCGGTTAAAACTGTCGGCGACCGGATAGTTCGCAATCGGTCCCGTCAAGATCGACGCGTCGAACACGGACGAGGCATCGTCGAGCAGCTTGGATCGCGTGTAGGCCACCGAATACGAGAGCCCGCGCGCCAAGCGCTGGCGAAGGCTCAACGCCAGGCCCTGATAGCGTGTCGTGCCGACGTTGTTGCGATACAGGCTGACCGTGGTGTACGCCGGATACGGTTTGAGTAGCTGGGCCAGCGGTATGGTCGGGTCGCCCAGCGACGACGACCGCGGGATGATCCCGAAGTACGGGTTGGCCACCCGTTGATTGAGCGTCGATCCGAGCGCGAGCTGGTCGACCGATAGTTGATTGAGGTTGGTGTCGGGGATGCCGACGTGCGTGATGTTCGACCCGAGGTACGAGACCTCGACGGTTGTGTTCGCGCTCAGTTCGCGTTGGACCGACGCGTTCCACTGCTGCACGTAGCTGGAGCCGACCGTGTTGTCGACGGCGAAGACTCCCTGGCCAAGCCCCGCCGTCGGCGTGGCCGCGATCGGCGCGACACTGGGGCCGTTCTGCAGCACGAATGCCGGCGAGATCGTATCGAGCGCGCGCTGTGACACCGTCTGCAGAAACGGAAATGTCGGCGTCGTGAACGGTGTCGTGATCCCCGCCATCTCGATCCACACCATGCCGTATCCCGCACTGACGATGGTCTTGTCGGTGACCCGGTAGACCCCACCAAAACGCGGTCCGAAGTTGCCCCTCTTCAGCGGGCGCACGGGATCCGTTCCGGGGTACTCGAGCTGCTGGGTCTGCAGATTGAACACCGCGGTCTGGCCGTTGATCTCCGTCGAAGGAAAATTCAGGGTGTACCGCAGGCCGGGGTTGATGGTGAGCCGGTCGGAAATCTTCCAGTCGTCCTGAATGAAGTATTCCTGGAAGCGCGCGCGCTCCTGGATCGGCGCCTGCTGAAGATCGATGGAGAAGAGCTGGACCTGGCCGAGCAGGAAGCTGGCCAACGGCGTGCCGGTATTGGCGACGCCGGGCAAGTCGCTCCCGACGGCGTTGAACGTGAACTGTCCGGTCGGGGACGGCGGCTGGACGACGTTGAGGCGTTGCCATCGGAAGTCCAGCCCCATCTTGAACGTGTGGCGTCCTCGCAGCCACGTCAGCGAATCGGCGACTTCGGTGACGCCGGTGTTGAAGTCGGACGCCGTGTTAATCGGCGAGCCGAGTTGCTGGTAGCCACCGATCAGGAACGTCGGCAGCGTGTTTGGAAAACGGGCGGTCGAGGGGATCCCCGGAATGCTGAGGGCGGCGCCCGCCGTGGTCGACAGTTGTGCCGCGCTTCGCGTGACGGCTCGGCGCGTGTCGCCAATCCGCAGCTCGTTGAGCACCTGGCTCGAGAACGTGTGCTGGTAGTTCGACGCGAATGCCCAGGCGGTGGTGTCTTGCGGTCCGAGGGTGCCGGTCGTCACACCGCTGCCGTCCGTCAGCGGCGTGACCGGCACGAATCCGTCCCGGAAGTACGAGAGGCGGGCGAATGCCTGGTCGCGGTTCGACGCGAACTTTTGATCGATGCGGACGTCCCACTGGTCCTGGTTGTCGACCTCGCTCGCGGTCCGGTTGTAGTTGTTGGCTGTCGCGGATGAAGTGGGGAGGGGGTATCGCTGCAAGAGCGCCAGCGCCACCGCATCCATCCGGTTCGACGGAATCGAACTCCCGGAGAAGGGCGTGCGGACCGCGCCGACCGTGGTGGCTGGATCGTAGACCACCGGCACGCGTCCGCCGATCGCTTCCGTAAAGAGCCCCTGCCGCTGCAGGGCGGTCGGGACCGTCGAGATGACGGTGCGCCCGATCGACTGCCGCTGGCCCTGGTAGTCCACGAAGAAGAAGGTGCGGTCGCGCACGAGCGGTCCGCCGAGCGTGCCGCCGAACTGATGTCGTCGATACTCTGGTTTGACGGGGTTCGTGGACTGGAAGAAGTTGCGCGCGTTGAGGTCTTCGTTGCGCAGGAATTCGAAGCCGGTGCCGTGGAACACGTTCGAGCCGGTCTTGGTCGTCAGGTTCACCACGCCGCCGTTGAAGCGACCGAACTCCGCCGGCGGACTGTTGCTTTCGATCTTGAATTCTTGAATCGCGTCGATCACCGGAAAGTACGCGACCTGGCCCGGCTCGGGTTGGAGCACGGAGATGCCATCGAACAAATACTCGTTTGTGCGCGGCCGCCCGCCGTTGATCCGCGGCAACTGCGAATTGGGGGGCAGCGCGACGCCGGGGGCGAGCGCGGCCAGCATGATGAACGTCCGGCCGTTCAGCGGCAACTGTACGACCTGCTCGTGCTCCACCACGGTCCCGAGGCTCGCGGTTTCGGCACGGAGGATCGAGGCGTCCGCGCTCACGGTTACCTGCTCGCGAACCTGGCCGACGGCGAGCGAGAAGTCGAGCCGCGCCTTCTCGCCGGTCGAAAGCCGGATGCCCTCCCGCCGGATCGGTTTGAAACCGGACAGCTCGACATCGACGCGATAGGCGCCAGGGGCCAGGCTCGGGGCGGTGTACACGCCGTCGCCACTCGTCACCACCACGCGTTGCTGATTGGTGTCGACGTTGACGACGGTGACGGTCACGCCCGGCACGGCGGCGTTCATTTGATCCCGCACCAGGCCGGTGATTTCACCCGCGGCGACCTGCGCGATGGCAGACGCGGCAGTCGCGGCGACACCGCACACCGCGAACAGACACAGCCGCACAGATCGCAGACGGGCGAGGCGCATCGATCCTCCGTGGCAGCGACGAAAGGGCCACTGTATCTTGAATGTAAGCAAGATTCAAATCGGACGTAATCGATTGGAATCGATCACGCATCAGTTGTATCCTCAATGCGCCGAGGCCGATCTGGTGATGGCCATCAACCTCCGAAACGGTCAATGATGCGAAGCTGCCGCGCTGTTCTCATGGTGACGTTTCTACTGCTCGCGTCGCGGCTTGCGGCGGCGCAGGGCCTGGCGGTTGCCGCGGCGTCCGATCTGCAGACCGCTCTCCCGGCCATTGCCGCGGAGTTCGAAAAGGACACCGGACAGCAGCTCAGGATGACGTTTGGCTCGTCCGGGAACTTCTTCGCGCAGATGCAGAACGGGGCGCCATTCGATGTCTTTCTTTCGGCTGATATCGACTATCCGAGGCGTCTCGCAAGTTCGGGCCTGGCCGATCGAGGCAGTCTGTACGCGTACGCGACGGGCCGCCTCGTGCTGTGGACGCGCAATGATTCAGGCATTGACGTCCGGCGCGGTCTGGCGGTTGTGATCGAACGATCCGTCCGCCGGATCGCGATCGCGAATCCCGAGCATGCGCCGTACGGTCGAGCCGCCGTTGCGGCGCTGCGTCACGAGCGGCTGCACGACGGCGCACGGACGAAGTTCGTGTTGGGCGAGAACATTTCGCAGGCGGCCCAATTCGCTCAGTCGGGGAGCGCCGACGTCGGCGTGCTGGCGCTTTCGCTGGCATTGTCGCCAACGCTCAAGAGCACCGGCAGCTACATCGACATCCCGGAGTCCTGGTATCCGCCGATCGAGCAGGCGGCTGTCGTCCTCACCTCGTCACGCCAGAAACCGCTGGCACAACAATTCATCGACTATCTGAAGACTCCCAAGAGCGTTCGGATTCTGAAGTCCTACGGTTTTGCCGTCCCTGAAAAGCGCTAGAGCGATTTCGACTTGTACGTAGTGTCCGGCTTCAGTGCCCACGTGCCAGGTTTAAACCAGGTTTAAACCCACCGGCCTTCAGCCCACGAAAGCACGAAGTCACGAAGGCACAACAACATGGACTGTTGTTCGTGTGTTCGTGGGTTCGCGGTTGCATTGGCGTTTACGAACCAGCAGTCATTGGCGTTTGCAAATGAGCAGAACAGGCCGCAAGTCCCGCGAGAGAACAGACCAGGGGGTACAGCTCTTCGTAGTACCAGAGTCGCGCAAAGTACGACCCCAGTGGCGCAGCAGCCACTTCCCGGTTGTCCGCAAACGCATCGATGAGCCAGCGCGCGCCGCGCGCCGCGGGCCTGGAGACAAGAATCCCGTCTGCATCGGCCACAGAATGACGGAGCGCGGCCAGCACGACGCCCGTTTCCTCGATGGACGAAGGCGCAACCACCGATTGGAAGGACTACGATTTGAAGCCGGGACGAGACGTATGCACAATGGCGCACATGTCCCCCTCGGAACGTTTGTCCCAGTGAGGTAAGCGCGATGGCCGGCGCGATTGACGACGCCCTGCGAAAGTTCCACGCCTCACTCAACGTGACCGATCTCGATCGGTCGATCGCGTTTTATCGCGTCCTGCTCGGAGCCGAGCCGGCCAAGGTCAGGCCCGACTACGCGAAGTTCGATCTGGCAGAGCCGCCGCTGGTGCTGTCGCTGATTCCCGGGCGTCCTGGCGCCGGAGGGAACCTCAATCACGTCGGGCTTCGCGTGCGCAATGCCGAGGAACTGGTCGAGATTCAACGCCGCCTCGAGGCTGCGGGAATGCCCACCGAGAGGGAGGAAGGCGTCGAGTGCTGCTATGCGCGGCAGACGAAATTCTGGATCACCGATCCGGATCGCGCGCTGTGGGAAATCTACGTCTTTCACGACGACATCGCCGAGCACGGCAACGCTGCGCCGCCGCCGACTGAGCCTCTCCGGCTGAACACGGGATTGTCGCGGGCTCCCCTCGCGTGGGCTCACCGGCTCAGGGACCCGATTCCGTTGCGAATTCCCCACGACGACAACACCCTGCATGAGGTTCGACTCGAAGGGTCCATCAACGCTGCGCCCGACGGGGGCAATCGGTCAGGTCTGCTGGCCGAATCGTTGAGGGCCTTGCGCCCCGGCGGGGCGATTTTTATTCACGGCCTGGCCGGCGATCGTCCGAGTGATTCGAGTCCCGCGCTGCCGGGTCCCGCCCAGCGGTAGAGCACGTGCCGGCAACGGCACAGGTCGTCGAGGATCTCGTTCGCAGTGGTTTCGTCGACATCCAGATTGAGAAGCTGTCGAAGACGGCGTACTTCGTCGTCGACGGCGTGCCGATGCGCGAACTGCGGATCGCGGCGCGCAAGCCGGGCTACCGTCCCATGGCTGCCACGCATCAGGCGGTGTATCTTGGACCGTTGGGGCAGGTCACCGACGACTATGGCAATGTGTTTCACCAGGGCGTGCCGACGCCGCTCAATGTCCACGATTGGCAGATGCTGTCGAAGGGCGCCGCGAACGCCGCCTTCCTGTTCTTGACGCCTGAAGAACCGAAGACGGCGAGCGCCTGCTGCACCAGTCAGTACGCCGAAGCGGCGGCAGTAACGACCTGACGTTTTCCGCGGTCAGCCAGAGCGCAGCGAGACGCGGCGAGCCTCCGGTTGGAGGCCTCGGCGTCCGATCAGATTCGGCGGGCGATGCGACCGGGTCGGGAAGGACGCTGCGGAGGGCGCTTCAACGGCGGGCGCGCGGAGGCGAGTCCGCCATTGTCCTTCGCGGTGCCCGGGAACTGGAAGCTGCAGCACCCAAGGTCCAACACGCCGCCGGTCGCGGCGCGCCCCCGAATTGTTTCCGGAAGCGCATAGGGGCGGCTGCGGCCGTTTCTCTCGACGTGGAGCAGACCGGCCTCGCGCAGAATACGCAGATGTTTTGAGACGTTGTACTGGGACACCTTGAGCCGTTTCGAAATCTCGCCCACGTCGAGCGCTTCATCGATCAGGAGACCCACGATCCGGACCCTGGTATCCTCCGCGAGCGCTCGGAGCGCCAGAACACAGTCGTGCGATGGAACGGCGCTCACTGTCTTGTCACGAGGAGTCAGGTGATAGAGCTGAATCGGCTGATCGGATTTTCGAGGCTCCGTCATGGTCGGTCGCAGACAAAAATGGCACAAACCGTTGTCGGACGCAAACCGAGGCGCGGTAAAACGAACGCGCGCATCTGACCGACGACTGCGATGTCGGTACCCCGCGGCGCGGACCGTTGGCGATCACGTCTCCAGACGTCTCGGCAAGGCGTCCCAGCCCGATCAATCGACGCGCGAAACCGAGGAGGCCGCAACGTCCAAGACGCTGTATCCGCCTATCGCGTTGTTGAACTGCTCACGCTTGCTTCCTGTGCGCTGACCAGGGATTGCATCGCTTTCGGCAGGCGCGTGTAGTCGGCGCGGTTGACCAGCGCCGGCGTGATTGGCGCGGGTCCGGATGCGTTGAGGGCCGCCGTTCCGACCGCTCCCAGCAGCAAGTTCACAAAGGCCGCCGCATTCTCCGGATTCTGGCTCTTCCTTGGGATGGTCAGTCCCCATGCCACGCGCGTCGCGGGAATGGAGACGGGCGATTTCGTGGCCTGAGATCCAATTCCCGGAATTGTCACGGTGGCGTCGGCGTAGTAGCGGTTGTGACCGGTGGTCGACAGATCGATGCGCTCCGGCAGGGCCAGATATCGGTACGAAGAATTGCTTGTCGCCGCTGCCGCCGCGCTGTGTTCGTAGATGAACTGAAAGTTGTAGCCTCTGCCCAATGCCGGTTGAGGGGCGGTGTCGGGGCCGCCGACATTGGGGAGAATCGTGTAGTGCTCCAGTAGCAAGTTGGCGAGATTCGGCAGGTTGTAGAACGTCTGCGCCAGCTGAAAGATCATGTGCGACCGGTACCCGGCAGGGTCGAGAAACGGATGAGAGCCGGCGATCCGGACTCCCGGCTCGAGGAGGACTCGGTACCAATCGGGCGCGGCGTTCGGAATCGACGCCGGCGGGTTGAAGTCGCCTGCGGCGGCTACCCCCCGCGTCATCGGATCCGTGGCCAGATAGGCGAGAACCATTCGGCCCTTGGCGAAGATGATGGTGTAGTCGGCAAGGCCGATCGGTTTGAGCAGCAGATCGATGTCCGCGTAGTCGGCTGCGGCATATACATCGCACGACTGGCTTCCGGCGGCCAGCCGCCCGGCCAGGGCCACGCTGCCGCCCGGGACCGCCTTCATCGCGACGCCCGGATGCTGAGCCGCGAATGCCTTTTCCACCTCGGTGAACGCCGCCTGCAGACTGCCGGCGTGACACAGAGTGAGCTGCCCGCCCGATTGCGAGTTGAGGGGGACCCCTCCAATAATCACGATCAAGCCGGCGCCGAGGCACACCAGTACTTGCATCGCCCCCGCGGTGAGTCGGGCGGAGGCGACCCTGGTCAAAATGCCACCTCCATCGAGGCGGCCACCGTACGCGGGGACCCCAGGTGTGCCGTATAACTGCCGACGTTCGTGCCGGTGATGTTGCCCGGACCGAGCGTGGACCAATAGTGCGCATCGCTCACGTTGTTGACGACGATTCTCCACGTCGTCACGCGAGTCATGATCGTCCGGGCGTAGCGCGCGCCGATATCGACAACGTTGTAGGCCGGCGTGTAGGTCGAATTGATGTCGTCGATGGGACGGCGGCCCACCGACTGCCAGTTGACGTGCAGAAACGTCGCCGTCCCGACCGGCAGTTGATACTCCGTCAGCAGGCTCGACTTGAACGCGGGAATGCCGACGAAATGTTTGCTGTCCGTGGCCGCATTGCCGGTTTTGGTGACGTTCGTGTCGAGTACGGTCAGTCCGCCCGACAGCACGAGCCGGCGCGCGACGCGACCCGACAGCGTCGCCTCAACGCCGGTATTGATCTGGTCGCCTGAGATCTTGAAGACGTTATCGATCGGATCGATGTTGGCAAAGGGTCGATCGAGACGGAACACCGCCGTCGAAAAGCTGACCTGGCGAAACAGGAGCTTGTAGCCGACCTCCGCTTGATGGGTCCGATACGGCGCGAGCGCCTGGCCCGGATTCGCGGCCGCTCCGGGCGAAAGGTCACCCTGTTGGAGGCTGCTCCCATAGGTGCCGTACACCGTCGTGTTCGGCGCGGGCTTGTACATCACACTCTCCAGCGGACTGACGCCGTTGGTGCGGTAGCCGCCGGTCCTGACGCTGGCGTTGTTGTAGTTGTCGGTCCAGATCCAGTCCTGACCGAGAGTGAGGCGGAACGACCAGTGTCGATCGAGCGTGACGGTGTCGGCGACGTTGACGCCCTGTTGGTGCACCACGCTGGAGAGGAAGAGATTGTTGTGCAGCGGAATACCGGCGGTGGGCAGAGGAAAGATGACCGGGTCGGAGATGCTGGCCGTACCAAGCACCACGCTGGCCGCGCTCGGATTCGTGACATCCGAGTAGGAATTGAACGCGTAGCCAGAGCTGCCGATTGCCAATTCGTGGCTGATCGATCCGGTCTTGAATCGGCCATTCAAATACCCCAGATCGCTGAGCACTCCGAACTGCGGGGCGAAGCCGGTGGCGAGCGAAGAGGTGTAGTTGCCTGCGCTGTTCGTCAGCGCATTGACCTGCGTGCTGATGTCGCGGTCCGTTCGCTGATTCAAGACGCCGACGCTCAGGCGCCAGTTTGCGTTGATGTCCTGCTTGACGCGAACTTCGCCGATTCGGGACGTCAAGTCCAGACCGGCGGAAGATTGCCCGAAGCCCTGACGCGCAGGATCTGGAGCGTCCTCCGGCAGTTGGACGAACGCCGCTCTGGCGTTGGCGCGGCCGTAGGTGAACCAGCCCGGGAAGCCGTGCTGGACCAGGTTGTAATAGCTGACGAATCCCTCAATCGTGGTGTGCGCGAAGGGTCGCGCATCCGCTGCGAGACTGACCAGGCCCCGCTTGAGATTGCTCCCGTTCACGATCGTCTCACCGTCGCCGAACAACGCGTTGGCGCGATAGCCGAACTTCCTCCCGCTGCCGATGCGGCCACCGACATCCGCGTGCACGGTTCCCATCGATCGGCCGTCGTAGCTGACCGTCACGTCACGAAGCGGCTGTTCGGTGGGCCGTTTGGGAACGAAATTGAACATCCCCGACGGATTGGCCGGTCCGTACAGCGCGCCACCGAGGCCATTGAGCACTTCGATCTGTTGCAGCGTCTCGATGCTGTTGGCGCCGGTCACGACGATGCCCATGCCGTCCATGCGGGTGTTCTGCATGTTGGAGCCCTGCATGCCGCGAGTCTCTGGACGCAGGATCTCCGACCCCTGCATTTCCTGAAACTCCACCAGCGGGAGAAATTTTGCCGCCTCCTTGAAGTTCCTCACCTGCGCGTTGTCCATCAACTCGCTCGGCAGCACACTGATCGTGTACGGCGTGTCGAGCAGGGCCGCGCTACCGAGCGGCCCGAGCGAGCTGACGGCGTCGACCCGGTAGCCGCGATCCACCCCGCCGGTGGCGGTCACGGTGACCGACTCGGCCGTCCCTGCCAGCGCCAAGACGAAGTCGGCCGTGCCGCCGTCGCCAGTGTCCACTGAGATCTTTCGGCTGGCCACCCGGAAGCCTTTGCCGTGCACCTCCACGACATACTCGCCGGCGTCCACGGGAGGGAATCGGTAGTGTCCGGCGCCATCAGTGAGAGTCGAGCGCGCGCGCGCAGTGGCGGTGGCGGCCGTCTGCGCCGAGGTCAGGATGACCTGTGCGCCGACCACCACCGCTTGCTGCTGATCTTTCACGTCGCCGGAGATTTCGCGGAACTGTGCCGCAGCGGGACCTGCAATCAGGAAACACAGAAATCCGAACCGGACGATCGAGCACATCGATGAGTCTCCACAACGAGCCACCCAAATGTCAGTGACGGCAGGGACGAGCAGTGACGCCGGTGGCCTAGCGCTATATTCTACGAGATATTTCGAGACGGTATGTTCTGCACGATAGTGCGGTCATGGTTCCGTGTCGCGTCAACCAACGAGTCCGCCGAGCACGCCGAGCTCAACGCAGAATGTGATCTCGGTGATCTCGGTGGTGACCTCGTGAGGCCGTTGAAGGTGACCCACCACCGATGATCCGAACGTCCGCAGCCTTGGCGGCGGCTCCGTGGGGAGCCAGCCGCCGCGCCGATTCTGCGTAACGCCTAGGAGGCGCGCGATGGGGTCAGGGCGAGGAGCGTGCCGCCGCCGAAGCTCGAATGGACGGGTGTGGAGCCGCCTTTGGTCACTCGAATCGCGCAGTACTTGAATTCCGGAATCTTGCCGAATGGATCGAGGGCCGGATTCGTCAATTTATTCGCGGCCGCCTCGTAGTAGCAGAAGGGGACAAACACCGCGCCGCGCGGCATTCCATCGTCGGCGCGGGCGTACAGCGAAATCTCGCCGCGCCGCGACTGGATCGTGAGGGTCTCGCCCGGCGTCACTCCCAGTTGTTCGAGATCGAGCGGGTGGGCGGAGGCGACCGGTTCGGGTTCGATGTTGTCGAGCACCGAGGCGCGCCGGGTCATCGATCCGGTGTGCCAGTGTTCGAGCTGCCGTCCGGTGATGAGCACCATTGGGTACTCCGCGTCGGGTCGTTCCGCCGCCGAGATGAGATCGGCCGGGACGAACTTGGCGCGGCCGCTGGGGGTCGGAAACGCGTTGACGAATACCACCGGTTGCCCCGGGTCGCCTTCCTTCTCGCACGGATAGGTGACCGAGGACTCGCGCTCGAGCCTGTCCCAGGTGATGCCGGCGATCGAGTCCATGCATTGGCGCATTTCGTCGAACACCAGGCGCGGATGAGAATACTGCCAATCGAGGCCCATGCCGCGCGCGAGCTCGTTGATGATCCACAGATCCGCCCTGGCGTCCCCCGGCGGCTCGATCGCTTTCCGGCCGAGTTGCACGGTGCGATCGGTGTTCGTCACGGTGCCGTTCTTCTCAGGCCAGGCGGTGGCGGGGAGGACCACGTCCGCCAGATACGCCGTCTCGGTGAGGAAGATGTCCTGCACCACGAGATGGTCGAGCGTGGCGAGCGCCTCGCGGGCGTGATCGACGTCGGGATCCGACATCGCCGGGTTTTCCCCCATCACCCACATGCCGCGGATCTGGTGTTTCTTGGCGGCGTTGATGATTTCGACCACGGTAAGGCCGGGATCGGGATCGAGTTCGGTTCCCCAGAGCGTCTCGAAGCGTTGTCTCGCTTCAGGCGTCGCCACGCGCTGATAGTCGGGATAAAACATCGGGATCAGTCCGGAGTCCGAAGCGCCTTGCACGTTGTTCTGACCGCGCAATGGATGCAACCCTGAGCCGGGCTTGCCGATCTGGCCGGTGGACAGCGCCAGCGCGATCAGGCACCGCGCATTGTCAGTACCGTGAATGTGCTGGGAAATCCCCATGCCCCACATGATCATCGAGCCCTTCGAGGTCGCATACAGCCTGGCCACCTCGCGGATGGTCTGGACGTCGATGCCGCAAATCGGGGCCATGGCTTCGGGAGAGAACGCCTTCACGTTCTCGGCGAGCGCGTCATACCCCGACGTGCGATCGCGAATGAACGCTTCGTCCACGAGGCCTTCATCGACGATGACGTGCAGGAGCGCATTCAAGAGCGCGACGTCGGTATCGGGATTGAACTGCAGATAATAGGTCGCATGCCGGGCCAGATCGCTGCGGCGCGGGTCTGCGATGATGAGCTTGGTGCCGGCTTTGGCGGCGTTTTTCATCCAGGTCGCGGCGACCGGATGATTGACCGTCGGGTTGGAGCCGATCAGGAAGATCACCTCCGCGTTCGCGACGTCGCGCACCGGATTCGACACGGCGCCCGAGTTAATCCCCTCCATCAACGCGGCGACGCTCGAGGCGTGGCACAGCCGCGTGCAGTGGTCGACGTTGTTCGAGCCAAACCCGGTCCGGACCAGCTTCTGGAAAAGATAGGCTTCCTCGTTGGTGCCCTTCGCCGAGCCGAAGCCGGCCAGCGACCGCTTGCCATACTCGTCTCGAATGCGGCGCAGTCCACCGGCGGCCAACTCGAGCGCTTCTTCCCAGCTGGCCTCGCGGAACACGTCGCGCCAGTTGTCCGGATCGACGGTGAAGTCCTTGTGTTTGGCCGCGCCGGGGATGCGGATGAGCGGTGTGGTCAGCCGGTGCCTATGCTGCACGTAGTCAAAACCGTAACGCCCCTTGACGCAGAGCCGGCTCGAGTTGGCGGGACCGTCTTTCCCCTGCACGAACACAATCGAGTTGTCCTTCACGTGATAGGTGAGCTGACAGCCCACACCGCAGTACGGGCAGACCGACTCCACCTGCTTGTCGGCGACAATCTTCCCGACGTCGCGGGCCGGCATGAGCGCGCCGGTTGGACACGCCTGCACGCACTCGCCGCAGGCAACGCACGTCGAGTCGCCCATCGGATCGTCGAGATCGAACACGATCTTGGAGTGAGAGCCGCGAAAGGCGTACCCGATGACGTCGTTGACTTGCTCTTCACGACAGGCACGCACGCAGCGGCCGCATTGGATGCACGCGTCGAGGTGTACCGAGATCGCCGGGTGAGAGGCGTCCTCAACCGGCTGAGGCCTGGCTCCGAATCGAGGCTTGCCAACCGACAGCTTACGGGCCCAACGATCGAGCTCGGAATCGAGCGTGTACGACGTCTCCGGCACGTCCGAGAGCAACAACTCGAGCACCATCTTCTGGCTGGTGAGCGACCGTGCGCTGTCAGTCGTGACCTCCATACCGTCGGTGGGATAGCGGCAGCACGAGGGCGCGAGCACGCGCTCGCCCTTGATTTCGACCATGCAGGCCCGGCAGTTGCCATCCGGCCGCATTCCTTTCTTGTAGCAAAGGTGGGGGACCTCGATGCCATGCCGCTCGGCCGCGTCGATCAGGCTCTCGTCGGTGCGTCCGGACACGGATATGCCGTTCAGCGTGAACTCGACCGGCTTGACCTGCGGGAGCGCCGCGATCGTTCGCTCGGCGACGGTCTCTACAGCCACGGATCCCCCTTTAGGTGATTTCCTGCGGAAAATACTTGATGACCGACAACGCCGGGTTGGGCGCCGCCTGCCCGAGCCCGCAGATCGAGGCGTCGACCATCGCCTGCGACAGTTCTTTCAGCAGCGGCTGGTCCCAACTGGACCGTTCCATCAGCGTCAGCGCCTTGGCCGTGCCGACCCGGCACGGGGTGCACTGGCCGCAGGACTCTTCCGAAAAGAACTTCATCAGATTTCTGGCGGTATCCGTTGCGGTGTCCTGATCGGAGAGGATCACGATCGCCGCTGACCCGATGAAGCAGCCGTACTGGTTCAGCGTGTCGAAATCGAGTGGAATGTCGGCCATCGACGCGGGCAGGATCCCCCCCGACGCGCCTCCGGGCAGGTAGCCGTAGAACAGGTGACCGTCGAGCATCCCGCCGGCGTACTCTTCGATCAATTCCGTCACTGTGATGCCAGCCGGCGCCAGATGCACACCAGGCTTCCTGACCCGGCCGCTCACCGAAAACGATCGCAGACCTTTTCGGCCGTGCCGGCCGTGGCCGGCAAACCAGGCCGGCCCCTTGTCCAGGATGTCGCGCACCCAATACAGCGTCTCCATGTTGTGTTCGAGCGTCGGCCGATTGAACAGGCCGACCTGCGCGACATAGGGAGGACGCAGGCGCGGCTCGCCCCGCTTGCCTTCGATCGACTCAATCATCGCCGACTCTTCGCCGCAGATGTAGGCACCCGCGCCCCGGCGCAGGTGGATCGGCGGAATCGGGCACGGCGGATCCGCCTGGAGCGCCGCTATTTCCTGCTCGAGAATCGCACGGCATCCGTGATATTCGTCGCGAAGGTAGATGTAGATTTCGGCAATGCCGACGGCCCAGGCCGCGATCAGGGCACCCTCGAGAAAGCGGTGCGGCTCACGCTCGAGGTAATACCGGTCCTTGAAGGTCCCCGGCTCGCCCTCGTCGATGTTGATCGCCATCAGACGCGGCGCGGGCCCGGCCGCTACCGATTTCCACTTGCGGCCCGCCGGAAAGCCGGCGCCACCCAGGCCGCGCAGGCCCGAGTCTTCCATCGCCTTCACGACTTCGTCCCGATCTTTGGTGCCACCGACACAGGATCGCGCCAGCTCATATCCGCCCTGCTCTCGGTAGGCGGCATAGTCGATGTGCCCCGGAGTCACGATGTCGATCTGCGGATGCGCGTTGGCGTCGTCCCGTCGCGGGTGTTTCACGGCGTTGGCCCGCACCAGCGCCGCCACGCTTTCCGCATTCGCGAACGGAACCGGATTCTGGCCGACCACTGCGACCGGCGCTGTTTCGCACCGGCCCACGCACGGCGCATGCAGCACGCGAATGTCCGGACCCAGCAGGACCGGCAACTCCGCCAGCAGCTCGCGCGAACCGGCCATCTCGCAGGCGATCGAGTCGCAGACGCGCACGGTGACGGCGGGCGGCGGCGTGTCACCCTCCTTGACCACGTCGAAGTGGTGATAGAACGTGGCCACTTCGTAGACTTCGGCCATTGCCAGCTTCATCTCGGCCGCGAGCGCGACCAGATGCGGCGCGGAAAGGCAGCCGAAGCGATCCTGAATCCGGTGCAGATGCTCGATCAGCAGATCCCGCCGGCGCGGAAGCGTGCCGAGAAGGGCGCGCACATCTTCGCTCGCCTTCGGATCGACCCTGCGGCCCTTCGGCGCCGACCGCGCCCGCTTCAGCCCCTGCTTATTTCTCGGCATCGTGTTGTTATTCTATTACCCTTCAGCGTCGACGCTGCGAGGGCGGGGCTGGCGGGTAGTGGGCAGTTTCAATCGCTTCAAGAAGTTCACCACCGCAGCCAACGAGATCACCGAGAAACATTCTCATTTTGGCTCGGTGTGCTCGGCGGTTGATTTCCAATTGACCATGCGGTCGCCATGGCCTTCCACGCGGGACCGTCGCCCCAGGGCTTCGTGACAGGTGCGAGTCGTGCCCCCCGTCGGCTGAACTGGTACACTGATTCTCATGCGTGTCGAGCTTCTGGGCGTTCCGCGAGAGCGGGCCGGTGTCGCCGAGCTGGAACTCCAGGCCGACACGCTTGGCCAGCTCCTCGCCGCGCTCGTCGTTCGATTCCCGGCGCTCAATAAGCTGATCACGCCGGAGGGACTGGAACCGTCGGTCGTCGCCAACTTGAATGGCGATCGGTTCGTCCGCGATCCCCACACGCAGCTGAAGCAGAGCGACTCCGTTCTGATTCTGTCCGCCGACGCGGGCGGCTAGCCGGCCATGGAGGATCCCACGTCTTTCGGTTACCACGGCTGCTATCTGCGCATCGACGTCTCGCAGGGAGGCGTCGAGCGAATGCCGATCCCGGAGGCGGTGCTTCGGCAGTTCCTGGGCGGCAGCGGACTGGGCGCCTGGCTGTTGCTTGAAGAAGGGGATCCGTCGATCGATCCGCTGGCTCCAGAGGCTCCGCTGGTGTTCGCCTTCAGCCCATTGGTCGGCAGCCCGCTGACGACATCCGCGAAGTTCGCGGTCGTCAGCAAGAGCCCGCTGACGGACCGGATCAACGATTCCCTCGCCAGTAGCGGCTTCGCGATTGCCGGCAAGCGTTGCGGCTGCGACGCAATCGTCGTCGTCGGACGGGCGGCAGAGCTTTCGGTGTTGATCATCGACGATGGACATGTCCGCGTCGAAGGGGCCGGCGACCTTCGCGGCGCGACGTGCCCGGCGACGCAAACGGGCTTGAAGACCCGGCTCGGCCCCGACTACCAGATCGCGTCGATCGGCCCGGCAGGCGAGCGTGCGGTCCGCTATGCCACCATCTCGCACGATGGTCGGCACGCCGGCCGTGGCGGAAGCGGGGCGGTGCTCGGCAGCAAGAACGTCAAAGCCATTGCCGTGCGTGGCACACAGCGCTGTGAGTGGGCGCATCCCCGCGAACTGACCGAGTACAGCAAGAGCCTGTCGAAACGGTCGTTCGGACCTGCAACCGCTAAATACCGCGAGCTCGGTACCGCTACCAATCTACTGACGTTCAATCGCCTCGGCGCGCTGCCGACGCGCAACTTTCAGAGCGGGACGTTCGAGGGGGCCGCCGAGATCTCGCCGGAGCAGCTGCGCACGACCCACACGCGTACGCGCGCGAGCTGCGCCGCCTGCACCATCGGCTGCGAGCACATTTACGCGCGCGGCGAAGAGACCGGTGTCCGCCTTGAGTACGAGAGTCTGTTTGCCTTGGGTTCGCTCTGTGGCGTGAGCGACCCTGATTCGGTGCTCGGCGCATCCAGGCTGTGCGACGAGCTGGGTATCGACACGATCAGCGCCGGCGGCACGATCGCGTTCGCCATGGAGTGTGTCGAACGCGGATGGCTCGAGGAGCCCTGGCTGACGTTCGGGAGCGGAGAGGCCATGCTGCGCGCGATCGGCCTGATTGGCCGTCGCGAGGGCTTGGGGAATCTGCTGGCCGAGGGCAGCCGCCGAGCGGCCGAGACCATCGGGCACGGGAGCATCGCATTCGCTCCACAGGTCAAGGGCCTCGAGATTCCCGGCTACGAACCGAGAGCGTTGCAGACGATGGCTTTGGGCTTCGCGGTCGGGGCCCGTGGCGCGGACCACAACCGCAGCGGTGCCTACGAGGTGGACTTCTCGGACAAAGTGGACCGCCGGAGCGTGACGCTCGACGCGGTTCACCGTGCCATCGAAACCGAGGACAAGGCCGCCCTCATGGACTCGCTGATCATCTGCAAGTTCCTTCGCGGGGTGTTCGGCGATTTCTATGCCGAAGCCGCCGACATGCTCCACCGCGTCACCGGCTGGGACACGACCGCGGACGAGCTTCGCGAGACGGCCCGGCGGATTGTCGGCATCAAGCGGCAGTTCAATCTGATGGCCGGCTGGACACTCGACGAGGACACGCTGCCGGAACGATTTCTCAACACGCCGCTGCCGAGCGATCCCACGGCGGCGCTCAGCCGCGAGCAGCTTGGCGTCCTTGTTGCCGAGTATCATCGTCAGCGCGAATGGTAAGGACCCCGACGGGAATATGGCTGTCAACTGTGGGCGTCGAGGTACCCGCCCCGGCAAGGCGCGGGAGCGCGCATACCTGGCGTCTGAAAGGGACGAGCAACGCAGCCCGGCGGATGCATCGGCGGCCAAGGTGGCAGCCCCATTCCCGTCGTGGTCTTAAGAGTCAGATGGCCCTCCGCCAGCTCCATGTCTGAACACCCCCGCGCATCCACCACACCGAGATTGACCAGCCTGTCACACGGTGGAGGCTGCGGCTGCAAGCTCGCACCCGCGGTACTCGAACAGATCCTCGCCAGGGCTGGAGCGGCACGTCTCGTCCCGTCCGCGCTGCTGGTCGGCATCGAGACCAGCGACGACGCCGCCGTGTACCAGATCAACGAGCATCAGGCGATTGTCGCCACGACCGACTTTTTCATGCCGATCGTGGACGATCCGTTCGACTTTGGCGCCATTGCCGCGACCAACGCCATCTCGGACGTCTACGCCATGGGCGGGCGTCCGCTGTTCGCGCTTGCCCTGGTGGCGATGCCGATCGACAAGCTGCCGCTCGAGACGATCCGGCGAATTCTGGACGGCGGTGAATCGGTCTGCCAACGAGCGGGCATTCCCGTGGCTGGCGGTCATAGCGTTGATTCTGTGGAGGCGATCTACGGCCTTGTGGCCATCGGCCTGGTCGACCCTCATCATGTCAAGCGCAACGCCGCGGCGCAGGCGGGCGACAGGATCATTCTCGGCAAAGCGCTCGGTGTGGGCGTCTACGGCGCGGCGCTCAAACAGCAGCACATTACCGACACCCAGTATCGCGAGCTGATTGCCAGCACCACACAGCTCAATTCCCCCGGGATGCGGTTGGCGGGACTCCCGGGCGTTCATGCGATGACCGACGTGACGGGATTCGGATTATTGGGCCACCTGATGGAAGTGTGCCGAGGCTCCGGTGTTCGCGCGACGGTGCGTTGGAACACGGTGCCGCTGTTCACGGGTGCCGCTGAACTGGCGGCCGCGGGATACGTCACCGGCGGGTCGACGCGAAACTGGAAAGGATACGGCAGTCTGGTGGATCTGACTGCCCATGGCAAGGTCGAGCAGGCCCTGCTCACTGATCCGCAGACCAGCGGCGGCCTCCTGCTCGCGTGCGCATCTGACGTCGTGGACGAGGTCCTCGAGATCTTTCGATCGGAGGGCTTCTCGCGTGCCGCAGTGATCGGCGAGATCGAATCCGGCCCGGCAGGTGTTTTCGTAGCCTAGAGGAATTTCGACAACGCTGTAGCGGGATGGTCCCTTCGTGTTCTTTGTGTTCTTTGTGGTTCAAGAACTCGCGACCTACTTGAGAGAAGCACGACTACCTGCTTCTCAAAATCGCAGTAGCTGGAGCACGCCGAGAATTCGTTCGTCTGTTCAGGTCTACATGAAATTTCGCGTGTGAAGCGCAGATAGTTCCTCCGCCTCAGGTTCGGTGAATCCCAATCGCATCAGCCGTTTCCTCCGGCCTTCGTCCATATCCCGCGTGAGTTGCATGAGTCGTTGGTATCCGTCTCGGAGCGCCGGATGATTCCAGGAGCCGGCGGCCATCAGAAGCAATGCGTCGAATACTTCGGCATTGAGGCCGGCGGTGTGCATGAGCGCGTCGTGACGCCGGCGGATGGCGTCAGCCAGGTGCGGACGGAAGTCCGGCTCGCGGCTCAAGTGCTGACCGAGGTGCGCCAGGCCAAACGCCACGTGCCGGGCTTCGTCCTGCGCGGCGAGCCTGGCCACCGCCGCGGTGACAGGGTCAGGCGCATACCGCTCGATGAACCACAAGAGCGAAAGGAACGTGCCCTCGCCGAGCACGGAAAGCAGGAATGATGCGATCGCGAAATCGGGCTCGTCGACGAGCGTCTTGAGCGAGGCTTGACCGCCGATCGTCGACAACCCCAGCTGGCCTCGTCTCAGGCGGGCGCGCCGGGTGAACACTTCGATGTGCCGTGCCTCATCGGCGGCCTGCACGGCGAGCACCTGCATCACCTCCCTGAAGTGCGGGTGCATCTGCGCGATGAACCGGCTGGGAATGATCAGTGCGGCCGTTTCGTTTTCAACCAGATACGTCATGATCTGCACGACGGCGTCTTCGACCTCGTCGGCGATCGCGAACGGTGTGTTCCACGGGATTGCGGTTTCTGGATCCCACTGCGCGGCAACGGCCTGCTGATAGATCCGGGCGGCGTCGTCCGACCACACTTCGACTTTGTCTACGAGATGGAAATCGAACGCCGGCGTACCGGCTTCGATCGTCGCACCCCGCGCGGCCAGTCCCCACGTGCGCGGCGGATGCTCGGCCACGGAATCGCCGGAGACACCCTCAGCCCCGACGAGCCGTGCATCGGCCCAGCGCTCTGATTCAGCGCCGCCGTTGAAGATGACGGCGCTCTCGCCGTCTGGCGCTGATCCTGTCCGCCATTCGAAGCGGTGGCCTTCGGCGCGGCACCAGGCGCGAAGGTCCACCTCCAACCCCGGAGCCGCGCCCGTGACGATGACGGCCTGGCCGGGCCCTGCCTGGCGCAGGGCGCGCTTCAGGAGCAGATATCCGCCTTCGGCGAACCCGAGCGTCTCAAGCACTAGCTGCATTGGCCTTGAAGCTGCTGCACGAGCAGGCTTACCGTTCCGAATCGATCGACAGCCGTGGCAAGCTGCACGTACCCGCTGACGCGCCCGGGCACCCATTGCTTGAGCCCCTCGAGATCGAGCAACGGGCGCACCTCGGCGTCGCCGTACGACATGCCGAGGAGGAGCTCCAGGAAGCGTGCGACCGGTGCCGCGGGCGCATCGTCGAAGATGGTGAAGTTGCAATGGTCGTAGGCGGGTGTCTGGGCGAGAATCTTCACCGCGGCGTTTGGAATCGTTCCCTCGCGAGAGAAGGCCAAATGGTTCGCGTCGATGATGCAGGCCGCGTCGGCATCGCCTCGGATGAGGGCCCGGACCGCGTCACGCTCGCCGCCGATGTGATCGCCGTGCTTGCCCGGCAGCAGGTCGCACACCTCCACGCCGAAGTCGTCGAAAGGCGCGAGCCCGTGTTCTGCCAGGTAATTCAACGGAATCAGCGTCGCCTGCGGCGAGTCGCTGGCGCCGACCGCCACGATCTTCCCCTTGAGGTCCGCGATGGTGTCGATGCCGCTGTCGGAGCGCACAAGGACGACGGACCGCAGGTCGCGATCCGTGTCCCGCATGCAGATGGCCTCGGCGCGCCGCCCGAGGCCGGCGGCGACCCGCTCCGCCTGAAGCCACGCGAGCGGAGAGTTCCACGCGATGTGCACGTGTCCGCACAGGTGGGCTTCAACCTGCCTCTCGTAGTTCGAGTACAAGACGTAGTCGAATTCGAGACCGCGGGTGCGAAAGTATTTTTGGAAGCCGTCCCAGATTGTCACGACCTTCTGGTCGTACGCGACTGCTCCCATGATCAACGAGCTGGATGAGCGCGATGTTTTCGTGAGTCCCATGAGTCTGTCCCTTTCAGAAGAGATTCATTCCGCATACCGCCTTGCCGACAAAGTCGTACAGCACATCGGTTGTCGGTCCCATGACGCCTGCCGCCTGCGCGTCCCGGAAATACCGCTCGACGGCCACATCCTTCCGGTAGGCCGCACCGCCGCAGACGCGCATCGCGGTGGCCAGCACTTCAGTGGCGGCGTCCCCTGCCGCCGCCTTGCAGGACAGCACTCGCAACATGGTGTCGGCGCGGCCGGATTCGAGGGCGGAGATCGTGTCGTCCAACAACGTTCGCGCCATGTCGGTTCGAATCCTCATCCGCGCAATGTAGCTTCGGATCGTCGGCAGATCGGCGAGGGCCGAATCGAGGTGTGCGTAGCGGGTGCCGCTGGCATGCTGCGCCGTCCGCTGGACCGCCGCCTCCATTAAGCCGATCGAACAAGCGGCGTTGAGGACATTGAACATCGGCAGAACGGTCCCCATCATGATGTCGAATCCCTTGCCGTCTTCGCCCAGCATCGCGGTGGTCGCGACCGTGGCGCCATCGGCGGAGACGGGCGAGGAATCGTTGCCCCGGAGGCCCAACCCGTCGAATGGCCCCTCGACGCGAATGCCGGGGGAGTCGGCCGGCACGAGCCACAGCGTGCTCGGCCCGACGTTGGCCTGCACGGGCTGGGACGACCAGACATACGCCGACGCCTTGGACGCCGACGTCACCCAACTCTTGCGGGCGTCCAGACGCATTCGATCGCCATCGCGCTTCGCTGTGCTGACGGGAGCCCAGAAGTGGCTGCGGGACCCTGCCTCGCTGAACGCGAGCGTGCTGAGATGCGCGCCGCTGGCGGCCGCCTCCCGCACATCGCGTGGACCGAACGCCTCGATGACTGCCGTGCCGCAATAGTGCATACACGTCACCATCGCGGTCGAACCACACTCCTGTGCCAGTCGTTCGACGATGGCCGCGGCGCCGCGAAAGGCGAGGCCGAGCCCACCGACGTCGGGCGCGCTGACGGCGCCCATCAGCCCAGCCGTACGCAGGGCATTCAGTGCTCGGTCGGGAAAGATTCCATGCTGATCGACGTGGGGGCCGTCGGGACCGACGGTCTCGGTACACACCTGCTCTAATGCGACGGAATAGCCTGCGTCTGGAGACATGCTCACCTCGTCAACGGCCGTCGAGGCAAAGCATGCGCAAGGGCAGCGTTACGGCGGCGGCGTCGGTTGTGGCTCGAAACCTTCGAGCCGTGGCTGAGTTCAAAAACGCGCGCGAATATTCATGCCTACAATCTAATCGAAAGTAGAGAACCGGCTAGTATTGGAGCCGGAGAGTGATACGTGCCTGGTGGTCGTCACGGTCTTCAAAATCGTCGCCCCGACATTCTGTGTCGGGGGGTAGGTTCGATTCCTACCCTCTCCGCCATCCCCGCTTCGCGTGTCTGCCGGAGCTGGGTAGTCCTCAGGCACTCAGCGGCTCGCGCCGCTTCGGGCACGATTCCGGTTCGGTCCGCCACCGTCTTCGCATGAAACGCTCGCACCTCCGCGCGATTCCGTCCGTCGATCGGGTGTTGCAATCGCTTGCGGACGTCGATCTTCCGCGGCCGATCGTCGTCGACGTCGTGCGGACCGAATTGAAAGCTCTGCGGTCGAAAAAGAATATTCCTGACGCGGATGCGGTGGTCTCTCACATTCGTGCCGGTTTGCAGGACCTGCGCGCGTCGCGCATCCAAGCGGTGATCAACGGGACCGGGATTCTGGTGCACACCAACTTCGGCCGGGCCCCGCTCGGGCCCGACGTCGTCAGCGCGCTCTCGACCATCGGGTCGAACTACAACAACCTCGAATACAGCTTGACGAGTGGAGCCCGAGGCGGCCGCGCGGCATATCTCGAGCACGGCCTGTCCGTGCTCTGCGGCGCCGAGGCCGCGACGGTCGTCAATAACAATGCTGCGGCGTTGGTGTTGATCCTGCATCACTTCTGCCGCGCCGCCGCGAACGAAGTCGTGATCTCCCGGGGTGAATTGCTGCAGATCGGCGGAGGATTCCGCATTCCTGATGTCCTCGAGTCGAGCGGCGCACGGTTACGCGAGGTGGGCACCACCAACAAGACGTCGGCCAACGACTACGCCCGGGCGATGACCCGCCAGACGGCGCTGGTGCTCAAGGTGCATCGCAGCAATTTCTTCATGGACGGCTTCGTGGAATCGCCGCGGACCGAAGACATCGCCACGTTGGCCCGACGTAAGCGGGTGCCGTTCGTCGAGGACCTTGGAAGCGGAGCGCTGGTCCAGACGCAGACGGTCGAGGGGATGGAGCACGAGCCGACTCCGGCCGAGGTGATTGGGCGAGGGGTCGACCTCGTCTGCTTCAGCGGAGACAAGCTCCTCGGCGGACCTCAGGCCGGTATCATCGCGGGCCGGAGAAAGCTCGTCGCCGCTCTCAAGCGGGAACCGTTGTTCCGCGCCTTACGCTGCGACAAGCTGATTCTGGCGGCGCTCGAAGCCACGGTCGATCACTATTTGCGCGGCGATCAGACGCTTCCGGTACTGGAGATGCTGCACGTCACCAACGGGGATCTGAGTGGCCGCGCGGAACGGATCATCGCCCAGTTAGACGGGCTTCCGCTCGTGGCCCGAGTGGGCACCGGGCGCGCACAGATCGGCGGCGGCGCACTGCCGCGCTCGGCAATGTCATCGGTCACGCTCGACCTGACACACGGCACGCTGACCTCTCAGGCGTTGATCGGCCGCCTCCGTGGGCAGCCGATTCCGGTAATCGGGTACATCGCGCGCGGCACCGTCAAACTCGACCTACGCACCATTTTCCCGCGGCAGGACGCGGAGGTGGTTCGCGCACTCCGGGCCGCTTCGGTCTAGCCACTCTTGCCGATGTCCGACATCCAGCATTTCATCGTCGCCACCGCCGGCCATGTCGATCACGGCAAGAGCGCGCTCATCAGGGCCCTGACCGGCACCGATCCGGATCGTCTGCCGGAAGAGAAGCTGAGAGGGATCACGATCGACCTGGGATTCGCTCATCTGGACCTGCCGTCGCCCCAGGCAACGGCGTCCTCCTTCCGGCTCGGGATCGTCGACGTGCCCGGCCACGAAGATTTCGTGAAGAACATGGTCGCCGGCGTCGGATCCATCGACCTCGCCCTGCTGGTGGTCGCCGCTGACGACGGGTGGATGCCGCAGACGGAAGAGCATCTCCAAATCCTCACCTACTTCGGAGTCCGACGGGCGGTGGTCACGCTGAGCAAGGCCGACCTGACGGCGGATGAAGTGGGTGCAGTCGCCGCGATCCGGGAGCGCCTGCAAGACAGCCCCTTCGCGGAAGCGCCCATCGTTCCCGCCTCGGTGGTGACCGGGCGTGGGCTCGCTGAGCTGAAAGTGACGCTAGCCCAGGTGCTGTCCGAGACGCCGCCGCCGCGCGACATCGGCAAACCGAGGCTCCCGGTGGACCGTGTTTTCACGCTGCCCGGCGCAGGCACCGTGGTGACCGGCACGCTGTTCGGTGGCACGCTGCGGCGCGGCCAGTCGGTGATCATTCAGCCGTCTGGGAAACCGGCTCGCATTCGTCGGATCCAGTCGCACGGGCGCGATGTTGAAGCGAGCGGGCCCGGCACTCGAACGGCGCTGAACCTGGCGGATGTCGACGCGGTGGATGGTGTCCACCGTGGCGACGTCGTCACCCTCGCCGGACTTGGTAAGCCGAGCGAGGTCCTCGACGTGCTGTTGGACATATCGCCGAGAGCGAGCCGTTCGCTCAAAGGCGGTGTCCGTGTCCGCGTGCATCACGGGAGCGGCAACGTGGCGGCTCGCGTCGCGCTGGGGTCGGGCAGGGAACTCGCCGCTGGGGGTCGGGCGGTCGCGGAACTGCGCCTGGAGGGACCGGCGTTCGTGTTTGCAGGGGATCATTTCACGGTGCGCGATTGGTCCGAGCAGCACACGCTGGCAGGAGCCGTCGTGCTCGATCCCGACGCCGCGCGCAAGGATTTTCGCAGTCTGGAGCGGCTGTCGTGGCTGGAGCGGGCTGCCGGGGCGGTCGAGGATCCGGCGCGTTTTCTCTCCGCACGCATCGCGTACGCCGGCGCGGCGCGTCGCTCAGATCTCCTGCTCAAGTCGCGGTTCAGCGACGAGGATCTGGCCGCCGCCGTCGACCGTCTCGTGAGGGACGGCGCGCTGGTCGCGGCGGGCGACATCGTAGTCGACGCTGCCGCCTGGCAGGCGGCCACCAGGAAGGCCGTCGAGATCGTGGATGGGGCTCATCGTGTTCATCCCGAGCATCGCGGCGTGCCGCTTACCGACCTGCGCCGCGCCCTCCACGGCGCGCTGCCGCTCGACGAGCTGTTCGACCCGCTGATCTCCAGCTTGTGCGAGCGCGACTTCGTTCGCGAGGGGTCGTTCGTTCGGCGCGCGTCCCACCGCGTCGAGTTACCGGAGCCGCTTCGCGCGGCCGGCGCGAAGCTGGCCGAAACGTTGTCACTGAAGCCGTTCGATCCGCCCTCGCGCAAGGAGCTCGCTCCTGACGTCGTCTCACTGCGGGCGCTGCGTTTCTTGATCGAGACCGGGGAGGCGGTCGAGATCAGCACTGAGCTGGTCATGACCGTATCCTCGGTGGCTCAGGCCACGACGTTGATCCGGAGCTTCATCCGCGGACATGGTCCGGCGACGGTCAGCGAGCTCCGTCAGGCACTCGGCAGCAGTCGGCGCGTGATTGTGCCTTTACTCGAATACCTCGACCGGACATTCGTGACGTTGAGGCAGGGCGACAAACGCACGCTGCGCTAGTGTCGCGTCTCAGAAGTTCGTTGTTGCACCGAGGGCGGCGAGGCGCCCGGATGGCAAGGCGCGAGGAGCGCGCATATCGGGAATATGTAAGCGACGAGCAACGCCGCGAGGCGGGATGCCCCGCCCGGAAAATGACAACCAACTTCTGAGACACGACACGAGTGTCGCGAGCCGCGCGCGGTGTCGGGGCCAAATCGTCGCATCGGGACGGTCAGTGGGATTGGCCTCCTTCTCGCGCCTGACCACGCGTGAGAAGCTAGTCCCAGTACAAGCGCGTTTGCGACACGGCGGTAAGCAAAAAGCTCGAAAT